>JALHMH010000020.1 GCA_022844165.1 Lysobacterales bacterium
CAATGCGGCACGCCGACGCGCGCATACAGCAAGCGCAGGTAGTCATAAATCTCGGTCACCGTACCGACCGTCGAGCGAGGATTGTGCGAGGTGGATTTCTGTTCAATCGAAATCGCCGGCGACAGACCCTCAATCGTGTCGACGTCGGGCTTCTCCATCATCGACAAGAACTGGCGCGCATAGGAGCTCAACGACTCAACGTAACGCCGTTGGCCTTCGGCATAAATGGTGTCGAACGCCAGCGAGCTCTTGCCAGAACCCGACAGGCCTGTGATCACGATCAGCTTGTCTCGCGGCAGATCGAGCGCAATGTTCTTCAAGTTGTGCGTGCGCGCGCCGCGAATACGGATCAAAGACATGCGGGAGGGAGCCGGACAGGAGAAGCGCTTCAGTCTAGAGAAGAACCCATAGACGTGTAGTGATGCTCATTGAAGCACTTCTCGCGCACAAGCAAGAAGCTCCTGCGCAAAGTTCGCGACATGAGCGACACGGGTCACACCATGCAGTCCCTTGGAGCGGTTTGAATAACCTACTGCGCGGGTCGCCAGCTGCGTTGCTCCGTGCTCGCTCCCCGGCCACGCAACAAGTTGCGCGGCGTTCAGCGGCTCGCGGCATGCCGCTCGAAAGACCGCTTCATCTATGTCCACTTCGGTTCCTGCGCGCGGTGCGCCTTGCTCTCGACCCGCCCGCTACGGTTATTCAGACCGCTCCCTGGATCGATTGGAATGGCGGATTGCGGTGGTGCATTGATGGGATCCCTTGGCCTTTGGTTCGCAAAGGTGATTCAAACCGTCCCTGACTTGCGCTATGGTTTTCATCTGTGACCATTCGCAAATCGTCAATGACCAAGACTCCCTTTCTCTGGCTGGTTCTCATCGTAGGGGCGCCCGCGTTTGCGCTCGACGACGAAGCGTGGATCGAGCGTCACATGCAAGGTGTGCGCATCATTGAAGCCCCGGCCCCGTTAGTGCAGCGGGTGGCGCCCACCGTGCTGGCAGTGCCATTGAATGACCTGGGCAAGCACATCGGTCAAGAGGTCAGCTTTGTGCTCGATACCGGTCGAGAACGTCGCGGCACCATCCGCGCGGTCAGCGCCAGCACCGTGACCATCGTCACACGTTTACACGGCGGGCGGGCTGAACTGGACGTTCCCCGGGCTTCCATCAAGAGTGCGAGCAAGCGGCCATGATGCAGTGGCTGAGCATGTCCGTTGTCTCTTTGGTGTTCATCATCTGGATTGTCCTGATTGTCAGGCGCGATAGTCCACTGATGGCGCTACTGATCGTGTTCATCTGGCCCCTCGCCATCATCCCGCTGATCCAGAACTGGGGCGTTTCGGGCCGCGACATTCGCCTGCCCTTTTTTCTGCTGGCGCTTTCGGTCGGCGGGAGCGTCTACAAGGTTAGCAATGATCCAACCGTCGATGCGCTTGGCGCCATCGAAACGCTGCGGGAAACTGACCCAGCCGCTGCGGATGCGCTCGATCAGGAGATTGCATCTGAGTACGTCAGAGCGCATCTGGAGGGCCGCTCGCCAGACGTCGAAAACCTGCCTGGTCTGGTTGCTTTGCGTGCGTCGCAGGGGGCATCACAAAAAGCAGCAGACGCCGAAGCACAACATCAAACGGCGCCTGTCGATCCAGAATCCGAGCAACGCGCTGCGGCGCTTGCGCAACAGGAAGCCGAACTCGCAAATCAGATGCAGCAGGCCGTCGCGGCGCTTGCGCCTGTGCCTGGAACAATAGAACTGGCAATCGCTGACGCAACGCTGAAACTCCCGGCGCGATACCGGTTCATTTCAGTCGATCAAACCCAGACGTTAGCCGCTCTGCTGAAGTTGGCGCCGATGAACGGAGAAGTCGGCTGGGTGGTTCACGAAAAGGTTGATCTGGCGAGTAAAACTGCGTGGTTCGTTCGCGTCGGCTTTGAACCCGGGCACCTTACGCTGGGCAATACTGCGGAACTGGCGACAACGGTGGCGACATTGAACAGCAGCGGCCAACCTCAGTTCAGTCAGGGACAATTTGCGCCGACATGGAATGAGAGCAGCGGTAGCGTCACCTGGGGGCAACGCATGCTGTGGGGGCAGCACACATTGAAGCCGCTGGCCCATGGCACCCTCGCGTTTGCGATGCAGTCGCCGCTGAGTGAACCCGAAGAGTTAGGCATCCGTGCGACACGATTGTTGGCGGGTAGAACGTCCTCGGCAGACGAATCCAGACATAGCCGCTACGACGCAACAATCCACGGGCCACCCCGCGGCGAACTTGCCGCCTACATCGCCAGCGACCGCAAGCTGCAATGAGCGTGTGTTGTTCTGGCGGAAGAAATACAGCGATAGCGCCCGCGGTGATGGCGGAAGGCTCAACCCGCGCGAAGACGAGATGGCCAAATTCGACCGCAACGACAGGATTGTCGTGCTCGCCGAAGATTGATCGATCGGCCGCTATACTTCGCGGATTCGTCCCTGGAGAGCTGTTATGACCAACGTCGTCATCGTAGGTGCCAAACGCACCGCCATCGGTTCGTTCAACGGCGTCTACGCCGAAGTGGCCTCGCCCGATCTGGGCGCAACGGCGATCAAGGCTGCACTTGAGCAGTCGGGTGTCGGTGTCGACGATGTCTCCGAAGTCATCATGGGTTGCGTCCTGCCGGCTGGCCTTGGCCAGGCGCCGGCCCGGCAGGCTGCCCTGAAATCCGGCGTGCCCGTCGGTACCGGCTGCACGACGATCAACAAGGTCTGCGGCTCGGGAATGAAAGCCGCGATGCTGGCGCACGATTTGCTGTTGGCCGGCAGCGCTGACATCGTCGTGGCCGGCGGCATGGAATCGATGACGCGCGCGCCGTACTTGTTGGGCAAAGCGCGGTTCGGTTACCGCTTTGGCCACTCCGAAGTGCTCGACCATATGGCGCTGGACGGCCTGCAAAACGCCGCCGACCGTAAAGCTATGGGCGAGTTCGCGGAACTTTGTGCCGGTAAATACACCTTTACGCGAGAAGAACAAGACGCGTTTTCAGCAGAGTCCGTGCGCCGGGCGCTCGCCGCACAAGCCAATGGCAAGTTTGCCGCCGAAATTGCGCCGGTCACTGTCGCCGGGCGCAAAGGCGATGTTGTGATCAGTGCCGACGAAGAGCCGCCTGCTTGCGACATCGGCAAGATCAGCAGCTTGCGCCCAGCGTTCAAGAAGGATGGGACGGTGACTGCCGCCAGCTCGTCGAAGATTTCCGACGGCGCGGCTGCGCTGGTGATCACACGCAGTGACGTCGCCAGCGCCAAGGGTTTGGCACCGCTGGCAAGAATTGTCGCGCATGCCACACACGCCCAGGAGCCCGAGTGGTTCACCACAGCGCCGGTGGGCGCCATCCAGAAAGTACTCGCCAAGGCTGGTTGGAGCGTTGGCGATGTCGATCTGTTTGAGATCAACGAAGCCTTTGCTGTTGTGGCAATGGCCCCGATTCGCGAACTTGGTATTGATCACGCGAAAGTTAACGTCAATGGCGGCGCCTGTGCGCTCGGGCATCCGATCGGCGCCAGTGGCGCGCGGTTGATCGTAACCCTGATTCATGCCCTCAAGGATCGCGGCGGCAAACGTGGCGTGGCGAGCCTGTGCATTGGCGGCGGCGAAGCAACGGCAGTCGCAATCGAAATCGCCTGATGAGGTCAGGAAAGACGGCGTTTCCCGCGAAATTCGGATTGCCTTCGTTTTTGCGGGTCGCTTTTGGCCATGATCGTTTTTGCAAACACGCTACCAAACGAAGCCCACAATGCTCCTCGGCCTGAGGCGAAGCCTCGTCCGGAGACTTTTGTCCGCAGGTCGAAGGCGCTGAGACGGCCGACCCATGCAGATCGCCAACGATTGATTCATTGATCGGCGGCGCGTTTCGGGCCCAGGGGCACTGCCAGATCGCGTCAACCAAAACTGGCGCGCATCGTTGTTGGCCTTCGCAACGGTGGAAGTTCAACATGCGAAAACGAACACTGAGTCAACACGCCAGAGCAAGGATTGCCTTGCTCTGGCTGATCATCTTGTGCTCATGGCCCTGGGTTGCGTGCGCTCAGGCACCGGCCTGGGTGACCTCGCAAGTCAGTGCACCCAATGTGACGCGCCAGATTTTTTTCAGCGCAGCCGTTGGTGCCCAGGTCAGTTATCACGTCTATCTCCCTGACGAATACGACCAGAATCCGGACGCCCGGTTTCCCGTGCTGTTTTATTTGCACGGTGCCGGCGGCGTGCTTGGCGGCATTGCGCCGATATCCGCACAGCTCTCCCAGGCAATCGCCCAAGGTCATCTCCCGCCGCTGATAGCTGTGTTCCCCAACGGCCTGCCCTACGGGATGTGGTGCGATGCGGAAAGCGGCCTCCAACCCGTGGAATCGATGGTGGTTCAAGATCTGCTGCCCGAAATCGAGGCCCGCTTTCGGACCCAGGGTGGCTGGCGCTCCAGGCTGGTCGAAGGATTTAGTATGGGCGGTTACGGTGCGGCCCGATTTGGCTTGAAACACGCCGACAAGTTCGCGGCATTTTCCATGCTCGGCGCCGGTCCGTTGCAGTTGGATTTCCTGGCCGATGATCCTGGCCTGGCGCCCATCGCGCTGCGTCAGCAGATACTTCAGCAGGTGTACGGCAATTCGCTTGCGATCTTCGAGGCACAAAGTCCATGGCGCATTGCAGAATCGTCAGCGGCGGCGCTGCGCCAAGGCTATCCAATTCGCCAACTCATCGGCAGTCTCGACTCCATCCTGCCTGCGAATCAGGCATTTCATCAACACCTGGACGCAGTGCCGGTGGCGCATCAATTCTTGGAAGTGCCTGGCGTTGGCCATGACGCACTCGGCCTCATTCAGGCGATCGGCCCGAGTTTTTTCCATTTCCATCGCGACGCCTTACGCGCCGCAGACCGATTGATGGGCGACGGATTCGAAGCTCAATAGTGCCGGTTCGCATCCGCACAGTCACGTCAGCAACAGTGGCCTTGGGCATGCCCACCACCCTCAACTGCCCGAGCTTCGCATCAGTGCAAACGCGGAGAGTGCAGCTTCGCGCGTGGATTTGAGATCGACAATCGGCTGCGGATAACCGGACACACCGCCGACCACCCAGGGCTGGTGAATCGCCTTTGCCGGGAGTTTTGCCAGTTCGGGTACGAAACGCTTGACGTATGCGCCATTGGCATCAAAGCGTTCGCCCTGGGAAACCGGATTGAAAATACGAAAGTAGGGTGCAGCATCGGCACCACAGCCAGCGGTCCACTGCCAACCTTGGGTGTTGTTTGCCAGATCGGCATCCACGAGCGTGTCCCAAAACCAGCGAGCACCCTCCAACCAGTGAAAGCGGAGATTTTTGGTCAAGAAACTGGCCACGATCATGCGCACTCGGTTGTGCATCCAACCGGTCTGCCACAGCTCGCGCATGCCTGCATCGACGATCGGAATGCCGGTGCGACCTTGTTGCCATGCGCGCAGCTGACCCGCGTCGATAGCTGCCCATTCGAATGCCTCGAAAGCGCGCTGCATCGGATCGGTGGGAAGGTGCGGAAAGTGATAGATCAGATGATGCGCAAAGTCGCGCCATCCCAGCTCTCGCAAATAGGGTTCAGCCAGTTGGCGTTGTGCTGGCGTCGACTGTGCCGTAAGCCGATGCACGATGCGCCGTGGCGAAATTTCGCCGAAATGCAAATGCGGCGACAAGCCCGAAGTCCCGCGGCGGTCGGGCAAATCGCGGCCGTTGGCGTAGTGCTCGAAAGCGCTATCCAGAAAAACATCAAGCGACTTGGCTGCACCGCGCTCGCCCGGCGAGAACCGTTCGCTGAAGCCATGATCCCAACGAATGGATGGCAGCAATTTCCAGGAATCGAGCGATTCAGAATCCACCGAAATGCGCGGCAATGATGTGGGTGCCGCCAGTGGTGCATTCGAATCGAGCCGCTGCGCCAAATTTCGCCAAAAGGGCGTAAACACGCGATACGGTTCCCCTGCCCCGGTCTTGATTGCAAACGGCTCGCGCAACAGATGCCCGGCAAAACTCTGTGCATCGATGCCACGTGCCCTTAAGTCTGCCTTGATCGCTGAATCGCGCTCCCGTGACGCGGGTTCGTACAAACGATTCCAATACACGGCCACAGCGCCAGATTCCGCGATCAGCGAATCGATCACCTGCTTGCTCGGACCGCGCCGCAGCAGCAGACATCCACCGCGCTCTTCTACATCCGAACTCAGAGCCAACAAGCTGTGATGCAACCACCATCGCGCAGCGCCACCCGGTTGCCACGGGGCGTCTTCTTGCGGCGCGTGGATGTAGACCAACAGAGGCGCGTGGCCAGCTCGGATAGCCGCATGCAGCGCAGGGTTGTCGAATAACCGTAGATCGCGCCGCAGCCAGACAATCGCAACTGTCACGCCGGCCTGACCATCGGCCGCACAGCACTGAATCCACCATCGAGATGGATGACTTGTCCGGTGATCCAGCGCGCATCGTCGGAGATCAGCCAGTGCGCTACAGCTGCCCCGTCGACGGCCTCTCCAAAGTGCCCCAACGGATACTGCGCGGCAATGTTCTGTTGACTGCGCTCGCTGCTCAACATGCGCTCGGTCAACGGCGTACGCATCAGTCCGGGTGCGATAGCGTTGATGCGCACCTGCTGATGCGACAAATCGGCGGCGACCGAACGCACGAAGGCTTCAACAGCGCCTTTGGCGGCGGCGATCCCGGCATGATTGCTGACGCCCATCCCGGCAACCACGGAGCTGAACACCACGATGGCGCCGGGCTTTTGCGTCGATGCCGCTGCCTTCGCATACGACTGGGTGGCAAAGAACGCGGTATTGAGATTGGCCTCGATACAAAGGCGCAACGAATCGGCCGTCACGCGCCCGAGCGGCGCGATCAATGTGCTACCGGCACAGTTGATCAGCGCGTCTGGCACGCCGGCGCCACGTTCAGCGGCCAGCGCCAACGCTGCATCGGCGCCGCCGGGTGTGGATACATCGGACTGAACGACGATGTCGTGCTCGGTCGAATCCAAGTTCGACACATCGCGGCTCACCAGCACCAGACGCCAACCGGCGCTGCGCAATCGCGCTGCGAGAGCGCGACCCACTCCACCGCTGGCGCCCGTGATGAGTGCAGTTGGCATAAAGACTCCTGTTCTTTTCGAAGCCGGACGATAGCGACGATGAAGTCGCGGCGTAGTCAATTTGTAGCGGTTGCTGCGTGTCGCCCTGCAACGACGCCGGACGCCATGCAGGCGGTCAACAAGTAGCCACCGGTCGGCGCCTCCCAGTCGAGCATTTCGCCGACGCAGTACCAACCTGGTCTGGTTTTCAATTGCAGATGTTGATCCAGCTCGTTGAACCGCACACCGCCGGCCGTGCTGATCGCCTCGTCGATGGGACGCGGATTCCCGAGTATCAACGGCAGCGCTTTCAAGTGCCCAGCAATGAAGTCCGGGCTCTCGAATGCATGCGGTACACACTCGCGCAGCAACGACAATCGCAAAGCGTCAACGCCCGAGCGCCGCGCGTGCTCGCTCCAGCTCCGTTTGCCACGAGGCCGATCGAGCGCGGATTGCAACGATGCCAGCGTGCGATCAGGCATCAAATCCACGGTCAGCAATCGCTCGTGCGCATCGCGGATGATCGCACCCAACGCATAGACCACCGAACCTTCGATGCCGTAACGGGTGATCAACGCCTCACCGCGACGTTTGTGATTGCCAATTCGACACTCGATGTTTTTCAATGGCGCGCCGGCGAATTTCTCGGCAAACACAGTGCTCCATTTACGCTCAAAACCCACGTTCGCCGGCTTCAATGGCGCAACATCGATTGCCATGTCCTCGAACATGCCAACCCAGCGGGCATCGGCGCCCAGCTTGCGCCAACTGCCGCCGCCTAACGCAAAAATGACCGCATCGGCACGGGTTTCAATCACACCGCCGCAGCGATCGAAGCATAGAATGTCGCCGCGCGCACCAATCCATCGCGAGCCCACATGTAATTGCATGCCCGCCGTACGCAATTGCCGCAGCCATGCGCGCAGTAACGGCCCAGCTCTCAGATCATTCGGGAACACTCGGCCGGAGCTGCCAACGATCGTCGGGTACCCTAGCCCCGCACTCCAGGCACGCAGGCGCTCGGCACCAAACATCTTCAACCAATCGCGCACGATGTGAGCCGAGTGCCCGTAGCGAGAAACGAATGCCTCAAAGGCCTCGCTATGCGTCAGATTCAATCCGCCCTTCCCAGCGATCAGGAATTTACGCGCAGGCGACGGCATCTGCTCATAAACGTCGACGAGCGCACCGCAACTGAGTGCCGCTTCTGCGGCCATCAAACCGGCGGGTCCGGCACCGATGACGACGACCCGCCGCGTCAATCGAAAGCCTTCTGCGTATCGGCTCGTGCGCTGCGCCCATCGTCGATGACGGTCACAGTGATCGCCAATCCTCGACAACAGCGCTGACAGTCTTCGATCAATTGCTGATCGCCGATCGTCAGATCGACGCCGATCTCGTACGATTGCCAACAGTGCGGGCAATCGATGCGCACCCAATCAGACAACGGTCGTTGCAACGGATCGCTGCCGACCTCGAACACGGGCTCAAGCCCATAGAGCGCATCGATGTTGGCCGCATCGAGCCGCAGCGCTTCCCCCAAGATCGGTTTCAGCCTGGGCGACAACGTGCGCATTAAAACGGTTTGCCCACAACCAGATAGATGATCGGAATCGCGAGCGCCAGCGGCGCTTCGTTGAACCAGCGAAAAAACGTGGCGCTTGGTAACTTCCCACCCGCCGCCGCACGTTTGAGATACCGCCCGGTCGCAATGTAGTAAGCCAGCAGCAGAAACACGAGTGTGATCTTGGCGTGCACCCAGCCACCTCCGATGCGGAAGTGCATCCAAAGGAAGAGGCCGAACAGCATCATCACACCGAACATGACGTGCCCGAATCCATAGAGCCTGCGCCCCATCAGCAACAATCGCTCCCGGACTTGCGGCTGGTCCCCGGCTTCTGCGAGGTTCACCAAAATCCGCGGCAGATAGAACAACGCCGCCATCCAGGCCATGACGAACAGGATATGAAGCGTTTTGGTCCAGAGATACAGCATCGGTCGGTCGATCTTCTTGTGAGAGCGGGAAAGAATACGCGTTAACTCGCAATGCCGCGTCAGCGGCGGCGCAAGTTCAATGCCGATCGAAGCGACCATCGCGAACGTTCGCGGACAGAGAGGCGCCAGCTTCCTGAGCCATAGAACCAAAGTTCCAAGGAACGCGAATCGATGACTTCGACTTTCTCTAGTTGAAAACTGCCATATGGCACAGCCAACGAACGCTCTGCCCGTATGCGCAAGTCACGATCGATGAGCGTCATGCACGTGGACTCCTCAAACGGGCAATCGAAGTCGGTGATCAACAGGAACTCGCCGTCGACTTCGAATTGATGCCGTAACGAATAACCCAGTATCGCCAGATCCGTTGCCCCGTCGATTGACAGCAACGGCGTGCGCTCCGGCCAGGTTGCGTATTCGCCAGGATGCACTGCCAGACGGAAACGATCGATTGGAGTCATCGTAGAACATTCTTACAGGCGACTTGCCATCAGGTCCACTTGCCGATTGGCTCTTGCCCGAACCTCCGATGCTTCGAATCGAGAAGTCTCCTTAAACTCGACAAATGAGTCGAGTGTTTTTCGGAGCAGCTCTGGCTCTTAAAACCTCCTTAAATCAAGGGCGCGCGCGGGGCTGTGGCAAGTACGCTGTCGGACGAAGCCAACAATGCTCACGATCTCAGGCGAAGCCTCGCCAGAAGTTGGTATGACCAGTTTTGCAGTCCACCACAATCGAATGTCGACACACTGGTGCAAGCCGTTGCTGTTAGATTGCGCATAGGGAGACCACGGAGCCAAGCATGTCCCGACGTACGAAAATCATCGCCACCCTCGGTCCGGCCACTGACAAATCCGGCATGTTGGCGAGTGTGCTTGAGGCAGGTGCGGATGTGATCCGTCTGAACTTGTCGCACGGAACGGCGGAAGACCAGTTGCGGCGCGCTGAGGACTTGCGCCGAGTCGCCGCGTCTCTCGGTCGCGAGGTCGCCATTTTGGCCGATCTGCAAGGACCAAAGATTCGTATCGAACGTTTCGCCGATGGTGCGATCGAACTGATCCCTGGTCAGCCTTTCGTACTTGACTGTGTCGACCAACCGCCAGCGGGTACGCAACATCGCGTTGGCGTGAGCTACAAACAACTGCACAACGACGTTCGTGCCGGTGACACGCTGTTGCTTGATGACGGGTTGCTGGCCTTAAAGGTCGAGCGTATCGACGGCTTGGAAATTCACACACAAGTCGCGATTGGTGGGCGGTTGTCCGACCGCAAAGGCATCAACCGCCTGGGTGGTGGTTTGAGTGTCGATGCGCTGAGCGACAAAGACCGCCGCGACATCGAATTGGCCGCGCGTATGGGAGCCGACTATCTCGCCGTGTCGTTTCCACGCACTGCTGCCGACATGAATCAAGCCCGCGCATTGCTGCGCGGCGCCGGATCCTCCGCAGCGCTCGTCGCCAAGATCGAACGCGCCGAAGCGATCGACAATCTAGCCGAAATCATTGAAGCATCGGATGCCGTGCTTGTGGCCCGCGGCGACCTGGGTGTCGAGATCGGTTATGCAGAACTACCGGGGCTGCAAAAACGCATCATCCGAGAGTCGGTCTTGCGGCATCGGGTGGTGATTACCGCCACGCAAATGCTGCAATCGATGGTCGAATCACCCATTCCAACGCGCGCCGAAGTGCTCGACGTTGCGAACGCGGTGCTCGATGGTTCCGACGCGGTGATGCTGTCGCAAGAAACCGCATCTGGCAAACATCCAGACAAAGCGGTGCAAGCGATGCGCAGCATTTGCGAAGCAGCCGAACGCCAGTTCGAGGCCATGGATGGAAATTTGTCGGCACCCACCGACATCCAGCGCATCGACCAGGCCATCGCGATGGCGGCGATGGCACTCGCCAACCGAACTGGTGTGCGCGCCATCATCGCGCTGACTGAGTCGGGCGCGACCGCGCAGTGGCTCTCGCGTTTTCGCTCGCGTATTCCAATCTATGCCATGAGCCGCCACCAGATGGCGCGGCAAAAAATGGCGCTGTATCGGGATGTATACCCCGTCGCTTTCGATCCTCAGGGCGGCGGCGTGACCCATTCGACGCGCCTTGCGGTGGAGTTATTGCATGCTCAGGGCCGAATCACTGGCGGCGATCGCGTCGTCGTGACCACGGGGGACCATACCGGTCTGCTCGGTGGCACCAACACGCTGAAACTGCTGCGTGTCGGCAACAACGGTACCCCGGAAGGCATGTCCGATTTGTGATTCAGGTTTTTGCGCGGCGGATCCTTGTGACCTTCAAGAAGGTCTGTGAACCCAGGCGCAACCAGACCCTTGACCCGGTTGCGAGAACGCCCTGAGCGCACTATGCTGCGCGGCTCTTCCCATCGGGGTGTAGCTCAGCCTGGTAGAGCGCTACTTTCGGGAGGTAGAAGTCGGAGGTTCGAATCCTCTCACCCCGACCAATTCAGCTTGAGTTTCAAGCACATATGACGCCCCGGAAACGGGGCGTTGTTGTTTCCGAGGTCCGTAAGTGCGTGGTAAGTGCAATCGACCGGACGAAACGGGACATTTCTGCTACCTGACATCGCTCTTGCTGGTACGCTATCAGGCGAAATTAGCCACTTGAGTTCCACCATGACTGCCAAGGAAGTCGCCGATTGGTTCAAGACGTATGCCAGCTTCGGATACCCCCTGCAAGCGGGATACGCGAGTGACCTTCTTATCAAGATCCTGGAAATCCGAGCATCGGGCGGGCCTAAGCCCGATGAGGTTCGAGAGCATCTCGAACTCGACGACATGCGAGATGACCGACGCAATAATGTCCGGCAAGCAATGGACGTCTGGGACAATTGGCAAGTCCTTCTCGACACTGGCCTGCGCGAGGGTTTGATCAAGGTCAATCCGCGCCCCACTAGGAAGCAAGACTGACCAGCGCGAACGACAATGGATGTAACGCAGCGCCGGGAAATCGAGCGACTGATAGCCGAATGCGCACGCAACTATCTACCTGCGAATCCCGGCAAGTCCCGGAAGATGCGCCTGAACTGGAACTGGTGGCTTGGTCACTATCAGAGGGTGTCCTCCCACGTTTCCGCTTAGTTTGAGTAGGCCAAGCGAATTGTTCTTCGCTGAGTCCTTTCCGTCAAACGTATGGAACTCCTTAGCGCGATACAAGATCGCGCTTGCCAAGTGCAAGGAGTCGGGCCAGCTCACTGTTCTGCCGGCGTATTCCTCGCGCGCCAAGTACCAGTTGCGGATGTCTCGCGCCAACTTCGCAACGCGGATATCCACCGCCAGACGAGTGAAATTCGACCGTTGCATAACATCTTCCAACTGACCTTCGGTTCCTGCAGGAATCTTGATCGAAGTCATTTCGGTGATCGTAATCACCGAGGTGATCAAGCTGATCTGCCGCTTGTGGAAGCGCTCAATCATGCTGGCGATCGCATCCATTTCGCCAGGTTGACGGCTTGTCTCATTCTTGAGCCAAGCCAAGAACAAACAGGTATCCCAATAGAAGATGGGGTTATTCCCACTCATCGCGCACCTGCCTCACAAAATCCTCCGATGTGAGATCGTCTGTTGCGTCGGGAGCCAAGCCAAGCAAGTCGTACCAGCCAGGGAGTTGCGCATCAACGCCATAGACTTCGATCTGAGTGGCCTCAATCTCATGTGGGAAGGGCGTGAACTTCCGGAATTTTGCAACACCGCTGACTGCGACTCGCCGTCGAATCGCGCCAATTCCCTTCTCCGTCAAGTACTCGGGCAGACGGCATTTAATGCGGCTCGGGCCAACGTCGGGAAAGATCGTGAAGACGTTTGCCTCGTCGTGGACGTTTACCCGTTCCAACATGCCCTCGACAGTCGTGATGCACTCCTCCTGCTCTGCCTGGACCGCCTTGACTGCATTTGCCAAGGTGGCGGTTAGCGGATACTGCTTGTCGTGAATCAGAATTCTTGCAGCCTTCAGCGTTTCGCCAACAGGCGACGCGAGTTCTTTGATGTCGTTCAGTAGTTCAAAATCGCTGTTCTCGTTGAATTCTCCGCGCTGAACCGCCTCTATCGCGCCCGCGAGCAAGCTCAGAGCGCTTGTACGACAGTCGTGCATAGCATTGCTCGCGACACGCGCCTCAAGTTCAATCGTCGCTGGGCTGCTGTGTGAGAGTCCGACAACGGCGAAGAAGCTACATCGCTTCCCGTTGGATACATGGGCGTCGGCTCTGCCAAGCGCTGTGTGCAGTTTTTGAAGCTCGCTCGCGAACACTTCAAGGCGAACATGACCATCGTCGATGTCTAAGCCTTCAATGATCAGCTTGATACGGTGGCTGGTCATTCTTCATCCCCTGAGCGTACAAGGGCGTTCGCCGTCAAGCCTAGGTTAACAGGATCGCGGAGCATTCGAAATCTTGGCTCTTGGCTTACAAGGACCACAGCTTCGCGCATCTTCGTTAGTCCCGCCTCACCGGCTGGTTCTTTCGTTTCCGGAGCACGTCGGCCATGTGCTTGTAAGTGCCAGCGATCACGTTCCCGGTGTTTACGAGTATGTCCCGGCCGCTGTCCTCACCTAGTCGGCGTACGCTAATCCTGACTCGATAGGCCTCGTCTCTTTGCGGCCCGTTCATTTCGAACAAGGTGACGTGTTCTGCTTCATCGACCAAACGCGGCTGCAGTCCGCCAGCCTTGTCGAGCAGGAGTTTGACGACGTGAAGTTTTGCAGCTCCAACACCTTCGGCTTCCGTGGTCCTCGTGAACACCCGCGTAGCGACCGGTGTCGCGAGAATTTCGATAATCGTAAGACAGGTGTGCGGTTCGTTGTTCGGAATCTGCACGTAGTTGAGAGTGATCGCGAGTCGTCCGTTGACCTTGCGCCAGTCTATGGACCAATCGGTGTGATAAGTCGTCTCCCTGATGCGACCCAACGACGCGCTGGTTACCTTCGCGATGCCCTCCATAATTGATTTGAATCCCGCATCAAAGTCAGTGCGGAAATCTGCGAACAACTTGCCGCGCGCGAAAATCGGTACAGCGCACTCATCCAACCTTACGGGCATCACGACAACCCGTCTTTCCTCAAGCTCTCGAAGCAACCCTGCTGAAAGCTCCTTTCTGCACCACTCTGATTCCACAGATGCCTTAGACAAGATCACCAACAAGGCACTGGCACCGTCGACGGCTTCCTGGACCCTCTCGACAATCGACTCGCCGACCGACAATTCCCATCGGTCGAGCCAAATGTGGACATTGCTTCGTACTAGCTGCATCGCTAGACGGTCTACGAAGTCCTTGTCGTTGTGCGAATAGCTGATGAATACGGGCATGCGAAGTAGCTTGGTGGTTAGGGAGAGTCTCGGCTGCTCGTACGCGGACGCTAGTTCGCAACCGTCGATACTCACTTTGCGCGCGCTCGGATTGTCTCAGGCGCGATTGCGCGCTGACCAGCGTCTTTTTCTCGCAAATTCTGACTGGCGTTGTTGTGGTCGAGCGCGAGCCGCTCTCAATGCCTGCGCGTCGAAGTCTGCGCGATCAGGTCGGCGCACCAATCCTCGAAGGCCTGCATCTCGTCAGCCGTCCATGCGGGATTGGGCGCCAGTGTTGCCAGTAGCGCGGCGATCGCCTGTTCGGCTTCGATGCGGGTGTTTCGGCAGTCTGCCGGATCGGCCACCATGCGCCTGTCGGCTGCCGCGCAAAGTGCATCGAGCGCATGGGTGTACTGCGCTCGGAAACGTGACGGCAGATCGAACGATTTCGTGCGCATCGGTGCCTTCCCAGTTTTGAAGAATTGCCGCGTCACGGGAGATTCGCTGCGGCTGCCGGGGTTTTGCACGCTCGGGCACTGGCCGGCTAATCCCGTCGACAACTACATGCGCCCAGGGGCAATCTTGGCGTGAATGGCGTCCCACGACTTACCGGCGTCCGGCTTGGCGCCATCGGGCGCGCTGGCATGCGGCGCCGGGTTCGGCGCGTCTCGGCGAATCGCGTCAAGCGTGATGCCTCGGTCGGCTTGTTCGCGAATCATGGCCAGCGCAAATTGCTCGAGCGTAGAGCCGTCTTCGATGGCCGAATCGGCGAGTCTTTCGAAGCCGGGCCGCACCATCTGCTGAATTGATCGAATGCGCGAGCGCTCTACCTTGACGGCGGCCTCATGGTCCCGGCCCTGCTGCGAATCCAGCCAGAGCCGGCGCACGTCTTCGAGCTTCTGTTGATGCGCGGCAATTTCAGCGTGAGCGTGCGCAAGCTCGATGCGAAGACGTTCGTTTTCGGCGGTTAAGTCGGTCGTCATAGGTCAGTTGCCCACACTCCAAGAATTACCTTTGCATCGGCCTCAGCGCGTCGAGGGATGAAGCCGTTTCCTTCCGCCTTGAGGATTTCGCGCTCTTCGCGCACTTCCAGCTCGCGCAATTCGCGCCTCAACTTCGCCAGTTGCGCAGATCGCTCGCCAGCGCTTAGCGGCGTGTGTGAGCCCATGCGCGCGGTCAACAACGCTCGCGCTTGTTTCTCGACGTGGTCGCGGCCGAGCAGCAGGAACAAGGCTTGCGTGATGGCGGTAGGATCGGGCCAGGACGGGCCAATGGCAAAGGGCTGTTCTCCGCCGTCTGACGCGAGGACGCCTTCCAGCAAGGCGCGGCCGCCTGCCAGCGCATCCGGCGAATCGAACAAGCCAGCGATGGTTGCGGCACCTTCATCAACGCTGCGCATGGACTCGCCGATGTCGGCGATTTCGCTAAGCTTGGCGTCGAGTGATTCGCGGAGTTTTTCGATAGCCGGGGTCATGCGGGCAATACCTCGCCGCTCTGCGTGCTGCCTTCGCTGAAGGCGATCCCGAGCGTGCGTCGCGTGGTCTTAAGCTCCCTCACAATGGCATCCACCAGCTGATTCGCAGGCGCCGAAACTTGGTTCAGCGCGGACGCTTCGTCAATCGTCGTTTGCCTGTCGGATCGCATCGCAGCGATGCGGTCTCGAATACCTTGCAAGTGCGCGTCCAGGGAGGCGTGCTCAGCTTGGACTGCCGAGATGTGCAAGCCGGCGCGCAGGTAGTGAAGCCGGCGCTCGATTTCCGGTAACTGGCGTTCGAGCGCCTGCGCATCCTGGCGCAGCTGGTCGGCGCGCTGCTGGAGTGCCGAAATCTTGGCGCGCGTGGCGAACGCGGTCAACGCGATGGTGCGCAACTTGGCTTGAATCTTGGGCGTTACATGTTGTGTGTTCATGGCGCAAATGCTGGCGACCTGCGCGCCTGTTTGCATCGTAGGTTTGGCGGCGAATGTCGGCGATTGGCGCACGGTCTATGCCGCGCGATCGCGTCCGGCGTTCAGGTGGTCGACCACGTCGACAAGCCGATAGAACACACGGCCGCCAGAAGGCAGTCGATAGCCAGTCGGGCCGACTCCCATCTCTCGCCAGCGCTCGATGGTGCGCGGGCTGACGCCCAGGACTTCGGCCAACGTCGCGGCGCTCACCGAGCCGCTAAGCGTAACGCTTCCGCCTCGGGCGCGAATCTCGCGCTCCAAAGTTTCGGCGGTGTAGGCTGCCTTCATGGCGTCGGCTCCTTGCCGGTTTCCGCGCGTTTGCAAACACTATCGATCACCGACACCATTTGCTCCCGCGTAGAGCACATCACATTGCGGATATATGCGACCGAATCGCTGTCGATGCGCCTGTCGCGCTCCAAGCGATCCGCGACCGTATCCAGTTCGCGCACCATCGGACCAGCAAGGCGACCGAGCACGTCGGCGACGTCTTCGCGGCGCATCAGGTTGCCGGCCTCGACGCCAAGTTTCAGCCGATCGCGCTCGGCGGCATAGTAGGCGCGCAGCTCGAAGGGGGACATTTTGTCCGGGTCACGGTTGCCAGCGCGCGCACTGAATGCGCAAATGATGGCCGGCAGGTCATAGACCGGGTATCCGCCACGCTGGCCGGCAGGCTCGGCGCCGGATTCGGCCAGCTTGCGCGAGACTGTCTCGCGAGCCATTTTCATTTCTCTGGAAATCTCGCTGATGCTGAAAATCAGTTCACGCATACGCCTCACCCTCGATACAGTTGTGACAACTCGTTTCCCTCGTACCTAAGCCAAAAACGCCCATCTGTTGCTGCGTCCCTGGGCTACCGAAAAACTGTCGAAAACCGCGGCCTTGGCCCCGTGGTACGTGAAACAGGCCGGGAAAGAACCTAAGCCCCCCGGACCGATTGCTGGCAGGTTCGCCGGGGTCCTTCCGGCTGTGCGCGTCCATGGCGGGTGCGGAGCCGTGTGGCGTGCGTAGCGTGAGAACCGCAAGAAATGTCCGTCCCAGGTAGGAAATCGGCGCGCGCCTGCCGCTGATCGAGCGAAGCGATCTATCGATCCGCTTGCAATAAGCCCATGAATAGGACCCTCCGGCCCACCATGCGTCATCGCAACGGCTCCGCTGCGGCGACGCGCTCGGGTCCAAACTGGTCGCGCACCGTCCGCAGCATCTCGTCGGAATCAGAATTGGCTGTGTCGATTGCTGTGCATCCGGTTCCATCGACGAATCTGATGCGCCAGGCTCGACACCGGGACAGCGGTTCGTTCGCGCATCGTCGAAGGTGCGCGATCACTTCGACCTTGTTCGCGATCAGCAGCGCGCGCAGATCGGGCGGCAGTCTGGTCGCTGGTGTGATCGAGAGTAGGTCGCCCTTCGCCTTAAGCGTGAGCCCGGCAGCAGAGGCGGTGCGGATGATCTCGGCGGCGGTCATAGCAGCACCTCGTCGGTTTCGCACTCTGTCTCGACGTTACATCCGCCGGGGAAACCGTCAGAACCGTCACAACCTACACAACCGCCATTCCCAGTTCGTGCTGGTTGTGCTGGTTGTGCTGGTTGTGCTGGTTGTGCTGGTTGTGCTGGTTGTGCTGGTTGTGCTGGTTGTGCCGCACTTCCCGGCGGATGTAACGATGATTCCTCTTCATCTTCGACAACTTTTTTGCGCTTGTGAAAAGGGCTTGAACCGTCACAACCGTCATAACCGTCACGACCATCATTGGCAGCCCTGATCTTCTGGATCGTGACCAATCGCCCTCGGCTTCCGCGCTCGCTCAGGTCCACACTGAGCCCTGATTGCCGGAACGCCGGCGCCAGTCGCCTGAGTGCATTGGACAGCTTCTCCGGCGTAGACGGGAACGTCCTGTCATGGTCTGGCTTGATCGCGGTTAGCAGCTCGCCTACGGTGCCCTGCCATCCCGCCAGATTGCGCTCCGACAACTCGATCACTGCAATCGCAACCGGCGACGATTCAATCGCCCCCAATGTTGCCGAGCGGATGCTCGCCCTGTACGCCGTGAGAAAGTCGGCGGCTGCGAACCCAAGCGCCGGCATCGCCGCTGCCGCCCAAGTGGCAAAGTCAGCCATGCGCGGCTTCTGGCCGATATCGATGCTCTTGGCGTCGCGCATCGCCAGCCTGAGCGATTCCAGCACGGCACCAAAGATGCGACCTGCTGATCGCTCGTAGGCTCGCCGTAGATCAGCCTCGGTCCTGCGGTTGCTGATTGGCATCAGCTCGACGAGCAACGAGCGTTCGGCCAGATCGGGACGGCTTGCCAGATCGTCGATTCCGTTTAGGATGATCGGACGCGCAATCTGTAGCAGCACCTCGGTCGTGTCGGTGAATAGCTGCCTTGCCGCGATGCCGCCGCCTGTCGCCAGTCGGCAGATGCCATCCGACAACCAGGCAGGACAACCGCTCAGATTGTCGTAGGCCAGAACGTGACTATTGAGCGCCGCGACGCATAGGTCGCGTTCCTCACGCGGCGGTGATCGCAACGGGACTGCCGACGGATCGGTGATCGACTTCACGCGCCGGGTTGCCTCGCTCTTGCCGGTGCCCTGTTCTGACGTGAACAGCAAAACCGGATACGGACTGCGAGGACGGAGCGCACCGGCAACATAGGCCGCGATCAGCGGCTGTTGCTCAGGCCTGCATGGGATCAAGTCCCAGATCGACGAGAAGTCCGCGCCATCGGGCTCAGGTAGCGCGAGCGACTTCGGTGAGCGCCGGAACAAGCATTCGGCCTGGTGATCGCGATCTATCGAGCTCGCCGTGATCTTCCACGCTGACCACACTTTGTCGCCGGTATCGATGAACATCGCATTGCCGCTGGCGCCGGTGCGCAGGTGGACAGCCCGCGTATCGGACCGGCCAAACTTGGCGCTGGCGTTCAAGGTCGCGATGGCATCGGCGACCGCGTTTCTGTTGGCGCCTTTTTCCTCCCGCCGGAAGAACTCGGCCGCCAGCCAATCGCGAGTTTGCTGCGACTCAATCGGATAGACCTCCTTGTGTGCGCCCGCGCGGACCTGGACGTAGCCAACACCATCCTCATCTGCGAATAGATGTTGCTCGGCGCCGATCTCGATCAACTGCTGAGCGATGCCTTTGCGTTTCTCGTGCTCGCCTCGGTCGTTGGCCTTGCTGACGCGCTCCAGATCGCGTTCAGCGCGCGATTCAAGATCATCGATATACGACTCTGGCCCGCTCATCGAGCGCCCCCAATAGCCACCCGCGCCGCGTGGATGCGTTCGACAGCGAGGACTAGGCGCGCATGGTCTTCATCGCTGAGCGTGCATCCTCGGTGCAGATCGCCAGCCGCTATTAAAACCACGCCAGCCTCGCTATCGAGCAGGTTCGCACAGGAGCGCAATTGCGCGCGCAGCGCCAACCCTTGCAACTCGCGGCGTTTCTCTGGTGTGGAATCTGCCAGCCGACGCGGGAACAAGTCGCCGACTGTCAGGCCAATGGCGGCGAGCAAGTCGTGGGTGCTGCATCCGGCGAAGCAATGCGCGAGGATCCGGCCATCGTTGCCGACAGCGACCGACAGCGACGCGGTTCGGTCCTCATGCGCCGGGCATCGCGCGCTGTAGCCAGCCCCGGACTTGCGGACCCGCTCCAGGCGCGCCAAAACCTGTTCGAGTGTAATGGCGCGCTGGTGCGTTAGCGCGCTATCATCGCGCCGCGTCCGCCCGGTCGCATGTGTTGTCTTTCGCGCCTCGCCGTGCCACCGGCGGGGCGCGCTTGCGTTAGCGGTCGGCATCTGGCCCTCCTTCTCTCGCGAGCGCCAGCACTGCCGCGTCGACCGCCGTTCGATCCGTGGGCGACAACACGCCAAGTTCGGGATGGTCCGCGCGATGGGCTCGGATCAGGCGGACCACGCCGGCATCGTTGATGGCAACGAGCACAACGGTGCTCGTTGCGCGAATCGAAATCAGCTTGGCGAATTCACGAGTCTGAGCGACGCGAGGTTGCTGCGCTCCGCGATGTTCGCGAGGCGCGGCGTACAGTTGGGCAAGTGCGCGCAGGTGCGCACCGTGTGGACCGGCGGTCATTACGCGGACGCCTTCGGCGCGCTTTGGCGCTCCAGGTCCGCGATGAACTTGCTCAGTGCGTCGGCGCTGATTAGGCGTCGGCGTCCATGTTTAAATGTTCGGAGATTGCCGGCGGCGATGTCGCCGTAGAGCTTCGTGCGCGGTATGCCGGTGAGCCGTACGGCACTGTCGATGGTGTAGCTCAGGTGGTCGATTGACCTAGTCGTGTTCGTGTGCATGTCATCCCTCTTTGGCGGTGAGGGACGCGGCGTCAATTTTGAATTCCACCGCGTCCTGTTGAACTTGGAACGCGGAAAGGATTTTATGCACCAGATTTCGACGCGTCCGCAGCTTTTGCGGACACAATCGCTAAGTCATTTGGTCGATTCTGTCTCGTTTCGATATCGCGCCGAAGCTGTTTCGTCGAGTAAGGTTTCCCGAAAATGACCGTGACACAGGCCGCCGTCAGGCTCTCAAAGCGGTCGCCGATGTGGTAGCGAACGTAACTGTTCAAGCTCCTTGCGTAGGCCCAGCGCTTCGCCTCGAAGTCGTTTCGTTTGCCTGGGCCATGCGAAGTCTTCAGTGATTTGATGTGGGCTACGTACTTCCGAAGCATGCTTGACAATCGCCCATCTTCCCGATCTTGCGCCTTCAGTCGCTTGTCGATCAGCAGCTTGTTGGCGTCCTCGTGACCAGAAGTCCAGAGCAAGTGGGCGACGTCGTCATATCCCTTCCACCTAAAAATTACGTCGCAGAACTCTTTCGTCACACGCTCAAGATCGGCTTCCCACTCACGAATCCATCGCGAAGTCCGGGGCACCGATAGCTCGTTCATGTGCCCGGCATACGAAAGGAAAAGGCGCCCCACATTGGGCTCTTCTTTTCGACCGAGTTCAGTATGCGAACCCCGAGTGCGCATCGCTTGCAGCGCGCTCCAGGGCTTGCGCATTTGCTCATCTATGCAGAGCTTTAGCGTGATCCATAGTTCTACCGAATCATCTAATCCTGTTGGAGTCTCGCCCCGATTGATCATGTCGTTAATGACTTTATCGAGAGATTTCAACCGCGCTAGCCGCTCGGCCTCACCGGCGGGTACCTTGGCACGTTTGAAGGAGTGCGCCAAGAACCGATAGGCATCGTCCGGCACCTCATCAAGCACCGACACACTTTGAACTTTGCGCCTCATGGCGTCCGCTCCAACATCGCCACCGCGCGCGCCTTGTGGCTCGGCGCCAAGTGCGAGTAGCGCTCGGTCATGGTCAGGTCGCTGTGTCCCAGCAGTTCCTTGACGACGTACAACTCCGCGCCGGCCATTACTAACCGGCTGGCGAAATGGTGGCGCAGATCGTGGAAGCGCAAGTCCTCGATTTGTGCGGCGGCGATTAGACCGGCCCAGGATTTGTTGATGTTCGTCAGCGCTCGCCGGTCCTCGCCAGGGAAAACAAGACCCTCACCGCTGCCCTGCCCTCGCCAGCGCTTCAGCACGCCGAAGGCTTCTTCGTTCAGTGGTATTCGCCGCGTGCGCTGGCCCTTCGACGTGGCGGCGGTTACGGTGATAACGCGGTGGGTCAGATCGACGTTCGACCAGTTCAGCCCGAACAACTCGCCGCGCCGCATGCCGGTATTGATTGCGACCAGCACCAGCGGCGCAAGGTGGTCCGTGTAGCCATCGTCAGCGAACGATGGGCGCCCCGGTCGGCGGCGTTCGGCGTTCCAACGATTGCCGCTGTCGCGCTCTTTGCGTCGTCGAATCTCGCGCGCATCGAGCGCGGCGCGCAACGCGCCCTCTTCCTCCGGCGTCATGAATCGCGCCCGCTGCTCGTCGTCGCCCTTGGCGCGCTCGACGTTCTTCATGGGGTGCGATTCGAGGTATCCCCATTCAATCGCTTTTGACAGCACGGCGCGAATGCGCACCAAGTCGCGGTTGACGGTCGCCGGTTTGATGCCATCGCGCAGGCGCGCTGCCTTGAAGCGGTCCATCTTGTAGGGCGAGATGGCGGCCAGTTTCTCCGGGTACAGGTCGGAGAATTGCGCCTTCAGCGCGGCCAGCGTGGCGGCGCCCGCGCGGCGCTCGGCGAGCACCCACGGTGCATAGCGTTCGGTGATGAACTGGCCGAGCGACGACGGCCGTGAATGCCCGCGTGCAGCCGGCGGCAGCTTGCCGGAATCGTACTCAGACAGCCAGGTCCGCGCCGTCCTGCGCGCCTGCTCCAGGGTGATCACGGACGCGTTGCCGATGGTGCGCCGTTTGCCGCGCGCCAGCTCGACGACGTAGGACTTCACGCCCGATGGTTGGACGCGCAGCATCAACCCTTTCTGCGCGCCGTCGCGTATCTCGTAGGGCCGCGCATCGGGTGCCGATTGTTGGACGGTTTTGAGCGAGAGAGCCACATTTCCTCCCGTAAGTGTGGCGGTAGCGCCACGCCATAAGTGCATGGTAAGTGCAATCGGCCGAATACGGCGGGACACAGCGGGACGCAACGGGACTTAAAAACAGCAACTTACGTGTTAAGTGATTGATAGAGAACGCGCCAGAACTACCTTCGGGAGGTAGAAGTCGGAGGTTCGAATCCTCTCACCCCGACCAATTCAGCCTGGCATCCAGGCTCAAACAACAACGCCCCGAAGACGGGGCGTTGTTCTGTCTGAATTGCGTCAGTCAGAGCATCAATCTTTGAAATCACTCATGTTGCGAGCGAGGTCAGCCAGCGCTCGCGCAACGCGCATCCTTGCCGCGTTCGCACTCGGGCTATCTGTCGCCGCGGCAATTTCTTCGTGGGCCATGCCGAGCTCCACTCGCATCACTACAACTTCGCGCTGATCGTCGCTCAACCGCGCCAATGCCGCCTCATAGGCCTTGAGCGTCTCAACAGTCATGGTCTGCACCATCGGCGATGGTGCCTCGTCGACGATGTGCTCATCCAGAACCGCTGCCTGCGGGCGGCGACCTACGCGACGTAGCTCATCTTTTAGTAGATTGCTCATGATCTGGCGCAAAAACGCGAAGAATGCTCCGGGTCCTTGCGCTTGAAACGACGGCAAATGCTGAAACGCACGCATCAGGGTGACTTGCACCAGATCGGAGGTTTCCGACAGGTCACGCGCGCTGGTAGGCAAGCGCCCGCGCGCCCAGCGTGTCAGGACCGGCAAATAGCGCGCGAGAAGGCGGTCGCGCGCTGCCACGTCACCGGCATGACTACGTTCAACCAAGTCCATTGTCGTTTCGAGAGGCGCGTTCATTAGCAACCATCCAGGACCGCGAATTTTATCGCACACTACAGACTGCGGCGATCGAGACAGGAGCTTCATCGCGTCAAACGAGCATATCTGATTTGTGAATGGCCAAAGAAGCGTGCTCAAACTCCCGGCGCGAAGGTTTGCCAGGCGTTCTGGCACGACGTTGAGAAGCGCACTGCGAAACCGGATGCCTGTTTTCATGGGGGCGCCTTTGCCTCCGGATCACCGCCACAAAAGTGAGGAAGAAAACTCGAAGCCACGACAGCGCCGGGTGCGAAAGGCCCTCCGCCTCTGCCATTGTGCCTTCGCGTAGGACATTATGGACAACCGCGATTGGCGACTTGCCAGCTTCTACTTCAGCTATCTCGCCGTGCTCGGCGCGTTTTCGCCCTATATAGGGCCGTTCCTGAAGAGCCGCGGCTTCACCGGCTGGGAAATCGGTGTGGTGATGAGTGTTTGGTACGGTACCCGGATCTTCGCACCGCCCTTGTGGAGCGCCGCGGTCAGCCGCGCGCGGACGCCGATCGGCTGGTTGCGCGGCGGTTGCCTGGCCGGAACCGTGGCATTCGCAGTGCTCGTCTTGCCGCTGCCTTTTGCGGCAACCTTTTTGTCGATTGGCCTTTTTGCTGCCTTCTACAATGCCGTATTGCCGCAATTCGAAGCGCTGACCCTGGCGACCATCGAGACCCGCCGCAGTGCCTATGGTCGAATTCGCGTTTGGGGTTCAGTCGGGTTTGTGATCGCTAACGTTGGTTACGGCTATTTGTTGCAGCAATTCGGCTACGGCTGGTTGGCATGGCTGTTGTTGCCCACGCAGATGCTGATGATCGCCAGCGCCATCGGCAATCGCTATCCAGCGCAAGCGCTCGGCGCCACAATGCCAGCGCCGCCGATGCAAGGTTTCTGGGCGACGATCCAGCCGCGTTTGCGGCGCGCGGAGCTACGCTGGTTTCTGATCGCAGGCCTGCTGATGCAGATTGCGCACGGCCCGTTTTACGTATTCTTCTCGCTATTTCTCAGCCGGCACGGCTACAGCGCCGGCACCATCGGCAGCATCTGGGCCGTAGGTGTAATCGCCGAGATTCTGATGTTCCTGGCCATGCCGCGTGTGCTCGCCCGGCACTCTGCGCCATGGGTCATGTTGGTCTGTTTTGCTGCCGGCATCGTGCGCTGGCTGATAACGGCAGGACTCCCGGACATACTGGCGGTTATCGTCGTCGCGCAGCTGCTTCATGCGTTGACGTTTGCCGCTTTTCACTCTGCTGGCATGCATATCATTGGCAAGCACTTCGAAGGCCGAGATGCCATGCACGGACAGGCATTGTTGTATGGTTTCAGCTCCGGAATCGGCGGCGTGACCGGCGCGCTGCTGGCAGCAGCGCTCTGGGAAAACATAGCGCCCGCTGCCAGCTTCGTCTCTGCGAGCGTGGTGTCCGTGCTCGGTATGCTCGCGGTACGCCGCCTGCTGGCAGCGAACCGTGCGTAACCACATGCCCTACGCCGCAACGCTCTCGACGTCCAGATCGGCAAGACGATAACCGGCGCTGTGAATGGTGTGCAGCAGCGTCTTGTGAAATGGTTTATCGATGACTTTGCGCAGGTTGTAGAGGTGACTGCGAAGCGTGTCGCTATCCGGCAGCATATCTCCCCAAACTTCGCGCTCAATGTCGCGTCGCGAGACCACGCGTGGTGATTCGCGCATCAGAATGGTCAACAGCCTCAAGCCAATCGGGGACACTTGCAAGTCCTTACCGGCGCGTGTCAATCGCAAGGTTGCCGTATCCAGCGTGAGATCGCCCACCCGCAGCAGTTCCTGACTGACCTGGCGACGATCGCGACGGATCAGTGCGCGAACGCGCGCTTCCAGTTCCTTTACTTCAAACGGCTTGACTAGATAATCATCGGCTCCCGCATCAAGACCGGTCACCTTGTCTTCCAGTGTATCCCGCGCGGTGAGCATCAGTACCGGCGTCGACTTTTTCGCGTCTTGTCGCAGCTTTCGGCAAACGTCCAGTCCATCCATACCGGGCAGCATTAAATCGAGGACAACCACGTCGTAACTGTTGCTCACTGCGAGATGCAATCCTGTCACACCATCAGCCGCGTAATCGACCGAGTAACCGCGGCGCTCTAGAAATTCGCCGACCATCTCCGAAATACCCCGATTGTCTTCAATCAGCAAAACCAGTCCCGACTGCTCATCGCGCTTGTTCATCACGTTCTCCTGCCCGCCCATCGGGCTTTCACGGATGTGAAGATACGAGCTACGACATTGTGAAAATGTGAAGGCAGCGCAGCCATTCGCGTGTGTCTGTCTGACTGGTGGCCAAAAAGGCAGACGTGTCAGGGCAAAAGCGATACGAAAGACGCCAACTTCAGGTGAGACGCCAATCTGGCGGGGGCAACCGCGCTGGACTTAGAACATCCCCATCACCTTGGCGGCGACTGCACTGAGCGTGAGCACCGCGACGATGACGATCGACCACATGAGGACGTTTTTTGCGTTCGAGGGCTGCGAAACCTCGACCGTTTTTTTCGTCTCCGCTGTCTTTGTTTGCGCCTGCTGGATGTCCTGCCCTGGGGCAAGCAGCAGAAATCGGATCGTATCCAGGCGCAATTCGTCACCTGACTTCATCGTATGACGCGTGATCCGCCGATCATTGACGTAAGTGCCATTGGATGAACCCAGGTCTTCAACCATGACGCCGTCTGGGGTCGCCTTCAACTCGGCATGGCGACGCGAAATCTCATCGGATTGAATGGAAATTTCGCATTCCGCCTGGCGCCCAATGACCATCGTCCCATGCACCGGAAATACTTTGCCAAAGGTCACGCCCGACACGCCGCGCAGAACAAACTTAGGCAGTGCTACTCGTACCTTTGTGCGACCATCGTCTGCACTGTCCAACGGTGCCGGTGGCATCGATTTCACCGCGGGTGCTGGTGCGCGTTCGATCGCAACGGCGCGCACTCTGACGCCCGAGAAAGTCAGAAGATCGCCCGGACTGACCACGGCATGACCGACAATCGGTTTACCGTTGACTGTAATCTCATTCGCCGGATGCAGCGAAACGACTTTCGTTTGCGCGCCGTCGAACTCCATCGAAGCGTGATGCGGTGCAACGCCGGGCGATAACAGCACCACCTGCGCATCGTTGCCGCTACCGATCAGCGTCTTGCCTGACAGAACAACCGGAGCATGCTCACCATTGGGAAATAGTAACTTCATAGAATTCTCGTTGACTGCTACTTCAAATCGCGCGCCAGACGAAACCCCGTGGTATTGCTCAGCCAGCTCTTGTCTTCCAGCCGCCGAATCACCACCGCCGCTTCATCGCTGTCGCTGTGCCACGCGCTCCCCATAATGACGCGTTCGCTGCAATCGCCGCTATCGCGCGCCGATTGGTCAGATTTCCGACCGGCGTGCGCTTCATTCGCACAATCGGCAACCCACTCGCGAACATTACCCTCAAGATCATAAACGCCACTGGCTGATGCGCCAAAACGGCCCACCGGGGCGGCAAAGGCCATTCCGTCGTCGCAAGCCAGGGTCTTGTTGCCACCCTCTTGCGCTTTGAAGCTCTGATCGGCCCGATTCCCACTCTTGCAAGCGCTCACCGTCGTCGCCGACGCCAGGTACTGCCACTCCGCCTCGCTCAACAAACGGTAAGTAAAGCCGGTTGTACTGCTGATCCATCGCGCAAAGGCCAGAGCGTCATCAAAACCCACACAAACGACGGGGTGATTATCGGTTTGTGTGTAACCTGGTACGCGCCAGGTACGATCTTTGGAGGCGGAAAAAAATCCCTCCTGATTTCGGCAGCTTTGCGCTGTTGTGCGGTGGCCAGTGGCATCGACGAAACGTCTGTAGTCACCTACCGTGATCTCGTGACGCGACACGGCAAACGGTCGTTCGATGCGAACGGCCACATCGCCACCGCGCCGCGCACCACGCAACCTCACCTCGCCTTTGCCGATGATGGTCAGTTCGGGGCCACCCTTATCGCGAAAACGATAACCTGGCTTACCGATCACCCCGGCCTCTTTGATCAGCGCTTCCAGGCTCTTGTCGTCGGGCGACAACTGCTTGGCGAGATTCAACGCTTCAAGCGCCGTTTCTCCCTGCCATGCCTGCAAAGCGATTTGCGCAGTGTCTTTGAGTTCTTTCAGTTTTCGCTGCCAGGGAGCATCAATTCTCTTGGTCAGCTCAGCCAGATTCATCCCGGGAAGAGCGGCAACCTGCCGCGCACGATCCAGGCGCTCCCTCGATTCCGGCAGTTTCCACGCCGCTAACTCTGTCTCGGCCAAGGCAATGTATGCATCGACCACGGATGCCAAACCGGCTTTGGCTTCTTCATTCTCCGGATCGAGCGCCAGCACGCGCGAGAACATGAGGGTTGCGTTCGCCTCGGGCGGCAATTGCAAACGCTGCATCTTGAGGAGTGCCTGACCCAGCGCGAGCAGCGTTGCCTTCTGCTGCTGTGGCAGCGGCGGCCCAAAATCACTCGGCAAGGGCTCTAAGGACTCGAGCGTTACGCCATCGGAAGTCACGGGCTGGCTGGCCGTGTCCGCGTCTTGAGGCGCATCTAGAATCGGACTCTCCATCGGAGTCGGGACAATCGGCAGCTGGCTGGGCAACTGCGCATTGGGTTGACTCACTGGCTGCTTTGAAACAGCGTGCGAGGAGTCCTCGCGAACTTCTGTGGTACCGCGCGAACTCCAATAGCCATAACCAGCTGCGCCCAATCCGGCGACCAGGATCACCGTCAGACCAGCCATCATCCAGGCTGGCACCGCTGTTTTGTCGTTCCGCGGCGGCACCTGTCGAACTAACGACTCGATTTGTGCCGTTGTGGATTGCACAAGCGTCGGCAGTGGCTTCTCCACCGTCGCCGGCATCGTCGAAGGCGCACCGCTCAAATCGATGCTTGCCAAACTTGTGACAAACTCATCGGCGGAGCTAAAACGATCTTTGGCTTCCTTTGCCAGCGCCTTGTCGATGAACGCCTGCCAACGAGCCACTTTGGCGGGCAGTCGAGGGATCGGCTCAAACACATGTGCGTAAGCAACCGCAAACCCGTCCGCCCCCTGGTAGGGAGGTGAGCCGACCAAGGCCTCAAACGCAAGCGCTCCGAGGCTGTACAGATCGGACCGCGCATCGACATCGCCCCCCCGCGCCTGCTCCGGGCTCATGTAGTTGCTTGTTCCGATACTCACGCCGGTACTCGTGATACGGGTTGAGCCGCTCAACGCGCGGGCGATACCAAAATCTGTCAGCAGCGGCGTATCCGCTGCATCGAACATAATGTTGCCCGGAGTGACATCGCGGTGAATCACGCCTTGTGAGTGCGCAAAGCCCAATGCTTTCCCAATTCCCGACAAAACGCGAACAACTTCACTCTCGCTGACGCCGCGACGCATCCTCTGAGCAAAGTCGCCGCCGGGAAGGTACTGCATCGAGAAATAATGTATGTGGTCGTTGGTCACGCCGACTTCGTAGACCGCGACAATATTTGCATGCGTCAGCGAGGCGATGGTCCGCGCTTCGCGCAGGAACCGCTTCGAAAACGTAG
Source organism: Lysobacterales bacterium (assembly GCA_022844165.1). Taxonomy (GTDB): domain Bacteria; phylum Pseudomonadota; class Gammaproteobacteria; order Xanthomonadales; family SZUA-5; genus JALHMH01. The sequence continues at coordinate 29,219 of JALHMH010000020.1, forward strand.
CGTCGGCGGCGAGCGCGGGCGCCATCACCTTCAGCGCAACGCGTCGCTCCAAAGACGACTGAATGGCAAGATAGACTCGCGCCATCCCGCCGACGCCGAGTTCTCGCTCGATCTCGTATCCTGGAATTGCGATCGCTGCCACGCCAACCTGAGCACTAAGAGATGACCGCAGAGTCTAACCCGAACCACCGCGACGAATGTCGCACTTCCCTGCAATGAGCGCGTGGTGGACGCTGACAATGCTGCTCATCCTGGCCTGTGCTGCCATGGCGTGGCTCGCACTTCGCGGATTAGCGGAGAAAGCCACTGTCGCCGGAATGCGGGCGTGCCAGTCGCGCGGCGTGCAATGGCTGGATAGCCATGTGGGTTTCGCCGGCTTACGACTGCGTTGGCGCAACGGCCCGCAAGTGCTGGTCGACTTTCGTTTCGACGTGTCACTCACCGGCCAGGATCGGCATGGCGCGCGAATGCGCTATCTAAACGGTGAGATCGAGTGGATCAGCTTTCCAACCAATGATGGCGGCAGTGAGTTGTGGACGCCTTGAGCGCGCTCGATTCGATCGGTATTGACGATCCCGTCACGCGACGCTCTCAACACACGAATAACGCACAACTTTTTGCGGGCGACGACTGGTATCGATTCGCCGACTGATGCAACATTCGGTGTTGGCCCGATCGAGTGTGTTGCATGCCAGAAATCTTGCTCGTTGAACGATCCGCAACGCTGTGCAACCTGCTTGAGCGCACGCTGGAGTCTGCGGGCGTCGGCATTACCAAACACTTCGAACGCTTCGGCGACGCCATCGAAGAAATGCGTGAACGCATCGTTGCGTCGCGCTTGCCGGCACTTCTGATCGTCGGCGTTCCAGAGCGCGAACCGGCAGAGTGCCAGACGCTGCTGAAAATCGTTCGCGAAGTTGGCGGCCAAAGCATGCCGCTTTTGGTGCTTAGTCACGCACCGCTGCCACGGTTGGACTCCTGGCTTGAGCATCGCGGTCAATCGATGCGTCTTTTGTGGTCGCAGTTTTGGCAGGTCCCAGGCGCGATTAGCGAACTTGCACCGGAACTGCTGTTCCAATCCACTCCAGAACGCATCACGCCACAAAGCCCGTTGCGCCTGTTGCTGGTCGATGATTCGGTCAGCGTTCGCCGCACCTACTCGCAGCTGCTGACACAACAGGGATATCACGTCGATCTCGCGGAAAGTGTCGCCGATGGCTTCGCGCGCGCGCGCACCGGTCGCTACGATCTGATCATCGTCGATTACTTTCTGCCCGACGGTACGGGCGACCAGCTGGTGACACGGCTGAAAGATGAACCAGCAACGCAAGCTGCCCAGATCGCTCTTATCACCGCAACCTATAGCGAAGAAGTCATTCAAAAGTGCCTCGACGCTGGCGCAGTTGAATGCATGTTCAAAAATGAAGTGGTTGCGCTGACGTTGGCTCGTATCAAGGCGCTCGCACGCTCGGCGTTGGATCGTCGCCGCACCGAGACGGAGCGGCAACGCCTGGATGGCATCCTGCGCTCGGTGGGCGAAGGCGTGTATGGGCTGGACGATGCGGGCGTTGTCACGTTCGCCAACCCGACGGCGTGCCGGCTATTGGGACTCATGGACGACAGCAGCTTGATTGGCGTCGGCGGCGGCCAATTGCATTTGAGCCTGGAACGCGAAAACGTCAGTTCACGCCTGGAAACCGTGTTCTCGACCGCAGACGGTCGTTCGCTGCCCGTCGAGTGCACGATTGTTCCGATGTTGGTCGATGGCGAAGCCGAAGGCTCTGTGGTCGTGTTTCGCGACATCTCAGAGCGCAAGAGCGTTGAGCGTGTGCGTTGGGAACTGGATCACGACAAACTGACCGGCTTATCGAATCGTCGACACTTCCTGGGACAATTGCGCGAAGCGGTCGAACGACACAAAGAAGGTGGTTTTGGTGCGGTGTTGCTGGTCGACATCGATCGTTACACACAAGTGCTGGAAAACGCCGGGGAGATCGCCGGGCAGCAGCTGTTGGTCGATATCGGCCAGCGCCTGCAGGCGCGCTTGCGGGATCATGACGGTGTGGCGCGGCTGGAGAACGATCAATTCGCGCTGCGGCTGGAGAATGTCCAGCTGGAGCATCTATACACGCTCGCCGATTCACTGCGCGAAATGTTGCACGACGTGCGGTACACCGATCACGCAGGGCGCGCCCTGAGCGTCACGGTTTCGGTTGGCGTAGCGATCATCAGCAAAGACTCGCCCTCAGGCGAATATGTGCTGGAGAACGCGCGGCAGGCTTGTGCTCAGGCCAAACGACGTGGCCAGAACCAAACGCAGATTTTTGTAGTCGAAAGCGATTCGCGCGCGGCGCGCGAGCTGGAAGCCGGCTGGGCACAGCGCATCCGCGAAGCCATGAGCGAAGACCGCATGATTTTGCTCGGTCATCCGATTCTGCCGATACAGGGCCTCGTCCGCGAGGGCCAGCGCTGGCACGTTCGTGGCGATGGTTACGAGCAGGCTTTTGAAGTGTTGATCCGCATGGTTAACCGCGATGGCCAATGGGTCAGCCCCAGCGTGTTCGTGCCGTTGGCCGAACGTGCCAATCTGATGTCCAAGATCGATCTTTGGGTGATCGCGCGTACCGTGCGGATCGCATCACGGGTGCCCGACGACGCGCCGATCGCCTTTGCCATCAACTTGTCGAACCAGACCCTGCAGGACGCCGATGCGCTGGGCCATATCGAAAACACCTTTGCCAGCCACCGAGTACCGCCCGGTCGATTTATTTTCGAAATTTCGGAGATCGGTGAGATCCATCAACTGCACTCTGCGCGCCGCTTCATGACACAGCTCAAGAAATTGGGCTGCCGTTTCGCGCTTGACGATTTCGGGTCTGGCAATAACTCTTTGAGCCACCTGAAGTGGTTACCGGTCGATCTGGTCAAAGTCAACGGCGAGTTTGTCGCTGAGAAACAAGGCAGCGAGGTCGACCGGGCAATGGCCCTGTCGCTGACGCAAATGGCACACTCGCTGAAGCTCAAAGTCATCGCCGAACGCGTCGACTCAGCGAAAGCGCTGACGTGGTTGAAAGCCGCCAAAGTGGACATGGTCCAAGGGCACTTGTTTGGCGAACCGCAGCGCCTGGATGAGATCGACTTCGAGGCTTTGTTGGAAACTTGACTGGCCTGTGGCGCCCAGTTGGGCAAGTCAATTGCCACCAAATCTGAGCAGAACTCCAAATGACGCTCGATCGACGTCGGCTTCGGCCGCCCGTGGGCTTCTCAGCGAGTCTACCAAGCTGCATTGCCACCAAAGCCGAGCAGAGCCCCGAGCGCATGACGAACCGAACCTAGTCGCTCTGCGATCTTCGTAGCGTCGGCAATTTCCACAGAGCGCTCCAACAACATCAGATCTTGTGTGAAGTTCTCCTTTGCGAGTCTCAGCGAATCCCCGTAAAGACCCAACAGCTCAGAGTGGGCGCCAGTCCGAGCCAAAAGGGCTGCAGAATCAAACCGAGCTCCCTGAAATTGGAACATCAGAGGTAACGCGAGGATCTCCATTCCTCCGCATCCTTCCTCCAAGAGGCTCCTCATAAACAAGTGCCTTGCAACCCGTCCATTGCCGTCGGAAAACGGGTGAATCGAAATCAACACAAACCACAACGCCATGGCGAAGCAAGTATGTCGGCGCTCGCTGAGTGAATACTTGCTTGCGACGGACACCAACGTTCTCATGAGTTGACCGACAACCCCGACTCGTGGGGCAAGAAAAGCATTTCCAACTGCGTTGGGGCTGGTAACGCGAATAGACGATTTGCGGAGTTCAAACCTCGGGCCGTAGAGCTTCTTGCCCGTCACTTGCATCGCTGAGGCCCTCAGTAGCTTACTTAGCGCAAAAATCTGAACGCCATCCAGAGCATTCTGAATTGTCAACAAATCGTCGGTCGACGATCGAAGCCCGGCATGAGTCAGCAGTGCCCCCAAGACCCAAACAGCCTTCCGAGAAAGGAGATGATCGACTCCGAGTCGAACCTTGGTCGATTCATCGAAGATGCGTACTATCCAATTTTGGTCCAAGGGTTCTTCGTACGGAGTCATATTCGAACTCGAAGAGAGGTCGCTCGAACCGCCGCGAGCAGGGCTCGACCTTAGGTCGAGCCCGATGCGATTGTCGGCGCCGTTGACGATCAGGGAAATTCGTCTGGATATGCTTCGCGACAGGTCATTGTGATGGTGGCGACGGGCCCCCCGTTGTAGCTCCAAGACCAGACCAAAATTCCGTCAGGGTTTCCTACGCACTCTAGTGGCAATCCCGCGGGTCCCGTCCACCCTGCGTCGCATGAGTTGCAGTCGTTGTGCCACCAGCCGAATTCTGGCGGCAGGTCGACAGCTAGTGCCGGAGCGGATGCAGCGGCGAGTAAAGTAATGGAAATGATTCGGCTCAACGCCTTGATTTTCATCTTCGAACCTCAGCAAATTTGGAAGTTAAGTTTCTCGATTACGAGTCGAGCGCATGACTGAGCAGCTTTGCGCCGGATAGAACTAACGCGAACGCCGATTTGGGCGTACTATCTATTCGCGTGACGCCAGGCTGCTGGCAGTTACACGGACTAACGTCAGAAAATCGCTCACGGCGACGGAGCACTTCTCTGGCGATGGGGAATCCATCGAGAAGGGGAGTCGCCGCCGCCAATGGGGCGCAGCCACTGCTGATCGGTCGCCGAGAGGCGCCAGTCTGCCAAAAAGCCCGAAAGCTCAGATGAAACGATTATGGAACGGATCTAAGCAGCGTCGGTCGACGAAAGCCCTGCAAACGACCCAACACATGGTTCTAAGTAACCGAACCTGCTGGCCGGGTCCGGATCTTTGACGAATTTGAGTGTTTGTCAGGATGCCTTGGTCGCCAACCGCGAACGACTCACTTCACGATACGCAAAGCCGGCCGTTCGCGGATAGGTTTATTGGTGTTCTCTTCGGGCGCCGATTCAGCTGGTTCGACAGTATCGGCAACGGCGTCTTCGGCCGGAAACATCATGCCCTGCCCGTTTTCTTGGGCATAAATCGCAAGCACTGCCGCCATGGGCACAATGACCTGATGACTGATGCCGGAAAAACGCGCGTGGAAGCGGATGTCCTCCAGTCCCAGGTCTAGTCGATCGACCGCCCGCGGTGCAAGATTCAAGACCACCTGGCCATCTTTAATGGCCGAGGGTGGCACGCGAACGTGGGGGCGATTGGCATCGCACAACACATAAGGGGTGCAGCGGTTGTCGATGATCCAATCGTAGATCGCGCGGATCAAATACGGTTTGGTCGGCGTCATCTGGGCCGTATCGGCAGTCACGTCAGGCATTCCTTAAGGGTTGAGCGTGCGTTCGGGTTCGGTGAGCGTGCGCTGAAAAAGCGGTGTTTGAAACAAACGCGTGGCGTAGGCATCGATACTGGGGCCTAGCTCCCTGAGCGCCAGACCAATACTGGGCAGGCGCCACAAAATTGGCAAGATCAGACTATCGCACCAACCTACCTCGTTGCTGAGAAAATATTTAGCTGCTTTGAACAGCGGATCGGCCTCTGCGAGGCTGGCCTTGAGCTGTGTTTTGGCCTTCTGCGCTGCACTCGAATTGCCGGTGCGAGCTCCATCCAGCGCATCGGACCATTCGCGCTCGATGCGATGCCCCGTCAACCGCATGCGCGCGCGGCCAATGGGATCGTTGGGCAAAAGTGGCGGATGCGGGAATCTCTCATCCAGGTATTCGGCAATGATGCGCGGTTCGTACAGCGTAATTTCGCGCTCCAGCAACGCGGGTATCGTTAGCGAAGCGCCTGCGGTGCTCAATTCGCCAGGCAGCTGATCTCGTTCGACATAAACCACATCGTGCGGCAGGGCCTTCAAGCCCAAGACAAAGCGCATCGTATGCGAGCGCTGACAGTCCAGCAGCGAATACAAGGTTAGCGCGCTGCGCGATCGTGGTCCCGGTGGCGACATGCCCATCTCCCCCAAGCGGTCCCGGAGAGATTAGCGTGTCGATGCCGCACAATCCAGATCGCAGGAACAACAAGGCCGCCCAAAGGCGGCCCTGCTGCAAAACTTCGACGCTCGCCGGCCAGATCAGAAGCGATAGCGGAAGCCCATTTGCACCGCCCAACGCGACTCACCGGTGCGATCACGACGCAGGAAGTCCTCCGGCGTTGCCAGCACGTCGTACACATACTGACCGCTAGCGTTGATGCCCGCAAAGTTGACAAAACTGCGCGCCTGACCACCGTTACCCTGGAAGCCAACCTCGTCGATTACGCCCCAGTCTTTGTTGATCAGGTTGCCGACGTTGAGGATGTCGAACCAGATCTCAGCTTTGTTGTCGGCAAAAAAGCCGGGGAGTTCTTGCGAGATGCGGATGTCGAAGTTGTGTACCCAAGGCGCAAAAAATTCGTTCCGCGGCACCGTTTGACCAATGAAGCCAGACAAGCCCAGGCTTTGGACCAGCTGGTCGTACACCGCGCGCTCCGCCGGATCAGTGAACGTCACCTGCGCAGCAGTTGGCAAGTACATCAGATCGTTGCCAGCCAAACCGTCGCCGTTCATATCGTTATTGAAGGTGAAGCTGTACGGCTTGCCTTCGCGACCCTCGTAGAACATCGCGAATTCGGTCTTATAGTTGTCGAAGAAGAAGTGGCGATAACTCATCGTCGCGGTGAAGCGATCCTTGTTCACATATGGCGATCGCGATGCAACTTCTTCGTTGGGATTGAAGATCGAGCGGCTCGCCCAGTTGGAAATCGCGCGACTGGACGTGAGACCGTTGACCTCTTCCGCGTCGGTGTAAGCGTACGCCACCTGCGCGAAGATGTTGGACTCTTCGGTCATCGGCTTGGTCAACGAAACGGTGAAGTTTTCGCCGCGGCCTTTGTTGGTGTTGCGGGCCAGAAGCACTTCGCGGAATGCGGTATTTCGGCGCGAACGTGCCGTGCCGCCGAACACGCCATTGGTACCATAACGCGCCGGGTCGAACGTCGCCCAATACAAGTTGCGGCCGTCCAGACCGAGACGAGTCGGTGTGCCCAGATTCAGATGTTCATAGAACACCGCGTCTTCGACTTCCGTCAGGATCACTTCAGCCGATCCTACCAGACCCCACCACGGCAACTCATGTTCAACCGCAAGATTGCCCTTCCATACGGATGGCTGGTTCAGATCATCGGAGACAATGTCGACGTCTGCCGCCGGCGTACCGAATCGCGGCTGGTTGTTCGGATCAGGACTGAAGCCAGGACGTGTGGTCGGGCAGTTCGCCAGACCCGGCACGCTGCAGCCGAACACCGAAATAGTCAAGCCGTTGTTGGTGTAAGGATTGGACAGCCAGACGTTCGCCGCTGCACCTTGGAACAAACCAACACCGCCACGCAGCTGCGTCGGACGTTCCGTGTCGAACGTGTAGTTAAACCCGAATCGTGGCTGGATGACATCGTTGCCATCAATGGTCTGATCGTTGCGAATGCCGAATGCACTGAGAGCCGCCTGATTGAACGGCGGACGCTCGTCCGTACCTGGGGTGTCGATGCGGAACCCATACATCAAGGTCAAGTTCAGGTTGACGTTCCACGTATCTTGAACGAACCAACCAACATTGGTAAGTTCAAAGTCCGCAGCCGCCGTCTCGGGAGCACCGCCTGTTGCGGCGCGATAGACGTATTCGCTGTAGATACCGTTCCTGAAGTTTTGCGTGGCTGTTGCCGTCACCTGGTTATTGACTCGGGTGTCCGAGAACCGATACTGCCCAAAGTTCGATTCCAGGAACAAATTGTAGATGTCGTTCGCTTCATAGTCGAAGCCAAATTTGAACGTGTGATCTCCCACAAAAATGTTACCTGCGCCAAATCCGTTGAACGTCTGGGTCTCCAGCACGTTCTGGTGCCGGAATTGTTCCGTTCCGAAACGGAAGTTGGCCGTACCGAAATCCACCTGGATCTGCGGTTGGTTTGCGAAGGTTCGCGGCGTGCTGAAGTAGTCGCGGTAAGACGCACGGAACTCGGTCGAAAATGAGTCGGTCCAATCGCTGAACAACTCGACGACATAGTTGTCGAATTCTTTCTCTTGTGTGTACCAATAACTGGACAGGGAGAAGAAGTTGTTGCCGAAACCGGGCAGGATCGCTTCGGCTTGTTCGGTGCGGCTGAAGCGAAATGCTGCGCGGTGTTGGTCGCTGATGTTCCAATCGAAGCGCGCCAGCAAGGTCTCGACTTCGGTATCGATGTCGCTCGGGTTCAAGTCGCCTGGATTCAATCGATAGACGTTTCGTGCGATATCGATCACTTCCTGGAGCTGTGCCGCACTAATACCGTTCGTCGCACGATTGAATGGGCCTGCGCTCAGATCGGGCGCCGGCGACTTCAGTTCGGACTTGTCGTAGTTGACAAAGAAGAACAGACGATCTTCGAGGATCGGTCCGCCCAGGGTGGCCCCGTAAGTGCGCTCGTTATCGAAACCCGCAAACTTCACGCCACGATCATCTGTCTCACGCACCCAATCGGAATCGCGGTAGGTGCCATACACCGAGCCCGTGAACTCGTTGGTACCGGATTTGGTGACCGCATTGATGTTTGCGCCGGTATAACCACGCTGCGTGATGTCAAAATTCGCGATGTTCAACTGCACGGACTCGATGGCGTCGATCGAGATCGGCTGGCGAATCGTGGGCAGATTGTTGGACTCAAGACCGAAAGTGTCGTTGGTGGACACCGAGTCGATGGTCACCGAGTTGTAGCGCGAATTCTGGCCGAGGGCGGAAATTTCGCCACGTTCTTTGTCGGTTTGCGAAATGCGCGGATCAAGGCGCGCGTAATCTTGCAAATCGCGACGGATGGACGGCAGTGCGTTGATGGTCTCGCGCGAAATATCCGTGCTCGCGCCCATACGCTCAGAAGAAAAGATATCGGACTGAGCGGAAGCGACAACTTCGACAGCCGTCATCTCAACGGTTTCCGGCTCGAGGTCGACGATCAGCGAAGCCGTTTCGCCGAGTGCCAGTGTTAAGTTATCGGTCGCCTCGCCTTGAAAACCATCGGCGGTCACAGTGACACGGAACGGACCGCCAACGCGCAAACCAGTCGAACCATAACGCCCTTGTGCGTCGGTGATGATCGTGCGACGCGTGCCGGATGGCACGTGCAAAATGTCGACGGTTGCGCCGGCAATCGGACGCCCCTCGGCATCGGTAACGCGACCACTGAGTGCGGATGAGGTGTTTTGTGCGAATGCGATGTGCGAGGCCGAAAGGCCCAACAACACACCCAGGACCAACGCTTTGATCTGCGGCTTTCTTTTCATGATGACGGATGCCTGACTTTGACGTACGGGTTGACTCACTCCCATGACTTCGCACACGAGGCGTGCCGAACAAGTGTCGGGGAGGAATTAAGGGGAGTTTAACAGCGGCAGATGACGGTTTGGTAACAAGCCCCTTGACTGTCATTCAGCCAGAAGTCCTGGATTGACGGTCAAAACAGCCCGGACGTCAGACCGAACGCGAGGGTTGCGCCCAATTCTTCACAGTTCTGACGATTCAGCTCGATCTGATCGCTGGGCACGATTGAAGCTTCTTGTACTTTCTTGAGCCCAAGTCCTCGGGCAATACGCTCGATCCCTTGAACCGCACCCTGGCCGTCCTGTCCCGCGACGACGACGCAGGCATAGGGTCTTCCGGCAAGCCGATCGCCGATCGGGTAATACGCGCGTTCGAACAGGTCTTTGAGCATCCCGCTCATGCCACCAAAACACTCCGGTGTTGCGAACAAATAGCCGTGAGCCGCCAGCAGGTCATCTACGCTTGTTGCGGCGGCGCGTTGGCAATGAACCTCGATTTCCAAACACGTTTGCGCACCTGCCATCGCGGCGGAGGCCAGCGCTTCCGTGCGCCAGCCATGACTGTGATAGACAATCAACAATCGCGATTGCATCACACTGCCGATCGCCACGCCTCAGTGACGCACGAGACCCGTCGCACTTTCGCCCGCCGGCGCCTGTTCAGCTGTTGGCGATTCCACGGGCCTCGGCTGAGGTTGTCCGGCGAGTGCGATCTCCAAGACCTCATCGATCCACTTGACGGGACGTATGTCCAGATCGCCCGTGACGTTGGCGGGGATATCGGCCAGGTCCTTTCGATTATCGTCTGGGATCAGAACCGTCTTGATGCCGCCGCGATGGGCCGCCAACAGCTTTTCTTTTAGTCCGCCGATCGGCAAGACGCGGCCCCGCAACGTGATCTCCCCAGTCATCGCCACCGAGGACTTAACCGGAATCTTGGTGAGCGCCGACACCAGGGCCGTGCACATGCCGATACCAGCGCTTGGCCCGTCTTTGGGCGTAGCGCCTTCCGGTACATGCACATGGATATCCAGTTTCTGGTGGAACTCTGGGTCGATACCCAGACTCACCGAGCGTGCTCGCACGACCGAAAGTGCCGCTTGCACGGACTCCTGCATGACTTCCCCGAGCTTGCCGGTTTGAGTCAACTTACCTTTGCCCGGAACAATTGCAGCCTCAATGCTCAGAATTTCGCCGCCGACCTCAGTCCAGGCAAGACCGGTGACCAGGCCTACTTCGTCCTTTTCTTCGGCAAGGCCGTACTGAAAACGACGCACGCCAAGGAATTTATCAAGATTTTTGCTTTGCACCAGCACCGTTTTCGCGGCCTTTTCGCTCTTCTGTGCCTTATCGACCTTCGCTTTCGACAGACGTACTTTGCGCGACTTGCCCTCTTTGAGCGACAGCTCTTTGACGGCTTTCCGGCAAATTTTGCTGATTTCGCGTTCGAGGTTTCTGACGCCAGCCTCGCGTGTGTAGTAACGGATGATGTCGATGATCGCCTCGTCAGCGACCTGGATCTCGTTGGGCTTCAGACCATTGGCCTTCACCTGCTTGCCCAGCAGATATCGCTTGGCAATCGCCAGCTTTTCGTCTTCGGTATAGCCGGGGATACGAATAACCTCCATGCGATCCAGCAACGGCCCCGGAATGTTCAATGAGTTGGCGGTCCCGATGAACATGACCTCCGACAGATCGAGATCGACTTCTAGATAGTGATCGTTAAAGGTGTGATTCTGCTCGGGATCCAGGACTTCGAGCAAAGCCGAGGACGGATCGCCGCGAAAATCCATCGACATTTTGTCGAGCTCATCCAGCATGAACAGCGGATTCTTGCTCTTAACCTTGCTCAGGTTCTGAACGATGCGGCCCGGCAAGGACCCGATGTAGGTCCTGCGATGGCCGCGAATTTCGGCCTCGTCGCGCACGCCACCTAAGGAAATACGCGCAAACTTTCGTCCCGTTGCGCGTGCGATGGATTGACCAAGCGACGTTTTGCCAACGCCTGGTGGGCCAACCAGACACAGGATGGGCCCTTTCATGCGTTTGACGCGTTGTTGAACCGCCAGATACTCGAGAATGCGTTCTTTGACCTTTTCCAGACCAAAGTGGTCTTCGTCGAGCACCTTTTCCGCCTCGGCGAGGTTCTTTCGGATGCGCGTTCTCGCGCTCCAGGGCACATTGGCCAACCAGTCGATGTAGTTGCGAACGACGGTAGCCTCAGCGGCCATCGGCGACATCATCTTGAGTTTGTTCAACTCGGCGCGTGCTTTGGCCGCCACGGGTTTGGGCATCCCGGCCTTTTCGATGCGCCGCGCCAATTCGTCCATCTCGGATGGCGCTTCGTCCAAATCGCCGAGTTCCTTCTGAATGGCCTTCATCTGCTCATTCAAGTAGTACTCGCGCTGGCTCTTCTCCATCTGCGTCTTGACGCGACCTCGGATGCGTTTCTCGATCTGCAGGACGTCAATTTCGGCGTCAACAGCAGCGATCAGCATTTCCAGGCGTTGACCAACTCCCGCGGTTTCCAGCAGCGACTGCTTATCGCCCATTTTGATCGACAAATGCGCGGCGATGGTATCGGCGAGGCGCGAGGGGTCATCGATTGCGTTCAACGTTGCCAAAAGCTCAGGCGGAATCTTGCGGTTGAGCTTGACCAACTGCTCGAACTGACTCAACAAAGTCCGCGCTACCACCTCCACTTCACGTGGCTCGCGATCCATCTCCGACTCAACGACAACGGGAACCGCGCGATAAATGCCCTGGGATTCACCGACGCCGGTTATCATGACGCGGCGCAAGCCCTCCACCAGCAACTTCACTGTGCCGTCTGGAAGCTTCAGCAACTGCAGAATCGTGGCATGCGTACCCATCTCATACAAATCGGCCGGCGCCGGATCGTCGACTTCCGGGAGTCGCTGCGACACCAGCAGAATCTGCTTGTCGGCGTCCATCGCAAATTCCAAAGCACGCATCGAACGCTCGCGGCCTACAAACAGCGGAATGACCATGTGTGGATACACCACGACATCTCGCAGCGGGAGTATCGGCAGGCTGCGTTCATGGCGGCCAAAATCGAGTCGGGAGCTGGCGGGCATATTTTTTCTGATCTTGAAGGTTACCGCGGTGAAATGCGGCACGATAGGAAAGAAGTCAAGGGATGCAAGGCTCGCTGTCAGTGAGCAGGGCAGCGGCCAGGGTCACGGGTCTGGACGGCGACGCATTTGCCCCGACGGCGCTCGCTTTCGCAAATGGAACTATTGTCCTGACGCCAATGCCTGTTGCACTGCACCGCCGTCATAGATCAGATAAGGCTCGGCGTTGCCATTAATGACGGCTTCGTCAACGACGATCTTGCTGACCGACTGCATCGACGGCAAATCGTACATCGTATCGAGCAAAACCTGCTCGACGATCGTACGCAGGCCGCGCGCGCCGGTTTTTCGATCAAGCGCTTTGCGTGAAATTGCGCCTAGCGCATCGGGACGAAATTCGAGATCGACCCCTTCCATCTCGAACAAACGCTTGAACTGTTTCACCAGCGCGTTCTTGGGTTCCGACAGAATGCGCACCAAAGCCGCCTCGTCAAGTTCTTCGAGCGTCGCCACAACCGGCAGACGACCGACGAATTCCGGAATCAAACCGTAGCGAATCAGGTCCTCAGGCTCGACATCCTGAAGTACCTGCCCGACGTTGCGTTTGCTGGAGGTGGAGCGCACATCCGCCGAAAAGCCGATGCCGGTATGCGTCGACCGCGCCTGGATCACTTTTTCCAATCCGGCGAAGGCACCGCCGCAAATGAACAGGATGTTTTTCGTATCCACCTGCAGAAACTCCTGCTGGGGATGTTTGCGTCCGCCTTGCGGTGGCACCGATGCGACCGTGCCTTCGATCAACTTCAGCAGCGCCTGCTGCACGCCTTCGCCGGAGACATCGCGGGTAATCGAAGGGTTTTCGCTCTTGCGCGAAATCTTATCGATCTCATCGATATAGACGATGCCCGTCTGTGCCTTTTCGACATCGTAATCGCACTTCTGAAGCAACTTCTGAATGATGTTCTCGACGTCTTCGCCGACATAGCCCGCTTCGGTCAACGTCGTTGCATCGGCAATGGTGAACGGCACATTCAGCAGGCGCGCCAACGTCTCCGCGAGCAAGGTTTTGCCCGAACCGGTAGGTCCGATCAGCAGGATATTCGATTTAGCCAGCTCCACTTCGTCGCCGCGCTGGCGCGATTCCAATCGCTTGTAATGATTGTGCACCGCTACCGAGAGAATTTTTTTGGCTCGCTGCTGGCCGATCACGTATTGATCGAGCACCTCAAGAATCTCGCGTGGCTTCGGCAGGCTGGATCGCCCCGCTTGAGCTTTGTCTTCGAGTTCCTCGCGGATGATGTCGTTGCACAGCTCAACGCACTCATCGCAGATAAAGACACTGGGGCCTGCGATCAGCTTGCGCACCTCATGCTGGCTCTTTCCGCAAAACGAGCAATACAGCACTTTTCCGCCATCACCACGTCGATCATCCGACATTCGCACGAACTCATTCTTCGCCCATTTACAGGGCAGACGATTTGAGAATAGCAGGGTTTTCAGATGACGTTGCCTAACGCCACAGGTGTTCACAAACCCAGTCGTTTGCTGCCGGATTCTGCAACCGGACTTCAAAAGGCGAAGCGCTGCATTGATTTGCTGTAAGCGACGCCGTTGAGGTCAAACGTCAACACGCCGCTCTCTCGATCGGCGAATATCAATGAGAACGTGCCGACTTGAGCCGTGGCGACTGACGCTGGATCAAACCCCATCGGCGGGAACCCGCTGGCCGTGGACCTCAGCAAAGTCCCACGCATCTCCAGCGGACTGACCCAGTTCACGCCTGTCATCAGCAGCCACAGCGGCTTGCGATCCGCGTCATAAATGTATAGCGTGCCGGCGACGCGCGCGTTCGGCCGATGCGTAAGATGCATTCCCCAACCCGCTTCGGCTGGCATCCACCACAAATCGGTGAAGTCGATTCCTGGTGCCCAAAGATATTGCAGCGGCGATCGCAAGTACGCCTCGACGTCCAGGATCTGCGGCTCAGGCAGATTGACCTTGACCATCGCAGGTATGTTGGCCAGTGCGCCGCGAATTCTGTCCGCGCTGAATCCGGTGATATTCGGCGTACCGTTTTGACGCTCCTGTGGCGGGCTGCCATGGCAGCGCGCGCAGGTTTGTTCGTACCAGAACTTACCGGCAACCGGATCTGCCGCATGGGCTGCTGCGGCAAGAAGAAGAATCAAGGACAGGATCAGACGCATGCCAACCTCCAACTGGACGCTGGACAATCATCACGCGGTCGCGTTGCAATCCAATGACTGCGCTCAGAGCGGGCTTTGTCAGGGGCGCCTATACTCGTCGGCCCTTTTGTGAATCGCCAGCCAATGATCGCCACTGCACCCAAAGTTGGCTTTGTCAGTTTGGGATGCCCCAAAGCGCTTGTCGACTCCGAGCGGATCCTCACGCAATTGCGCACAGAGGGTTACCAGATCGTTCCGACCTACGACGCGGCAGATGTCGTCGTAGTGAATACCTGCGGATTCATCGAATCGGCGGTCGAGGAGTCGCTCGAAGCCATCGGCGAGGCCATGGCGGAGAACGGCAAGGTGGTGGTCACCGGCTGTTTAGGCGCGCGGGCGGAATTGATCCGGGCGCGGTTCCCACAGGTCTTGAGCGTGTCTGGCCCACAGGACTACGAGTCGGTCATGACTGCGGTGCACGCGCAACGCCCACCTCCGCACGATCCGTTTCTCGACCTGGTGCCTCCGCAAGGCATCAAATTGACACCACGCCACTATGCCTACTTGAAAATCTCAGAAGGCTGCAATCATCGCTGCAGCTTTTGCATCATTCCCTCGATGCGTGGAGATCTGGTCAGCCGGCCGATCGATGCGGTGTTGACCGAAGCGGAGCGACTGGTCAAAGGCGGCGTGCGTGAACTACTGGTGATTTCGCAAGACACCAGCGCCTATGGTGTCGACCTGAAATACGCGGACCGCACCTGGCGCAGTCGCCAATGGCAGACCCGTTTTGTTGATTTGGCAAGCGCGCTCGGAGAGCTCGGCGTGTGGGTTCGGATGCACTACGTTTATCCCTACCCGCACGTCGATCAGATCATCCCATTGATGGCGGCGGGCAAGATCCTGCCATATCTGGACATACCATTTCAGCACTCGCATCCGCAGGTCCTGAAGCGCATGAAACGGCCAGCGAGCGGGGAACGCAACATCGAGCGTATCCGAGCCTGGCGCAGTATTTGCCCAGAGATCACGCTACGTAGCACGTTCATTGTTGGTTTTCCTGGCGAGACCGAAGCGGAGTTCCAGGACCTGTTGGCGTTCTTGGAAGAAGCCCAGTTGGACCGCGTCGGTGCGTTCGCCTATTCGCCGGTGGCTGGCGCTGCGGCAAACGCGCTTGAAGGCGCGGTGCCGGAAGACGTCAAACAGGAACGTCTCGAACGTTTTATGGCAGTTCAAGCCGACATCAGTGCACGTCGACTGCAAGCACGCATTGGCACAACCGAAACGATTCTGATCGACGAAGTTGGACCTGGTGTCGCGACTGGCCGTTCGCGCAAAGAAGCCCCCGACATCGACGGCAAGGTTTTGATCAAACTGCGCAAATCCGACCCGCGTCCTGCACCCGGCATGTTCATCGACGTGGCGATCAAAAAGGCTGATGAGCACGACCTGCATGCCGCCATCGCCATTTGATCAGCTTTCGGTTGCAAGTGTGCCAGGTAAGCTCACAGGAACAGTGCCAACCGACCCGCCAGTGGCCACGCAAGGGCCATTGACCGATGAGATTTTTGCCACGCCGCCCTTTGCGCAACTCGCGGCCTATCGCGAGCTACTGGCGTTGAGCGACGCCGATTTTCTGCGCGCGATCAATTCACAGGTCGATTCGCCATCCTTTGTTTGCGCAACCACAATCGACGACGGGATGCACTACGAGGCGCGTGTGGCCCAAGGTCTGGTCAGCACCCGTCCGAACAGTTGGCATGACCGTTTTGGGGCGCTTGCCTGGCTGGAGTTTCCGCACAGCAAGCGCGCATTGAACGCCCTGCAAATGGCGGGGCTGGTGCGAGTCGGCCCGAAAGAAAGAACCCGCCATCAACAGGCGCTGACGCATGTTGATGAAGCAGGATTGATCGTAGCCTGCGCCGATGCCGGCTGGTTAGATGCCATGCTCGAGCACCGCTGGACCGAATTGCTGACCTCACGACGCAAACAACTTAACAAGGACGTCGAAGTGTGGGTCCTCGGCCATGCATTGTTTGAGCTCAAGCTGACGCGGACGGATGAACTGTTGGCAGGCAAGGTTCTGCCGGTGATGGTGGAGCCCGGTTTTTATGCCGACTCCCCGGAGTCTCGCCGCGAGCAGTTGGACCGGCGCATCGCGGCTGCTCTGCTCGCCGGAGAACTCGCCGCTGACCCAAAGGACCTGCCGACGCTGCCTCTGGCGGCGCTCGCCGGGTGGCACCCAAGAAACGCCGACCCGGCATTCATCGCGAGTGCGCCGTGCTTTCGCCCCAAACCTGCCGGGCGGATCTACGCTCCGCCCGTTGAGCTGTGCTTGCCAAATCAGCCGAACATCAGCTGATTCAAGCGCCGCACGAAACCGCTCGGATCCTCGAGCTGGCCACCTTCGCTGAGTACGGCTTGTTCGTACACCAGCGTTGCCAAATCAGCGAATCGATCTGCATCGGCTTCGCCCTGGAGACGCGCCGTTAACGGATGCGTCGGGTTCAATTCCAGATTCGGCGCGCCACTGCCGGCGCCCTGCCCGGCTTGCTTCAGCAATCGCTGCGTATGGAGCGACAGTTCGTGTTTGTCAACGACCAGCACTGCAGCAGAATCGCGCAATCGACTCGAGCCCCTGACCGACTTCACCCGTTCTCCAAGCGCCCCCTTGATACGGTCAGCAAGTCCATCCGGCAATTCTGCAACGGCAGGTCTGGTCGCGCCGGGAAGGTCCTCGATCGTCGACAGGTCAACATCGCCCTTGGCAACCGAGACGAAAGGCTTGCCGTCGAACTCATGCACGTACGACAGCGCCCACTCGTCGATGCGATCGGACGCCAACAGCACTTCAACCCCCTTGCCAGCGAACTGTTCCAGGTGTGGCGAGTGGCGAGCCGCCAGGTGGCTCTCGGCGGTGATGTAATAAATCGCCGTCTGATTGGGTCGGACACGCGCCAAATAGTCGCTCAGCGACACCGTGGGCGTTGCGCCTTCAGTACTCGTCGACGCGAAACGCAGCAGTTTCGCGAT
The DNA here is from genome assembly GCA_022844165.1 of Lysobacterales bacterium. GTDB lineage: Bacteria > Pseudomonadota > Gammaproteobacteria > Xanthomonadales > SZUA-5 > JALHMH01. The sequence goes on from JALHMH010000020.1 coordinate 46,873, forward strand.
GCGCTCCCGATTGGCAAAGTCCTCGGTGAGGCCTTCTTTGAGCACCTGTCCGTATTCGCCATAAAAGGCGGCATATTTCTCGGTGTCGTCTTGTGCGAGTTTCTCCAGCATATCCAGCGTTCGCTTGATGACTGCCGATCGAATCTGCTGCGTCAGCTTGTGGTCTTGCAAAAGCTCACGCGAAACGTTCAACGGCAAATCGTCGGAATCGACGACGCCACGAATAAAGCGCAAGTACGAAGGCAACAACTGCTCCGCAGCATCCATGATGAAGACGCGCTTCACATACAACTTCAGCCCGTGGCGCTCGTCACGCTGCGCGCCGAACAAATCGAACGGCGCCTTGGCGGGCACATAGAGCAGAGTGACATAACTCTGACTGCCCTCAACTTTGTTATGGGTATACGCCAGCGCTTCGCCGTCGCCATGGGTCAGGTGTTTGTAAAAGCTCTGATAGTCCTCGTCCTTGATTTCGGACTTCGGTCGCACCCACAGTGCCGACGCTTGATTGACGGTCTCGAACTCGGCGGTTTTTTCTTCCTCACCGCTGTGCTGACCTTTCATTCGAATCGGAAAGGCAATATGTTCGGAGAATTTGTTGATCAGCGAGCGCAAACGCCAACCGGCCGTGAACTCTGACTCTTCCTCTTTCAGGTACAACACAATCTCAGTACCGCGCGGCGCGTGTTCTGTGCGATCGACGCGATATTCGCCCTTGCCATCCGACTCCCATACCACGCCCTCCGATGCCGCCCCACCTGCACGGCGAGTGGTCAACATCACTTTATCGGCGACAATAAACGCCGAATAAAAGCCAACGCCGAACTGACCAATCAACTGCGCATCTTTGCGCGCGTCGCCGGACAGGCTCTCCAGGAACTTACGTGTGCCCGAGCGCGCAATGGTGCCGATGTTCTCTACGACTTCATCGAACGCCATGCCGACGCCGTTATCGCGAATCGTCAACGTCCTGGCCTTTTCGTCGCTCTCGATCTCGATCTTGAGTTCCGGATCTCCCGCCAGGAGCTCGGGCGCGGAGATCGCTTCGAACCGCAGTTTATCCAGAGCATCCGAGGCGTTGGAGATCAGTTCCCGAAGAAAGATCTCCTTATTCGAATACAACGAGTGGATGACCAGATTGAGGACTTGCTGGACTTCGGCCTGAAAAGCGCGCGTTTCTTGGGTCATGGGCGTAAAAAGGCATTGGGAAGCCACGGATTTGAGGGCAGAATGGCGAAGTTCAAGCGGCGGATCGCTTTCATGTTGAATGCCCTTCGAGTCGCCTCGCCTCTGCATCTTGCGGCGCTGATCACCTGGCTGGCAGTGCTTGCGCAATCGCTGCGCTTTAACGGGCTCCGCAGTGGCGATCCACTGCAGCTGTTCGGTTTGCTGTCGTTGTGTGCGGTCGCGGGACTCTACTTCGGTACCATGCACACCCAATCGGCACGCGGACGTGGGCTGATGGTGATCGGACAAGGGCTACTGGTGCTGGTTGGCACCTGGTGCTTTCGCAACGGCGGTCCAGCAATTTTGCTGATCGTGGTTGCAAGCCAGATGGTCGCGATGTTTCAGCGTCGCAATGCGCTGGCGCTCATGATTGCTTTGAATGTCGGAATGGCACTCATCTACTCTGTCGCCATGCCGTGGGCCAACGTGCTGCTGTTTCTGACGCCACTGATCGGCTTTCAACTGTTCGCCGCGTTGACCATGCACTACGCCGTCAGCGCTGAAGCCGCACGAGCGGAAGTCCAGCGGACGCACGCTCATTTGTTGGCAACCCAACAATTACTCGCTGAAAGTACACGCGGCGATGAGCGATTGAAGCTCTCCCGCGAACTTCACGATGTTGCCGGTCACAAATTGACGGCACTCAAACTCAATCTGCGCCTGCTGCGCCGCCAACCAGCGCTCGCGGAAAATGCCGAATTGGGCATCGCGGCGCAGCTGGCCGATGAGTTGCTCGACGACATTCGTGCCGTTGTCAGCGAGTTGCGGCGCCACGATGGCATCGACCTTCCCGCCGCAATAGAACTCCTCACACGGCAGATACCAGGACCTGGTTTTGAGGTTGACATCGACCCGGAATTGCGGATCGCTGATGTCGCCCGTGCCGAGGCGTTGTTGCGGTGCGTGCAGGAGGGAATCACCAATGCGCTGAAGCACGGCCAGCCGACCGCCATTCGTATTGGACTCAAGCATCGCGATGGACGGATTGCGCTTACTGTGGAGGACAATGGTCAATCCCGCGGCGAAGTCCGTTTCGGCAACGGGTTGAACGGCATGCGCGAACGCCTCGCCGACATTGGCGGTGTATTGGAAGTGATCGGCACTGCGTCAGGCGTGCGTCTGCTGGCCGAGGTGCCAGCATGATCCACATCGCCTTGCTGGACGACCAGGCCCTGGTGCTCAAAGGCCTGTCAGCGCTGTTGCGCAGTGTGCCCGGCATCGATGTCGCGCTCGAATCAACGAACGCCGAGCAGCTGCTGCACGCGTTGGAGCGTCGCGCCGTCGATGTCATTGTCAGCGATATTCGTATGCCTGGCATAAACGGATTCGAACTGATCACGAGCCTGCGCGAACGTGGCGATACGACACCAGTCATCTTGCTGACAACCTTCGATGACAAAGAGCTGATGTTGGCAGCTGTCGATGCCGGAGCGCAGGGGTTCTTGCTCAAGGACGCGGCACCGGAGGATTTGGCCGAAGCCATCGCCAAGGTAGCTGCAGGGGATACGCTGCTACAACCCGTGAGCCTGGGCGCAGTGCGCGCACAACGCCCTTCCGTTCGCAACGAGAGCCTGCGGAACGTCTCCCTCTCAGATCGCGAAGTCAGCATCCTGCGGCTGGTCGCCGGCGGTTATTCGAACAAAGAGATCGGCCGCAGTTTGCACCTCTCGGAAGGCACGGTGAAAAACTACATCACCGAGATCCTGGCGAAGCTGGACTGCCGCGACCGCACGCACGCGGTCTTAAAGGCAATCACGCACCGCTTATTGTGAATCCGAGAACTAAGTCACGGACGCATTGTGGCGTAGCGCATTCACTCGCGAAGCCCAAACTTGCTCAACGAAACGCCGCACTTTCTCTGGTCCTTTCATGAACTCGTTGCCTCCAGACGACAGGCAGGCATACTGGGCAAACGCAGCAGTCGTCCCGAGTGTGGGGTAGTTCATCACTATCCACTGCGGGGATGCCCCGCGGCCTGGCTGTATGTTTCGGCAGTTGCATGGCAGTGAAGCTCGTTTGCCTTTCGGCAAACCCACTTTCACCGCAATCGAAGACGTCGGGACGGCTGTCTGCGCTTTCGCTTCTGGAACGCCATGATGCGCTTTGACCAACTGCCCGGATTCGAGTCGACGATTCACCTGGCGCAATGGCTCGGCCTGGCAATGGGCGAGATCGACTGGTTTGCAGATCGCTACAACAATCTGGCACGAAACCACGTGGAACAGAGCCACCACTACCGATGGCATTGGCTACCCAAACGCCGCGGCGGCGTGCGTATGATTGAGGCACCCAAAGCCCGTCTGCGGCGTGTTCAACGGCGCATCCTGGATCGGATTTTGCACCTCGTGCCATTGTCGGAAGCAGCCTGTGGATTCGTCCGCGGGCGATCATGCCTGGACCATGCCCGGCGCCATGTTGGAGCAATCTGGCTGGTGACGACGGATCTTAGCGACTGGTTCGGCCGCATCGACGGTGCGCGCGTGTTCGCGCAATTTCGTTGGCTGGGCTATCCGCCAGCCGTGGCCGTTGCACTCACTGGCCTTTGTACGACGCGCGTGCCAGCTGCGCTCATTGCGCAAGCAGCGCCCGGCGATCGACTGTGGCTGCGCTCACCCCACTTGCCGCAAGGTGCGCCCACCTCGCCCAGTCTGGCCAACCTGGTGACCTCTCGGCTGGATCGGCGCCTGAGCGCCTACGCTGCGGCGGAAAACCTGCGCTATTCGCGATACGCTGATGATCTTGCGCTTTCGCCGCAGCATGGCGCAAATGCGCCACCTCCAGACCGCGTCATTGATGCTGTCACGCGCATTGCTCGCAGCGAACGCTTCGTCATAAACACAGCCAAAACCCACATACGCAGGCAATGTGACTCGATGCGCATCTGCGGCAGCATCGTTAACGCCAGACTTAACTCAACCCGGGTCGAATACGATCGCCTGCGCGCCGCAGTACATCGCCACGTTCATGGGAACCCAGAGCCGGATCTCAACAAGTTGCTGGGTCAGCTGACATGGCTTGCCCAGCGAAACCCCAGACGCGCCGAGCGGCTGCGAGAGAAGTTGAAGCGTGAGGCGGGTCCGGGTTCCGACGAGTTGGAGCCACAGATAGACCGGCTCACATGCAGCAGCGCAAACAACGGCTGAGTATCAGAACAGGTTTTGCCTGCTTGTTGGTAGCGGGGGCAGGATTTGAACCTGCGACCTTCGGGTTATGAGCCCGACGAGCTGCCTGACTGCTCCACCCCGCACCGGTAAGCCCGCAACTTTAGCGAACACTCGCGGAGAACGCAAGTCAAAATTTTGGCGAATCGCCAGCAGTTCCACTCATCTCCAGAGCACTGTCGAACGCAGCCAACAATGCGCGGCGGCCTGCGGCGAAGCCTCGTCGGCCGGTTGAAAAGTCGGCACCTGTGGCAATCATCGTGGCGACATTTGGTCTTGTTATGCTCCAGGCTACTTCGTTAGTGAGTCTCGCCCATGAGCGCTCGGTTACGCACCGTTGTTTTTCCCGTTGCAGGACTCGGAACCCGGTTTCTACCGGCGACCAAAGTGGTACCGAAGGAACTACTGCCGATCATGGATCGGCCACTGATCCAATGGGCGGCGGACGAGGCGATCGCCGCAGGCGCGGACACGCTGGTGTTTGTCGTGAATCGCAACAAACGAGCGATCAACGACCACTTTGACATGGCGTTCGAACTTGAATCGAGGTTGGCGAGCAGCGGCAAGACCGAGCATTTGAAAATGGTGCGGGAAACTCTGCCGGCGCATGTGCGTCCGGTGTTTGTTTTGCAGCCAGAAGCGCGTGGACTCGGACACGCCGTTTTGTGCGCCAGGCCAGCCGTCGCCAATGGTCCCTTCGGCGTAATTTTGCCCGACGACTTTATCTTGAATCGCAATGGCCCCGGCGCGCTGGCGCAGATGGCTGCTGTTCAAGCCGAGCACGGCGGCAGCGTGATCGCCGTCGAGCCCGTCGAATGGAAGGACACATCGCGCTACGGCATCGTCTCGGGCTCACAAGTCAATCGTCAGCTGATGAGGATTGATACGATCGTCGAAAAACCCAGGCCTGATGTAGCGCCAAGTAACCTGGGCGTTGTCGGACGATATGTGCTCGATCACCACATTTTCGATTTGTTGGAGCGCACCAATCCCGGCGCAGGCGGAGAAATCCAGCTCACAGACGCCATCGCTGCACTGCTGAAAGAACAGCCGGCGTACGCGTATCGCTTCGATGGCGTGCGCTACGACTGTGGAAACAAACTAGGTTACGTGCAGGCGACCCTTCGCTGTGCGCTAGACGACGAGGAAATCGGCGACGAATTGCGCCGTACACTGGAGAACTGGCTGGCGCCGAGTGTGGCTTGAGCGTTGGCGATACGGACCATCGACGTGAGTGAGTCGTCGCAGTCAGGCATGCCAACTGACGTTGGCGCCAGATGCGTCTCGCCACGTTCGTCGCAGGTCAGGTGACAGGGGATCGTTCCAGCGAATCGACGATATCGGAGCGGTATTGCCAGAGCTTGCCTTCGCTCTTATGCAACATTTGCGCGCGGATCTTCGCGGACCCCAGCACCCGGTTCAGTCGCGCGATTGTTTCGTCGAGATCGAATCCCGGCCCAGGCTGAACAGTGAAATCGAGATCGCCGTCGACTCGTTGGTGCAGCGAGAACTGGGCGATCGGCAAGTCGGCGAGTGCATGGGTGATGTCAATGTTGTTGAGGAAACTGCCATTGGCTCTGCGAATTCGAACAGGTTGCCGACCAAGCAGTCGGCGAAGCACAAATTCTCCGCCAACGCGCTCCAAAGTCGCCGTATCTCCGGTGCGGTATCTCACCAAGGGCAAGTAGTCGTTGAAGCCACCGGTCAGCACAACATCGCCTGCCTCGCCAATTCCTGGCGGCCGATTGTTCGCATCCAAAATCTCGACCACCAGCTCTGGCTGCAGCAACATGTGACCATCCACTGAGTTCTCGTACGCGGCGATCGGTCCGGCCTCATTGAGTGAATACACATCGGCGACAACGCACTTGAAGCGCGCTTCCAGCGCGTGGCGCAAACCTGGCAACAGTTGCATGGACGTGCTCAAAAGTATCTTGGGCCGGTGTTCGAACTCGATCTCCAGCAGCACAGCGAGGGACAGCGGATCGCCTGCAATTACCTCCGGCGCCAGCGCGTCGATGTAAGCGCCGCGGTCGCTCAAGTGACGCCAATCAACCGGATGCAGATTGATCTTGGCTAATCCACAATCATCGCGATAAGGGGTGACGGAGGTGTAGGTAAAACACTTCTGCTGCCAGCCAATCAGCAGTACGCCCACTTGCCCACGACCCGCGGTTAACTCGACGCCCAGTCGTCGATACGCCCGTTGGTGGTAACTCAAGTAGCGAGCGGCCACCACTGGATGCGAGGGCAGAAGGAGCGGGTGTCCGGTACTGCCGGTGGTACGGAAGTTGATGACGCGGTCGAGCGACAGGTCATCTGGAACGAATGCCGCGATATCTGCCGCAAAATTGGCGCGCGACGTGGTGGGCCAATCGCCAAGTTCATCGCTGCCGGGTGCGTGCAAGCGCCAATACGGCACCTGTTCCCGCACACGTTTCAGAAACGCAGGCAGCCAAGCTGCGAAGTGCGGTCGTGGTTCGATATCGGCGCATCGCACGCGCTCGCTATGTTGGCGCACGGCATCCACTTCCATCGGCAGCAGGCGATGCCCACTGTGATTGCGAAACAACGGCGCCGCGGGATGTTCGCGCATTCGCTTCAGCAATTCCGCGCCGTGCGCCGTGAGTCCTGGATGCCGGTCGTCGTGTGTTGGGTTCTGCACTACCCTACTCCCGCGACCACTTGTCAGCCGATTCTTCCGCTGCCTTGCGCGCCAGAGCCTCGCGGATTGCACGAGCGCGCTGTTCCGCCGCGCGACTTGCGTCGACAAGACGCGCGCGCTCCATCGTGCTGACAGCCAGCCATCGATCGCGTGCCTGCACCAGGCTCTCGCCAGCCGGACGCTGACCCAGGGCCATGAGCGTCAACCGCGCCAACTCCTCGCGACGCTCGTCGTCGGCGATGACAGCTTCGGCGCTCAAATGAACGGCGAGTTCTCGAGCGCGGATCAGCAGCAGCGCCAGGAGCGCGTTCGGGTCATTCGGCCACTGCAATTGCGGCTCGACCAACAACCAACAGATCAACAATGCCAGGCGTGGATGTTCACGAGGCGAGATCGGACTAGACAATGCAGCCAGCGCGGTGATCGGCACGTCGATTCCGCGGGAGGACAATACGTCTCTTGCAATTGCATCGACATGGACCAGCCCAGCAGCACCAATGCGCGGCATCGCCAGAAAATCCGCTGGCGCTTCCGCGATGCGGCGGGTCAACAACGGTAGCGGCGCTCCCTCAATGTCCATCCGAACCAGGCGCACAGGAAAATGCAAACTTACCCGCAACTTGCGTACTTGGGCAATCCTCACAAACGGCGCTGCGCCGATGACGCTGCATGTTGCGCCAAGTCATCGCCAATGTGCCGCGCTCAATCTGGGCGACCGGCACACCGTAATCGTCCAGGGTAAATGCGCAGGGCGCAACCCGCCCGAGTTCGTCGATGAACCAAAGTACCGAGCCGGGCGCGCAGTCTGCGACCGGGTGCGGAATGCCGCTGGCAGCATCGCGCAACCGCGCAACATAGGCGTCTGTGCCAACAAGTCGCCCACCGGCGCACTTGATCTCTTCGCGGAGGGCCGGCAAGGTTGCGGCGAACTCGATCAGGTCAGAAGGACGCAGTCGTTCTTCGGCTGAAAAATCCGGCCGATCTCGCCATCCGAGTGCGTTGAAGGTCACTTCGTCGACGCCCGCCGAAACCAAAACCCGACAAAGTTCAGAGAAGGCGCCGATAGCGCTGCGCATCAAGACCACGTTGATCCGCAATAGCGGCCTGGCCCTTTCCGCTGCCAACGATGTGATGCCGTCGAGCAACTTTTTCGTGCCGCCCGGCCAACCGCGCAGCTGGTCGTGCAGACCATCGATCGCGTCCAGGCTGATCGTCAGTTCGTCGAGAGCCAACAGGCATGTGCGCATCGCGGCCAGCCGCGTGCCGTTGGTGGTCAGACTGACGCGCAGTCCTTTTGATTTCGCATAGGCAGAAGCGGGCGCCAACGGCGGCCACAGCGTCGGCTCTCCGCCAATCCAGCTCAAATGCGTTGCACCACCCTCAGCCAGCCGATCGATCGTCGCAACCGCGGTCGCGTACGAGACATGCGCCCTGGATTTTGGCAATCGTCGGTCGTATGCGCAGAAGCCACATGCCAGATTGCAGCGCGTATCGATGCGCCAGAGGGCGATCATATGTCCGATATCACATCGTGACCTTGATAGTGCCGATTCGAGAACACGCGAGCAAAAGCAAGCAAGTCCTCAAGGCTTGTTAGGGCCGCAATCTGCCAGCCTTGCTCATCGCGTGCGCGCTTGATCCAATTCAACGCCGCCCAGTCCAGACTCTCCCAGCCGTCGGGCAGATTCAGCGCCAGGGTTCCGCCCCCGCCGGCATCGAGCAGCGCCTGGCGGCAAACATCGAGGCCGCTGTGGCCCTTCTCGTCGGGGCTGTCGAACATCGTTGAAGCGCCATCGTCCGACACCACCAGGATGTGGGTTGGCCGCAATAACTTCTTCCGCCCCGAATGCAAATCGCGCAGCAGCGGTAATGGGAACTGCGTGCCGCCGCCGAAATAGCCGACCAGCACCCGCAGACAATCGCGAGCGTCGCGCACAAATCCATTCGTACTGGCGACGCTTTTCTTATCGCTCCAAAGATGCACCGCGACCCGGGCACCAGCACGTAGCGCCGACAAACAGATCACCGCACCGGCCAACGCCGGCCAGGAGATGACAACTCGGGGGTCCGGCATCGAACCGGAGCTGTCGACATACAGATCCAGGTCCAATGGTAATGCGGAATTGTGCTGTCCCTGTACCGTGCCAAACACTCTTTTGACCAGCGTCATTCCCGCAATCGGCGTTGGACTCTTCAGCAGCGATTCGCGCCAGTCGATCGCTGCAATCGGATCGCCGATCTCCCACAGTTCTGTACCCTCCATCAGCGGTTCGATCGACTCGGGCAGACGCATCGTAGGAAACGGCACGAGATACGGACGGGCAAGCTCCTCGTAATAGCGGATCGCCGCCTCTTCGGGCGACAACCGCAGACCGGCCAGACGCAGAATCTCACCAAATTCGTAAGGCGTGCGCGTCTGACCGCGACCGGATGTGGGAGTGGGCTTTGCTGTCTCACCAATGTCATCGCGATCGCGAGAAATACCCGAGAGCGTCTCATCGAAGGCCGGATGCACGATGTCAGCGGCATCGATTTCTGTCAGCCCCTGTGGATCGCCACCGAGACCTGCATCGCGCGTATCGTGCCAATGCGCCAGGCTCGCAGCGCTCTTGGATTCGAGCAGGTACGGCAGCGCCAGTACACCGTAGCGCGACACACCATCCAGCCAGTGTTGACTGTAGTGTCGCACCAGTCGCGCGGCGAGGCGAGCGTCTCCTTCCAACGTTTCGTGGTCCATCTTTGCAACCAATTCGCCGGAAGTCATCGCCCACAGTAACTCATATGTCCGCTGATAAAACTGCCACAACGAACTGATCTCGACGGGCGCCACGCTTTGCGTCAGACGGCGCATCAGATCAGCCATGCGCAGGCCCGCGCTGCGCTGCAATCGATCGTTGATCAGCAAGTCAGTGTAAAGATTGCAGATCATCGGTGCCGACGCCTCAACGGTTGGCAGCGCCCGTCGCATGCGCGCCAGTGAACGCGTATGTTCGGTAACCGACGCTGGCGCGTACACATGGTGACCAATCTCGTGCGCGAGTATTTCCAATGCAAAATCCGTGATGCGCAGTTGCTCGACCGTTTCCAGATCGATCACCACGGTTTGATCGACCAACCGGATCATTGCAAAACTGCCCTGCAATCCTTCCTTGGCAGCATCAATGCGAAATTCGCACAGAAGCGGGAATCGCAGGCGCGTGTATCGCGACCAAGCGCTCAGTGCGTTGGGCCAGGCAGCTTTCCAGAGTTCGATTGCGCTCACGTTTGTCGGATTCAACGGTGGGCTGCAAGACGAAACCTAGCGAGGCTTCGCCTCGGACCGCCGAGCATTGTTGGCTTCGCTCGGCAGCGTACTTGCCACAACCCTGCGCGCTGCCGCTTCGAAGAAAGTCTGACTCATTTGTCCAGATCCCGCTCGGCCAAGGACTCTAGAGTAAACCACGTCGCCACCGCATTCACGAATCGCCACCTATAATCTGCGCCATCGTCAATCGAGACTTCGACAATGGCCGACGGCAATAACAAACCCGCCCCCCTGGACCCGAGCGATCTTTACAACGTGCGCGCCTTGCTTTCGGATGAAGAACGCATGGTGCAAGACACGGTGGCACGCTTCACCGATGAGCGTGTGTTGCCGATCATCGGTCGCTGCTTCGACGAGCACCGCTTTCCTTCCGAGCTGATTCCAGAAATTGCAGAGCTGGGTTTGTTGGGATCCAGCCTTCCGGAAGAATACGGTTGCGCCAACATGAGTGGCGTCATGTACGGCTTGATTTGCCAGGAATTGGAGCGCGGCGACTCAGGTATCCGCAGCTTCGTTTCTGTGCAATCAAGCCTGTGCATGTATCCAATCTTCGCGTTTGGCAGCGAAGAGCAGCGCAGGCACTATCTGCCGCGCATGGCGAAGGGCGAATTGATCGGCTGCTTTGGTCTCACGGAACCGCACGGCGGTTCGGACCCGGGCAACATGAAGACCCACGCCAGGCGCGACGGCGGCAACTGGGTCATCAATGGCTCAAAAATGTGGATCACCAACGGCGGCGTCGCTGGCGTCGCCATCGTCTGGGCAATGACCGAAGAGGGCATCCAGGGCTTTTTGATCGATCGCGGAACGCCGGGATTCAGTACCCAGGATATCGAACGCAAGATGAGTTTGCGGGCGTCCATCACCAGCGCACTGTTCTTCGATTCCGTGCGCATACCGGACACACAGCGCCTGCCGAATGTGCGCGGCCTCAAAGGCCCACTTTCGTGCCTGACTCAGGCCCGTTATGGCATCACCTGGGGTCCGATCGGCGCCGCAATCGCCTGCTATCGCGAAGCCTTGGAATACGCCAAAACACGCATCATCTTTGGTAAGCCAATCGCCGGCACTCAAGCTGTGCAAATGAAACTGGCAGACATGGCGCGCCGCATTACCATGGCGCAGTTACTGTCGCTGCAACTAGGACGTCTGAAGGATGCCGGGCAGATGCACCCCACGCAGGTCAGTCTGGCCAAATGGAACAATGTGCGTATGGCCATCGACATCGCCCGCGAAGCGCGAGACATCATGGGCGGCGCCGGAATCACCGTCGAACATTGTCCGATTCGCCATGCGCTGAACTTAGAAAGCGTGATTACTTACGAAGGCACGGAAACCGTCCACCAGCTGGTGGTCGGTCGCGAAATCACGGGCATCAACGCGTTTTAGCCGTGCAAAAGCACGAAGCCCGCAAGTGCGGGCCTCGTGAGCTTCGATAGCTTACCAGCGACATATCAGTCGCCGAACATGCCACGCATCTTCTTGAACGCCGCAGATTCGATCTGGCGAATGCGCTCGGCCGACACCTTGTACTCGGCCGCCAGGTCCTGCAGTGTGGCCTTGGGTTCGGCGAGCCATCGGCGGGTGACAATGTCGCGACTACGCTGATCCAGTTGCTCCAGGCTGTCGGCCAACACATCTAACTGGCGATCGCTTGAGGTCTCGCTTTCCAAGCTCTCGTACGGATTTGCGCTTTGATCGACCAGAAATGCGATCGGCGCGGGTTTGCCTTCGGTATCGTCATCCGCGGGTGCATCGAACGCCACATCCTGGCCCTGCAAGCGCGCTTCCATCTCGACGACGGTTTGCGGATCGACACCCAGGTCCTTGGCCACGGCCTGCACTTCCTGCGCATTCATCCATCCCAGGCGCTTTTTCGCGCGGCGCAGATTGAAGAACAGCTTACGCTGCGCTTTGGTCGTCGCAACCTTGACGATGCGCCAGTTCTTGAGGATGAACTCGTGTATCTCGGCGCGAATCCAGTGCACCGCGAAGGACACCAGACGCACGCCCATATCGGGATCGAAGCGCTTGACTGCCTTCATCAGTCCGATGTTGCCTTCCTGAATCAGGTCAGAGATGCCCAACCCGTAACCGGCGTAACCTCGCGCAACATGCACGACGAACCGCAAGTGCGACATGACCAGCTGGCGAGCGGCCTCAAGATCAGTCTCCTCGCGGAATCGCCGAGCCAATTCCTGCTCGTCCTCAACCTCCAGCACCGGGATGCGATTGACGGTGCCGATGTAAGCATCAAGACTGCCAACATTGCCCAAGATCGGCAGATTGTTGGCCACCAAAGCCTGCGTGGTCATCGATAAATCCTCAATTTGGTAGGGCTCACGGCCATTGCCGGTCCCAGATGAATCGATTTTAGCATGCCTGTTCGAAAGCGGCGACGCGGCAAAAGTTCCATTCGATAACTGCGTCGTTGTCGATTCTTCATTGCACCATCGTGCGCTCACGCATCGTCGATGTCCAATGCGTCAATGCGATCCCCGAGATAGAGCCAATCAATCACCAGTTCAAGCAAATGCCGCCGCGAGGCTTCGAACTTGCACCAGCGCAGCCTTGCAACCTCCAGCCTTTCCCGGCAGTGTCGGCGCCTTCCGTTCCCCAGCCGCCCGTCATGACCGCATTTCCGACGCTGCTTTCGCCACTCGATCTTGGATTCACCACGTTGCGCAACCGTGTGCTGATGGGCTCGATGCACACGGGCCTCGAAGACCGGGCGCGCGACTACGACAAACTGGCGGCATATTTTGCCGAGCGCGCTGCAGGCGGCGTGGCGCTGATGGTGACCGGCGGCATTGCACCATCGATGGAGGGCTGGCTTGCGCCGTTCGCCTCCAAGCTGTCGTGGCCATGGGAAGTGGCACGTCACCGCAAGGTGACCTCGGCCGTGCACAGCGAAGGCGCTAAGATTGTGATGCAGATCTTGCACGCCGGGCGTTACGGCTATCACCCGCTTTCGGTGAGTGCCTCAGCCGCCAAATCGCCGATCACCCCGTTCCGCCCTCGCGCACTCACCAGTAGCGGCGTGCAACGCACGATCAAGGACTTCGCACGCACCGCCGCATACGCCCGCGAGGCCGGTTATGACGGCGTCGAAGTGATGGGGTCGGAAGGATATTTGATCAATCAGTTCCTGGTTACTCGAACCAACCAGCGCCAGGACGAATGGGGTGGCAGTTTTGAGAACCGAATGCGCTTCCCCGTCGAGATCGTGCGCGCGATCCGAGAACGTTGCGGACCCGACTTCATCATCGTCTACCGGTTGTCGATGCTCGATCTCGTCGAAGACGGGCAGACCTGGGAAGAAATCGTACAACTTGCAAAAGCGATCGAGGCCGCGGGTGCGACGCTGATCAACACCGGAATTGGCTGGCACGAAGCGCGTGTACCGACAATCGTGACCAGCGTTCCGCGCGCGGCCTTCGCTTTTGTGACGGAAAAGCTCAAACGAGAGGTCAAACTGCCACTGATCACCACCAATCGCATCAACATGCCCGATGTCGCCGAGCGCATTCTTGCCAGCGGCCAGGCAGATATGGTGTCGATGGCGCGGCCGTTGCTCGCTGATGCTGACTGGGTGCGCAAGGCTGCGGCTGGCGTGCCGCAGGAAATCAACACTTGTATCGCGTGTAACCAGGCGTGCCTGGACCATGTCTTCGAGCAAAAGCGCGCGTCTTGTCTGGTCAACCCTCGCGCCTGCCACGAAACCGAGATCGTAATTTCGCCAGCCGCGCAGAAAAAGCGGATCGCAATCGTCGGCGCAGGGCCCGCAGGTTTAGCCGCTGCAACAACCCTCGCCGAGCGCGGTCACAAAGTTTCGCTGATCGATGCGGCGGCTCAGATCGGCGGCCAGTTCAATATGGCCAAACGGATTCCGGGCAAAGAGGAATTTCATGAGACTCTTCGCTATTTCCGCGTGCAACTCGAAAAGCTTGGCGTCGATGTGCAGTTGAATCGTCACGCGGACGCCGCTACATTGGCCGCGCAGAAGTTCGACGAAATTGTGATCGCTACGGGCGTCACGCCGCGCGACCCGAAAATCCCGGGCTCAGATTCGCCGCACGTATTGAGTTACATAGAAGTGCTGGCCGGCAACAAGACGGTCGGCCAACGCGTGGCGATCATCGGCGCCGGCGGCATCGGTTTTGATGTCGCTGAATTCCTGGCGCACGATCATTCGACGACGATCGATCCACTCGCCTGGTATCGGCAATGGGGCATCGACCACACACTGTCAAGTCGCGGCGGTCTCGCCATGCCAGTGCCGCCAGCGCCGGTGCGGCAGATCACACTGCTGCAGCGATCCGATGGAAAACTGGGCGACAAACTCAACAAAACCAGTGGCTGGGTGCATCGCAGCGCTCTGAAAATGGCGCGCGTCGAGATGGTCGGCGGCGTGCAGTACGAGCGCATCGACGAGCGCGGCTTGACCGTCCGCAACGGCGATGGCAGTACGCGCCTTATCGAAGTCGATAACGTGGTCATTTGCGCCGGCCAATTGCCGCAGCGCACGCTGCACGACGAACTCGCCGCGTTAGGCATCACCAGCCATCTGATCGGCGGCGCAGAACGCGCCGGGGAGTTGGATGCGAAACGAGCGATCGATCAGGGCGTGCGCTTAGGTGCGCGGCTTTAGGCTCACATGTGAACGATCCAAATTCGAAATCGCGGCAGCACGCCAGCAATGGCGGTATTCGTGCCCTTCGTGGGAACCAACACCGCCGCGTGCCACTTGCCCCACTGCGGCGCAATCCCCAGAATCCGCGACCTGATTTCGCTTTGCCCCTACAATGACCACTCACGTCGAAGAAACCCAACGTCGGCGGACGTTTGCGATTATTTCGCATCCGGACGCCGGCAAGACCACCCTGACCGAGAAGTTGCTGCTCTTTGGTGGGGCCATCCAAATGGCGGGTTCGGTCAAATCGCGAAAAGCCTCGCGGCATGCCACTTCAGACTGGATGGCGCTGGAAAAAGAGCGCGGCATTTCGGTCACGAGTTCGGTTATGCAATTCCCGTATGCCGAACGCATCGTGAATTTGCTGGACACCCCAGGCCACGCCGATTTTTCGGAAGACACGTATCGCGTGCTGACGGCGGTCGATTCGGCGCTGATGGTCATCGATTGCGCCAAAGGCGTTGAGGAACGCACCATCAAGCTGATGGATGTGTGCCGATTGCGCGACACACCAATCATGACTTTCATCAACAAGCTTGATCGCGAGGGTCGTTCGCCAATCGACTTGCTGGATGAAGTCGAAAGCGTGCTGAAGATTCGGTGCGCGCCGGTCACCTGGCCCATCGGCATGGGCTCGCGGCTGAAAGGTGTGTACCACTTGCTGCTCGATGAAGTGCACATCTTCGAGACCGGACGAAACTTCACGCGTCAGGATTCAACAATTTTCCAGGGCCTGGATGCGCCGGGATTAAGCGAACGCATTGGTGCAGACGCCTTGGCGGAGCTTAGAGATGAGTTGGACTTGGTCCGCGGTGCGTCGCACCCTTTTGATCTTGGCGCCTACCTGAGCGGCAAGCAGACGCCCGTATTTTTTGGCTCGGGCATCAACAATTTTGGTGTGCAACTGCTGCTGGATTTTTTCGTCGAACATGCGCCGTCGCCGCGTGCGCGCGCCACAGAAACGCGCCCCGTCGACCCGATCGATGAAAAATTCAGCGGTTTCGTGTTCAAAATTCAGGCGAACATGGATCCGCAACATCGCGATCGTGTGGCGTTCTTCCGGGTTTGCTCCGGGCGCTACACCAGCGGCATGAAAGCGTGGCACGTGCGCGCCGGCAAAGAGTTCAAACTGGCAAACGCACTGACGTTCATGGCCTCGGATCGAGAAATTGCCGCCGAGGCCTACCCAGGCGACATCTTGGGCATTCACAATCACGGCACGATCTCGATCGGCGACACGTTCACGGAAGGCGAGGCGCTGAAATACACCGGCATCCCGAACTTCGCACCCGAGTTGTTTCGCCGCGCCCGATTGCGCGATCCGCTGAAACTGAAGCAGTTACAGAAAGGCCTGACGCAGTTGTCGGAAGAAGGCGCCACGCAATTTTTCAAACCCTTGCTCGGCACCGATTTGATCCTGGGAGCGGTTGGCACGCTGCAATTCGATGTTGTCGCCTACCGGCTCAAGGACGAGTACGGCGTCGACTGTCTGTTCGAGAACGTACAGATTCATACCGCACGCTGGATCGGCGGCGATGACCCGAAGTCGATCGAGGATATGGAAGCCAAGGCGATGCAGAACATGGCCCGCGACGCCTCCGGCGCACTGGTGTACCTCGCGCCGACCCGGGTCAATTTGCAGCTGACGCAAGAGCGCTATCCGAAGCTCAAGTTTGCGGCCACCAAAGAGCACGCGCAGCCAGTAGAAATGTAGGCTCGCAGATCTGCGCAGTAAGTTACCCAAGGCCAGCCGCGCCGCGGACGATTGACTTATGGCTCAAGCGCCAATGCCACTGCGGCTTGGGCGTGCAGCGTGGTTGTATCGAATAGTGGAACTTCTGCATCGTGCTGACTGACAAGCAGCGCGATCTCTGTGCACCCAAGAATGATCGACTGGCATCCTTGACTGCTCAGGTGCCGGATGACCCTGCGGAATTCACTGCGCGATATCGGATCGATGACGCCGCGGCACAGTTCTTCGTAGATCACGCGATGAACAAGATCCCGATCCAGTTGATCGGGAACGATGACCCGCAATCCATGGCGCTCACGAAGCCGCTCTCGATAGAAATCCTCTTCCATCGTGAAGCGAGTGCCCAACAGCCCAACCACGGAATGTCCGGCTGCCTGGATTTCCGCAGCCGTCGGATCCACGATATGCAACAGCGGTATCGACACCTGCGACTCGATGGCGAGCGCAACCTTGTGCATCGTGTTGGTACAAAGAACGATGAATGCAGCGCCCGCTGATTCAAGCACGCGAGCGGCTTGTGCGAGCAACGCGCCCGCGCCGGCCCAGTCGCCGCTACGTTGCAATCGCTCTACTTCATGAAAATCAACGCTGTACAACAGCAGCTGCGCCGAATGCAGGCCACCCAGGCGTTCCTTCGTCGCCACGTTGATGTGACGGTAGTAGGAAACCGTGGATTCCCAGCTCATGCCGCCAATCAAACCTATCGTTCTCATCGGCATTGAGCGTATGGGCACATCATTGTTACCGTTGCCAGCTGCCACCATCGGACGAGGCTCGCCGGCAACGCAGAATCGACTACGGCTCGCGGATCAAACCCGCACAGAACGCGGTCGCTTCGTTGCCCGCCGTCGGGTCGGTTCTTCGAGATCGTCTTCTGAACCAGGCGCAATGATGTACTCTGGATTCCACGCCGGCACCGGCCCCTCGAGGATCCATGCGCCGCCATCGTAGCCCTGGCCAATTAAGTGCTCCAGCCATTTGCTCGCGAAGTTGTTCATATGGCGTCGGTACTGCGCGATGATCTTGGCTGGCGTTTCCGGCGCGAACAGTCGCCTGCGGTGCGAATCGAAGCGGCAATGCGTGACTTCCGCCTGACGTCCGTCGTGATAAACGCGCCAATAGGATTCCGGATCTTCTGCCGGCGCCGCCTCGACAAAACGCAGGCTAAGCCGAAGCAATGTTGTGTAAGGCTGTTGCTCGAACACGTCCAGCACCAGATCGGGGCGCTCAGGGATGGTCTTGACGTAACGGCCCGGCGGCAACGTGCGCGTGGGCAGAAGCTGATTCAAGCGCGCATAGTTCTCGGCATACAGGCCGAGCAGCCAGTCGAGCGGATTGGGCAAGAGAGAACGCGCGTGCATGGAATCAACCTTCGCTAACCACCGTGCGCACTTAGCGGCGAACGGTCCCGGTCCGAGCCGGGCTCCACATCATGGCAATCTAGCGGCGGATTTCAAGGGCCTTAGTTTACTACGGACCGATTGACAGCATGGCAATTTTGCTGATGATCGCGGCAATTATGCGATGTTAGACGGCGATAACGAAACTTAAACGAACTGGCCGCATATGAAATTTCAGCGGCAGTTGCCGGCCCTTCGCCATATCCGGTACCCCGCTGGCATGAAAATCAAACAAATGACGATGCCGAACGCTGACCCAATCGGCGAAGGCGGCGCACCGAACGGATCAGCGTCATTTGCATGTTGCGCACCTAAAGGGTCGATCAACGCGGCAAGGAGAAACGGAAGCGCAAAGATGGCAATCGCTGTCATCAGCGCACCCAGCCAACGCACCAGCAGCCGCACTATTCCACCGTTACGCTCTTTGCCAGATTGCGTGGCTGATCGACATCGGTGCCCTTCAACACCGCCACGTGGTAGGCGAGCAATTGCATCGGCACGGTATACAACATCGGCGCGATGAAGCTTCCCGCGCGCGGCATCGCAATGACATGCTGGCGGTCGTTGGCCATGCTTTCGGCAACATCCTCATCGGCCAGCACAAACATCTCGCCGCCCCGCGCGCGCACCTCCTGGATATTGCTCTTGAGCTTCTCCAGTAACTCATCGTTCGGTGCCACTGCGATCACCGGCATATGCTCATCGACGAGCGCGAGCGGGCCATGTTTCAACTCACCCGCCGGGTAGGCTTCGGCGTGGATATAGCTGATCTCTTTCAGCTTTAGCGCACCTTCCAGCGCGATCGGGTACTGCACGCCGCGGCCCAGGAATAACGCGTGATGTTTGTCGCCGAAGCGCTGTGCAATCGCTTGAATCTGTGCATCGAGCGCTAACGCCGCTTGCAGAGCGGCGGGCAGGTGCTGCAACTCTTTGATGCATTGCCGATAGCGAGCGTCGTCCATCCCTTTGGCGCGCGCGATCTCGAGGGCCAACAACGCCAGAGCAACCAGTTGCGTCAAGAACGCCTTGGTTGACGCAACGCCGATTTCGGGACCAGCCCGTGTCATCAGTACCAATTCGCTGGCGCGCACCAGCGAACTTTCCGGAACGTTGCAGATCGCCAGTCGCGCCAGATAGGGACGCTGCGCGGCGTGCTGCAACGCCGCCAGCGTGTCTGAGGTCTCGCCCGACTGCGACACGGTCACCAACAATGAGCGTTCGATCACCGCCGGCTGTCGATAGCGGTACTCGCTGGCGATTTCGGCAAAACACGGGATGCCCGCCATCGACTCGATCCAATACCGCGCAACTTGCGCAGCGTGATTGCTCGACCCGCAGGCAACGATTTGCACCGCTTGCAGTGCCTTGAACTGCTCGCGCGCACCAGGCCCAAAAATCTCCGTGAGAATTCGGCCGTTGGCGATGCGCCCCTCTAATGTATCGGCCACGGCCTGCGGTTGCTCGTGAATTTCCTTCAGCATGTAGTGCCGATACTGGCCGCGCTCAACCGCGTCTGGCCGCAGATGTGCTGACTTGACTTCGCGGGTCACAACACTTCCGCTGCTGTCGTAAATAACGGCGGCGTGCGGCGTGAGATGCACCAGATCGCCATCGTGCAGGTAGATGAACTGGCGCGTTTCGTTGAGCAGCGCATAAACATCGCTCGCCAGATATTGCACACCGTCGCCCAATCCGACGACCATCGGCGAACCTCGGCGCGCGCCAACCACTTCATCGGGCGTGTCGCGATCCACCACCGCGATGGCATATGCGCCATCAAGCTGTGCCACCGTTTGTTGGACAGCGGCCAACAACGACAATCCTTGGGCGCGCTTCTGGTGGATCAAATGCGCGATGACTTCGGTGTCAGTCTCTGACGTAAAGTCGTAGCCCGCCACAACCAGTGCAGGACGCAGGTGCTCGTGGTTTTCGATGATGCCGTTGTGCACCACCGAAATCTGCTCGCCGCTCGTCATTGGGTGCGCGTTGCGCTCGCTTGGCACCCCGTGCGTGGCCCAGCGGGTATGCGCGATGCCGGTGCGCGCACCCACGGGATCGGCTTCGTACAAATCCTGCAGAGCTTTGACTTTGCCCGCAGCACGAAAGCGCCGGAGATCGGCGCCAACCTGCAGCGCCAGACCGGCCGAATCGTAGCCCCGATATTCGAGCGCCTTCAACCCTTGAATGAGCGCCGGAACTGCATTGACGTGCCCGGCGATGCCAACGATTCCACACATGTTTTGATCTCTGTCCAGCGAATCTGCGCGAGTCTACCTGCAAGTGCCTGGGCGCTTATGTCAGGCCTCTGGCGCGATCCTGATAAATCAGTACCAAATCATGACGCTTTTGCATTTACTATTCGCGTATCGCCACGAATGAGAGTTCACCATGCGCGCTGTCTATGCTGCTGCAATGGCCGCCGCGTCGGCCCAGGCCTTCGCCAACAACGACTTTCCACAGACCATAGAAACCGCCGAACAATCCGTTGTCGTTGAGCAAGTACTGTCGGGTCTGAGCATCCCCTGGGGCATCGCTTTCTTGCCAGACGGGAAAGCGCTTCTGACCGAACGGGCTGGCACGCTTTCGCTCGTCGATATCAGTGCCGGAACGCGTCAGTCGGTGAACGGCGTACCAAAGGTTGCTGCGCGCAATCAGGGTGGTTTGTTGGACGTGCAATTGGCGCCAGGTTATGGCTTAGACGGGTGGATTTACCTGTGTTACAGCGTCGAGAACGACGATGGGCTGACGACGCGCATTTCCAGGCACCAACTCAATGACACGACGCTTGACGAGGGCCAGGTTCTGTTTACGGCGGCACCGTTCATGAAGACCGTGCATCACTTCGGGTGCCGCTTGCAGTTCGACGGCAAAGGTCGTTTGTACTTTGGTATCGGCGATCGCCAGGAACGACACATGTCGCAGAAGCTCAACAGCGACAACGGCAAGATGCATCGCATTGGCGAAGACGGCAGCATTCCGGAGGACAATCCGTTCAAGGATGCTGAGGGCAAGCCGACGTCGATCTGGAGTTTTGGCCACCGCAATCCGCAAGGCGTGGTTTTTCAACCCGATTCGGACAAGCTGTTTATCACTGAACATGGCCCGCGGGGCGGTGATGAGGTGAACATTATTCGTAAGGGCCAAAACTATGGTTGGCCAGTAATTACCTACGGCCGCGAGTATCACGGTCCGGCCATCGGCGAGGGAACGCAGAAAGACGGCATGCTTCAGCCGGCCTATCAGTGGACGCCTTCGATCGGGCCGTCGGGTCTGATTTTCTATACTGGCTCTGCGTTCCCCAACTGGAAGGGCAACTTGATGGCCGGCGGCATGGCCTTGTCGTATTTGTCGCGGCTCACTGTGAATGGCGATAAAGTGGTTGAGGCCGAGAAGCTGTTCGAAGGAAAGGGATGGCGCATCCGCGACGTTGAACAAGGACCGGATGGAAACGTGTACCTACTGACTGACAATGGCTGGCTATTACGCGTGCGCCCGTCCTGAGCGAACAGCAGATCACTAGCGTCTCGCCAAAAGTCGAACGGTCTTCAACCTCTGATTGGCGCCGAATCTCGGCGCCACAGCTGGCCAGCGGCGACCGAAAATCGTTACAACTTCGGCAGTGCGTAATCGACGATCAGCGGAGCGTGATCGGAAAATCTCTGCTCTCGGTAAACGCGAGCGCTGTGCGCCGCTCCCCGTAGATTGGGCGTCGTGATTTGGTAGTCGATGCGCCAGCCGACGTCATTTGCGTAAGCGTTTCCACGATTACTCCACCACGTGTACTCGGCGACATCAGGCTTCAACTCGCGATGCGTGTCGACCCAGCCAGCCTGACCGACCAGGCGGTCCATCCACGCCCGTTCCTCGGGCAGAAAACCTGAGTTCTTCTGATTGCTGCGCCAGTTCTTGAGGTCGATCGGTTTGTGCGCAATGTTGTAATCGCCGCAAATAATGAAGCGTCGCCCGCTGCCCACCAGCTTCGCCAGATATGGCTCAAGAAATGCCATCACTTCAAACTTGTGCGCTTGGCGATCGGAACCCGACGAGCCGGACGGCAAGTACAGCGAGACGATCGACAGATCGCCAAAATCCGCTTGCAACCATCGCCCTTCACGATCGAATCGCTGCGCACCGATGCCGCTGACGAAATGGTCCGGGCGTCGCCGCAAATACAGAGCAACACCGCTATAGCCGCGAGTCTCTTCGGCATCGCGGAAGTACCCGGTGTAACCATCGACGCCAAAATCCTCAGCGGCTCGCTCCGGCGCCTGCAGGCGCGTCTCTTGCAGCGCGATCGCATCTGCGTCCTGGGTCGCTAACCATTGCAGTACACCCTTGCGCGTCGCGGAGCGAAGGCCGTTGAGATTCAAACTAATGATACGCATCGATGCAGGGCGCAAGAAAAACGACTAGGCTACACGCAAACCAACGACACCGGCGGCGCGCAATCATCGGTCCGGCCATTGCCACGCTGGATACGGCACTGCAACTTGATTATGCGTGCGGCGACCGTCCATGCAGTCGTAGGAGGCGTCGCCATGGCCGAGAATCTGCAAAAACCGTTTCGCATTCTGTCGCTGGCCGGCGGCGGATACCTTGGGCTGTACACAGCGTGTGTGCTGGCTGGGCTTGAAGCTCGAGCCGAAGAACCGCTGGCCCGCCGCTTCGATTTGATTGCAGGAACGTCGGTGGGTGGTTTACTGGCATTGGCATTGGCTTTCGAAGTGCCCGTTACTCAGGTCGTGAGCTTGTTCCGCGAGCGCGGCAGCGAGATTTTCTCTACGCGCGGCATGCCAACCAGCCGTGTCGGCCGTTTGATTGATCTAACGCGCGCCGTGCTCGGACCGAAGTACTCGGGCGAAGCGCTGCGGCAGGCGCTGGAGGATATCTTCGACGGCCGCCGGCTTGCCGACGCCAAACACAATCTGGTGATACCGGCGGTCAATGTTTCGCTGAGCCAGACCAAGGTTTTCAAGACGCCCCATGTCGATGCTTCCGAAGGCGATGAGCGCGTGCTCGCGGTCGATGTCGCGATGGCAACCTCGGCGGCGCCTGCGTATTTCCCGTCGGTAAAAGTCGGTCGTTATCTTTACGCCGATGGCGGCATCTTTGCGGTCGCGCCGGATCAAGTTGCGCTGCATGAGGCCGAGCACTTTATGGGCGTGGATCCAGCCCGCATCGAGATGCTCTCGATCGGCACCGCGACCGCCGGGTATAGACCAGCGGACGGCGTCGATGCCGACGACGGCGCCGTCGGCTGGCTCTCAGATGGGCGACTGATTCTGACCACCGTGGCGGTGCAGCAACAGCACGTGGAGGCGATGCTGGAAGATCGCCTCGGGGCGCGTTACCAACGTATCGACGCCGAGTGGCCGGCGGATGGGGGTTTGGGAATCGACGTGGCCACGCCGGCGACTGCGACCGTGCTGGTGCAGTTGGCGGAACGCACTCTGGCGCGCCTGAGTGGCGCCGACTGGCGCTGGGCGTTGGGTCGTTGATGTCCAGGCAGGCTGCGAGTCGAGTCACAGCAGTGAATGGCCGCTAGACTCGCAGCATGCGCATCGACCTCAATGCGGACTTGGGTGAGACTAACGCCGACGCCGAACTGCTGGTTTGGGTGTCGTCGTGCAATATCGCGTGCGGTGGGCATGCAGGCGATGCTGCGTCCATGAATCGCATCGTGCAATTGGCGCAACAGCATGGCGTGGCGATCGGTGCGCATCCGAGTTTGCCGGATCGGATCGGCTTCGGGCGCCGCGACATCGACATCGAACGCGACGCGCTACGCGAAAGCGTGCGCCGGCAAATCGAGGATCTGATGGCGATTGCGGTCCGCCAAGGCGTAAGCGTGAGACACGTCAAACCTCACGGGGCGCTGTATCACCAGATGGCGCGAGACCCGGCGATCGCTCAGCTGGTCGCCGCAGTTGTCGTTGGTCTCGACCCGCAATTGGCGCTCGTCGGTCCGAGCTGGGGCGAATGGGTCACCGTCGCCCAGCGCTTTGAACTGCTCACGATCATCGAAGGCTTCGCCGATCGCCGCTATCTCGAGAACGGCACGCTGGCGCCGCGCACCGAACCCAATGCGCTGCTGCATGGAACAGCCGCGATAGAGCAAGGCGTACGACTGGCTCGCGGCGGGCCGCCGCGGATCGACACGCTTTGCGTGCATGGCGACGGTAGCGATGCGCTGACGCTGACACGAAATCTGCGCAAAGCAATCATCGACGCCGGCATTGAGATCCGCGCGTGTTGACACTGGCACTCCTGCCCTTAGCCATCGTCGTGATCGGCTTCGCGGCGCGACAGCATCCGGCGCGTGTGGTGCTGCTGGCGATGCTGACCGCCGGGCTGGTAGCGCTACCGTCGGTCTCGGCGTTTCTCGAACTCGTCGGCGCACAGTTTCTTAAGGCACGTTACCTGCTGGTGCTGATGTTCGCACTGCCGGTGATAGCGATTCTTGAGCGACATGGCTTGCGCGCCCTCGCCGCACAGCTGGTGCGTGGCTGGAAAGGTGCGCGCACAGGGCGACTGCTGCTGGCCTATCTTGCGCTGCGTCAAGGCAGCGCGGCACTCGGATTGACGAGCCTGGGAGGCCACGCACAAATGGTGCGCCCGTTGGTGGCGCCAATGGCCGAGGCCGCCAGCGGCGATCAACCCAATCCGGAGGTGCGCGCGCTATCGGCGGCTACCGACAATGTCGGTTTGTTCTTCGGCGAAGATTTGTTTCTCGCCTTCGGAGCGGTGCTGTTGATGCAAGCGTTCTTTGCCGAGCGCGGCATCGAACTGACCCCGCTATCGATCGCGCTTTGGGGTATCCCGACGGCGATCCTGGCGTTCGTCATTCACGGTGCCAGGTTGTTGTGGCGAGATCGGCAACGATGACCGTACTCACGCCAATCTATTGGCTAATTGGGGCCTACTTCGCACGCATCGCCTGGCGCGCCTGGTTTGGCGACGCGCCTCGGCGGCGCACGCGCACTGCGTTTTACGCGACACTTGCGGTGCTGTTCGCGCTCGGCGATCTATTGCCGGTGCAATGGGCTGGCGTTCTGGTGTTGTTGGTCGCCGGAATCGCAGGCTTCGGCTTGCCCGAGTCGACGCATAGCCAAGTTGCCGCCACGGCCGATCATGGAACGCGCAATCTGCTATGGCCCATCTTGCTGATTCCTGTGTTGACTGTCGGGTTGACACTGTTGATCCCCAAACTGCAGTTGAGTTGGCTAAGCGGCGCGAATGTCGCGGTCGTCGCGCTCGTCGTCGCCTGTGGCACAGCCTTACCACTGGCTTTGGCTATCACCCGCGAAAAGGCGATTCAGGCAATCGACGCTGGCGGAGATCTGTTCGAAGCAATCGGCTGGGCGGCGATGCTGCCGCTATTGCTTGCAGTGTTGGGTTCGGTCTTCGCCGCAGCGGGCGTCGGCGATGCACTGGCGAACGTACTCGATATCTGGCTGCCCCTGGATGTGCGCTGGGTCGCAATCATCGCCTATGGCCTTGGCATGGCCCTGCTGACGATGCTGATGGGCAATGCGTTCGCGGCTTTCCCGGTCATTGCCGGCGGCATCGGATTGCCGTTTCTAATCAACGTGCATGGCGCCGATCCGGCCCCGCTCGCAGCCATCGGCATGCTGTGCGGCTATTGTGGAACACTGCTCACGCCGATGGCCGCCAATTTCAATCTCGTGCCCGTTGCGTTGCTCGATTTGAAAGACCGTTACGCGGTGATCCGCGCGCAGGTTCCCACTGCACTACCGTTGTTGGGGTGCAACTTGATACTGATCGGAGTACTTTGTTTCCGATGACGACCGTCCTCCTGAGTGGCTTTGAACCCTTCGACGGCGATGCGCGAAACCCGTCGGGCGAGATCGCACGGCGGCTCGATGGCGAACGCTTCGGCCGGCGGCACGTGGTTGGCGTTGTCCTGCCGGTCGAATTCGGTCGCGCAGCGCGCATGCTGCTTCGTGCGATTGAACGCGTTCAACCTCAGATCGTGGTCGCCACCGGCATTGCAGCCACACGTGCCGCGATCACGCCGGAGCGCTTCGCGCTGAATTTCGTCGACGCGCGAATTGCCGACAATGCTGGCCGCACACCCCGAGCACGATCAATCGTGCGCAGCGCACCGTTGGCGCTGCCGAGCACGCTGCGGATCGATCGCATACTCGATGTGTTGAGCGCGGCAAAACTGCCCGCCGAGGGCTCCGTATCGGCCGGAAGTTATGTCTGCAATGATCTGTTTTTCCGCCTGCAGTGCGCGCTGTCGGGCATCTCTGTGCGTTCCGGCTTCGTGCACTTGCCGCATGCGCGCGAGGCGGCCATCGAGAACGCGAGCGCTTGGGCTTTCGACGACTTGCTGCGCGCCGTCAGTGAACTTGTTGCGGTTGCCTGAGCTGTGAGCAAGCATGGTGTTCGTGTGCGGCGATCGCGAAACGCCAGTTGCGAGCAGCCATAGCCTCATGCAGTCTTCGCGCCCTAGCCTTCCTGGAGCCCGTCAATGGCCGTGTTCAACAACGTACTAGAGCTGATCGGCAATACGCCGATCGTGCGCTGCCAGCGCATGGACACTGGCGTCTGCCAGCTGTTCTTCAAGATGGAATCGATGAATCCAGGCGGATCGATCAAGGACCGCATTGGCTTATCGATGATCGAGGATGCCGAGCGCCACGGCCGGTTGAAACCCGGCGGCACGATTGTTGAAGGCACCGCCGGCAACACCGGTCTGGCGCTGGCGCTGGTTGCGCAGCAAAAGGGCTATCGCCTGATTCTCGTGGTGCCGGACAAGATGAGCCGCGAGAAGATTTTCAATCTCAAGGCCATGGGTGCAGAAGTTGTTCTGACGCGCTCGGACGTGACCAAGGGCCACCCGGACTACTACCAGGATCTGGCAAAACGCATTGCTTCGGAAACGCCCGGCGCGTTGTACATCAATCAGTTCGGCAACAACAGCAATCCTTACGCACACGAGTTCGGCACTGGCCCCGAGATCTGGCAGCAAATGGGCCACGAGATGGATGCAATGGTCTTCGGCGTCGGCTCCGGTGGCACATTGACGGGTCTGTCGCGTTTTTTCCAGCGCGCCGCGCCGCATGTTGATCTGGTGCTCGCCGATCCCGTGGGTTCGGTGCTCACGAAGTACGTGAACGAAAAAACCCTTGATACCACCGGAGGCAGCTGGACCGTGGAAGGCATCGGTGGCGACTACCTGACTGCCATCAGCGAGTTTGAACACGTCAAGAAGGCTTACGCGATCAGTGATCGCGAAAGTTTCGAGGTCGCACGCGAACTGCTGATGCTCGAAGGCATCCTGGGCGGCAGCTCCACCGGCACGGTCATCGCCGCCGCACTACGCTACTGCCGCGAACAAACTACCCCGAAAAAAGTTGTGGCCTTTGTTTGCGACACTGGCAATAAGTACCTCTCGAAAATGTACAACGACTACTGGATGCGTGACAACGGCTACATCACGCGCCAAACGACCGGCGATTTGCGCGATTTAATCAATCGACCTTACTCGGAACGCGACACAATCGTTGTGCGTCCCGCAGAAACTCTGACGGTAGCGTACCAGCGCATGAAACTCTACGATGTGTCGCAACTGCCAGTGATGGACGGCGATCGTATTGTCGGGATCGTCGATGAATCCGATGTACTGATGAAGGTCATCGATAACGCCACGGCATTCCAGGCACCCGTGAGCGAGGCAATGATCACGAAACTTGATCAGGTTCAAGTCTCGACGCCCGTCAACGCACTCCTGCCAATGTTCGACCGCGGCCACGTCGCAATTGTGATGGACGGCGAACGCTTCATCGGTTTGATCACGCGGATGGATGTGCTCAACTACTTGCGGCGCAGGGCGCAGTGATGGAATGCCGGGCACAGGGTGCACGGGCTGAAACTGATCTCGCGTGCCCGGCGACCCTCGGCGCACGGTTCGTCATATGGGTTCAGCGCAACATCGTGCGCCGAGATGCTGGCGGATCGACGATGCTCGATCTGCGACGCCTGATCCATCCCCCACTCTTTGCCAACAGTTACCCTCTCGCCGAGGCGCGATCGTGCGCACCATAGGCTGGCGAGAATGGCTGGCTCTGCCGGAGTTCGGTGTCAGGGCAATCAAAGCCAAAGTCGATAGCGGCGCACGGTCGTCGGCGCTACACGTGGTTTGGCAATATCGCGAGACCTTGGACGGCGCGCCGTGGGTTCGATTTGCGGTGCAATCCAACGGCATCGACTCGGCTACCGTTGAGTCGGCTGGTGCCATTGTCGACGAGCGCAATGTCACGGATTCTGGTGGTCACACAACCGTTCGTCCCTTTGTGCGAACGCTCGTCCGTATTGGATCAGATCAGTGGCCGATTGAAATCAATCTCTGCGATCGTCGCCATATGCGCTTTCCAATGCTGCTGGGGCGTACAGCCATGCTGGGGCGCCTTTTGGTCGACCCAGCACTCTCGTTTACCTTAGGCGGCACAGAGGAAGCAGAATCATGAAAATCGCCGTCCTGTCGCGCTCCCGGCGCATCTATTCCACAAAACGGCTTGTTGAAGCGGCTATCGCGCGCGGCCATATGGTTCGCGTCATCGATCCGTTGCGCTGCTATATGCGCATCAATCCCGGTCTGGCGGAGATCCATTTTCGTGGCCGTGTGGTCGAGGGTTACGACGCAGTTATCCCACGCATCGGGGCGTCGATCACATTCTACGGCACGGCCGTTGTCCGCCAGTTCGAACACATGGGCATCTATACACCGAATTCGTCGGACGCGATTTTGCGCGCGCGCGACAAACTCCGTGCTACGCAGCTCCTGTCGCTTCAGGGAATCGGCATGCCCACCACCGTATGCGCCGATTCGCCCGACGATTCGGAAGACCTGATCAAGATGTTGGGCGAACCGCCACACGTGCTGAAACTTGTGCAAGGTACCCAGGGACAAGGTGTGGTCTTGGCCGAAACCCGTTCGGCCTCGCTCAGCCTGGCCGAAGCCTTCCGCGGTGTCCGCGAGCACTTTTTGATGCAAGAGTTTATCCGCGAAGCCAAAGGTGCGGACTTGCGCGCTTTTGTCGTCGGCAAGAAGGTCGTCGCCTCGATGATGCGCCAGGCACGCGAGGGGGAGTTCCGTAGCAATTTGCACCGCGGCGGGCACGCGCTACGGGTAAAGCTAACACCCGAAGAGCGCGCAACCGCAATTGCCGCAGCCCAGACCATGGGGCTCAGCGTTGCGGGTGTCGATCTGCTACGCTCCGACCGCGGCCCGTTGGTGTTAGAAGTGAACGCTTCGCCAGGGCTGGAGGGGATTGAAGCCGCCTCAGGTGTCGACGTCTCGAGTCTGATCATCGAGCACATTGAAAAGGCCGTGATCAAACGCCACGCCAAACGCTCTATCGAACCGGATAGACAGCGCTGACCTTGCAATCGCCGAATCGGCTGATCGTCAAACTGCCGGATTCTCCCGCCACCTCGGTTGCAAGGCCTGAGCCTGTCAGCGAAGCGGTGAGATCACCGTAAAACCGTGCTGTGTCACCGGCGTTTCCGCAGACTAAGTCCAAGCCGATATTCGAAACCAGGGACATCTGAGGTCGTCGCGACTCTGGGCAAGCGTTCGCAAATTCCACCGCGTATTCCTTGTATCCGCCGTGTCGTCTCGGCCTGGTGACAACGCGCAGTCCTTCAGGCGTTGTACTCCAACCGACGATCTTGCTGGGGCGTACGCAGTACTCGAAGGATCCTTGAAATCCCCGTGGGCGCCTTCCCTTCGTTTCAATGATCGGCAACGTCGCTGGCGCCGCAAGATCGATAGCACGTGCCAATCGCGCAAAAGTCTTTGCATCGACGGGATGCAACCCTACAACTGCACAGCGCCTGACGTCGGTTAGGATGTACTCTTCCTTGGATCCGCACACCCACCCGTCACGGGCGAGAATCCTGGCCGAATGGAGCGAATCGGAGCAATCGCCGTCAACGTCGACTTGTGCATAAGCGGTTGAGGTCGACAGCAGAATTGCGCGATGGTTGATGGTCCGCACGCTTTGAATATCGCGCGCATCCATACATTGCTCAAACGGTGGAGTACGCGCTGTCGCTGGCGTAGATAAAACGCTGAGGCACAACACCACAGAAACAGAAATTCTCATATCCAGCCTTTCGAAAGCAGCACGCCTGCATGCACTCACCAAGCTCGCAGTGAAGACTGCCGCTCAGCGGTCTCTTCCGTTCATCGTAAAGGTTGCCACTAGCCGCGAACCCACCATAACGCCAGAAGTCCGGTAAGCATGATTGCCAAGCCCAAGAGCCGCGCCTGACCTTCTTCCAACTCGCTCAAAGCACGCAGAGCATCGCGCCATTGACGCGGCGCGATGAACGGCAGGATGCCCTCAAGCACCAGGAACAGCGCGAGAGCTGCCCAAAGATCGCTCACCGCCCAGACGAGTCCTTGTTGAAGTACTCGAAGAACTCGCTTTTTGGATCGAGCACCAGCACGTTGCCTTGTTTATTGAAGCTTTGGCGATACGCCTCAAGACTTCGATGGAAGGCGTAGAACTCCGGATCGCGGCCGTACGCGGCGGCGTAGATCTCAGCAGCTTTGGCATCGCCCTCGCCTCGAATTCGCTGAGCATCGCGGTCGGCTTCGGCGAGGATGACTTGCACTTGCCGGTCAGCATCGGCCTGAAGTCGCTCGCCGGCTTCCGCACCCTTGGAGCGCAGTGCGTTGGCCACCTGAGTACGCTCCGAGCGCATACGTGAGAAAACGGAATCCAGCACCGCATCGGGTAGGTCAATCCGCTTGATGCGGACATCAACGATTTCGATACCGAGGCTCGCGACCGATTCTGTGGAGATCTTGCGCAGGTTGTCCATCATCTCATCGCGCTGATCTGCGACGACCTGTTGCAACGTTCGCTTGTTGAACTCATCACGCAGTCGGTCCTTGACAATCTGGCCCAACGTTTGTTGCGCCCGCATCTCGTCACCACGTGTGGCCGAGTAATAAGCCGCCACGTCTTTGATGCGCCACTTCACGACCGAGTCGACGAGAACGTCCTTTTTTTCGCTAGTGATGAAGCGCTCGGGCTGCGTATCCAACGATAGGATTCGTCGATCGAATTTGATCACGTTGTTGACCAAGGGCACCTTGAGGTGCAAGCCTGGTTCGAAATCAGTGCGCACGATCTCGCCTAAACGGAAAAGAACGGCGTATTGATCTTCGCGCACCGTGAACATACTGGCGCCAAGCAGAACGAGGAGCCCAACGATCATTGGCAATATCAGATTCTTCATATCAGCGTCCCTCTCCAGCGCTCACCGCAGCGCCGCTGCGTTCCGGCGGAGGCGGCATCACGAGTTTGTCGAGCGGAAGGTACAACATGTTGTTGCCCTTTTCGCTGTCAATAAGCACTTTGGGTGACTTTGACAGCACCTCTTGCATGGTCTCCAAATACAAACGCTTTCGGGTGACTTCCGGCGCTGCCTTATACTGTTCGGCCAGCAAGTTGAAACGTTGCGCTTCGCCCTGTGCGCGTGCGATCACCGATTCCTTGTAGCCTTCGGCTTCTGCCAATACGCGTGATTTGCGGCCGTTGGCCTTGGGCACTACATCGGCTGCGTACGCACGCGCGTTGTTCACTGCGCGCTGTTCATCCTCGCGCGCTTTGATGGCATCGTCGAAAGCGTCTTTGACCTGCTCGGGGTACATGACCTCCTGGAAGTTGACGATTGACACGTTGATGCCGGCCTGATAATTGCTGAGCAACCGTTGCATGATCGTTCGCGCTTCGCTGGTAAACTCCAGGCGGTTACCGACCTGGACGTCATCCAGAGATCGCGAGCCCACAACCTGACGCACAGCTGCTTCGGCAACGTGCGCCAAGGTCTCTTCGGGATTTCGAACCTTGTACAGAAAGTTGCTTGCATCGCTTACCGTGTACTGCACCGCAAAATCGATGTTCACCAAATTTTCGTCACGCGTGAGCATGGCCACTTTACTGCTCATCGAGCGAACTTGCGTCACGTCTACTCGTTCGACACGCTCGATGGGCCGTGGCATGGTAAAACGCAAACCGGGCTCAAGGATACGATCGGCTTCGCCGAACTGCAGTACGACGCCACGTTCGCGCTGATCAATGACGTGCATTGAGTCGATCACTACCCAGATAACTATGGCACCACCGATCAGCAGACCAAGACCGCCGGTCGGCACCGAGTCACCGCTGCCGGTAGTTCCGCCTCGTCCGCGCCCACCACCCCCGAACAAGGCGGCAATCCGCTGTTTCATTTGTTTCAGCATCTCTTCAAGATCAGGTGGACCCGACGGATTGCGGCGTCCGCCGCCCGGTTCATTCCATGCCATTACGATTCAGCTCCTGGGCGATCGGCAGTGCCGACGCACGAATAGAAGTAGTTGCCGATATGCGGCGTCAGCTGCGAACATCAAGGGGTAGAATAACGCGTTGTGCGTCATCGAATGGTAGTCAAGCCTCGGTCCTCGCGAATCGCGGTTGATCACGACCTTAGAATGGCAACAACAATCGCTTTAGGGAGAGAACCGCTTGCACGCCAAAGCGCTTCCAGCCATTGCGCGCGCCCGACTTCTTGAGCAACTTTTCGTCCTCGAAAACGCAGGCGTGCCTGCATTGCAGGCTTTTACGCAACTGTATTTCCCGCCCGCTTTCCAGACGCGAGTCAAAATGGCGAAGACGGCGCTGGCCAAGGGTCAACCACTGGCGACCGCCGCAGGACAGGCCGGGCTGCTCACTGCTTTCGAACGCCGGGTTATTGCCGCCGCGAGCAGCGCCGGCAGTCCTGTGGCAGCGTACCAATCGCTTGCTGTGCGCGCGCGTCGCGAACATGCCCGTGGTTCTGTATTGATCATCCGACTGCTCATGCCACTGGCCCTGCTCGGCGCTGTGCTGCTCATCCTGCCGTTACCAGGCGTATTTTCGGGAACGCTGTCAGTCGCCCAATACCTGAGCCAAAACATCAGCGTGCTGGGAGTGATCGGCATGATGATCTATCTGCTGATGCACTTGAATCGGGTTGCCATGATGAAAGAAGCCGGTTCCTGGCTGCCCTTGGATGCCTTTGTTTTGCGGATCCCCTGGCTTGGCCGGCTCATCCGCCGCGACTCGTTGCAGCAGTTTGCCGATACGCTGAGCCTGATGCTGGCTGCCGGCATCCCAATGCAGAGCGCGTTGCCCGATGCCGCACAAACCGTGCGCTGGTCAAGTGTGCGCGCAGTACTGTTGCGTTGGCAATCGCAGCTTCTCAGTGGCTCAACGCTACAAAACGCGGCGGCAATGTATCCTGTCGAGGACGGCGAAGCATTGTTGGCAGCTATTGCTGCTGGCGAAGGCGCTGGCGACCTGGCCAGAAGCCTCGCGCACTTCGCGGCGCTGACTGCATCGGAGGTCGAGTCGGACAAACAGCTCTTGTCGGACTGGATTCCACGCGTTGTCTACCTGCTGATCGTACTGGCCGCGGCTTACGCTATCGTCGGTGGTGTCGGCGTGTTGATATCGCGAGATGCCGGATAGCGGACTTTACTCGCTCAACGATGTTCGGCGAGATTTGAGACTCCCGGAACAGCACGTTGCCATGCGCAAGATAGTCCACGTCGACATGGACGTCTTTTATGCCTCAGTCGAGCAGCGCGACGATCCGACGCTGCGCGGGAGGCCGGTTGTCGTCGCATGGCGTGGGGCGCGAAGCGTCGTATGTGCGGCAAGTTATGAGGCGCGTCGTTATGGCATCCGGTCGGCAATGCCGGCGCTGCGCGCTGAGCGGCTGTGCCCCGAGGCGGTCTTTGTACCGCCAGATTTTGCGCGCTACCGCAGTGTATCGGAACACGTTCGCGGCATCTTCGCCCGACACACTAAGCTCATTGAGCCGCTGTCTTTGGACGAGGCGTACCTCGATGTAACGCAAAACCGGCAAGGCTTGCCGAGTGCCACAGACGTTGCGCGCTCAATACGCGCATCCATTCGGGAGGAGTTATCGCTTACTGCCTCCGCAGGCATCGCGTACAACAAGTTCCTTGCCAAGATTGCATCAGACTGGCGCAAACCCGACGGCTTATTTGTGATTCGGCCAGAACGCGCACTGGATTTTCTAACGCCCTTGCCTGTCGCACGATTGCCGGGCGTCGGCAAAGTGATGGAGCAAAAACTCGCGGCCCTGGGGCTGACAACAATCGGCGAGTTGCGCAACACGGGACGTGAAGATCTGATCCATCACTTCGGTCGCTCGGGTGCGCGTCTGAACGAACTAGCCAATGGCATTGACCTGCAACCGGTTTGCTCCGAGCGACTCACACAGTCCATTTCGAGTGAAGACACTTTCGAACGTGATCTTTCGATGGGTGAGCTATTGCCCAAGATCGCCGAACTGACCGAACGCGTGTGGCAGCTAGCAGCACGGGAAAGTCGGATCGCGCGAACGATAGTGTTGAAACTGAAGACCTCGACTTTTCGCGTGCTTACCCGCAGTGAAACCCCAAGCCACTTCCCGACAAGCGCCGACGAACTGGAACAGATCGCCGTGGCGCTAACAACACGAGTCGACCTGCCGGCCGATACTCGATTTCGGCTGGTTGGCGTTGGAATCAGTGGTTTTGTCGAACGCAGCTGGGAAAAACAACGCGAACTGGATCTAGGGAGTCTCGCAACGCATCGCCAACCCTCGCAGGGAGACGAGTCGGGAGACTCTTTGGGAGCGACGACATCGAGGTCTTGGATCACCGACGTCTAGTGCGCTCGACTCGCTGCTGCCGGTATCGTTGAGCCGCTGACCAACGACATATCACGCGTTGCATCAGCAGTGCCACAAACCCGCGAGTGCACACCGACAGCCTGATCGACGGCTGACTGGATGTCCGGATGTCTGTCCGGATGTCCGGCTCAAGGTTCTTTTCCTTTCCAGGAGCAGTCCTCCTCTGGCCCAAACGCACAACGCCCAGCGGTGCTGGGCGTTGTGTTTCAAAAAGGTGCTTGGCGATGACCTACTCTCGCGTGCGAAGTTGCACACTACCATTGGCGCTGGCGCGTTTCACTGCCGAGTTCGGG
>JALHMH010000021.1 GCA_022844165.1 Lysobacterales bacterium
TTGAACGACCGGCGGCTGCGCCGCCGGGCCGGACGACATAGCTCTTCTATGGCGACGAGAAGCAACGCTGCATGGGGTCGAAAGACGCGGAAATCGTTCAAGGTCATTGCGGAACACCACACTAGAGTCCTTGACAGAGCGGGATCTGGACAAATGAGTCTGTTTCTTCGAAGCGGCTTTGGCTGTTGAAGCCCCCTTGAAATCAGATCCAATTGGGCGCGCGCTTTTCGAGAAATGCGGTCAATCCCTCCTGACCTTCCAGCGAGACACGCAGGCGCGCAATCAACGCCGCGGTCTGCTCGTCGAGTTTGCTTTGCGCCGTTTCGTCGCGACCAAAAATACCCTCGACCAAACGCTTGGCCACCAGTGTTGCGGTTGGGCCGGCCTTGAGCATGGCATCCACCTCGCGCGCTACCGCAGCGTCCAAACCGTCAATCGCGACTACTTCGTGCAGCAAACCCATCGAGGATGCCGTCGCTGCGCTGAAGATTGCGCCAGATTGAAACCAACGGCGTGCGTGACGGGCGCCGATGGCCGCGACAACATACGGTGAGATCACCGCTGGGACCAAGCCCAGCTTGGTTTCCGTCAGCCCAAATTTCGCCGATTCGATGCCGAACGCGACATCGCAGCAGGCGATCAAACCGACACCACCACCGAAGGCCGAACCCTGCACCCGCGCGATCGTTGGCTTTGGCAGATATGCAAGTGTGCGCATCAACTCGGCGAGCTTCAGCGCATCTGCACGATTCTCAGCCTCCGAATACGCTGCCATCGCACGCATCCAGTTTAGATCGGCACCAGCGGAAAACGACGCACCACTGGCACCGAGTACCACCAATCGGACTTCCGGATCGGCGCCAGCCCGCTTTAGCGCCTCGGTGAGTTCGGCAATCAGCGCAGCATCGAACGCGTTATGCACCTCAGGGCGATTCATGGTCACAGTCGCAACCCGGCCACTCAGCTCAACTAGCACTCCATTCGACATTTGCACTCCTAGCGAGGCTTCGCCTCAGACCAACGAGCATTGCTGGCTTCGTTCGGCAGCGTACTTGCCACAACCCCCATTGAGCGCTGCGCGCTCAATCGCCTCCTTAATCTAAGGGGGCTTCAACAGCCAAAGCCGCTCCGAAGAAATTTGACTCAACTAATAAGATCCAGCTCCATCAAGGACCTTCGCCTCACACCGACGAGCATCGTGGGCTGCCCTCAAAGCCGCCTGTTAGAAAAAAGTCGCTCATCGCCAACGGCACAAAATTTCTTCGCGATCGAAGCCACGTTTGACCCAGTAGAACAAACCGACGACTGTCGCGGCAGCCATCAGACAGGCTCCCAGTAATGCCGGCAAGTACAACACCACGTATGGACCGATCAACGAAAAGACGATCATCAGTGCCGGCGTCAAAACCAGCGCTGTGATCTGATT
This sequence comes from Lysobacterales bacterium, assembly GCA_022844165.1. GTDB lineage: Bacteria > Pseudomonadota > Gammaproteobacteria > Xanthomonadales > SZUA-5 > JALHMH01. The sequence goes on from JALHMH010000021.1 coordinate 1,427, forward strand.
GGCCGCTTGCGGATCCTGCATTCGCGCCGACACGCGCATGCACACCAACGCGGTAATGGCGCCGATCAACGGACCCAACACCAACACTCCCAACCAATAAAACACGTCCGGCCAAATCAGCAGGCGGTGCGAGAGCCAAAAGCTCGACACCGAAACGATGGCGCCAAGCACCGCAGAGATCCAACTGATCGCGACCGCAGGCAAGAGCACTGCGAGCAGTTTGCCCACGAGGTAAACGTGCGTGTCGATCGGCGTGGACAGGACCGGCTCCAGCGAGCGTTGCTGTTTCTCGCCGACGATCGCATACGCGCCTGCGATCGATACCACAGCCAAAGGCAACAGCAGAAAATAACCGGCAGACATGCGCAAGAACAATGTCGCAGCCGCCTCTTCAAGTTGGATGCCCGCAGCACTCGCCATCATGCGAATACCACCCAGCATGGCGCCGAGCCGCGTGCCACCGTCTTGAGACAACGCTTTAGCGCTTGCCGCGACCAAAATCGCTGGCAGAGCCGCTCCGATGATCGGCATCAGTGCGTACACCGGCCACAACATTCGGTTTTGTCTTTGGTCCTTGTATTCCCGCCAGAGAATGACGCCGATTTCTCTCATCGATCCCCCACGAGTTCTAAATAGCGTTGCCGAAGCGAGCGGCGTTGCTGGGTCACACTGCGGATATCCGCGCCAGCTGCGATCAGGCGTCGCACCAGTTCGGGAATCGATTCTGCCGCTGCCGCGAACGTATAGCGAGTCGCATCAACACTCTGTGTCGTCAGACCTTCGGGCATAGCATTAATTTGCATGTCGACAATGACTGTATCGGCAACCTCGCAAAAATCGCTCAGCGCCCCGGCGAATCTGACGCTGCGATCAAGAATCAGCACCTGATCAGCCAGTGCTTCGACTTCTTCCAGCGAATGCGTGCACAGCACCAACGATGTGCCCTTTGCCTTGAGCTCGCGAATGAGCGCATGGACCGCCGCCGTTGCCTGCGGATCCAGGCCGGCCGATGGTTCATCGAGCAGCACCAGCTGCGGCTCATGGATCAGCGCGCGAGCGATCGACAGTCGCTGTTTCATGCCCTTCGAATAGGTGCTGACGCGATCCTCCCCGCGTGCCGCAAGGCCGAAACGCTGGAGTGCCGAATCGACGCGTAAACTTGCATCCTTAAGCCGATGCAGGCCTGCGTAAAAGAGCAAGTTGTCCCGCGCGCTCAGTCGCTCGTAGAAACCCGGCACTTCAGGCACATTGCCGCAACGCGCGCGGATCGCTCGATTCGCCGCATCGCTTTGCCCGAGCGTTTGGCCGCACACCATGGCGCTGCCGCTGCTCGGCGCAATCAATCCCCCGAGCATTCGCAGCGTGGTGGTCTTTCCTGCCCCGTTTGGCCCTAACAAGCCAACCACTTGTCCTTCCGCCAATGAAAAGGACAAGTTCTCCACAGCGACGCGATCGCCGAAGCGTCTGGTCAGACTTTGAGTTTCGATCATCATCGTCCGACGAATTGCGCTTTGCGCTTTTCGACAAACGCGCGAGTGCCCTCGCGCATGTCCTCGGTCGCGGTGGTGACGGCGAAGGCCTGGGTCTCGAACACCAGCCCCTGATCGAGCGCCATATCGCCACCGTGAATCACCGCATCCAGAATGCCGCGCATCGCGTGCGGCGCCGATGACGCCAACTGCTGAGCCATCGCCTCAACCGCAGCGTCCAGTTCGGCCTCGGGCACGACCCGATTGACGATGCCGAGCTGATAAGCACGCTCTGCGCTGATTGGAGCGCCAAGCAAGCACAACTCCAAGGCAGCGGAGCGCGAACATAGGCGCGTCAAACGCTGCGTTCCACCAAACCCAGGAACAATGCCCAGGTTGATTTCAGGCTGCCCCATCTTCACCGTGTCCGCGGCAATCCGCAGATGACAGCTCATGGCCAACTCCATACCACCGCCCAGGGTGAACCCGTTGAGTCTGGCGATCACCGGTTTTCCCAGCGTTTCGACGCCGCGCATCATGCGCTGACCGGCCTGCGAAAAATCGCGTGCTTGTACGCTCGAGAGCGCCGTCAGTTCGGCGATATCCGCGCCCGCGACGAATGCTTTCGCGCCCGCGCCCGTGAGCACGATGACCCGCACTGCCTGATCGTACCGAGCCGCGCGAAAAGCCGTATCCAGTTCCAGGATCGTCGCGTGATTGAGCGCATTGAGCTTGTCGGGACGGTTGATGGTGATGGTGCGAACTGCGCCGTGATCGGATATCAGCAGATTTTCGATTGACATGAATGTCCCCAGGTCTCATGGACCGAATCAAAGATCGGAGGATAACGCGGCGGATTGGTTGCGGGTGAGGTTCGAAAGCCCGAAGGGTTGGATTAGCCCAGCGGCTGACAACCTGCAACCACAACAAGCCTGTTACACTTCCCTACCTTGCCCGCCGAAGGGCGCCTTTCCTGCGGTAGATGAACGACGATATTCCCAGTACCAGCGGTTCCGCACCGCGAAGCTGGCTCGAACGACTTGGACAAGCGTTCGCTGGCGAGCCTCGGAACCGAGAAGATTTGATCGAAGAGCTGCGGCATGCCAGAGAGAATGGCCTGGTCGACGGCGACACTTTGGTGATGCTCGAAGGCGCGCTCAGCGTCTCCGACAAACAAGTAGCCGATGTGATGGTGCCACGTGCCCAAGTGGTATGGATATCCATCGACGCCTCTTTGCAAGAAGTGCTGCGCGTGGTGACCACCAGTGGTCACTCGCGGTTTCCCGTGCACGGCGAAAATGAGGACGATGTTTTAGGCCTGCTGCTGGCCAAGGACTTGCTTCGTCACTTCGCGAACGGTGCCGAACACTTCGAATTGCGCCGGATTCTTCGGCCGTTAACACTCATACCGGAATCCAAGAAGCTCAATTTATTGCTGAAGGAGTTCCGGGTCGCGCGCACACATATGGCGGTGGTGGTCGATGAGTACGGCGGTGTGGCCGGGCTGATTACGATCGAAGATGTGCTCGAGGAGATCGTCGGCGAAATCGACGACGAGCACGATGCCGAGGACAAGCCCGAGGTGCAGATTCTGGCGCAGGGAGATGGTCTCTACCTGGTTCAAGCCCTGACACCCATTGATGATTTCAACCTGCACTTTCGCACTCGGCTCGAGTCTGAGACCTCCGACACCATTGGTGGTTTGGTTGTCGAAGAGCTGGGCCATCTGCCGGAACTTGGCGATAGCGTAGAGATCGCCGGTTTGATGTTTGAGGTCGCGAAAGCGGATGCGCGTCGTGTGCACCAGCTGCGTGTTCGGCCAGGAATCATCTGAATGTCGCGTTGGATGCGGTTGATCGGCGCGCTTGCTTTGTTGGCGCTGAGCACGGTTGCGGCTGCCAAGGAAGTCTGGCTCGCGACCATCGAACCCGGCGAGTTGTATTGGCAGCGGTTTGGCCACAACGCGCTGATCGTGCGCGACGGCGATTACAACGTGAGTTACAACTTCGGCTACTTCGACTTTGCGCAGCAGGATTTTTTGCTACGTTTCATGCGCGGGCGAATGTTGTACCAGGCCATTGCGTTCGACGCCGATGCGGATATTCGCGGGTACCTGGAAGAAGGCAGGCGCGTCTGGATGCAGCGCCTGAATCTGTCGACCGCGCAAATCGCAATATTGGAAGATCACCTGCGCTGGCACGTCGCGCCGGCGAATCGCGACTATCGATACGACTACTACAACAGCAACTGCTCCACCAAGATCCGCGATGCCATCGATCTGGCGCTGGGCGGCAAGTTCAAAGCTGCACATGAGCATCGCTCCCACGGCGAGACGTATCGGCGCTTTACGCGCGCTTACGCCGGCCCCGTGCCCTGGTTGTATCTGGGCACCGACTTGCTGCTGGGCCAGCCGGTCGATCGCCCGCTGTCGCTTTGGGACGAGATGTTCATCCCGGGCGAAGTGAAGCGCCGTTTGCGCGATATGAGTGTGGATGGTGCGCCGTTGGTGGCGGAAGAACACGTACTGCCAGCGGATGCCGATGACGCCGACGTATGGCCCGAAGTCAGCGATCACCGCCCGGTGTTTGCGGCCATAGGGCTGATGTTGGCGGCATTGGTCGTGTTGAGCGTTCGCAGCAGATCACAAGTCCGCGAACAGGCCAAAGCGCTGGGACATCCGCGAACATTCGGGCTGCTGCTGCTCCTGACAGCATCCACCTTGGCATTTGCCGGTACGGTGATGGCGGCATTGTGGTTCGCGACCGATCACGGATCGGCCTGGCGCAACGAGAACCTGTTCCTTTTTTCGCCGATCTGGTGGCTTGCCCTGCCCGCCTCCGCCACGTTGATCTGGCAAGGTGTTCTGAGTCATCGGCACCTGCGCCTGCTGCAATTCGTGACCACAGTTGCTCTGCTCAGCGTCGCGCTGGGCGCATTCTTGAAGATCTTTAGAAGCTTCGATCAGAGCAACATTGAATGGTTGTTGTTGATTTGGCCTGTGGTGTTGGCGATGGCCTGGGCCAGCCGACGCGACCTTGAGCGCCGTTCAAACTGACGGCTCAATGACAGGACGAGGAGCGAAGTTCGTCGCACGGCTTGCATCGTTGCACCCGATGCACGCAGCATCCGCTCGCCATGAATGAACGTATTCGACAGAAGCTCGACGCGATGATCGAGCGCCGACAGGAAGTGGAACTCCTGCTCGCCGAAAGTCAGACGCAAACCGATCCCAATCGGTTTCGCGAGTTGTCGCGCGAATATGCGCAGCTCGATTCGCTGGCGCAGGAATATGCCGATTTCCAGCGCATGGAACGGGACCTGGCCGACAACGAGTCGCTGCTCGAAACCGAATCAGGCGAACTGAAGGACATGGCACGCCTGGAAGTGGCACAACTGCGCGAACAGATCGAAGCGGCTTCGCAGCAACTGGCGCTGGGTCTGGTGCCACCCGACGCGCGCGACGACAAGAACATCTACCTGGAAGTGCGCGCCGGCACCGGCGGCGATGAAGCGGCGATCTTTGCGGGCGATCTGTTTCGCATGTACACGCGATACGCAGAACGCCGCGGCTGGCGAGTGGAAATTCTCAGCCACAGCGAAGGCGAACACGGCGGTTTTCGCGAGGTCATCGCGAGAGTCGAGGGCGCAGGCGCCTATTCGCGGCTGAAGTTCGAATCCGGCACACACCGCGTGCAACGTGTGCCTGAAACCGAAGCGCAAGGACGTATCCACACCTCGGCGTGTACGGTCGCGATTTTGCCCGAGTTGGACGAAGTCGACACCGCGCCGCTGAACCCGGCAGAACTGAAAGTCGACACCTTTCGCGCGTCCGGTGCGGGCGGCCAGCACGTCAACAAGACCGATTCGGCGATCCGCATCACGCACTTGCCCAGCGGCATCGTTGTCGAATGCCAGGACGAGCGCTCGCAGCACAAGAACCGCGCGCGAGCGATGAGTCTGCTGCAGGCGAAATTGATCGACATAGAACGCAGCAAACAGGCCGACGCTCAGTCGCAAGAACGAAAATTGCAGGTCGGCAGCGGCGATCGCAGCCAGCGCATTCGCACATATAACTTTCCGCAAGGTCGATTGACCGATCACCGCATCAATTTGACGCTCTATCAGCTCGAAGACATCGTCGCCGGCAACCTCGATTCGGTGCTCGATCCATTGCAGCAAGAAGCTCGCGCTGAAGCCTTGGAAGCGTTGTTGGGTCGATAACCGACTCACGGGGCTTCGCCTCAGACCGACGAGCATTGCTGGCATTGTCCGACAGCGTACTCGCCACAACCCCGCGCTCCGCATTTCCGGCCCGGCGGCAAAGCCGCCGGTCGTTCGGATCGGCGCACGCCTATCGGCGTGTAAGCGCCGGTCCTCACCCCCCTTGACACAAGGGGGCTTCAAAAGCCAAAGCCGCTTCGTAGAAAATTTGACTCATTTGTCGAGAGGAGTCTGCGTCAAGGACTCTAGGCTTCGCCTCAGGCCGCCGAGCATGGTTGGCCTTGACTCAATTGAGTCTGCGAGTGCCAAAATTGCTCCGAGAACTTTGACTCAGATGCCAAGAACCGGTTCCGTCAGGTACTTCAGCCTGTCGCTGGTTGACATTTGGCTGTTGAAATTCGACGCTTCGCGCTTCCAGGTTGAAGCGGAGAAGGCGTGATGTCCCAAGGCATTCGTGTATGGGATTGGCCCGTCAGGTTGACCCACTGGGGCTTGGTTGTTTGTATTGCCGGGCTTTATGCCACCGGTGAATACGGCTGGCTGACGATGGATTGGCACTTTCGTTTTGGATACGCCGCTTTGACGATTGTGTTGTTTCGCATCGTCTGGGGTTTTGTGGGCAGCGAGCACGCGCGATTCGCGGACTTTGTGCGCGGCCCTCGCGCTGTCATTGAATACATCCGGAGCTTAACCGCCCCGGCCAAATCACCGAGCACAGGCCACAGCGCTCTTGGCGGAATCGCAGTGCTTGCACTGCTTGGGCTGACGCTGGTGCAGGCAGGCACCGGGCTCTTCAGCAACGATCAGGTATCCGCGTTCGGGCCGCTATCGGAGCGCGTCAGCATGAGTCTGTCGGACGACATGACCGACTGGCACGAACTCGGGCAACAGCTGCTGTTGATCCTGATCGGAATCCATGTGATTGCTGTGCTGGCGTATCTTTTCTTCAAACGCGAGAACTTGATTGCACCCATGTTCCATGGACGCAAAAGCGTACCAGGGCGCGATGCGCAATGGCGTTCGAATGTACTTGCGCTGGTCCTGTTCGGTCTTTGCGCCGGGGGCGTCTGGGGAATCACGGCATTCGGACCGCCGTGAGATCTGGCGGTGGATGCCAGGTTCCCGCAAAAGCGCTGCCAGCATTCCGTGCCGTAGTCGCGGCGCATTCTGGGCTATTCGAACAGCGAAGCGCCGTCTGTTCCGAGCGGGGGACAAACGCGGCCCGGCAAACGCTCGCCGTCAATTTTGATTGGGCTTTTCAATAATCGGAGCGCGCCACTGGGATGGTCCAACGTCTGTAGCATGCCCATTCGTTCGACGTAGGGATTATCCAGCGCAGCTTTAATGTCGTTGACCGGCGCCATCGGCAGTACGCCGGCAAATTTTTTGAGCCAATGTTCGCTGGGTTGCATCATCAATGCGGCATCGATGATCGGTGTCAGCGCATCTCGATGTTCGCGGCGCGCCGCGTAATCGACAAAGCGCAGGTCAGCTTTCAGTTGTGACAGCCCAATGCCATCGACGAACTGCTGCCAGAACTTATCGAGCATGCACATCACCATCAGCCAGCCATCGGCGCTTCGGTACAGTTGGCATGGCACGGTGCCGGGATGCGCCGAACGGGGCAAACGTGTGGTTTCATGACCCGCGTTCAAATACCAGGTGGCCGGATAACTCAACTGGTGCAGTGCGACATCGAACAACGACACGTCGACATCGCACCCCAGGCCCGTGCGCTGCGCGCCGATGATCGCCGCCAGCACACCGGTCGCCATCACACTTCCGGTCATGAAGTCGACCATGCTCAAGCCAAAGCGTGCGGGCGGCCCATTGGGCTCGCCCGTGAGCGTCATGAAGCCAGCTTCAGCCTGCATGAGATAATCGTACCCCGGCCACGCCGCACGCTCATTGTCGCGCCCGTAGGCCGACAGATGCGCACAGACAATCGTGGCCTTGATGGCTGACAAGTGCGCGTACGTGAGCTTGAGTTTGTCCGGCTGATCGCCGCGCAAGTTATTGGTGACCGCGTCGCTGGTCGCCACCAACCTCTCGAACTGCGAGCGTCCATCCGAGGACTTCAGATCGAGCAACACCGAACGCTTGTTGAGGTTGAACGTCTGGAAGAACTGGCTATCGCCGTCGCCCAAAAAATAGGGCCCGGTGGAGCGCGATACATCCCCTGACGGTGGCGATTCGATTTTGATCACCTCAGCGCCAAGATCGGCGAGAAACATCGACCCATAGGGACCGGCGCCGTATTGCTCGACGGCGAGAATGCGCAAGCCTTTCAGGGGCAGAGACTTCATTGAACTTATCCTTGCCGCTCGATCAGCTGCCTGGCAATGATGATTCTCTGAATCTCGTTGGTGCCCTCGCCGATACACATCAGCATTGCATCTCGGTAATAGCGCTCGATCTCGTATTCCACCGAATAGCTATAGCCGCCGAAGATGCGCATGGCTTCTTCGGCGCAGAACACGCCGGTTTCAGTGGCGAAGTACTTAGCCATACTGGCCTCAAGGTCGCAGCGCTCGCCGCTATCGTACTTGCGGGAGGCACTGTCGATGAGCAGTTTGCTGGCTTCCACGCGACTCGCCATCTCCGCGAGTTTGAGCTGTATCGCCTGGTGCTCGCAGATCGGTTTGCCGAAGGCCTGGCGGGTCTGCGAATACGCCAGCGCCAGCTTCAGCGCGCCCTCGCCAATGCCACAGCCGCGCGCGGCCACGTTGATGCGACCCAGTTCCAGGCCTCCGGCGGTCTGATAAAAGCCCTGTCCTTCGACCCCACCCACTAAGTTCGCCGCCGAGATTCGGTAGTCCTGGAACGCCAGCTCGCACGAATCGATGGCGCGATAGCCCATCTTCTTGAGCTTGCCAGCGACGACAAATCCCTCTCCCTTTTCCGCAATGAAGAGGCTCATGCCCTTGTGCCGCGGCTTGGCCTCGGGATCGGTTTTGACCAGGAGCAACACCATGTGGCCGTACAGCGAATTGGTAATCCAGGTCTTGCTGCCGTTGATGATGTAGTCGTCGCCGTCGCGTTTGGCGACAGTACGAAGCGCTTGCAAATCCGAACCTGCGTTCGGCTCGGTCAACGCAATGCCGCCGCGCTTCTCGCCGGTGGCCATCAGCGGCAAGTACTTCTGTTTCTGCTCTTCGGTGCCGCAGCGCTCGATGGCACTGGCCATGATCAAGTGCGAGTTAAAAATGCCCACTGGCGCCATCCACGCGCCTGCTACTCGGATCACGATCTTCGCGTAGGTTGTCGCGGGCAAGCCTAGCCCACCGTATTCGGGCGAAATCGTCGCACCGAACAAGCCGAGATCTTTCATTTGCTCGACCAGCGCGTGAGGATATTTGTCTTCCTGATCATGCTCACGCGCGATCGGTTTCACCTCGCGCTCAATCCAACGATCGATGTTGTCGAGCAGCGCGCGTTCGTCGTCTTGAGTCCAGGTGGTCATGATGGTTCTTGCTGGTGATAGGTGCTTGATTGTGAGTCAATGCGCTGTTTCGGGTTCTTCCGTACAACCTTGTGCGCGCCTCAATATCCCGCCTTCTCCTCCACCTCAAATCCACGCTTGGCAATCAACATGGAGCGATTAAAAACGCATACCTGCGTGCCATCTTGTTTCTTGCCCAACGTGCGCACAGTGACGATGCCGGCATTCGGGCGGCTCTGCGATTCGCGTTTGTCCAGCACTTCGCTTTCAGCGTAGAGCGTGTCGCCAACAAACAACGGCGCGGTGAGTTTGATGTCGGTCCAGCCGAGATTTGCGATGGCCTTCTGGCTGACATCGGTGACGCTCATGCCGACCATCAGGGCCACGGTGAATGGCGAACAGACGATGCAGCGACCAAACTCGGAGTGTTTAGCGTATTCCTTATCGAAGTGCATCGGGTGCGTGTTCATGGTCAGCAGCGTGAACCAGGTGTTGTCGGTCTCGGTGATCGTCCGGCCCGGTCTGTGCTCGTAGATGTCACCGACCTGAAACTCCTCGAAGTAGCGCCCGAAAGTCTCGCGATATCGATTTGGTGCAATCTGTTTGGCGTTCTGCATGATCAATGTGCCTATGTGTGGTCCCTGGTGATGCAGGCACCGAGATGGAAAATGCGCTACAACCCAGCGCGGCGCAGCGTGCGCTCCGCTGCAAGTACGATGGGGCGATCGATCAGCTTGCCATCGACCTGAATCGCTGCGTGCGAGCTTGATTCGAAGGCGTTCAGCACGCGCCGCGCTCGATCGATCTCGGTATCGCTCGGCGACAATGCGTCTTGCACCGTCATGACCTGGTTCGGGTGAATCGCGGCCTTGCTCGAAAACCCGAGCGCTGCAACGTGGCGAGTTTCTTGCGCCACAATGGTCTGGTCGTGGATTTCCAGGCACGGTACATCCATGGCACCAATCCCAGCACGGGCAGCGGCCGCAGCCAGACGCGAACGGGCATACAACAACGATATCTCGTTCATGCCGCCGCCGAGCTCGGCCATGTAATCGGCGCCACCAAACATCAGCAGCGTAACGCGTTCGGCGGCTGCGATGTCGGTTGCTGCGTCTATGCCTTCCGCGGACTCGATCAGCGCAATCAGCTCCGGGCATCGCGCGCCCAACACTTCACGCAGCAAGCGCGGATCGCTGGCGTTCGCGCATTTGGGGATCATCAGCAGTGTCGGCAGCGTTTCACTCTCGAGCAACGCCAGCACATCGCGTAAGCCATCGGCACTGCGCGGGCTGTTGATACGCAGGACCCATTCGCAAGAACTCGGTGCACTGCGCAGGTAATCGATAGCTGCCGTGCGTGCGCTGGCTTTGTCGGCTGGCCCCACCGCGTCTTCAAGATCGATGCACACCATATCCGCACCGCTCGCCGCCGCTTTGGCAAAGCGCTCAGGGCGCGATCCAGGGACAAACAGCAGACAACGTCGCGCGCTCACAACTCACCACCGTACGGCACACTGGCGATGAAGTGCTCAGCGATCTTCTGTCGTGTTGTGATCCACACGTCCGCCTTACTCGTCGCGTACTGCAGGAATTGCTCCAGCGCGTGGATTCGTCCCGGCCTGCCAATGATCCGTAGATGCAGCCCAAGGCTCATCATGCGCGGCTGTTCGGCGCCCTCGTCGTACAACACATCGAAGGTGTCGATCGCATATTGCAACCATGCATCTGGCGTCAGGCTTGGGCTCGTCCAGAATTTCATGTCGTTGGAGTCGAGCGCGTACGGCACGATCACAATGGGACGGCCATCCACAGTGTCCCAAAACGGAGCGTCGGCCGAGTAGTCGTCCATGTGGTAGACGAAGCCTTCTTCGGCCAGCAATCGCCGTGTGTGTTCGGTATGCAGGTAACGGCTGAGCCAGCCAACCGGGCGCACGCCGCAGGTTCGCGCAATACTCTCGACGCCCTTGCGAATGAACTCGCGCTCGGCAGCCTCATCGAGTTTGAACTGGTGAATCCAGCGCCAGCCGTGGCAACACGGTTCGTGACCGCCGCCGCGGATGTACTCGGCGATTTGCGGCGCGCGCTCCAGAGCCAAAGCCGCTGCAGTGAACGTGGCGGTGACGCCATACTCATCGAGCAAACGGGAAATGCGCGGAAAACCTTCGGTGATGCCGTAGCGGTAGTTCGACTCGTTGCCGTAGTTGCGGATCGGTAGCTTGACGGCGATGCCGAGTTCATCGACTGGCTCAGGGCTCTTGTCGCCATCCCGTAGGGATAGCTCGCTGCCCTCCTCCACGTTCACCACAATCGATAGCGCCAGGCGCTTACCTTTGGGCCATGCGTAGCTCGCCATCAATGATATTCCTCGCCACCAGACACATTCATCGCCTCGCCGGTGATGTAGGCTGCCTGGTTAGAACAGAGGTAAGCGCAGGCGTTAGCGGTATCGGTCACGAGCCCAGGCCGGCCGAGCGGAATGCGTCCGCGCATCGCCGCCATATACTGGTCAAGTGTCAGGCCGAGCGCTTTTGAGAAGTACTCGTTCTGCCATGCGCCCAAGCCAGTGGTCACGTGGTTCGGACAAATCGCATTGACGGTTATCTGGTGCTTACCCAGCTCGATCGCCGCGACTCGCGTCAGGCCGACAAGGCCATGTTTGCTGGCGCAATACGCGGCGGCGAACGGGAATCCGCTCTTGGCCGCTTGCGAGGCGATGTTCACAATGCGTCCGCCCTGCCCTTGCGCGATCAGCCGCTTCGCGACTGCTTGCGTCGCAGCGAACACGCCTCGCAGGTTGACGCCTAACACCGCGTCCCACTCGTCCATCGACAACTCGATGATCGGCTTCATCAAGTATCCAATGCCGGCGTTGTTGACCAGAATATCGACTCGCCCGAAATGCGCGGCTACGGCATCGACCACCGCTTCGATCTGCGCCGCGAGACGCATATCGCAAGCGAATGCACGCGCATTCCCGCCACCAGTGACGATCTCGTCGACGACCGCTTGCATCTCCTCGCTTGCGCCGATTGCGCCGGCGGGAAAGTTCTCGCCCATCGGTTGACCCAGATCGATTATCGCTACTGCGCAACCTTCCACGGCGAGACGCGCAGCCATCGCCGCGCCCAATCCATGGCGCCGACCTGCGCCAGTGACGATGGCGACTTTGCCGGCGAGTTCGGGATACATGGCGCTCATGTCAGCGATTCGGACACGATGAAAATCGGCGCGTCAGCAAATGCTTGAAACTCGCTCGCAATCTTCTGCATCAGCGGCGTGCCGATATCGTCGAAGAGCGCGGGCAAGCTATGCAGATCGAGGATTTCTACATACTCATAGGGCGGCGTCGCTTCGCTGCCAAGTACACTTTGGCTCCTGAGAACGCGAAATCGATCGACAGAGGCCAGCGCATTGACCGTCGGCAAATCGACGGCTTTTGCCCAAGCCTCGTAGTCGTCGCGGCTGACACCGCTCTTCAAGTTGAACAGAACCACCAGAACGGTCATGCACGACTCCGTCGGGAAAATTTGTCCGGACAACTTTAGCGCATCCCCCGTGGGTCGCGCTATAGCGCGACGCTGTTTGCTGTTCCCTGTCGATGGGAAGAATTCGAGACTTTGCAACGCCAAGCCGTTTGGAGGAGCAGCAGCGTTGCTCCAACGGAGCCGTTCCGAGTCGGGAGGCAGATAAGAGCGTCGCGCTATAGCGCGACCCATGGGTTACAACTGCAACTCGAACTCAATCGCGATGTCGTGGCGAATGGTCTGGGCGTCTTCCCATTCGCCGCTGCCGACGCCGAAGTCGAGGCGATTGAGCTTGGCTTTGCCGATGATCGATTTGCCGTCTGCCGACACGGCAACCGCGATCGGCACCGCAACGGTCTTGCCCTTAAGGCTCAGTTCTCCAGGGCAAGTCAGTTCATCGATTGTGCCGTTGCAATTGCCGGTCGATGTCCACACGGCCTTTGGATGGGCAGTGACGTCAAAGAACTCAGGCCCACGCAAGGTATCGTCGCGATCGGCGTAGTCCGTGTCCAAACTGGCGACGTCGATTTCTGTTCTGAAGCGCGTTGCCAAAGGCGACGAAAGGTCGAGCGAAACGGTGCCGGAGAAAGACTTGAAAAATCCAGGCACTGGCTCACCGCTGTAGTCGCCAACGAACTTGAGCGTGCTGTTGGTGGCGTTGAAAGTCAGTTCAGCAGCAATGGCCGGAACCGCTGCAAACAGAAGGTATATCGCCAGGACGCGCACCATCTACTCCTTTGCAATCCACATCCGAGAGAAGATCCCATCGCGGGCCAGCGCGTGTTTGATCGCTGCTGCAAAATGCAAAGCGATCAAGAGCATCAATAGCATTGCGAGGGTCTCATGCGTCTGTTGCCAAAACGCAAACGACGCTTTGTCGCGTACGATCAGCGCCGGAACCTTAAAGAGGCCGAACCAGGTCAGCGGAAATCCCGCCGCCGAGTTCTGCAACCAACCGGTGATGGGCATCGCCAACATCAGCAAATACAGCCCGATGTGCGACAACCTGGCAGCCCACAACTGCCAACGCGGCAAGCTCGAGGGAAGCGAAGGCGCAGGGTGCCTCAGGCGCCAGCCGAAGCGGATCAACACGAGCAGAAGTACCGTCAGACCGATCCACTTGTGCCAGGAGTACAAGCTGATTTTAGTCGGCGATACCTTGATCTCGGTCATCCAGGTACCGACGCCAAGCAGGCCGAGAATTAACAGGGCGATCGTCCAGTGCAGGACGATCGCGATCGTCGTGTACCGCCTGCCCATTAGCCGGCGCTGGCTTCAATCTCGATGCGCAGACTGACCTCATCGCCAACATTCGGCACGTACGCGTCCATACCAAATTCCGACCGTTTGAAGTTTGCAGTCGCGGAGAAACCCACTGCTGGTTTCTTGCTGAAAGGATGCTCGCCCGCCTTGTTGAGCCTGGCGTTCAGGGTCACGGGCTTCGTCACGCCCAGCAATGTCAAATTGCCCTCGATCGACATCGTATCGTTGCCAGTGCTGGTGACTTTGGTCGAAACGAAGCGAATATCGGGAAAAGCCGCCAGATTGAACCACTTGTCTGTACTGAGGTGTTCCTTCCACTTTGCGTCGCCAAAGTCCATGGAATTGGCGTCGATAGTGACATCGACCTTGCCGCTCGTGGGTTCGGCAACGTCAAGTGTCAGCGAGCCGTCTTTAATGAGAAACCGTGCGGTGCTGTTCGAGAAACCCAGGTGATTCACGCTGGCGTGAATTTGTGAGTGAGCTTTATCGAACGCATAAGTCAGCGGCTCTGCAACAGCGGAAGTGCTGAGCAACACCATCGGAATCAGAGCAAATTTGCGCATGACAACTCCTGGAAAAAAAGAATTAAGAATAGCTTGCACCGTAGAAGATCAAGACCACGCGAAGTAACCACGGCTGACCGCGCCAAACACTCACTTTAGCGCGCTACACAGCATCGAACCTGAAGAAGCGCTCACAAGATGCGCACGATCAAGTCAGGCTCACCACCAAAGCCGCCCTGTATTGCTTCCAACTGATCGGAATGACAAAAGCGCGGTCAGCCAGACTAAGCTTCTGACGGGCCGCCAAGCCTTGCAACACAGTCGGCACCGAGATCATAAATTCCTGGCCGAACGCACGGCGAGCATTGCCGCTGATCGTATTGGCGACTTCCCCCACGATATCGGCCATCAGATCCGGGGATCGGTCGGTCTCACCCTGCTTGAGCAAAATATGCGACAACATGGCGCTGGGGGCGGTGAAGTAGATACTGCCGCGACGCGCACCAGAGATACCGATGATGCCCGTAAAGTCGCTGACCACCACTTCTGCATGATCGGCCAGGTAAGGCGTACCCACCTCAGTGCTCTTGTCGACGACGCGGTGAAAGTAATTCACCGTGCCATCGATCAACACCTGAATGTCCTTCTCGTCCATTTGGCCGATTTCCCTCGATGGTTAGAGCGGCACCCGTCACAGCAGTGCACTGTCGATGTTGAACTCAGAGCCCTTTGATCAGCATTTGCAATGCATCCGTGAGCTGCTGATCGGTAAAAGGCTTGAGCAAGAAACCATGCGCACCGCGCTTTAGGGCTTCGATCGCTGTCGGCTTGTCCGAGATTGCCGAAACGATGAGGATGAGCGCTCCCGGATCGGTGCGCACCATCTCCGCAGTGGCGGCGATACCGTCCATCTCCGGCATGGTGATATCCAGGGTGACCACGCGCGGTCGCTCACGTTTGAAGACCTCAATGGCCTCGCGACCGTTGGCCGCAGTCAGGATTTGCTGGAACTTCCGGTGGCCCACCGCCCGCTGGATACGGTTTCGAATCACCTGGCTATCGTCGACAATCAGAATTTTCATAAAGAGTCAGGCCGTCGCAGGAAGGCGCACTTTGAATTGGGTGTATTGCCCCGCCCCTGTCGACACACCGACTTGACCGCCCAGACGTTTGATTCGATCTCTCACCAAGTCCAGGCCCACGCCCCGGCCAGCCGTATCGCCGGGCAGATCGGCCGTTGAGAACCCGGGCTCGAAGATCAAACCGGCAAGCTGCCGCGGCTGCAATTGCACAGCTTGCTCAGCAGTGACACGCCCCAGCTTCACCGCTCGTTGGCGAATGCGCTCAAAGTCGATACCGCGGCCGTCGTCCCGGAAACTAAATTCATAGGTGCCATCGCTGCCGCGCGAGAACTGCGCATGCAACTGACCGCTTTCAGTCTTTCCTGCCTTGTTACGTTCGTCAGGAGACTCGATACCATGGGCCACGGCGTTGCGCACCAGTTGCAGCAAAATATCAAGCAGCGGCTGGCGCAAGTGGTCCGGGACCATGGCATCGTCCAGTCCGTGCATGTCGATACGGGCTCGCTTACCAAGTGCCTGCGCCGCGCGCTGCGTGAGGTCGGCCGCCATTTCCCAGGGGCTCTGACGTTGCGGAGCCTCAGGTAGCGGCGCGTTTCGATCCACCGGTTTAGGGGCCTGCGATTTCGACAACTCGCTCAAACGTCGAGTGACCTTGCGAACGGCGTCGAACTGGGCGAACAGGTCCTCCAGCCGAACGGTCACTGCCAGGAAGTCGTTCCCCGTCAATTCAGCTTCCCGAGTGCGTAAGTCCGCCAATTCGCGTTCTACGGCCTGCGCGCGCTGCACAATGACACCCAGATCGAGCGCCGACGCTTCACCCTTGAGTGCGTGGATGGGCCGAAAGACCTGATTGATCAATTGATGGAACTCGTTTTGCGAACCCGCCTGATGTTTGAGCACCTCGTTGGCTTCGCGAAGCAATCGTTCCCAGCGTTCCAGGCGGACTTCGAGAAGCCCTTGTTCGACGTGGGTCAGATTCAAGAACAGATCCAATAGCCGCTCCGCCTGTTGATCGCTTTGCGCCTCGATTTGTTCCAACTTGCGCGAGAGCAGTACACGGTCGGTCACGTCGGTAACGGTGACAAGCAAATGCGCCAACTTGCCTCTCTCCAAAACACGCCTGAACGCAAATCCCAGCCAGCGTCGTTCGTTGCGGCCGGATTCGCCAGCCACCTGGACCTCAACTTCATCCAGTGGATTCAGCGATGCCACGAGGTGTTCGTTGACGCGATCGCCCAGTAAGAGGCCAACATAATCCCGAGCGGTGACCAAGGTCTCGTTTGCGACCATGCCCGACATCAACGAGAAGAACTCAGCCCCTGCCAGATCGCTGCGTTGCAGGGTTTTTGCCAGGTGTGCGGAATGTTGTGCGCCGAGTTTGAGATCTCGATCCAGCAGGAACAAACCAGCGGGTACGGTCTGGAGAATTTCGTCGGTTTCCTTCTGCGCCGCGCGGACCTTCTTCAGCTGTCGCGAATACAAAAACACCAGAAAGAAGAAAAAGAACACGGCAACCGCAGCACCGACGGTCTGCAGAACTCGAATTCGCCCGGCAGTCGCAAAATTGTCGTTACTCACTTCGCCAACAAAGCGTGACGCCAAACCGGATAGAGCGGGTTCGGCGGCTCGCGCGTACTCGAGCGCCTTTTGCAGCTGCAAGTCATCCGGCGCGCGATGCGTATCAACGAGCGGGCTGATCCGACCAGCAAACTTCTGCCATTGCCCATCCAATTGCTCGAACGTCGCCTTGGCCGCCACCGGCACGGCATCGCGTGCCAGGGCGATCGTGACAACAGGGCTGAACTTGACATCGCCGCCCTCACGCAGTGCATCCATCATCTGGTTCATTGCATCGAAGTCGCGTTTTAACTCGGCGCGCGCCGAGTCGCGCGCCGCTCCAGATGCCGCACTGACCTCCAGAAGCCAGCGCATCACGCGCTGAATTTCCAATCGCTGCCGACCGGCCACCTGGACAGTCAACCCGTTACGCTCAACTTGCGCACCGGTCCGATATCCTGCGTATCCAAGTCCACCACTGATCAGCAAAAAAGCCAGGATCAGCTGAATTTCCGGGCCAAACCAACGTGGCAGCTTCACAAATCCCCCTAAGGTTGCGCTGAAGAGCGCAACAGTTTGCCCATCAAAATATCGCACTGCGTCACACAATGAACGCAAGGTGGCTGCTGGTTGTGTGATCGCCGTCACGGCGCGAAATGCCGTCTCTAACACGTTGTTGAGAAACGCACTTCCGGTGCGCTTCTCAAGTCGCGAGTCCGGACTCGCTCTCGATGGATCAAGCACTTGCGTGCTCGATCCATGAGCGAACCATCCATGGTTCGTGCTGGCAGCCTGCTTCTCAACAGCCTGCTAACCCGCATATTTTATGAGGTCGCGAGGAAATGGCCTGATTTCGTTGCAACGGCGAGGAATACTCGAAGTCGATCAAAATAACAGACTGTTCACTGCCATTTCCTCACTAACGCGGCCCTCGCTGGTTCTTTGCGATCTTCCGCGTTCTCTCATGAAATATTCGGGCTGATGACAGCAACAATTTCTGTTGCGATGCGCCCAATTAACAAAAAAACCTACGCTTGGCGCAAGCCGCCGGGCGTTGGTCGTTCTTGCCGAAGCTCTACTTCGCCTTTGTGGCGAAAGCATGCTCGAGCAAAGGCGTGGAGAAGCCCTCGGCAATCACGTGCCCGGTTGCATACCGATAGAGCGCGGCGGAATAAATGCCCTGCAGGGCCGCCTGGATCAACCCCATGAATATCGTCAGAATCACGCCGGTTGCAACGAGTGTGAACCCCAGGGCCGCACTACCGCTGGAGAAACCGACGACAGCGAGTCCTCCGAAGACGACCCAAAGAACCACATAGCCCAGGCCAAACACAATACCCACGCCGCCTTGACCAATGACGTTTTCGCCCCAGGTCTTCTTCAGAAGCTCCGCGCTTTCCTTCACTGCCTGCATCGGACCAACGTTCTTATGAACCAACACCGGCACGACCATAAAGGAGGCCATGGTCCATGCGACGCCGATGAGTCCGACCACAATCTTGCCCAGCCAGCCAGCGCGTTCTTCGATTGCCCGCAAAATGAGACCTACCGTCGCAGCGATGACCGCGTAACCTAAAATTTGGCCGACGCGCGCCCATGCAATGCGGAAGCCATCGGCAACCGTTGGATCTCCACCTTCCAGGCGGATCGAAGCTGCTCCGATCAGCGCCGTATTAAAGAAAAATATGACGAAGTACTGGACGAGGTAAAAAGCAAACAGCCAAACCCAAAAACCGATCGGCACGTCGCCGCCCTGTACAGAATCTCCCTGGCCCATGAACATCATTACGCCCGGGAGAATGAAGCTGATTGCAACAAGAACTGCTGCGACAGACGACACCGCCGGGAAAACCAGCAGCTCTCGATCTTTCTGAAGAACTGACGCGCTGGCCTTGATGAGGTCCCAACTACGTGCAAACTTATCGAACATCGTCTCGCCCCGTTTGATTGGTCCAGGCGTGAAGCCTAGCGTTTTTCTGAACGTCGCGTCAGGGGTTCGGATCCGCAAGCGCCCTTCGTCAGCCGCGTATGCTTCGCTCTAAATCTCCCAAGCGACTGCCGTGACCGATACCACCGACCATACGCCCCTGATGCGCCAGTACTTCGCGCTGAAAGCCGAGCAGCCTGATTTGCTGCTTCTGTTTCGTATGGGCGATTTTTACGAGCTGTTCTACGACGATGCCAAACGCGCAGCAAACTTGCTCGACATCACGTTGACCCAACGAGGTCAGTCGGCGGGCGCCCCGATACCGATGGCCGGCGTACCGGTGCATGCTCTCGATGGGTATCTGGCGAAACTTATCAAGCTTGGCGAAGCGGCGGCAATTGCCGAACAGATTGGGGATCCGCGCGAGGCAAAGGGCCTTGTCGAGCGCCGAATCACGCGCATCGTCACTCCAGGCACAGTGGTCGATGACGGTCTGGTAGACGTCCGCCGTGACAACCTGCTGCTCGCGATTGCTCACGGCCAGGAATGCGGTCTTGCGTGGCTCGATCTGGGCGCAGGCATTGTGCGACTGATGCAAGTCGCCATTGGCGATCTTGACGCTGAACTGGCGCGCTTGAATCCAGCGGAAACACTGATTGCAGAGGGCGTCGCGACGCCACACGACGCCGGAATGGTGCGGCAAATGTTGCCGTGGCATTTCGACAATGACGCCGGGCGTCGTGCGCTACTGGCACAATTTGGGGTGCAGGATTTGTGTGGCTTTGGGGCCGAAAAAAGTGGCAACGCCTTAGGAGCTGCCGGTGCGCTGCTGCAGTACCTGCGCGACACGCAGAAGACCACCCTTTTGCGTCTTGCGGGACTCGCCGTAGAACAGAGTTCGGACACGCTTCACCTGGACTCGGCGACACGTCGTCATCTTGATCTCGATGACGATGCTTCCGACCGCCGCAACAACGCACTCATCGGCGTTCTTGACGAATGCCTGACCGGCATGGGCGCGCGGCTGCTCAGGCGGTGGTTGGCGAGGCCGTTGCGTGACCGAGCAACGCTGGGCGGGCGGCTTGACGGCATTGATGCACTGCGCACCTCAGTCTTGATCGATCGAGTGCGCGAGTTATTGACTCCGATCGGCGACGTTGAACGAATGTTGGGGCGGGTTGCCCTGGGTTCGGCCCGACCTCGTGATCTGACCGGCCTGCGACGGGCACTGGGGTTGTTGCCCGCCATTGGCGATTGCATAGAGCGCGACGGCATGCCACCACTTCTGGCAATGGCACGATCGTTCGTCGATCTCGATTCGTTGCACGCGCATCTCTCGCGTGCTTTGGTTGAACAGCCGCCACTGCTGATGCGCGATGGTGGCGTCATCGCCGATGGTTTCGACGCTGAACTCGACGAGCTCCGGCGACTATCTGCAGGCGCCGACCAGTTCCTGATCGAACTCGAAGCACGCGAACGCGAGGCTACTGGTATCGCAAATCTTCGTGTCGCCTACAACCGTGTGCACGGCTATTACCTGGAGGTGACCCGCTCGCAGTTGGATCGTGTGCCCTCGGGCTGGTCGCGGCGCCAGACTTTAAAGGGCGCCGAGCGCTTCATCACCGACGAACTCAAAAAATACGAAGATCAGGTACTTGGGAGCAAAGAGCGCGCCCTGATGCGCGAACGCGCAATCTACGAGTCGCTGATCGAACACGTGCAACAGCTTTTGCCATCGTTGCGCGCAGCCTCGGATTCGCTTGCGCATCTCGATGCGATTGCCTCGCTGGCACGCATCGCAGAGCGTCAACGCTGGACGCGACCGAATTTTGGCAATGAACCCGGCATTCGTATCGAGCGCGGCCGCCATCCGGTGGTCGAAATTGTGCGCAAAGATGCGTTTGAGCCGAACGATCTTTGCCTGGATTCGGCAACCCGGATGCTGATCATCACCGGGCCGAACATGGGCGGGAAAAGCACATTCATGCGCCAGAACGCACTGATCGTGTTGTTGGCGCATATCGGTTCGCACGTGCCGGCGACGCTCGCGTACATTGGACCGATCGATCGTATTTTTACCCGCATCGGCGCTGGCGACGACCTAGCGCGAGGGCAGTCGACCTTTATGGTCGAAATGAGCGAGACCGCACGCATTTTGCACAACGCCACCGCGCAGAGTCTGGTGTTGATGGATGAGATCGGCCGCGGAACGAGCACTTACGATGGACTAGCAATCGCGCGCGCCTGCGCAGTCGAACTTGCGCAGCGCAACCGCGCTTTCACGCTGTTTGCCACGCATTACTTCGAACTAACCGAGCTCGCCGACGAAGTGCCGGCCGTTGCAAACGTGCATCTGGACGCTATCGAACATGGTCACTCGTTGGTCTTCTTGCACGCGGTCAAGCCGGGTCCGGCGAATCGCAGTTTTGGCTTGCAGGTTGCCGCGTTGGCGGGGCTTCCGCAGACTGTGCTCAAGCGGGCTCGCGATACGCTGCGTGCGCTTGAGGCCGGACATCGCGTTTCGCCCCAGGCAGCGACAGTTCCTGCCCAATTCGACCTCTTCGCAGCACCGCCATCTGCGGTTGTGGTGGCATTGCAGGACATCGACCCAGACACGCTATCGGCAAAGCAGGCGCTCGACTTGGTTTATCGCTTGAAGAGTATGAGCGCCTAAGTTGCTCAGGCCGGCGGCGGTTTTGCCGCATCCACGACCCGGTTCCTGCCACGCCCTTTGGCATCGTACAGCGCCTGATCAGCGATTCTCAGCAATTCGGCCGTGCTGCGCATCTCCTGTGTCTGAGCCGCGACACCGATGCTGACGGTTAGATTGAGCGCCTTCCCGTCGTCGATCGGTAAGGCGGTCGCCTGCAGATCAGCTCGGATCCGTTCGGCAAGCGCCATAAACTTGTCGTGATCGGATGCCTGGGAAAACACCAGAAACTCTTCACCACCGAGCCGACCACCCACCATTTCAGTGCTCAGGCACTCTTTGACGACTGCGGAGAAGCCGGCCAGCACACGATCTCCGGCCAAATGCCCATGGATATCGTTGACTTTCTTGAAGTGGTCAAGATCGAGCAGCATGACGCGCAGCCGTCCTGGCTCGCGTCGACCGCGGTCAAATGCATGTTCCAACATCTCACGCGACTGGCGCCGATTGTAAAAACCGGTGAGGCCATCAAACACCGCGTGATTCAGCAATTCCCGGTGATAGGTGGCCTCGGCACTGCCTTCACCGAAAAATTTGAGCTCGCAGTGACCAACGCGCAAACGATCGCCATCGCGCAACCCAAACTTGGTGATTTGCTCACCGTTGACGAAAGTGTGATTTGTCGAACCCAGATCCTCGACCGTGTACCCATCGCCATCTCTGGCAATTCGGCAATGCCGCCGCGAAACGGATGAGTCGCTCAATGCAAGGCCACAGTCCTCAGCCCGTCCGATCACCAGAGGATTGTCGTCGACTCGCGCCTCCAGGCCAAGTTGCGCACCGGCCACGACAACCACACACGCCGGCTCGCGCCGCACACGCTCTTCTGCTGGCGTGATCAGGCGCGTTGTGGTGCTATTGGGAGGTGTGTTTTGTTCGGTCATTCGTTTTCCGACTCGAAACCTTCGCCGAATACGCCGATTGTATCGACGTCTGTGCTTTCGTTGTTGACCAGACTGGGATCCGGTACGTTTGGCGGCGGTTGCACTGCAGCTGTATTGGCCACGATCTGCTCAGGTGTCAGTTGCACCGCAGCAGTCAACGTAAACGTCGCCTGCGAACCGCTCGCCAGACTCACCAACACGTCAATCGAACCCGTGCCACTGGCGGGACACGAACCGTTGCCGTTGACGCCACATGTCCATGTGGCTGCGCTCAACTGCGCTGGCAGGATATCCGTTATGCGCGCGTTGGTCACGGGTTGTGGACCATTGTTTGTCACCAGAATGACGTAGGTGACCTGGCTTCCGCCGGGCAGCAGACGCAAACCGTTGCGTTTGACAATCGCCAGATCGGCATTGGATGCACTGACCGTGTGGGGTTCCAGATCGGTCGACGGCAAGAAGTTCGCGTCTCCCAGGTAACGTGCCTGCAGATCAAAGACTCCGGCATTCTTCGGTACAAAGCTGCAACTCAATGCCGGTAAGAACGCGCTACAACTGCCGACGCCATCCGTGATGAAGATCTCGCCCGTGGGCGTGCCGGCGCCGGGGGTAACAACAGCCAGTGCCGTGGTCACAGTGATTGGCTCATTCAGCGCCGAAGGATCTGGCGTGTCTGCAACGATCGTGATTTGAGTGGCAGCGGGGTTCACAGCGTGCGCTTGCGTCGCTGATTGACTGCTGGCCAACAAAGGCGTGCCTAGGAAACGGGCTTGCACCGCGGTTGTGATCGCCAGACTGGACGACAACTGGCAACTATTGGCACTGGCAAGATTGATGGTACATGTCTGGTTGTCGGTCAGCTGGCGCACTTCCACCAAGCCCGTGGCCACCGGCATCGCGCCGTCGGTGACAGCGACTGTCACCGTGTAAGGCTGTCCGACAATGCTGGGCTCAGGCGCAACATTGGCAATCGTTGTCGTTGTCGGCAATGGCCCGGCGATCGTGTGGGTGGCCGTGCCACTGGAGTTGACAAACGCAGTACTGCTGCCATTAAACGCCGCAGTCAGCGTGATCAGCCCGGGCGCGCCAACGCTTGTCAAGGTACAGGTGCCAGCTGATCCGGCGCCTGACAGCGGCGCCAGCGGCGCGACGCAACTACCACCACGACCATCGTTGATGGTCAAAGCACCAGCCGTGGTAAATGGCGAAGGAGCGTCTGGCACAACTTCTACAGTCACGTTGTATGGATCGCCAGCAAAAGTGGGGTCCGGCGTATCGGCAACGATGACTGTGGTCGTTGCGTAGTGCGACAGCTCAGAGGAGCGACCCTGTGCATCTGTGGCGATCGCAACCAACACGCTGTCGTCGGTTAACGTCACGCCACTCGGGATATTGAAGTTGAAACTTCCGCCGATCGGACCCCTGTCGACGGTCGGCGGCACCAGCGTTCCACTGCCCAGGTACGCGCCCAGCTCATCACCTTCGGCAACAAAAACATCGATCCGGATCGGGTAATTATTAGGGGCCGATAGCGCTGGCGTGTCCAGCGTTAACGTGACATCGACCTGATCGGGATCGGGCGAGGTGTTGATACTGAAGGCAGAAAACACGGGAAAGTTCTGCAGATCATTCGGCCCGATGTCGGCATCGCCAGCGTCGTTGGCCGTTCGCCCATCGCCCGCCAGATCAAGGGCCAATCCGCCGTTGCTGTTGATCAGGTTGGGGCCAAAAACGGCGACCCTGCCGACATTGCCAGCCGCATTCGTGAACAGCACGCCATTGCCGCCGTTGAAACGAATCTGATTGCCAATCGGGTCGCCAACCGCCAGGCCGATATCAACTTGCGAATCGACCAGGCCGGAAATGTGGACACCGTTGCCGCCGTTGGGCAACGCAGACAGTCCGGAGGCGCTGGTACCGATGCGATTGGCGAAGATAGCGGCGCCCAGGTCGAAGCACGCACTGCCAACAACAACGCACTGCAGCCGCACGGCATCTTCGTCATGACCACTGATCACGTTGTTGCGCAAGTACAGCCCCGTACTGGCGGGCCCTGAAACCTCAGCGTACAAACCACGCCGACCATTTGCCGCGAAGCTCACAGTCCCGGTCCGATCGGTCCCGATATAGTTGAGCTCCGCTTGTAGAGCATTGCCGCTGGTCAACTCCAGCGCCTGCTCAGAGAAGCCTGCAAGTACGTTGCGTGACATCGGCGCACGCACCGGATCGCCAACAACAACGTCGCCGACCGAGCGCACGCCGACCGCTTGCGCACTACCGACGGTCGTGCCGTCGGCGCGTAGCCCGATCAGATTGCCGAATACGAACAGGACGTTTTCAGGTGCGCCACTACCGACAATTTGGGCCCCGGAAAAGCTGTGGACGGCAATTCCCTCCACGCGACTCGGCCCACCGCCCAGCGCGAATACCAATCCATCAGTGCCAGCACCGGTCAGCGAACCGTCGATCTCAATCTGGATAACCATATTGAGCGGCCCGAAGCCAAGTTCCGAATTAGGCACTGAACCGGGCTGGGAATTTCCGTCGAACCGGATGTTGTTCGGTAACATTGGCAACGCGCTGCCAGGCGTAATGACGTGCGGCCCAGCTCCAGGGATATTGAATTCGATGTCTGCCCCCGGACCAAACAACACCGCACCCGCCATGGCTCCTCGAAGCGTGCAATCGTTCAATGCCGCCGTACACGCCTGGGCCGCAGGAGATGAATCATCGTCGCTGCGATCTACCACGAATGTGCTCTGAGCAGCCGCCAGGCGCACAGCGTTCGGGATGTTGGTCAACACGAATCCCGGAAAATCGTTGCTGCCCAGGGCAACCGCACCGCTGCGGCTGCCGCTGTAGGTAATGAAGTCGAAGACATCGGTCGGCGTTGGCGTAAAGCTCAGCGCGAGTGCGTCCAGCGTACCTGCGAGTGTTACATTGCCATTGATTGTGAGACGGTCGTACTCCATCCCCGCCACCGTACCGCTGGCCTGCATGATGAACCGAGTCGTCGGCTGGGCAGTGAAATCTCCCTGTACCGTCAAGATGCCTGGGCTGGTGCCGGGGCGGATTTCCACCTGCCCAACATCGAGATCGGCGCCGATCGTTCCGGATCCGCGCAACGTCCCATTGTTGAACACCAACACAGTGCTACGGCTCAACGTGGCGCCAGCAGCGATATCGATGATCGATCCTGCTGAGCTTAGCAAGTTGCTTTCCAGCAGCAACTGGCCAGCATCGACGTTGAGCGTGCCATCGAGCTGGAGATTGAAGCCGGCACCCAGCGAGTTGCTGCCGGTCGAGCTGCTACCCAGAATACCTGCGGCCTGAACCACCACAGCGCCACAAGGTGGTGCAACCAGGCACTGAATTCGGGCAGCTTCGAGCGAAGAGCCGTTGAGGTTCAATCCGCCGATCACATCTACTCTGGCGCTGCCGTCTAGCAGTAGCGTGGTTTCATTGATGTCCATCGCGCCCGCAACCTCAATGGTGCGATTGCGCAAAATACGTTGTGCGGGCGACTGCCGAATCATATTCAGCGCCGAACCAACGGCAACACGGAACAACGCTGTGCCCAGGGTTGCTGTGATTTCGCCGCCATTCCAAAGCAGTGTTCCGGTTAAATTGATGTCATCCTCGCCACTGATTTGGGCGCTTTCGAGCAGGACATCAACGAGTTCGACGGAAGCTCCGGTCGTCGAAAATTCCACCACACCGCCCAAAAGTTCGACCGGTCCCGGATGGGCGTAGCCGCCGGTGAAGATCAGGGAACCTGCGCCGGACTTAATCCAGAATCCATCGCCACTGATCGGCAACGGGCCAGTCATCGTTCGGGTCACCGATACGGGAAGATCAAATTGCAGCTCGCCACCGGGCGCCACGTTGTGAGATCCACTGTCGATGCCGCCGCCGCTGATCTCCAGTCGCCCTTCAATGACATTGACTTGTCCCGAATTTTGAAAGGGAACATTCGCCGTAATCACGGCGAGACCTCCGCCCAGTTTATTGAACGTGCCGGCGTTATCGAAAAGGATGAGCGGCGCGCCGTCGCCCGAGATGGTGGATAGGCCGTCGATACTTGCTCTGAATATGCCCGGGTTTGCAATTTGAGCATCTGCGGCAACCACAATGTTGCCGCCGGTCCACAGGACGTCCCCAGAGTTCACCCAAGACCGTGCGCGCAATGTCTTGACGCCGCCGCCGAGCGTTGCGGTTGCGCCTGCCAAGAGTATCAGCTCGTCGCTGCTCGGTGAGACGCCAGCCAATTCCCCGCCAAGCCAGGTCAATGTGCCAGCAACTTCAAGATCTCCGTTGCCACCGATCGTCCCAGCTTCGATGGTCAGATTGTTCACGGTGCGGTTTCCACCCAGTGCGACGTTCGCGAGCGGCGTTGATGCACTGACCACCGCGGTATCGGCAGCGCCAGGCGTACCCGCCGGCGTGCCAGAACCGGTGGAACAACCATTCCAATTCGCAGGGACGTTCCACGCACCCGCACCGTTGACGTTCCAGGTGCAGGTCGCAGTGACTTGTTCGGCATAGAGCAGATCATCGCCCGTCAGCTGCAATGCGAATGCCGCATTCGGATTCCCGATGAGTGCAGGAACCTGAGCAAAACCCGCTGGTCCATCGACCACTGTGAAAGGCCCTGTGCCGTTGGCGACGGAACAGCTGCTGGGCATCACGCGCAGACTGCCATTGAGCGTCAGGCCCGGGCCGGCGAGCAGTTGCCTGGCCTGCCCACACGTCGGTCCTTTCTCCGCCGAGAACATGGGCAACAAAGGCACAGCCAGCACGCCAGCAGAACCCTGCTGATAAGCCCCGGTGATCGACGCCGCGAGTCCAACTTGCAACTCACCTCCGGTTTGCGTAAGCGCTCCTGTAATGGTGCCATCCAGAAATATGCTGCCGTTGGATTGCTGCAAGGCCGACGCCGTCGTCAGACTCGCCGAATCGCTGATCCGCAGTTCGCCGGAACTCTGCACGAATCCACCACCCACGGACAGGGTTGATGCATTCAGAATCTGGATGGAACCGTTGGCGAGCAGCACATCATCGTCAACCTGCAGGCCGCCGAATTGAACGTTGACCAGGGCGGAAAACAGGTCATTGACCAGGAGGTCGATGTCGGGGCGCAACCGAACCAAATTAGGCTCCGTCAGTCGCAGAATGCCACCGACGGTCACAGTGGTTGCGCATGAAGCCGGCAGCTCGCAGGCAAAATCCAATGTCCCGCTGTCTGCGGCCACGGTCAGTTGGCCACTGGGAAGAATGGTCAGTTGCGCGCCGGCATCGAACAGCTGCTCACTGCGAACTTCGTGCTCCCGATAGACCTGGAGGTGAATATTGTCGTAGGTCGTGGATCCAACGCTACTGAAGAACGCATCGTTCCCAGCTACCGCGATCGATCGAACGCCGCCGTTACCATTCACTCGAGCCGAGGTTGTGAGCCCATATCGGTGAAGCACCACGACAGATCCGCTAAGGTCGACGACAGCATTGGCCGATGCTGTGAACCGCGACAACTCGCGCGGAGTTGCCCACGTTGGCAGCACCACACGCGTGCCCGCCCCTTCTGCGTGCAGACCAATGCCGCGTTCCGGCGCGGAGAGAAGGGTGCTGGTGGCTCCAGTTTGGAACCAGTAAGTGCCGGCGCGGCCTTTGAGTGAAAGCAGACTCCCAAGCGCTCTGGGTTGCGTGATGCGCAGGGTCGACGCTGCGGCAACGTGTAGAAGACCATTGTCGGCACCAGGGATGTTGAAGGTCGTGTCGCCAAGCGCCAGCAGTTTGCCGTCGATGTTCAGCGATCCGGCATCTGCGGTGTCGAAGATCTGTGGTCCTCCGCGCACTACAAGGCGACCCGTTGGGCTGACATTGAAGCTGCCCAAATTGAAGTTCGCGTTACCACCCTGAAAGCTCCAGGTGCCGGCCATGGTCAGCGTACCTTCGATGGACATCGAAAAGTTGGCCGCAAGTATCTCCACACTCGAATTCGTCGGCACCGTCAACGTGGTCGAAGGCCCGATACCGATCGTGCCATCAAGCAGACGTAACGCATGGCCGATGGTGAGATTCTGTTCGATGGAAAGTGTGGCATCACCAATGACGATCTCGCCGACAGTGCCACCGACTGAAACATCGTACAGGACCTCAGGACCGCCATTGATCGTCGCTCGATCATTGGCCCCAGGCGCGACGCCGCAGCTCCAATGCGATGGATTGCTCCAACTACCCAGGCCCGGTCCGATGTAGTTACAGTCATTGGCCGGAAATCCAGAGAAAACCGTCAACGTGGTAGGCGACGACATCGACATCGTATGGTCCGGGTTACCCAGGAACTGCGCCACAACATCGTATGCGCCCGGGGCCAGAAACACGATGTCGCATGAGGTCGCTGGCGATTGCACGAAACAACGCCTGGTTTCCGTAGGTCCAGTCGCCGTGACTTCGGTTACACCAGATGGTGTGCCTCCGCCCGGCGCATCCACCGTTGTGTTGACGATGATCGAAACCACGGACTGTGGCGATGCCGTTGGGGGTGCCACGTGCGTCGTCGTCGTTACAGCGGTATTGACGATGTACTGCGCCGTAGCGGATGAAGGATCGAACCCCGGCGCGCCGTTGTAAGCGGCTACCACGCCGCGAATGCCGGCGGGGATGGAGCTGAAGGAAGGCGTGAAACTGCAACTACCCGTGGCAGCATCCGTGCCACTGGACACTAAGGTCGCGATGCAGCTTTCGTCTGGAAGGCCCGTTGCCAAGATGACATTGCCGGTGGGTGATCCAGCACCATTGCTGAGAACCTCGACCGTAAAGTTAGCCAGCTGGCCGACAAAAATTTCGCTCGGCGAACCGACAACAGACGTCAATGTCGGCGCCGCAAATGCCGAGGAATTCGACAACGCCAGGATGACCGCCGCCGCCGCAATGCTGCCGCGATTGACCATAAGAACGCCCCCTTGAAATCCGCTGCACAAAGTCTACTTCGCCTCTGAACCCAACTGTGAGCTTCGTGACGGCGACGTCAGACAATTCACGAAGTCTGGAATACGGGGCAGATGCTGTCAGCCCCGTCCCTTCTGCCGGTTCCATGCCTCAGCAGCCTGGCGCAACACGGGACCCAGGTGAATACGATGGCGTGGCGACAACAAGTCGAGCGGCAACTTTCGCTCATCGTCCACAATTCGCGGATCTGCGCCATGTTCGATCAGCGCATTGCCGCATTGGATCAAACCATGACGACACACCCAGTGCAGCGGCGTACGACCCACGGAATCGACTGAATTGGCATTGGCTCCGGCGGCCAGCAGCGCCAGCAGCGCTGGCTTGAGACGTGCATCGTCGCGGCATGCGACATCGGACAATCCGGCACCGACCAGGAACAACAACGGAGTGAATGCCCCGCTGGGTTGTTCCGTATTCGCGCCAGCAACCAGGAGGCGTTCGAGCGCCGATTGCACCAGCGGTTGCGGTCTCGACGCGTCAAGAACTTGACGTATCACCGCCCAGAGCGGCGTCTCGTCGCCACCATCGACGCTCGCGCCGCGTGCCAGCAGCAGATCGATCATGGGGGTGCGTAAACAACCCGCCGCGAGGCCCAGTGCAGTGAATCGTCCGGCGATCGGGCTTTCCAGGGAGACGCCCCGAAGATGCAGGAACTCCACCACTTCAACTTGCCCAGCAAGCACTGCCGCACCCAGCGGTGTGATGCCGCGTTTGGAAGGCGCACCAAGACTCGCGCCACGTTCGATCAACGCGCGCATCAGCTCGATCTGCCCCTTACCCGCCGCGTGGATCAACGCCGAATTGCCGTCTTCATCCCCTGCATCGACATCAATCCCCAGTGCCAGCAATCGATCAATTGTCGCCAGATCGCCACGCTTGCCCGCCGTCGCCAAAGCCCGTCCATCGAGTAGCGTGCCCGGGTGGGCGCCGGCCGGCCAATCGAGCAATTGCGCCAATTCAAACTGGCCGTTGTAGCGCGCAACACCCGATGCCGTGCTGCCATCGCGCGCGCGCCGGGCCGGGTCGGCGCCGGCTCGAATCAGTACTGGGGCGAGTTCGCGCGCATCGGCACGCCTGGTGGCGGCCAATTGAATCAGCAGTGGATTGCCCTGCGCATCGACCGTGTTCGGATCAGCACCCGCTCTGAGCAGACGGTCGATCGCCGCTAACGGCCAATGCAGCACACCTGAGAGATTGGGTTCACTGTCGGTCGCCAGCCATTCGCGCCGTGTTGCAAGCGTATCGATCAAGGCGAGCAGCTTCGCCGTATCGCCCGAGTGCACGTGCAAATTCATCAGCGCCGACCACGGATTGCCGGTGGCGCGCTCAGCAAGAGCTTGCAGATACGTCCATGGTATCGGTTCGTGGGCGCATAGCCTGGAAAACACACTCGGTTCGTCCGGCGCCGCAAACAGGTCGATATTCAGCACACTTAAGGCGTCGAGATAACGTTGGTCGTTGTGCGCCGACGCCGCAGCCAGAGCCTGAGCGATTTGCGTCAGCGAAATACCAGGTG
The DNA here is from genome assembly GCA_022844165.1 of Lysobacterales bacterium. Taxonomy (GTDB): domain Bacteria; phylum Pseudomonadota; class Gammaproteobacteria; order Xanthomonadales; family SZUA-5; genus JALHMH01. Next base: position 32,532 of record JALHMH010000021.1, read on the forward strand.
CGGCGAGAAGCTCCTGAAACAACGGGAACCGACCTTGAACCGCGGCCCGGACCAGCAGTTCACCCGGGATATCTGGTCGGATGTTCTGTGCGATCGCCGGGTCCTCGCTGCGGTGCGCACTTGGAACCGCGTAATGCGGGTCGAGCGCCATGACCTGCGGCCAACGTCCCGCAGCCGCGGCCACATCCACCGCGCGTCGCCCTTGATGGTCGATGACATCGACATCTGCACCCATTTCGACCAACAAGCGGACTGTGTCGGCGTTCGAGTTTGCAGCGCCAGCTGCCAGATGTAACGCGGTCCGTCCCTCCGCATCTACACCTTCCGCACTGAGCTTATGCAGAAACAACCGCTGCAGGACTCGATTCGCGCCTGACCGTGCAGCCTCCGTCAGCGCACTGCGCCGGGAGTCGTCGGTTGCGCCGATGGGCGCCCCTGCCGCAATCAAGACGTCGACGATCTCCGCGTTATCGGCGAGCGCCGCGACCATCAACGCAGTTCGCCCGTTCGGACCTCGGCTGTCGACCTTGGCTTTGGCCTTCAGGAGTGCCTTAACGCCGCGAGGATCATCACCATCGACAGCCGCCGCGAACAACAGAGCCGAGGTTGCTCCAGCCACTTCGGCACGCGCGCCGCACTTGAGCAGGAACTCGAGCACAGACCAATTGGCGGCTTCGGCAGCCAGCGCCAGAGGTGTCATACCCTCGCGATTGATCGCGTTGATCTGTGCGCCGGCATCGATCAATACCTGTGCCACGCCGGGATCGCGTGTCAGTGCAGCAAAATGCAAGGGGGAATTGCCGGCAGCGTCGGTCAGCGTCACGTCGGCACCGTTCGAGATCAGCGTCATCACCGCTTCAGCGCGACCGTCGTAACTGTCTTTGGTGGCCGCCAATAGTGGCGTCGTACCATTGGCAGCGAGATTGACATCGGCACCGTCGGCAATCAACGCGCGTAATGCACTCAAGTCCGGCATGGTCGCTGCGATGACCAATGGCGAACGCTGATCGGCCGCATGCAACGGTGGCAGCGCATTCGGATTAGCGCCCATCGCCAGCGCGTTCTTCACGCCTTTGGCGTCGCCGTGTCGCGCGGCGCTGAGCAGGTCGTCGTCAGGCGAGGGTAACGTCTCGGCTGGCAGTTCGGGCAGCGACTGCGCCACGTTGCCGTCCAGCAGAAATGACGGCACATCGCGCACCACACGCGGCCTGTCGCGTTGCGCCAAGGTCTTGCGCATCGCCAACTCGACCGCACCCAGCGCCACGCCGATCGTGAAAACAACGCGAATCCAGGCCGAGTCAACGAATCGATGCATCACCATCGGCGTCAGCAGTGCGGCCAGTAGCGTCATGCTCACCGCCAAACCATTGCGGAAAAACGCTTCGCGATCGTCGCAAAGATCGCCAACCCGCGCCGTCAAACGTTGCCAGAGTGACCGGTTCTCGCCTGGATCAGGCAGGCGCGACGCAATCAGCAGCACCGGCATCGGCCAAAAGCGCCACTGGACGAAGATCGCAGCGACCAGAAGCGCTGCCATCAGCAAAAAAGAGGCCACCGAGCCAATGGTCGCCAGAACTGGCCCAAACACGACTTGAAGCGCAGCGCCGAAGAAGCTGATCAGCGCCAACCCGAGTCCTAACCGCGGCAGCCGTTCACCCTGCACGAAAGGCTTCGCCCACAGATCAGCCAGTCCGAGTCTGGCGACCAAGGTGAACCAGATGGCCGGCCACAACAAAAACGCAATCGGGGCTGGTTCCAGCGCGGCAACGATGAGCAACAGCAACCCCGCAGCGCCAAACGCTCCGGCCAATCGCAAACGAGGAGAGGTAACATCGGTCATGGATTCAGTATAGGCACCGAAGGCGGGTTCTCCCGACTTAAGCTACACACAAACGAACCGGGTAGTCCGATGTGCTCTCGAATTTATAGCCTGGCGAGGCATCGCCTCAGACCGTCCGGCGCTGGTGGCTCACTGAGCGAACTGTCGACTTCAGAAACGAAAAAGAAGGGTGCTCCGCCAAAACTGTCAGGACCTGGCCCCTTCTCCAATCCGCGAAAAACATTTGTCAAAGTCCCGTCCGAATGACCTCACAGGCACGCTGGATCTGCGCCGCCGACGCATCCAGATGGGTCACTAAACGCACGGTCGTCGGGCCAAACGCTGAACCGCGGATCCCGTTTTCAAGCAGCCGCCCCAGGAAGGTCGCAGCCGTCTCAGGTGCCTGCACCTCAAAAATGACGATGTTCGTCTCGACCGGCTGAATCTCAGCAACCATCGGGCAGTCGCTGAGTGCCGTAGCAAGTTGTTGGGCGTGTACATGATCGATGGTCAGGCGTTGAATGTGATTTTGCAGCGCGTACAATCCAGCCGCGGCAAGTCCACCGATCTGGCGCATGCCGCCGCCGAAACCCTTGCGCAGGCGGCGAGCCTTTGCAATGAACGGTGCCGATCCGATCAGCAATGATCCGACGGGAGCGCCCAGACCCTTGGACAAGCAGATCGAGAGGCTGTCGCACAGTTCCCCCCATTTGTGCGGCGCATCGCCCGTGACGGCCAGCGCGTTGAACAACCGTGCGCCATCGAGATGCAGTTTCAGCTCGCGCTCCCGGCAGAGCTTGGAAATCGCACAGGCTGTCTCCAGGCGCTGGACGGCGCCGCCCGCAGCATTCACTGTGTTCTCGATGACGACGAGCCGCGAACGCGGCAGCCAGTCGGCCTTGGGTTTGATCGCGGCAGCGACGTGATCGGCGCGCAAGATGCCGCGATCGGCGCTGACCGGGTGAACCGCAATTTGCGAGTGCACGGCATAACCGCCGTTTTCGTAGCGATAAACGTGTGCCATATCTGAGCAGATCAGCTCATCCATCGGCTGGGTGTGCGCTTTGATTGCAATCTGATTGCTCATGACCCCGGAGGGCATAAACAGCGCTGCCTCATGCCCGAACAGCTGCGCGGCATGGGCCTGCAATGCGTGTGCTGTGGGATCTTCGTTGAACACATCGTCGCCTACCGGTGCGGCAGCCATGGCTTCAAGCATCGGCAGCGTCGGGCGGGTAACCGTGTCGGAGATAAGATCGATCATTTGAGCGTTCCATAGACAGAGCACGTAACCATAGCGCGACGCCGTGCGCCGTCGTTGCAGCTTCATGCCGAACACAACGCCACTGGCGCCGTGCGCTGCCGTCACGCACATTTGAAAGCCTGCTGCGCCGCAGCACATGCTGCGCTTTTTCTTCGCGTGCGCAGAGCGTAGTGTCCGGTGTATGGCAGATGCGTGTCGGAATTGCGAACCTTGACGGAAGGGAGATAGAGACGATGCCAAGTTATGCCACGAAGGACATTCGCAACGTCGCCTTAACTGGCCATGCCGGTGCCGGCAAAACCACATTGTTCGAGGCGTTGTTGCTCGCCGGCGGCACGATCAATGCGGCCGGCAGCATCGAGCGTGGCAGCACGGTTTCCGATTACGACCCGATGGAGAAAGCCCGCCAGCATTCGCTGAACACGGCAATTGCGTCGATTGATCACGGCGGGATTCATGTCAATTTGATCGATACCCCCGGTTACCCGGACTTTCGCGGACCTACGCTCTCGGCACTGGCAGCTGTAGAAACTTGTGCGGTCGTCGTCAACGCAGCGCATGGAATCGAGTTCTCGACGGTACGTTTGATGGAGTACGCCAAAGCGCGGCGTTTGTGTCGGTTGTTGATCGTCAACAAGATGGACGTCGACGAGACCGAGCTGGAACTGCTCGTTGAGCAGTTGCGCGACAGCTTCGGCAACGAATGTCTGCCGATCAACCTGCCTGCCAAAGGTCGTGCGAGTGTGGTCGATTGTTTTTTCAAGCCCAGCGGCGAATCCGACTTTGGCAACGTGACCGACGCACATCAGCGGATCATCGATCAAGTGGTCGAGATCAACGAAGATGTCATGGGCCATTATCTCGAAGAGGGTGAAGCGGGTTTGTCCGGGCAAGAGTTGCACGATGCTTTCGAGCAGTGTTTGCGTGAGGGCCACCTGGTGCCGATTTGTTTCGTATCGGCGCGCACCGGTGCTGGCGTCAAAGAGCTCTTGGACCTGTTCGAAAAGCTGATGCCGAACCCGAGCGAAGCGAATCCGCCGCTTTTCGTGCAAGGCGAAGAGTCCTTTCGCACCGAGCCGGATCCGAAAAAACACGTCGTCGCCGATGTCTTCAAGATCATCAACGATCCTTTCGTCGGCAAACTCAGTGTCTTTCGGCTCTATCAAGGCACCGTACGTAAGGACACACAACTTTTCGTCGACGATGGCAAGAAACCGTTCAAAGTTGGGCACTTGTTCAAGATCAAAGGCAAGGAACACAGCGAAATCGACGAAGCCGTGCCCGGCGATATAGCAGGGGTTGCGAAGGTCGAGGAAATTCACTTTGATGCGGTGCTGCACGATAGCCACGATGAAGATCGGATCCACCTGAAACCAATCGACTTTCCGCAACCCATGTTCGGCCTGGCCATCGAGCCAGCCACGCGTGGCCAGGAGCAGAAGCTATCGAACGCGCTGCACAAGCTGCACGAGGAAGATCCCTGTTTTCGCATCGAGCACCACAAGGAACTGAACGAAACCGTGATTCGCGGATTAGGCGAATTGCATTTGCGCGTGATGCTCGAACGCATGAGGGATCGCTACGGCGTTGAGGTGACCACGCGCCCACCACGCATTGCTTATCGCGAGACGATTTCAGCCAATGCGGATGGCCATCATCGGCACAAGAAACAAACCGGTGGAGCTGGCCAGTTCGGTGAGGTGTTCCTGCGTGTCGAACCGCTGCCGCGTGGAACCGGTTTCGAGTTCGTGGATGAAGTCAAAGGCGGCACGATTCCGGGGCAGTTTTTACCGGCGATTGAAAAAGGCGTGCGCCAGGTTCTGGAAACCGGTGCTGTGGCCGGCTACGCGATCCACGACGTACGCGTCATCGTCTATGACGGCAAGCATCATCCGGTCGATTCCAAGGAAGTGGCATTCGTCAGCGCCGGCAAACGTGCATTTCTCGACGCACTGAGCAGAGCGCGTCCGCTGGTGCTTGAGCCGATCGTGAATCTCGATGTCACGGTACCGTCCGATCATATGGGCGATGTCACCGGCGGCCTGGCCACCAAACGAGCGCGTATCAACGGCACCGACTCCGCACGTGGCGGCGAGCTGATTGTCAAAGCGCAAGTGCCGCTCGCCGAAATCAGCGAATATAGCAATGAACTCAAAGCCATGACCGGGGGCCGCGGCCGTTACTCCTTGGAGTTGAGTCATTTCGAGGCCGTGCCGGGCAGTGTGCAAAAGCAGCTGATGGAGGCGTACAAGCCCAAGCACGAGGAGGAATAGCGGCATCGCCGGGATCGCGGCGTTGTGACGCGCATTGCGAAGTCATGGTGCCCCGGATGATACGATTACCGAATGCGCATTCTGTTCTTTGGCTTGGGAATCATGGCAACTGGCGTATCGCACAGCGATACGCTGACGGTGGTCGACATTCGCTCATTGGACCAGGACAGCGTCGCGAAGCTGATCGAAAGCAGCGGCGCGGAGTTCAGCGCCGAGATGGGCTCACAGCTGGTACTTGGCGGCACAACGCAGCACTCCGCGTCCGCGTTCAAAGATTTGCCCTCCCGCGAGGTCGAAAATGTTCGCATCGATCAGTTGCTGCTGCACAAGCGCGGCTGTGGTGGGGTCGAGTCGAAGATAGTGGGGCGCGTCATCGCCGCCGATGGCAATCAAGCACTCATTGAAGCACCGATGCGTTTTGTGCCCTATGCACCGCCTGGCGGGGAGTTTCTCCGCCTGCAGGCGCACAATGTGCTGCTGCGCGATCTGTCGAGCGATGTTCGCAAAGCAGCGAAATCCGATGCGGTCGTGCAGTCTGCCGTTGATAGCGTCGATACCAGCCGCTGGTTCTCGCGTCTTTCAACGCTCGCCAGCTTCGATCGTTCGACCTTCAACGATACCGACAGCAACGCCGCGCGCGATTGGCTCGCGGGGCAATTCACCGCCATGGGCTATACGGTCGCGACGCCAAGTTTTTCGGTCGTTTTCAACCCGTACAACGTCGTTCGGCAAAACGTAACCGCGACTCGAATTGGCAACACGTTTCCCGATCAGTGGATTGTCGTCGTGGGTCACTACGATTCGCGCAATCGGAACATTCTGAGTACATCGCCCGCACCTGGTGCCGAAGACAATGCGTCTGGTTGTGCAGGTGTTGTCGAATTGGCTGACGTCATGTCGAGCCGCTCTTTGGCACGGAGCGTGTTGTTTGCCTGCGTGTCGGGTGAAGAACAAGGACTGATCGGCGGCGACGCTTTGGCGCAGTCGATGGTGCTCGACGGCCGGCTGGACGATACGCGTCTGGTGATCAATCAGGACATGATCGGCTTTTCCATCGACAACGATTTCGACGTGGTCATTGAAACCGAGCCCGAGTTCGAAGGCATTCTGGCTCAGTTCGCGACCGCAGCCGCGACTTACGCACCAGGCCTGCGAGTCGTGCAGGATCTGCTGCCCTGTTGCTCGGACCACATGCCGTTTCTGGCACGCGGCGCGCCGGCCATGCTCAGTATCCAGGGCGACTTTTCTGAGTACGGCACGCACTATCACAATACCAGCGACATACCGTCCAACATCACCAATGCCCAGGCCCTCGGCGGACGCATATTGCGGATGAACGCCGCGGTGCTGGCGCAGCACGTATTGGACCGCTTACCGGGCGACACATTGCTGTCTAGTGGCTTTGAAGCCGGCGAATAACGTGTGTTGCGACCGGGTGAGTCCTCGTCGTCATTCCACTTCCATCTGCCGCAACATACGCTCGATCTGCGACAGTCCCCAAGCCGGGCGATTCGGCGCCGCCTGTTCGGCCTTAATCAGTGGTAGCGCTCGTTGCAACAAGTCGCGAGCTTCCTTTTTGTCGCCGCCCCACATCTCTGGGGTATTGAACAAACGGTTGGCAGCCAGAAACAGCACCCGCGGATTCTCTGGCGCCAGCCTCATGGCATTGTCCAACAGTCTGGCGGACTCCGGACCCAGCGAGCGCCCCTTGGCGGGATTGATCGCAATTGAGAGCCCATAGCAGCCAGCCAATAGCGCATCCGCCTCGGCTTTCATAGTTGCATCAGTACTCACGCTCGCTAAGGATTGTGCGCAAGCTACGATATGGCCGGCGGCACGATCCTTATCTTGCAGTTGCAAACTTGCTGCCAAATAGCTGGCATAGGCAGCCTGGTAACAACTGTCGCCATTGGGCGAGGCTTTGCAAGTCGCCAGCCAATTGGCGGCGACCTGCGCTACACGCTCAGGTTCACCGGCTATTTCGCCTAGCTGTCGATCACGCACCTCGGCAGCAATTTGCGTTGTTCCAGACTCGGTCTGCGCATTGGCCATCGTCGCAAACCCAACCAAGACGACCGTCGCCAATTTCATAGCCACCTCGCCACTACTTCGGGTGAAACAAGCTTAAAAGCATGTCTCGAGCAAGCGTAGTGACTGAAGTCAGGGTGGATAACGTGACACTTGTCACGCGTCAACATCCGTCAGCCGCCGACGAACAAATCCTCGGCACGCCGAAACAGGATCCACGAGGTCGCAATGTACTTGTCGCCGCCGCGCGGACGATTGCCGCGGTGGGTGTGTGTAAATGCCGCCGGTGCGATCAGCAGCGCGCCGGTCTGCGGGTGAATCTTGCGCTGCTGAAACAGGAATTCGGTTTCGCCCTCATCGAAGCCATCGTTGAGATACAAGGTCCAGAGCAATACGCGGTGCAAAGCTTCGCACTGTTGATCGCGAGGATATTGCTCGCAGTGCCAGTACGGATAACCGCCGCTGTCACGGTTGTAACCCTGCACATTGATGCTGCCCGGCCGAAACGCATAGCGCACGATGTTTACAAGTTGCTCTTCATCCATGCGTTGCACATCGTCCGCCTGCAGCATCCGCTCGGTGCCGCTCACAGGGTCGCGCCAACCCAACGCCAGTGGCGATACCAGTACTTGCGGATATCGCCGCAAATAGGCACAGAAGGCGCCGATCATTGCGCCATTGAGCGCCTGCTCAATGTCGCGCCATTCGGCATGTTGGGAAATTGTGATGTCGCGGCTGTTCTTCAGAGCCGGATCGACCCCTCCGCCAACACGACCCGGCAGTTGATGAGGACTGGCAAGGAATCGCGAGATGATCGCGGCGCACATCGCGCCGGACAACGCTTCGGGATAGACCTCGATAAAGTCGGACATGGCTGGCAACCAAAAGACCGCTCTGGGAGCCGATCAGCATATAGAGGTGGCAGCCGCGGCGCCAAATCGCACTGCCATCATTGGCTGAAAACAACCATTTATTGTCTTTTCAGCCAGTGCGCGTTTTGCCTGAGAGGCATTAACCTCTGCACCCATCACGAGAAGGAAAATCTGCCATGCCATTCCAATTCCCAGTCGCCTCTCCCACATCCAGTCAGAACGACTTCGACTTCCTGGTCGGTTCATGGGAAGTCAGAAATCGCAAGCTCAGGGATCGGCTCGTCGGCTGCCAGGAGTGGGACGAGTTTTCGTCCCGACTGCAATTGCGCAAAGCCCTGCTCGGCAAAGCCAATGTCGAACGTTATACGGCGGAGTTCGACGGCAAGCCTTTCGAGGGTATGGCAGTACGCTTGTTCGATCCACAGTCGCGGCTTTGGACGATTTATTGGCTCGACAGCAATAGCCCAAAAATGGACCCGCACCCGGTCGTCGGCTCGTTCGATGCAGGCGTAGGTAAGTTCTATGCCCGCGACAACTTGCGTGGTCAGGACATTGTTGTGATTTATCAATGGGACGCTCGCAACCCTGAGGCCCCCATTTGGTCGCAAGCCTTCTCGGCCGACGACGGCGCAAACTTCGAGTGGAACTGGATCATGACCCTTAGTCGAGACCTTTCCGTGGTCGGTTCGGAGTGATCAATGCGAGCGATCAACGCTCCTGACGTCACGCTCTGCCAGAACAGCGCTTCTCGCACCGCGCTGTACGACAACAAGCGGCAAGTCTTGCGCCGACCGGCGCTTCAATGCGCCTGACCAGATCGACGTGCACCCACTGACTCGCACCGCGTTCGCTGGTACCAAAACCGAATGCAGCATGAAGATCTTCGGGTACTGGCAGAAATTTACTGGCTCTTGGCCTCACCAGCCCGAATTCTCGAGCCTAGTTTGACGCCTAACCATGCCATCGGCAGATACGCCAGCAGTAAGTCCGCAGCGATAAACCAGGCGGGTGCCGGAATCATTACGCTGGCTGCGATGCCGCCCGCCAGATTAACCACCCCAACGCCCAGGCCGATACCCAGTTTGTACGAACAGGCGATGAGCGCCGCCACCAGTGCGCCGACCAGTGTGCCGAGCGCGTGTGCCAAAAACGGCGACAGAAAATGCCGTGGCTCGAACAAGTGAATGGATGTGCGCAGGCTCTCGACATCGCTAGGATCAACACCCGCTGGCGGTGGAATCAACATGGGGCCCAAGACCACGATCACCATATTGACGACGCCACCAGCAAGCAGACCGGCCAGTACAGCGAGCAAACCGCGAGCAAAATTGGGCATGGACAACTTCTCCTTTCGACCGAGCAGTACGAGATGCAAACGATAAGCGTGGGTGGAACAGCTGGCTTGCCAAATCTTGCGAAACCCGACTACGAGTCGCGCGTTAATCGAGTGATCGACTTCGTTCTGCAGAATCTTGCAGCCCCGCTCGAACTCGACCGCCTGGCGCAAATTGCGAATTTCTCGCCTTTCCATTTCCATCGGATCTTTAAGGCACTGATGGGCGAAACGCTCTCGGATTTTGTCCGCCGCGTGCGCTTGCAGCGAGCGATTCAGATGATGTCGTTTCGACGCACGACACGACTGACCGACATCGCGCTCGCGTGCGGCTTTGCATCAAGTTCCGATTTCTCGCGAAGCTTCAAGCAGCACTATGGCGTTGCGCCGAGCGCGTTCGACCTGGCCGCACATCGCGACGCGCATCGTGCTGGCTTTACGCCAGGAATGGCGCGCTTGCCATCGGGCCTGAATCCTGATGGATTCAAGATCAGCTTGCGCAGAGTGTCGTCGCAATTCGTCGCCTATATTCGGGTCAGCGATTGCTACTCAAACCGTGCCGGGGAGAGCCCCATTCAGCGCGTCCAACAGTGGGCCGAACAACGCGGATTCGCGCAGGGCCAATGGCTCGGTTACATGTGGGACGACCCCGAAGTCGTACCCAGGGAACAGTGCCGCTACGATCTGGGTGTGCGAATCCCGCATCGCATTCAAGCCGAGGGGGAAATTTGCTGCATCGAATTCCCACCGATGACATTGGCCACTGTCGAGATGTATGGGGGCATCGATCTCGAACTGCGCGCCATCGACTGGTTCTACGGCACGTGGCTGCCGGCCAGCGGCTATGTGCCCGACGAACAACCCTGTTTTGAGGCTTTCGTTGGGCGGCCCTTCGCGCACGGCAACGAATACTTCGAATTACAGCTACAGTTTCCCGTGGTCAAGTGCGATATGGCATAGATCATGTCGATCACCCCTCTTGCTCAATGAGCCTTCGAATAGGTTGAGGCAGACCGAGAGCGAGCGCCTCATCACGCGCGAACCAGCGTAGCCCACCTTCGGCAACGGCCGTTGATGCATCAGCCACTCGCCAGACATGCATGTCGAGACTGAAATGCGTGAACTCATGGCGTACCATGGTATCGGCGCACCGCTTGGGTGCATCGAGCCCGTTTGCGGCGCAGATTTCGGCAATCGTCTCGCCGTCTGGAAACGCGAACAGTCCGCCCCAGATGCCCTGGGCGGGCCGCTGAATGAGTGCGAGCCGCTGCTGATCATCGTGGAGCCAAAGGAATGCGCGAGAGCGCAGCGGCCGCTCGCGCCGAGTTCGCGGCATTGGGTACTGCGCGACCATGCCGCTTGCGTATGCAGAACAGTGTTCTTGTACTGGACACTCGACGCACTTCGGCGCTCCGCGCGTACAGATCGTCGCGCCAAGGTCCATGATCGCCTGCGTGTAATCGGCAAGGCGGTTGTTGGGCAAAAGCGCCTCCGACAAAGCCCAAAGGCGCGCCTCGTTTTGCGGCGAACGCGTATCGCCTTCGATGCAGTGCAACCGCGCCAATACGCGACGCACATTGCCATCCAGAATCGGGAATCGCTGGCCAAGCGCCTGGGCCAGGATTGCGCCCGCCGTCGACCGGCCGATCCCAGGCAACGCGAGCAGAGCATCGAAGTCCGGCGGCAGATCACCGCGGGTACGGCACAGTATCGCCGCACGATGCAGATTTCGCGCGCGACTGTAGTACCCCAAGCCAGACCACAACGCCAGCACGGTATCAAGCGGCGCATCTGCAAGCCTGGGCAGATCTGGAAATCGCGCGATGAAGCGCTCAAAGAATGGGAAGACCGATTGCACCTGCGTTTGCTGCAACATCACTTCGCTGACCCAGACCCGATACAGCGTGCGCGACTGTTGCCATGGCAAATCGTGGCGACCGTGGCTATCGAACCAAGTCAGAAGATCCGTCGCGAAACTCATTCCACAGTTTGACCCTTTTGCTGGTGCTGAAAACAACGAAGCGGCGAACGCATCGGTATGCCCTGCCCTCAACCAATATCACTTGGCAACAGCGCGTCGACGAACTCGCGCGGCTGGAACTCGCGCAAATCTTCGCGCTTCTCACCCACGCCAATGAAGCGCACCGGCAACTTCATTTCGCTGCACAGCGCGAACAGGATTCCACCCTTAGCGGTCCCATCGAGTTTGGTGACAACGATGCCGGTCAGTCCCACCGATTGGTGAAACTGGCGCGCCTGATTCAGCGCGTTCTGGCCAGTGCCACCATCGATCACGAGCAGCGTTTCGTGCGGCGCGCTTTCATCGATCTTGGACAGCACACGTTTGACCTTCGCCAGTTCCTGCATCAAGTGACCCTGCGTATGCAGCCGGCCCGCTGTGTCGGCGATCAGCACATCGATGCCGCGGCTCCTGGCCGCCTGCAAAGCGTCGAAAATCACACTTGCCGAATCGGCTCCACTGCCCTGCGAAATCACCGCCACATCGTTGCGCGCGCCCCAGGTCTTGAGCTGTTCCACTGCCGCCGCGCGAAACGTATCGCCGGCCGCCAACATCACTGACAGGCCCTGGCCCTTGTAGCGTTTGGCCAGCTTGCCGATGGTGGTCGTCTTGCCGGCACCGTTGACGCCCACAGTTAGGATCACGAACGGCTTCTTCTCGCGAGAAATCGCCAAGGTCTGTGCGTACGGCGACAGCAATCCTGTCAGCGAGACACGCAGCGCATTGAGCAGTTCGCGCGCATCGGCGAATTCACGTTTGCGCATCCGCGCGCCAAGCTCGGTCACCAGTTGCGCGCTTGCATTGACCCCGACATCCGCTTGAATCAGCGCCATCTCGAGTTCTTCGAGCAGAGCCTCGTCGAGTTTAGGATTGCGTTTGAATAAGCTTCCGACACTGGCCGAGAGTGCTCGGGCACTCGCAGCCAGGCGTTCGCGCAGGGTCATCGGGCGCGGCACTGTTTCTTTTTCTGTGGCGCTGACCTCCACAGCTGCCGTTGGCGCGATTTCGGTTGTTGCAGCGGGCTCGGCTGGAGCGGTGAGTTGCGCAGTCGATTCCATCGGTCCTGTTGTCGATTCGCCGGTGGCGGCGTCGGTTGTCAACCACGGCGGCGACGAATCGGAAGCCTGGACCGCGGCCTCTTGCGATGGAGCGCTCCCGTCCGGATTTGCATCTGCCGCAGTCTTGTCGCGGCGGAACCACTTGAACATGTCGATAGAATCGATCAGAACGAAAGTCGCGAGTCTACCCGCGAGGCACGCAACATCGCGACGCAATGCACCAACGCGTTAAGCGAGGCACTGCTGCCGGCGGATTCAAACATGGTTCGAAAGGAGAGTCGCGTGCAAAATCAGATTCGGATCATCGGCGGGCAGCTCAAACGCTCAAAGCTGGCCGTGCCGGATCGCCCAGGCTTGCGACCCACCCCGGATCGTGTGCGAGAAACGTTATTCAACTGGTTGACGCCGTATCTGGACAGCGCTCGAGCCTTGGACCTTTTTGCCGGCACAGGTGTGCTTGGGCTTGAGGCCATCTCTCGTGGAGCCGCATTCGCGCAGTTCGTCGAGCCCGACCGCATGCTCGCCGAGGCCATCGGTGACAATGCGAAGCGGCTCAAAGTCGACCAGTCGATCCGCGTCAACACCACAACAGCGCAAAGTTTTCTTCAAGCACCGCCTCAGCCTTACGACATTGTCTTTCTCGATCCACCCTATGCTCTTGATGCGTGGGCATCGGTATTGTCGGCGCTGGATGGCTGGCTAAACACGCATGCAGTTGTCTATCTTGAGCATCCAGCAGAGCGAGACCTACCATTCGATGCGCAGTGGCGCGCCATCAAAGAAAGCCGCGCGGGCGTCGTGAAGTATTGGTTATTGGAGAAAGCACATGGCTGATACGCGCAAACGGGTGGCGATTTATCCCGGGACCTTTGATCCAATGACCAATGGGCATGTCGATCTCGTGGTACGCGCAGCGCCACTATTCGACCGCTTGGTCGTAGGCATCGCCGAGAACCCAGTCAAAGGCCCCAGCTTCAACCTTGACGAACGTATCGCGATGGCCAAGGAAGCGCTGGCCAGCGTTGGCAACGTCGAAGTGCGCGGCTTCGACACGCTGCTGGCACATTTCGTTCGCGAGGTGGGTGCCGCCGTTATTCTGCGCGGCCTGCGTGCGGTCTCGGACTTCGAATACGAGTTCCAGCTGGCGAGCATGAATCGCCATCTGATTCCTGAGGCCGAAACCATGTTTTTGACTCCTGCCGAACAGTTCAGCTTTATTTCCTCGTCGCTCGTTCGAGAAGTCGCGCGCCTCGGTGGCGACGTGTCTGGCTTCGTGCCACCGCCGGTGCAACAGCGGCTGTTTGGAAAGCGGAAATGAGCGGGCGTGTCGCGTAATCCGCGGCACACGAATCGCAAGCCGAGCCAATTTCATGCTCACACTGCCGTCATCTCGCGCCCACAACGCGTAGAACGGTCCTCGCACAGACTCCGTGGCTGATTAACTCTGCGGGTGTCCATATGGGAGCTTCAGCCGTGCGCAGCTGGAACCGTGACGCGATGAGAATTTTGGCGATCTTGTCAGGGCTCACCACAGCGAACATATCGATGGCCACCGAACAGGTCCCGTATCAAGTCATCGAATCGCTCCGCGAGGACATTGAACTGCGCCGATACCAGCCGGTCCTGGTAGCTCAAACCGATATCGTGGCCGGAAGTTTTCGTGAGGCCAGCGATATTGGGTTCCGACGGCTGGCGGGCTTCATTTTCGGCGACAATTCGGGCGAGCAGAAAATTGCGATGACCGCACCGGTCATCATGGAGTCGCCGATGGCGTCTGGCCAGAGTTCGGGAAACGGCATTTGGCGGATGGCATTTGCAATGCCTTCTGAGTGGAGCTTGGATTCGCTGCCGACGCCGCGACGAACGGATGTTCTTATCCGCGAGTTGCCGGCACGCAACGTTGCTGCGCTTCGCTTTTCTGGCCGAGGCAGTGATGCGCAGTTCGCCGAAGCTGAGGCGCAGTTGCGTCAGGTGCTTGACTTGAAATCGATCGAGGCTGGCGATGCGAGTACAGCTCGCTATAACGCCCCATGGGTTCCTCCATTCCTGCGTCGAAACGAAGTGCTGATCGAGATCCAGAGCCCAAGTGGTCCGCGTGACGTCCGCTAGCCTCCATCCTCCTTTCGTACAGTGCCATCGCTATTGGCGAGAAAGAAGTCGATATCCGCCTGGTCTGTTCCATCTGCAGGAATCAAACGCAACCAGGGCGGCTTCACAACGTCATGGTGTTCGAGAAAGGCTCGGGTTTCCTCGGCACTTCCGAAGACAAAAACCCAGAAACTGGACGACGCGCCGGTGCGGCCATCAGGGCTTCGATCACGTTTCTCGACCCATCCTGGTACGCGGCCGTCAATGATCAAGTTTGCGACTTTCCTGACATCGACCTGCTGCAGTTCGATCGAACCATCGTTCGCAAACGTGTAAGCGATCAGGGTATAGCCGACAGGTTTGTCAGGCCGCGCAGCGGCGGTGTTGTCCTCGAGCGCCGCTACGTAAGTCTGGTTGGCAGTTGCAGCGAACCCAAGCGTCATGTCCTGACCTAAGTCGTCGATGTCTGCTTTGCCGTTACCTTGCTCGTCCGTTCCCACGGAAAGCGTTTGCCAACGAGCGCAATCGGCGGCGACACGCAGGTATTGGCGCTCCTTTTCATTGCCCTCGTTGGGCAGGTCCTCGATCCGCCAATCGCCCACCCATCGTGCATCGCATGCCGCGAGCGGCATCTGTGGCGGCGATTGAAACTGCACCGTTTCGCAAGCAACAAGTAGCGCTCCGCTCAATGCACAAAACAATAACCTCGCGACCACAGCGGGATCTCCTGGATGGGGCGGCTGCTGATCTCGAATGGTACGCGCTGGCCGCCATCCGTGCGCGCATCCGAGCGAAGTCCGAATCGACGAGCGGCCTGCTATTGTCTCGCGCACCGCCACGGCAAGCTGCGGACGCGTCCTCGGCTTATGTGGTGCGATCGATGGCGATGACCAAATCCACCAAAGAGATCGGCGGCCTCGAAGTATTTTGGAACCCTGGGTCAGGGCGCGAAGCGAGTCAATGCTCGGCGGTCTGAGGCGAAGCCTCGCTAGGTTCCTCGCCCCAGCAGCCATGCCGCACTGGGCCGGCTGATCCAGCGCTCGACACCAATCGCAAGCAGCACACAAAGCGCAATCGTCGGCGGATAGATGAGCGCGCCGAAGTGCCGATCGACTGAAACAGCCTTCCATAAGGCGACAATGCTCAACACGACGAACATATGCGTCAGATATAACTCGTAGCTCAATCGACCCATTCGCGTCAACCACCGCGGCGCAGTTTGCCAATTCACTCGATGCAAGCCGAGCACCAGCAGCGTAGCTGCCAAAACGATGTACAAAATGCTGGAATGACCCAGCGCGCGCCAGAGTTCGCCCGGCGCCCAAAGCTGTATCGCAAATGCAAGCGCTGCACACGCCGTCAGAGCGCGCGCAAATCCGATGCTGTAGCGCCAAGACTGGGCGAGCAGCGCGGCCAGCACACCACCCGCGATCGCGGACATTGCAGGCAGATAAGCCTTCTCTTGCCAGATGTCATTGCCGTCATACCAACCGCGCGTCATTGGCAGCGAAAACAGCAGTACCAGCAATAAAAGCGCCAGCCAGCGCTTCGACAAAAGCACACAAACGATGGGGAAAATCAGGTAAAACGCCTCTTCGATCGACAACGACCAAAGTACATCCCAGGACGCTGGCAACCATCCCACTTGCCCTTCGTACCAGTTGATATGCAAAAACATGGCGGCGACTTGTGCCCGGAACAGCGACTGTCCGTCCTTGTCGATGGTGTACCCAGGTACGCCGAGCCAATGCAGCGCAGACAACACCACGATCAGCACCAACAAAAGCGGTGCAATACGCGCAAATCGTTGGCGATAGAACATCCGCCAATCGATCAGCGTTAGTGCGCCGTAGCGATCCAGCGCCCGCCGTGCGATCAAAAAACCGCTCAGAACGAAGAACACATAAACAGCCAGATACCCGTTATGCGAGAGCATCGCAATCAGACGCGCATGCAAGAACTCCGCAAGTACGCCATCGCGCAGCGGCAGCCGAAATGGCAAAGCCAGGTGATGCAGGATGACCAGCAGAATTGCCATCCCGCGAACGGCATCGATGCCATTGTTGCGCTCATTCATTTTCTGCAGGTGTGGACGTTCGAAAAATCGGCAAGCCAACCAGCTCGTGCGTGGCGGTGCGAGCCTGTTGCTTAGAATTTGCCACGGGTCGTTGCGCGTCGCCCGCGCTGCGGCGATGTCGCCCTGTCCACCAAACGACGACGAAATGCGGCCGGGAACGTATCCCGGCTGCGAGTGGTCAGCCTTAGTGCCCTCCGCCATCCAACTCCTTCATTGCCGAAATCAACGCAGCGCCGGCGGCCTGGCCATCCATGAATAACATGCGTGCGTTGTCTTGGTAGAACAGCGCGTTCTCGATGCCGGCAAAACCAGTGCCCTTGCCGCGTTTGATGACGATGACGTTCTTGCTCAAGGACACATCCAGGATCGGCATGCCGTAGATCGGACTGGACGGATCGGTCTTGGCCACGGGATTGACCACATCGTTGGCGCCGATCACGATCGACACATCGGTGTTGGCGAACTCTGGATTAATGTCATCCATGTCGGCGATCAGATCGTACGGCACACCGGCTTCGGCAAGCAGCACGTTCATATGCCCGGGCATGCGCCCAGCCACAGGATGGATCGCAAATCGCACCTTGACGCCGCGTTTCATCAACTG
Organism: Lysobacterales bacterium; assembly: GCA_022844165.1. Lineage (GTDB taxonomy): Bacteria > Pseudomonadota > Gammaproteobacteria > Xanthomonadales > SZUA-5 > JALHMH01. The sequence continues at coordinate 49,968 of JALHMH010000021.1, forward strand.
CTGCGTCAACTCCCAGATCTTGTGCTGCGCTTGCGCCACAGCCATGCCATAACCGGGCACGATGACCACACGCTCGGCGTACGCCATCATCACCGCAGCATCGCTGGCTTCAATCGGCTTCTGGCTGCCGCTGATCTCTTGTGCCGCAGCTCCACCACCGCCGAAATTACTGAACAGCACATTGGTGATCGGCCGATTCATCGCCTTGGCCATGAGCTGGGTCAACAACGTGCCGGCAGCGCCGACCACCATGCCGGCGATGATCAACGCCGGGTTCTGCATGACATAACCTTCGAAAGCCACCGCCAAGCCAGTGAATGCGTTGTACAACGAAATCACGACCGGCATATCCGCACCGCCGATTGGCAGCGTCATGCTGACGCCCAGCACCAGACACACGATAAAAAACGCGACAATGATGCGTTCGTCGAGTTGGAACAGCAGCATGCCCCCAAGCACCACGGCAGCGACAAACAGCAGTAAGTTGAAAGCCTGCTGTCCGGGAAACGTGTAGCGCTTGTCCATCCAGCCTTGCAGCTTGGCAAAGGCAATCAACGAACCCGAGAAACTCACAGCACCGATGAGTGCCCCGACAACCGCAAGCAGTGTCTTGGTGAATCCGAATTGCGCCTGGGCAGCCTGCATGTCCATCGCCGTGATTGCAGCACCTGCCAGCGCCGCCGCCTTGAACAATTCCACCGCACCGATCGCCGCTGCCGAGCCGCCGCCCATGCCGTTGTACAGTGCGACCATCTGCGGCATGTCCGTCATCGCGACTTTCTTGCCGCTGATCCAGGCCACGGACGTGCCGATCGTTACGGCCGCGATACACAGCAGCAAGTTATCGAGATGCAACGCGTAATTGCCGCTGGCATCAAAAAAGTAGAAGTAAAACGTGACAACACCGGCAATCACCATGCCGATACCGGCTTGCACGATGCCTTGCCGCGCCGTGACCGGAGAAGCCATGCGTTTCAGGCCCAGAATGAACATCACCGCAGCGATGAAGTACGCCGCTTGAACGAGGGTCAAAAGCGTCATGGATCAGCCCCCCTTCTTGCTGGACTTGAACATTTCCAGCATGCGCTCGGTGACCACATAACCACCGGCTGCATTTCCTGCACCGAGCAGAACGCCAATGAAACCGATGACTTTTTCGAGCGTCGTGTCGGCGTGCGCCAGCACGATCATGGCGCCGACCATTACGATACCGTGCACAAAGTTGGAGCCGCTCATCAGCGGCGTATGTAGTATCACTGGCACGCGACCGATGATCTCGTAGCCGGTGAACGCCGCGAGCATGAAGATGTACAGTGCAACAAAGCCGTCGATCATGGCATTCCCCTAGCCTTCAATTGCTTTACGCGTTGCTTCATGCACGATCTTCCCGTCGTGCGTCAGCGCGCTCTTGGCGATCAGTTCGTCGTTCCAATCGGGTTTGGATTCGCCGCCTTTGACGAATAACGAAAGAAAGTTCAGTTGATTCCGGGCATACATCTCGCTGGCGTGAATTGCACCCATGCTGGCCAGATTGAGCGGCCCTGCAAAAGTCACGCCGTTCTGGATAAAAGTCGCGCCAGGCTGCGTAAGCGCACAGTTGCCGCCTGTCTCCGCCGCCAGATCGACCACCACTGCGCCTGGTCTCAAATTCGCCGCCATTTCGGCCGACACGATCTTTGGTGCCGCACGCCCTGGCACGGCCGCAGTGCAGATCAGCACGTCATAGTTTTTCAGTTGCTCGCCCAGACGCCGGCTCTGTTCAGCACGTTCTTCAGCCGTCAGTTCTCGCGCGTAGCCGCCATCGCCCTTCGCCGATACACCCAGATCCAAAAACTTACCGCCCAGCGACTCGATCTGTTCTTTGGTTTCCGGGCGCACGTCGAAAGCTTCTACCGCGGCCCCCAGGCGTTTGCTGGTTGCGATCGCCTGCAGTCCGGCAACGCCCGCGCCAATGATCAGCACCTTCGCGGGGCGAACCGTGCCGGCGGCGGTCGTCAGCATCGGAAAGAACTTGCCCGACAATTCCGCCGCAATTAAGGTGGCCTTGTAGCCGGCCATGCCCGCTTGCGATGACAACACATCCATGGCTTGTGCGCGCGTGGTTCGCGGCAACAACTCTAGAGAAAAACCGGTGATTTTTCGATCGCGCAGCGCCTTGACGCGCTCCGGATTCAAATGCGGTTGCAGGTAACCAACGACAATCGCGCCTTCTTTCAGGAGTGCGATGTCATCGACGCCGAGTGGTTGTACGTGCATCACAATATCGGCGCGGCTTAGCGCCGCTGCGCGCGTATCGACCAGTTCCACGTCGGCATACAGCGACCCCGGCATCTGTGCGGCGTCGCCAAAACCAGCCTCGGCCACCAGTGTGGCGCCAAGTCCCTTTAGTTTCTTTGCAACTTCCGGCACCAGCGCACAGCGCTTCTCGCCGATTGCCAACTCACGCACCACGCTAATGGTAATGCCCATCGGAAAATGTCTCCCCCGCGTGAAAACCCCGACGGAAGACTAGCACGATGTTGAGAAGTGCTTTCCCGCACTTTCTCAACGTCGCGAGTCCGGCGCAGGTTTGAACTCGCTCTACATAGATCAAGCACTTGCGTGCCAGATCCATGAGAAACCATCCATGTTCGTTCCAAAAGGCTGTTTCTCATCAGCCTTCTGTTCCGGCAAATTACCATGGCGGGTTGGTTATCCTTCAACCAGCAACAAGCGACGCTCAAATTGCTGCACAATGTTCAGGCGGTCGACGCACGGGGGCGTTGTCGATGGGATTGAGTCGCTGGAATTGGAAAGCAAAGATCGGCTCTTGGATCTTGATCTTTGCTGGGATGTCCGAATCGGGTTTGGGTGCTGGTTTTGTCGGAAAGCCGCCCATCGAGCGCTTCGAGATCCCGCTTCAAGTGTATCCGAGTCACTTTGCCATCGAACAGACCGCTGACGGCAGAGTCCATGTCGGCAGCCACGATGGAATATTGAGCTTCGATGGCGAACGCTGGTCGCTGCTAAAGACCAACGGTCAATTGGTGCGCAGCCTTGCCACCACGGGAAATCGGCTGTATGTCGGAGGCTACGATACATACGGTTATGTCGATCGCGACCCGGGTGGGTATGCGACCTACACTGATTTATCAGCACAGCGCGCTGCGACATCGGCGCCCGATGGTTTCGCGGATATCTGGCGAATTGCAGTCACCGACGATGGCGTGTTTTTTGTCGCTCTGCATCATGTGTTCACGTTCGATCCCGAAACCGGTCAGCAGCGCTATCTAAGTCACCCGGGTCGCTTCGGCGGAATTGCACAGTGCAACGGCAAAACCTGGTTGCAGTTTCGCGGCGAGGGATTTCGGCGCTGGATCGACGGCGCCTGGCAACCGATGCCGCATACGAACAGCTTAAACGAGTTAATCAGCATCGTGCTGCCGGAGTCCTCGCAAAGCTGTCTGGCGCTCGGGAATTCCGGTTTGCATCGACTGACCGAAAGCTCGGTCGAACGCTTGCCGTTGCCGGATCGAACGCCCCTACAGTGGTTCCATCAGGGCATACGTTTGCCCGACGGATCCCTGGCAGTTTCAACCTCTGTTGGCCAGGTCTTCCTGTTGAGCGCGAATGACCAGCAATGGCGAACGATTCCCGTGCACTCCGGTTTCCTGACCGATATTGACTATAACGATGGGGCTCTCCTGGTCGCGGCCACAACAACGATCTACCGTTTTGCCTGGCCCAACGCCTTCTCGACGTTCGGCACCACCGATGCTCGCCGCAGCTCCTTGACCGGTGCCCGGCAAGTGAACGACCGCTTATTGCTGTTCAGCGATGCCGATGTCTGGCAACTTCCGGACCAGGGTGGAGCTGCCGCCATACAGCCGCTGCAGCTCACGCAGTCGTCTTCGTACGATTGGCTTGCGGTTGATGGAACGCAGTTGCTCGCCGAAGGTCACGCGTTAGTCGAGCTGGCGGCAGCGCCGAGAGTTGTCGACCCGTCAGTCTATCCGCGGTTATTGGTCGCCGATCGATTTCGCACAAGCAGCGTTTTCGTCGGAACCGAGCACGGTCTGCGCCAAATGCGCAAGGCTGGCGGTTGGACCTTGCAGCCGGATCCTGCTCCACTGGACGGCATGCTGGTGACCAGCCTTGTCCAACCAGATCGGCATAGCGTCTGGATCGGGTCGCGCAACGGCGTATGGCGGCATCGACTGGACGACTCAGGCCGCGTGCTCGCCGGAGTTCGGGTTGAACTGCCCCAGAGCGACGATCCGGAAGCACACATCTACATGGATGGCGAGCAGTTGATTGCATCTAATGCTCGTGGGATCTACGCCTGGGACAATGATCGGTTCTTGCCAGAACCGCGATTCTCCGACTTGATCGATTTGCGCACACGTTCAGATGAGGCCCTGCAGTTGGTCATCGATCCACACAACAAACGCCGATGGGCATTTACCAGTACCGAGTTGTTTACGGATCGTGGCCAGTGGCGTTCGATCCCGTTTCGTTATTCGAATATCGGCCCGATCATTGAGGCGTTACCGATCAATGCATCGACGTTGTTGGTTGTCGGCCTCGACGGTGTGATGCAGTACCAGGATCACCTTGAGGCGCCGCACAGAGCGGTGGCGAAACTACAGTTCACGTCGGTGACTATGGTGACTGCGAATGGCAGCGAGCGGCCACTGCCCTTGGCGCCGCAAGACCGGGTGAGTCTCGCGCCCGACGACATCGGTGTTCGCTTCCAGTTCGCATTGTCTGGCTTACGCACCGGAAAGACACTGTATCGGGGCCGGCTGTTTCCCTATGAACAAGAATTCTCGGAATGGGCGTCGAGTGCGGGCTATACCTACACCCGGCTGAGACCTGGCGAGTACGAATTGGAGGTCCAGGCCCGCGACGAGCATGGTACGGTCCTGAGCATGCCGCCCTATCGCATTGCGTTTTCGCCAAAATGGCACGAACTGACGACTGTGCGGATCATGGCGTCGGCGCTTGCCGTGGCCCTCCTTGCCGTGCTGGGATGGCTGATGTATCGGCATCGCACACGCGTGCTGCGGCGCCTTGTCGCCGAACGCACAGAAGCGCTGGCGCAAGCCAATCGAAAACTTTCGGATCTTGCCCACCAGGATGCGCTGACGCAAATTCCCAACCGGCGCCGTTTTGACGAATACTTCTCCGCATTATGGTCAACATGCGGCCAGAACGGCAGGCACTTGGCTCTGCTGTTAATCGACGTCGATCACTTCAAGGCCTACAACGATCGCCACGGACATGCTGCGGGCGATGATCTATTGCGCGCGCTGGCGCGTGTGCTCGCAGCTGCACTGCGACGCAACGAAGACCTCATTGCACGTTATGGCGGCGAGGAGTTCGCCGTCATCATGCCGGGTGCGCAGCTCGACGCTGCCGTCGCCACCGGCGAATTGCTGCGAAAAGTCGTTGCCAACGCCAACCTTGATGTCAGCGTTTCGATTGGCGTCGCCAGCGCAAAACCAAGCCTGGATCCCAACCAGGCCGAGTTGTTCGAGCGCGCCGACAAGGCGCTGTATCGCGCAAAAGAAGGCGGCCGCAATCGTGTCGAGTCGGATTGAACCACTGGTGCACGGATGATTGCCAAATGCGAGACAGAGCAAGTTCGCGCCGCAAGCGGCGCTCTTGCTACCCGTGGGTACGCCCGGCCTGCGCCGCGCGCCCACCCTCTCAAAGAGCCGTCAGGGTCGCGCCGCCAGCGCTGGATCTTCCGGTCGAATTTGTTTCAGGTCAGCTTTCGACACGCCCATCCAGAGCAGGATCGGATTGCAGAAAAAGATCGACGATAGCGTACCGATGGCAATACCAACGATGCTGGTCAACGCAAAGTTCTCGACGACTGGGCCGCCCAGGAAAAACAACGAGAACAAGGCCATGAACACGGTAATACCAGTGATCAACGTTCGCGACAGGGTGTTGTTGATTGCTTTGTTGATACTCTCAACGGGCCCCATTTTGCGCGCACTGCGAAAGATCTCGCGGACCCGGTCGAAGACCACAACCTTGTCGTTAATCGAATAACCGGCGACGGTCAGCACCGCAGCAAGCACCGTCAGATCGAAGCTCAGCTGCAACAGCGAGATAAATCCAAGCGTGATAATCACATCGTGGATCTGCCCGGCCATTGCCGAAAACCCGAAACGCCATTCGAAGCGCATCGCAACGTACAACATGATGGTCAAAAGAACGAAGACGACCGCAATGACGCCGTCTTCTTTGAGCTCGTCGCCAACCTGCGGGCCGACGAATTCGCTACGTTTGATGTCGACGTTGATGCCGGCCTGAGCGAGCGTTGATTTGACTCGATCGACCACCTGCGCCTGGGCCTTGGCATTGTTGGCGTTTTCGCCCGCCAGTGGCGGCACACGGATCGCGATTTCCCGCGAGCCACCAATGCTTTGCACGGTAAAGCCATCGAAACCGCCTGCGGCGAGCGTGCCTCGGACCTTTTCGCTGTCCAGCGCTTCGACAGACGTCGCTTCGATCAGCGTGCCACCGGTAAAGTCCAGCGCGAGGTTCAGACCGCGAGTTGCCAGGAGGGCCACCGACGCAATCATCAGGAACACTGAGACAGCCATCGACATCTTGCGCCAACTCATGAACGGGATGTTGGCATTCGGGTTGAAAATTTCCATCGTAGTTCTCCTACCCGATCAAACGGAAATAGCCGCGACTTTGCGCTGGCGGTTGTAGATCGCAGCCATGATCACATTAGTGACCACAACTGCACTGAACATCGACGTCAACAATCCGGCGAGTAAGGTGACCGCAAAGCCACGCACCGGGCCGGAACCAAAGGCGAACATCGCCAGCGCCGCAAACATTGTCGTCAGGTTTGCGTCGAGAATTGTGCCCCACGCCTTTTCGTAACCAGCCCGTAGCGCCGCCAGTGGTGAGTTACCCGCGCGCACCTCCTCGCGAATGCGTTCGGCAATGAGCACGTTGGCGTCGACTGCCATACCCACAGTCAGTACGATGCCAGCGATTCCCGGCATCGTCAGCGTTGCGCCAAGAAAGCTCAAAACTGCCGTTAGCAAGAGTAAATTGACGCTAAGACCAACTACTGTCACAACACCGACCAGTCGGTAATAGACCATGACAAACAACGCGATCAGCGCCGTGCCGATCAGCATCGCCTCCAAACCACGCTGAATGTTCTCTGCGCCCAGCGACGGCCCGATGACTCGCTCTTCGATGATGTCGATCGGCACCGCCAGGGAACCGGCGCGCAAGAGCAAAGCCAGTTCGGTGGCCTCTTGCATGCTGTCGAGACCCGTGGTTTGAAACCTCGGCCCGAAGACGCCACGAATATTGGCGACACTGATGATTTCTTTGGTTTCGCGCGAGGTCCGTACCTCTTTTCCATCGACAATTTTGACTTCGGGCACTCGTTCGATGAACACCACTGCCATCGGTCGGCCGACATTGTCGGTGGTGAAATCGAGCATGCGCCTGCCGCCCGCTGCGTCCAGTGTGACCGAAACGGCGGGCGTACCCGACTCGGTGTCGAGCATGCTTGTCGCACCCGTCAACTGATCGCCCGTTGCGATGATCTCGCGCCGGACAACCACCGGCTCGCCTTCACGCGTGTACACCAGCAACGAATCCGGTGGAACTCGTCCGGTCTGTGCGATTTCAACCGCATTGACCGAGTCGTTGACCGCCCGGTACTCCAGGGTGGCGGTTGCGCCCAAGATCGTCTTTGCGCGCGTAGGATCCTGCACGCCGGGCAATTGCACCACAATGCGCGTGGCGCCCTGCTGTTGAATGATCGGCTCGGCCACGCCCAATTCGTTGATTCGATTGCGCAGCGTGGTGATGTTCTGTTCGATGGTCGCGCGCTGCGCCTGGGCCACGGTCTCTGGGCGAATGACGGCCTCGAGAATCGTCTCCGAGGCATCCCGGCGGGTGACGATCAGGTCCGGCAACTGCTCCGTCAGTTCGGTGTAAGCGCGCTCGCGATCCTCACGCGTGGTCAGTTCGACGACAAAGCCATCTGCGGTTCGCGTAACACCACGATAGGGGATCTTTTCGGCACGCAGCATCACATACAGGCCGTCGATGTAACCCTCATCCAGTTTGTCGCGAGCCGCCTGCTGATCGACTTGCATCAGGAAGTGAATGCCACCGCGAAGATCCAGGCCCAAGGTCATCGGCTTGCCGCGAATCGCGCTCAACCATGAGGGAACCGTGCTGGCGGTATCCAGTGCGATGGTGTACTTCTCGATGCCGAGTTCTTCCACCAAGGCTGTGTGCGCAGCAAGTTGCGAGTCGTTTTCAGCAAAGCGCAGCGTCAGCCGATCGTCATCGATCCTGACGTTGTCGAAGGCGATTTTCTTGCCCTTGAGCGTGCCCTCGACGCGGCCTTGCAGCAAATCGTTGACCACTTCGCCGCGATTGGCCGAAATCTGGATTGCCGGCTGACCAGGAAACGCATTCGGCAGTGCGTACAGGAATGCGAACACAACCAGGGCTGTGACCAGCCCGATCTTCCATTTGGGGATTTCAAACATGCCAAACCCTTTGCTGCTCGGTACCGAGCGTCAGTGACTGTATTGCCGCCGAACCGGCAGCTGCCTTCGAGCGCTCAGCCCTTGTAGGTGCCCTTGGGAACCACGGCGCCAACCGAGTGCTTCTGCACCTGTATGCGGACGCCATTGGCAATTTCCAAGGTCACGAAGCTTTCACCCACATCGTCGATACGGCCAAGAATGCCTCCCTGGGTGACCACTTCGTCACCGCGACCCAGGGCGTCGACCATGCCCTTGTGCTCACGCATACGCTTTTGCTGCGGCCGGATCAGCAAGAAATAAAAAATCGCAAAAAACACCACGAGCATGATCAGACTGGGCCACATGCTCGGCTGCGCCGGCGCACCTTGCGCGTAAGCGGATGAAATCAAGAAATCCATCGACGTTTCTCAGTGACGCCGCATACCGCGGCAAGACAGCCGCCGAGTATGCCATAGCCTTGCGAATTGCGACTCTATGCAATCGCTCACAGGCGGGATTGAGATACGGCGAATACCAGCAAGACGACGACTTCGACCGCTTGATTGCCGGCGCCCAGCGTATCGCCGGTGATCCCGCCCAATTGCGATTTGAAATACCAACCGACCAATAGTGTGGTGAATACTGCCGCCAGGAACGCAATGATGGTGCCGGGACTGAATGCCAGTGCCGCGCAAATGGCGAGCGCAAACCCGGTTCCGATCGCGCCTTCCCGCCAGCTCATGGCATCGGCCATCGGCTTGTTGCTGCCGCTGCGCACGTACGGCAAAAACAGCATGAGCCAGAGGCTCGATGTGCGCGCCAGTGTGTGCGCAACGACCAGCGCCACGAAAGCCTGGTACGCATCGAGCGGTACCAGTGCCCCCACTCTCAGCAACAGGCTGATCACCAGCGCGATGGCACCGTAACTACCGATACGGCTGTCTTTCATGATTTCCAGTTTGCGTTCGATGGTCAGGCCACCGCCGAGCCCGTCGGCGGTATCAGCCAGTCCATCCTCGTGAAATGCGCCGGTCACGACGACGAGCCCGAGCACGGTCAGCATGGCCGCTAGAAACGGCGTCAAGTACAGTGCACCGAGCGCAAAGATCCCAGCTCCGATCGCCCCCACAGTGAGGCCAACGATCGGAAAATAGCGCGCCGAATGTCCCAGGCTTTGCGCGTCCGGGTAGGCAAGTCGCGCCACGGGCAGCCGGGTCAGGAACATCAATGCCGTGGCCAGAAGTCGCAGCTGGCGTGTCATGCCAACGCCCGGCTGATCTGCGCCGATTCGAAACTCGCCATATCTCTTAAGATCGCACAGGCGGCTTGCAATAGCGGCACCGCCAGTGCCGCACCGCTGCCTTCCCCTAATCGCATGCCCAGATCCAAGAGGGGACGTGCACCCAACGCTTCCAGCACAAGATCATGTCCAGGCTCGGCGGATCGGTGGGCAAACACCAGCGCCCGGCGGCAATCAGGATCGATGGCACACGCGAACAACGCCGCCGCACTGGCGACAAAGCCATCCACCAGGACCAGAATGCCTGCCCCGGACGCCGCCTGCATGGCACCGGCCAAAGCGACGATCTCAAAGCCGCCCAATTCCCTTAGCAAGACCAAAGGATCCCTCTGATCAGCACCGACCCGCGTGATGGCTTGCGAAATCAGCATTGCTTTGCGCTGAATGCCATCGACGTTGAGCCCAGTGCCGGGACCGACAACCGCTAGCGCCGGGATGCCCAATAATGTCGCTACCAGCGCGGTCGCTGAGCTGGTATTGCCGATGCCCATTTCGCCGAGCACCAAGAGTCGAGCTTCGCAACGCGCGACAGCCGCCCTGCCCGCTTCGAATGCCGCGGCTAGTTGGTCGCTGGTCATTGCGGGTGCATCTACGAAGTTCGCTGTGCCAGGTCCACAATGCGCGTCGACCACATTGGTCATCGGCTCAAGCGCTGATGCCACGCCAACATTCACCACCTCCAGCCGCGCAGAAATCAGCCCTGCGAGCACGTTGATCGCCGCACCGCCATTGGAGAAATTGCGCACCATCTGCGCGGTGACCGATTGCGGATAGGCGCTCACGCCCGCCGCAGCGATGCCGTGATCTGCGGCGAACACGACCACGGCTACCGGATCGAGGTCTGGCCTCAGCGTGCCTTGAAATTCGGCAATATCGACTGCCAATTGCTCTAAACGACCCAAGGATCCAGAGGGCTTGGTTTTGTTATCAATCGCCGCCAGGGCACGGATGCGCCAACTGCTCATGTTGATCACCGGAACAAACTTCGATCAGCATAACCGGTCGGCTTCTGTTCCGCGCCAGGCCTGCACTTGGCAACGATCACGGTGGCGCATTTCTGCCTTCTGCCGCAGTCGCAGTGTTGTCAAAGAACCGGTGCGTTGCGGGTGATGAACGCAGGTTACGAAGGTAGTCGATCACCTGCGCATTCGGTGGTTCTGGCTTCGGCATGGCCAGATGACGATGCAGCATCGTCTCCATCAGGAACAGATTGGTTTCGCGGGCGATATCGTCGCGTTGGCGATGGCCTGCGCCATGGTCGATCAAAACCGTCACGTCCTTCTCCGCGAGTTTGGCGCGAGCGGCGTATTCAATGATGCCGGCGATGCCGACGCGCTCGTCGCTACCGCCGGCGACGATCAAAACCGGGCGGGTCAGACGCTGCACGTTTGCGAGCGGCGATTGCGCACGCAGGCGCTCCATATGCGCCTGATCTTCAACGTCGAGCTTCAGCATCTTCAGCCAGTCCGCCATCGGCACGACGCTGTCTAATCGCACTGACTCGGCGTTGCGCAGCACCCATTCCAACGTCCAGGCAAAATCCGGCGGTGGCACAAAAGCCACCGCGGCGCGGTAAAGCTCGGGGGCGAAGGTAACGCCCAGGAGTGCTGCGTAACCGCCGTAGGATGCGCCGACGATCGCGATGCGCTGCGGATCGCCCATGCCGGCGTCGAGCAAAGACCGCACGCCTTCATCGATGTCGCGCTGCACGCGCCCATGACCGAAATCGCCACCCGCCGCCACCATGTACGCGTGGCCGTGCCCGGTTGATCCGCGATGGTTAGGCTCGAACACGATCGCGCCGCGGCTGGCGATGAACTGCGCGAGTCCGTTGTAGATGGGCTGCCAGAGATTCCACGGACCGCCATGCGCTACCACCACCAGCGGCAGTGTTCGAACATCGCCCGGCGGCACACTGATGAAGCCGTGCAAACGCATGCCATCGCTGGCGGTCCAGGTATACGGCTGCTTAGTAAGTCGGGCTGGCGACGCGCCACCGCGCTCGTCGATCAGCAGCTCGGTGCGCAGGGTTTCTGGATCGAACAAATGCCAGCGCGCGAACTGCCGCGCACTGTGCCGCTCCTCGATGAGCCATCGCGATGCGGCGATCTGTGGCCGCAGAGCGCTGCCGGGAAACGCCTGCTGCAGATGCCGAACGGCGGCCAGATCGCGCGGTTCGATAGCAGCGATCTGCGCGACAGTGCTGCGATATCCGGCGATGCGCGGCCGACCGGTTGCATCTACCGCAAGAAAGTCGAGATCCGCCTCGCCGCGGGGATCGCGGGCCAGCAGCGTTTTGCTTCCGCGGCGATCAATGCGCACGAGCCGCGCCAATCCAAGCGCGTCGCCCTCGAGCGAGTTGCTGCGCAACAGCAACTCGCCGGCGTCGTCGAAGACAGGCGAGCAACGATGCAGATCGCCGCAGCGCAAGGTCTCGCGCAGCGAGCCTGCAGAATCGAGTCGATACAGTACCAAAGCCAGATCTTCGATGCGCTGCAACCAGCTCAGCCTGCCTTCCGACGCGAGGGCATAGCCGCTGATGCGCCGCGTATCCTCATACAACAGCTCGATTTCGCCGCCGACGGCGTAGCGCTTTAGCTGCCAGCGTTGCGCGCTGTGATCGCCGGGCGCGACAACCGTGATCGCCGCGGCGTGCGTCGCATCGACGCGCCACTCACTGCGCTCCTCGAGTTGCGTCAACAGACCAGAACCACTCTGCCCTGCCACCGCAAGCGCGAAGATCTGCGTCGGCGCTGCAAGCAGCAACCAGCGGCCATCGCGTGTGTAAATCAGCTCTTGAGCGGGCGTGTGCGCCATCGCGCGGCGGGGCCTGGCTCCGTCCAGCGTTTGCAGCCAGACCGCACGACGGGCGCCCTCTTCGGCCAACCAGGCGACCGACTTTCCATCTGGCGCGATGGTCGTGGCGGAGATTTCTGCTCGCGCCAGGAATTCGCTGCGCGTCGGCATCGCCATCGCCACGGGCGGCAAACAGCACAGAGCTACAGCGAGCCAGCGCCTCATGATTGCGCCTCGCGATCCAGTTCGATCAGCCAGAAGGCCGCCAACATTGGCAAGCCGAAGAGGCCGCTTGCCACGATCCAGGGCCAACGTCGCAGTCCGTCAACGGTCCGCAATCGCCACAGCGTCGACAGCGTGGCGATCAGCCCTAGTACGATCGCCAATGCCCAGACGGCACGCGGCGCGAGCGCAGGCGCGGCAAGCTCCAACGTTGAGGCATCTGCAAACAGATGCTTTGCGTATTTACGAACGGCGTGGAGACCAGGCGAAATCCACACCGCCTGATAGCGATAGAGCCAAACGTGGTCATACGACAACGCGCGCCGCCCGATCTCATCCGCCGAACCATCGCTGCGCAGGACATGCGCCGTTTGGAATGGCGGCGTGCGATTCGCGTCATTGGAAAGATGTCCGAAGGTAGCGACGATCAAATGCCCGTCGACTAACTCGATCAGATCCAGGTTGCTCAGGTCGCCATAACGCCCCGGCAACGGCAAGCGCGCGCGTGGCGCCACCACATCACGCGTGGCGACAAACGGCCGCGCGTCGAAAATGTACAACGCGCGATCGCTGAGCGCCGCGTAGGCCTCGCCGATGGGCGCCAGCGACACCAGCGGTTCGTCGCCCAGATCGACGCGCTGACGGACCTGCTGCGACTCGCTCTCATAGTGATAGACGCGGCCGCGCGCGATCAGCACCGCATCGCCATCGCGCATGCCCGGCAAGCGGCCGAACAGCAACGGTGGATGCGGGAACTTCAAGCTAAGCGTCGCGGCGTCAGCGCCGTCGCGGATGCGATATCCGTGCAGTTGCCCATCGTCATGGCTGAACACATAGCGCACGCCTAAGCGCTGGTCATCAAATTCCATCGGCCTGACGTTGGCCAATTCAAACCACTGCGGCAACCGCGATAACCCCGAGCCAACCGACGTTGGTTCGGACAACTTCACTTGCTCAGCCAAGAGCGGTGCATCGGCATGGCGACTGGCTGCAAGCACTGCGAGCATGCGTTCTTGTTTGGTGGCCTTGACCATTTCGATACGTCCGCCGGGCGGAGGCACGGAGTTGTTCGGGTGCGTGCCCCAGGCGATCCAGATCAGTTCAATCGCGGCAAAAGCGATCAGCGCAAGAAAATACGTGGCCATCGCCAGCGGTAGCGCAATCGCCGGTATGCCTGCCGTGCGCGGCGATCCTCGATTGGCCTTGAACAGCGCCGCCACCATCCAGACGGACCACGCCAAGGCGAGCGCCTGCAACCCAAGCGCCGCCCAGCCGGTAGCATTTGCATTGATCAGCCAGAACAACAGCACGATGCCGATGACCGCGTAACGCCGCGGCGCGAGTGCCGCAAATACGCCGCAACAGTAAGCGCACGTTGCGATCTGCCAACCCGCCAAGGCCAGCAGCCAATGGCGCGTATCGACAACACGTGCAGTCAGCGTTTCTTGCCAAAGCGCAGTCAGAATGATGGGCAGCGCCACGACCAAGACCAATACGACCCCGCCTGCGCCCAACAAAGACGAAGCGATCGCCCCAGGCGAGCGCGGGCGGTGGATCAAACTGAGCCAAGGATTCGGTCGCGCGTAGATCGCAAACTGTGCGAAGCCAGACAATCCACCGACAAGCGCATAGACGGCACCGAAACTCCAGTGCACGGCAAGGTTCTGCTGGCCCAGATCCATCATTCGGCTCAAGAAGATCAACCCGCCCAAGTGCGCCAATGCGAGCAGCCAGGCGTACATCGCCAACCGAGACCACTCGGCTCGAAAAAGTGTCATGTCCGTGTTACCTCGAATGTGTGGGTGTGGCGTGGTTCTTCGCGAGGAACGCGTTCACCGCGCGGTCCAGGCTCACCGGCATGCAGTTCGCGCTGCGCGCACCATTGCTTCGCAAGAATTCGGCGAATGCCGCGTCTTGATCGAGTACGAAGTAGTGATGCAAACCGTCAAGCTTCTGGCGCATCAAATAACCTGGAATCGTTGCCGGCTCGGGCCCCATGAATGGGATGTCGCAAATCCAATGGCTGATGCGCGCACAGAACTCATCGGGCGGCGAGTGGCTCATCAAACGACCGCGTTCGAGCACAATCAGATCGTCGGCGATCCGCTCGATCTCCTCCATCTGGTGCGAGCAATAAATCACCGTGCAGTGCTCGGTGGCGTTGCTGTACATCAGCGACTCCAGGAACGCGCGTTTGGCGACCACATCCAGACCCAGCGTAGGCTCATCGAGGATCAGCAATTGCGGCGACTGCGCCAGAGCCAAGGCCAAGTTGAATCCGGCGCGTTCGCCGCGCGATAACTCACGCACGCGTTGCTCAGGCAGCACCTGATAGTGTCCGATCACCTCGTCGAAGGCGCGGGCATTCCAGCCCTTGTACTCGCGCTGGCGCATGGATTTGAGTTCGCGTACGCGCATCCATTCGGGCAGGGTGTGCTCCTCGTTCACATAACCGACGAGTGTGCGATCGCTCGGTGTCAACGCGCTGCAATCGCGGCCCAGAACGCGCGCCGTCCCGGCGCTCGGGCTCAGGAACCCCAACAGAATGCGAAACAGCGTCGACTTGCCGGCGCCATTGGCGCCGACCAGGGCATGAATTCGCCCCGGCGCAATCGCCAGCGACAAGTCATCGAGCGCAAATTTGTTGCCGAAGCGCTTGCTCAAACCTTCGGTCTCGATCACCAGTTGGCTCACGCGCGCCTCCGTTGCAAAGCCGCAAATTCGGCATCGATGCGCGTATGCACGTCATCAACCGCAACATTCAGCGGTACAACTTCGGCAACAAAGCGTTGCACCGCATCGTCGAGGCGCCGCTCACGCTCGCCGCGGCTCAATCGCTGGCGCCGTGGCGCCACGTACAAACCCATCCCCTGGCGTGCCTCCAGCCAGCCTTCCGTCGTCAGTTCGCCATAGGCTTTCGCCACCGTATTGGGATTGATTCCCAGCTGCTGCGCCAGGCCGCGCACACTGGGCAACTGGTCCCCAGGTTCAATCTCGCCAGTGGAAATTTTGATCCGCACTGCGTCGGTAATCTGACGCACGATTGGACGCGTATCGCCGGTGGCGATATCGATCATCAGTGGAGTCGTTCGTGCCATCGGCCTGTCTTAACTGTACTAGTTGTAATAGTACAGTATAGATCCGCCTCTGCTGTCAAGTCCTGGTGCAAGCAGTAGGGCAAAAGACAGGGACCGACCCGATGCGGAGTGGCTCGGCTCAGTCCTCGAAATCGACGACCGACAGCTCTTCATTGCGGCTCAGATATCCGCACTGGCGAGCGCCCCACGCTGAAGAGATGCAGTTCAGCATCGAGTTGTATATCGGCTCGGCTGTGTCATTGATGCCGGCATCCCCGCGAATCATGAAGATACCGAACAATTCGCGTTCGAAATCGACCCACGGGAAAAGCCGAATGCGCCCAAACTGTGGATCAGAGGTTTGGTGGGCGGGCTGCGCACTTTGTCGAACCAACTTCCCAAACCATAGCGAATCGGTGGCTCAGCATTCGACGGTGCGGAGGCGATCGTGATGGACGTGCAACGACCGGCGAGATGCTGATCGAGTTCGCTACAAGCTCCAGCAGCACGTTGCCCCATGCGTCTGAATCGTCGCCGAAGTACATCTCCGGCCGGCGGCGAACCGACTCACGCCAGCGCTGAGTCCCTTCGTGCATGAACGAGCAAGAGAATCGGCTAGGCCAACGCCGCCTCCACTCGCTCGCATTCGGCCTTGAGCTTGCCGGGCGCCCGAGCGCCGAAGCTTTCCAGATAACGCTTGATTTCGCCGAATTCGTTGCGCCAGCCAGCTTCGTCCACCGTGAGCAGCGATTCGAGCGCGGCACTGATGTCGTCGAGGCCGCGCAGGTCCAGATCCTTCGCTTTCGGCAGCAAGCCGATCGGCGTTTCCTGCGCGCCCACTTTGCCTGCGCAGCGCGCAAGTATCCACTGCAATACCCGCAGGTTGTCCGAGAACCCTGGCCACAGGAATTTACCGTCGGCGCCTTTGCGGAACCAATTGACGTGATAAATCCGCGGTGGTTGGGAGAGTTTGTCGCCTACCTTGAGCCAGTGAGTGAAATAATCGGCAAAGTTGTAGCCGCAGAACGGCTTCATTGCCATCGAGTCGCGACGCACCACGCCCACCGCCCCGGTTGCTGCGGCCGTGGTTTCCGAGGCCATGGACGCGCCCACCAGCACACCGTGCTGCCAATCGCGTGCCTCAAAAACCAGTGGTACCAGAGATTCACGGCGACCACCAAAAATCAACGCGGAGATCGGCACGCCGGCCGGTTCGTCGGCCTCTGGTGCGAAGCTCGGGCACTGCCGCATCGACACGGTGAAACGCGAATTGGGATGCGCTGCCGGGCCATTTTTCGGATCGTAGTCGCGGCCCTGCCAGTCTTTGACTGGCACCGCATCGGACAATCCCTCCCACCAAGGCTGGTTGTCGGCCGTGACCGCCACATTGGTAAAAATGGCATCGCGATTGAGCATCTCGACGGCATTGCGATTGGTCTTGCTGCTGGTGCCGGGCGCAACGCCAAAGTACCCAGACTCGGGGTTGATCGCCCACAAGCGCCCATCGTGCCCCGGGTGCAACCAGCAGATGTCATCGCCAACGGTCCAAACTCTCCAACCTGCGTGTGACAGCGGCGGAATCAGCATCGCCAGGTTGGTCTTGCCGCATGCCGAAGGAAACGCCGCGGCCACATAGTGACGCTCGCCTTGTGGGTTCTCGATCCCGACGATCAACATGTGTTCGGCGAGCCAGCCTTCCTGCCGCGCTTGCCAACTCGCGATGCGCAGCGCGTGGCATTTCTTGCCGAGCAGCGCGTTGCCGCCGTAACCCGAGCCGTAGCTCTTGATCATCAGCTCTTCCGGAAAATGCATGATGAAGCGGCGCTCCGGATCGAGCTCGCCGATCGAATGCAAGCCGCGCACAAAGCGCCCTTCCCTTTCGATGCGCGTCAAGGCAGCCGCACCCATACGCGTCATGATGCGCATATTGACGACGACGTACGGACTATCGGTGATTTCCACACCACAGCGTGCGAACGGCGAATCGATAGGACCCATGCAATAAGGCACTACGTACAAGGTGCGCCCGCGCATGGACCCAGCGAACAGCGCATCGATTTGCGCATGCGCCGATGCCGGTGCCATCCAATGATTGTTGGGACCCGCATCGTCCTGATTCTGGCTGCAGACATACGTCAGGTGTTCCACTCGAGCAACATCGTTCGGATGCGAACGATGCAGATAGCAGTTTGGATGGGTCTCCGGGTTAAGCGTCAATAGATCGCCGAGTTCGACCATTCGCGCAATCAGCGCATCTCTTTCGGCTTCTGATCCATCGCACCAATGGATACGATCCGGTTTTGTCAGAGTGGCAACTTCGGCCACCCACGCGTTGAGTGAATCCAGCGACGAAGGCATCATGTTTCCCTACAATCAATAGCTTAGATATGTTTGGCGTGGCCAATGAAGCGAAACATAGCCGGGGATCGCGTTTCATGCAATCGAATGCACGTGCCGGTTTGCATGGAACGATAGTGAGACCCCGCTTCGGCCACACGAGCCAGCCAGATTCATTGCCTCTGCACTGTGGGCGCCTCGGATTCGGACGCCGCCCATGACAACGCGGTACTGGCGCTCTACACCGGCAGCAGCGATTGTTGTTGCTCTTCGTGATAGACGGAGACTCGATCGCGGCCCGCGTCCTTTGCCATGTAGAGAGCAGCGTCCGCTTTGATCATCAGTTCGCGCAATTCGTACCCAGACTGATCCGTGCTGGCGATGCCAAAGCTGGCGGTGAGCGGACGCTGCGCGTCATTGGTCCCATACGGCACCTTGCGCACAGACAATCGGCACAGTTCGGCGCGTTTCGCCGCATCGCTCTTGGAAACTCCCGGTAACA
Organism: Lysobacterales bacterium; assembly: GCA_022844165.1. GTDB lineage: Bacteria > Pseudomonadota > Gammaproteobacteria > Xanthomonadales > SZUA-5 > JALHMH01. Next base: position 68,715 of record JALHMH010000021.1, read on the forward strand.
GAATGGCAAATTCTTCGCCGCCGATGCGACCGATCAACTCTCCTTCCGCTACATGTGCGCACAGTTCAGCGGCGGCTCTTTGCAAAACGTCGTCGCCTTCGGCGTGTCCGTAGCGATCGTTAATCAGCTTAAAGAAATCCAGATCGATCAAAATCAAGCTCGCGAAAGTCCCTCGGCGCTTCGCTTCCTCGAGTTTTTTCGTGACTTGTTCCACGAAGTGTCGGCGATTCGATACCTTGGTCAGTGAATCGCGCTGCGATAGAAGCTGAAAATGGCGTCGAACCCGCATCGCTCGGATCGACCAATGCAAGCCAAACGCCAACAGGCTCGTCAGCAAAGCAACCGCAAGCCAGGCAGTTTGGGCATTTTTCGTCGACACCTGCTGCTGCAAAACCAGCACTTCGTTCTGCCGATTGAGCGACTCGATCTCCAATGACTTTGCGTTCGCTTCGAATCTGGCCATTTGATAGGCCAGAGAACGCCGACCAACATCGTCGGCATAACTCATCTCAGCACTCAACAGTTGCTCGTGCGCGAACAGGGCCGCATCGGTCCTGCCCAGCGATTTTTCGGCCTCATACCGGACTCTCCACGCCAGCGATCGCGATTCGGTGGAAAGTTCAGGGGATGCTGCATCTATCGCGCGTTGCGCCTCATCGATTGCCGCTTCGAACTTGCCTTGCATGAGGAATGCACGGGCCTTTATGGCAGCAATATCGATGAGCAGGTAGGGATACCGCGTTGCAGCCATTGACTCGGCGCGTGTTGCCAATAAGCTCAGCGCCGCTTCGGGTCGCCCGTTCGACAGATGCAACCGAGCCAGCTGGGTTCGCATCAGGCCACTGAAAACCTCCTCGCCTTGGTTTGAGCAACGTTCTGCCCATTGCGAATACTCGGGATCAACATCGTTCAATTCGCCGGCGCGTACTCGAGCTTCCAGTATCAGCATTTGAGCGCCGCAGCGCGCCCAGGGCTGGGCACCTTCGCGAATCAGCCGTTGACTGTATTGCAAGCTCTGTTGGTACTGCGCACTGTGGTTCAGCAATTGCGCAATGACCCCGAGCGCCTGATCGCGTGCGGCAGGATCACTCACGTGTTCCACATCGCCAATCAGTTCATTCAGCTGCTCATACGCCTCAACATAGCGACGTGCCACAGTCAGAGCATTCAACATCGTGACCCGACTGCGAAACCGAATGACTGGGTCTTCGGCGTCGGCAATGAGCCGCTCAAACTCATTGATGGCCGAGACGAAGTCGCCGCTGAACGAATCGCGCCACGCGAGCAGATAGGCCAGGTGGTCGCGTTGCCGGTCCGTCAGGCGCGACTCATCGGCCATGATGAGACTGAGTTCGCGATTGAACTCAGTCATGGACGTGCGTTTGACGTCCTCTGCCCGAGCCAGGCTTTCGTCAACGCTCGCTCCCGCGGCAAATGCCGCGAAAGCGCATGCGCCTACGAGAAATTGAAAGCAACCTCGCATCAAGCCGCCCGCTGCTGTGGCGCCTCTTTCTCGTCGTCCTTGTCGTCCTGTTGCTGATCATCATCCTGGCGGTCCGGATCAACGGGAAAAATGGCGCAGACCAGATTGTGGCGTGCACCGAGCATCTCCGTGAGTGCACGTCGGTCGCGGCGTGCAATCGCCGCCAAGAGCGCATCGGACGGCTGGTTCGGGTGCGGCCGGCCGATCGCCAGCGATTCCAGATAGGCAATTTCTGTGTTCATGGTGTAAACCCCCTAGGTGAAGTGGCGCCTAAGAATAATCGGAACGAGTTGGCAGTTGTTGAATTATTTACACAGTTCTCGACGAGACGGGGGCTTTGTGGGGCCTGGACAAACCCCAGCCGCTTGGCAAGTCGGCACATGGGCCGGTTTTCTTCAGCAATCCACATGGCCAGACGCTCCTGGCAAAGCAACGGTTGCCGAAGCCACAGGCCCATAATCTGCGTCCCCATTCCGCGTCGCCACCAGGCTTTAGACAGTAAAATTCCCAGTTCCAGGTACGGCGCACGCTTGCGGGCACAAAGAAGTGCCAGAGGACTCCCATCCAGTTCTGCAAGCTCATGCGTTCCCGCGCGGACGGCAGCATTGCAGCAACGCATCGACTGCGTTCGGGTCAGTGGCGCGCATACCCATCGAGTCACTTCCGGATCGCAGTACAGATCGGCATAGAAATCTGCGTCGTCAATGCCAAGTGGTCTGATTCTCACGCTTCTCTTGCATCCAACAAGTCCAATGCGCGGTACACATCGTTGTTTCGGCTAAGCGCCCTGCCGGGCGGGATCACCAGCGTATCGGCGAGCGAAATGTCTGCACCCGGCAGGTCGCAGAGCGAAACGGATATGCAGCTCGGACGTTCGATGGGCAACACTGCGGCCCGATACAAGATGCAACGATGATCGCGCGGATACATACGAGCCAATTCATCGACCAATAACTTCCGATACGAAGGTCCGGTCGCCAGGCGGCTCAGGGATCGATCGCCGACCATGGCAACTTGCCACAGGATCAAATATGCGCTGGGATCAACCTGCCGACGGTAAAGCAAGAACTGGCTGGCTTCGTAATGCTGACACCCGACTTCGCCGGGGTCGAAACCAAGATCTGCGTATAGGCAATCTGCTGCCGAAACACCCGGCTCCATGATCGCATCCAGCCCAACAGCGCGCGCACGACGAATCACCTCGTGCGCCACCCAGGCAAAAACGCCGGGGTGCCCATAAAACGCGGCGACCACTTCCTGCCCACCCTGGCCGGCGCGGACAACATCCTCCACCATGGCCTCATAGCCGATTTTGCGCGATCGCCCGGGTACGTAGTGCGGTTGCAAGCTGCGCGCGTTCGGATTGAGCTCGGCCAACCACAACTCCACGATGCCATCAGAGACGTTGCTGAAGACAACGTCTGCGTTTTCGATCAGGTAGCGCGCGCGGGGGGTTAAGTGCGCACCCAGCATCATGCCAATACCGACACAGTAAATGGCCAAGGGGGAATCTCCAGCTGAACCGATAGACAGATCATCACACAAGCCGTGCGCGCGAACTCGGTATGCTGGGCCGGCGCATGCGGCGCGGCGACTTGACGAGTACAGCTTGGGGACTGCGCCATACACCAAAATTCCGTTCGATCGGCTGGTCGCGTATTCGGCCTTGCAGCTGCCGCTGGCAATGGCGGCGTTGCCGGTCGTGCTCAACGTCACGCACTACTACGGCGAAATTCTAAAGTTGTCGCTGGCGATGATCGGTCCAATTCTCATTGTCTCGCGCATCATCGATGCAATCCAGGATCCGATCATCGGGCATGTGAGCGATCGTCTGACACGATTTAAGAGTGGTCGGCTGATTCTCGTCGGCGCAACGGTACCGTTGTTGATGGCTGGTTTCTTCATGCTGTTCGACCCACCAGCGATGTTTCACCCGGTGGGCGATGGCCCCAACCCGAATTCAACTCTGCTCAGTATCTGGCTGTTTGCAGCACTCGTACTTGTGCACCTGGGCTACGCTTGCGTATCGATCAGTTATCACGCCTACGGCGCTGAACTCTCAGACGATTACAACGAACGAACTCGCGTGACCGTCGGCCGCGAAGTGTTCGGCCTCACGGGCATGATGATTGCCGTCGTCTTGCCGACCTGGCTCACCGCCCGATTCGGCGAAGCCGCCGGATACCAGTGGTTGGGTATCGTGTATTTGCCGATCGCATTGTTATCGGCGCTACCGACGCTGCTGTATTCGCCACCTTCGGTGCACGGACCTGTTCAACAAAAGCCTGGCAGTTTGATGGCGTCTTTTTTTGCGCCGCTGAAAAATCCGCTTTATCGTCGATTGCTGCTGGTGTTCGTTGTGAATGGGTCCGCACTCGGCATCGCGGTGAGTGTGATGCTGTTTTACGTGGAACACGTGCTGGGCGGCGGCAAACTCCAGGCTGGCATCATCCTCCTGGCCTATTTCGTTTCCGGCGCTGCCAGTGTGCCACTCTGGATGTTTTTGTCGCGCCGTTGGAGCAAAGCAGCCGCCTGGTTGTTCGGCATTCTGTTGACAGTTGTCGCTATGGCTATCGCGGCGTTCTTTGGCCGAGGCGACATCGGATTGTTCGTTGCGGTTTCGGTCATCACGGGACTCGGCCTTGGCGCCGATTACGGCTTGCCGCCATCGATACTCGCAGACGTGATCAATGCTGAAGAAGGGAAAGACTCTCGCGGCGCCACGGGCGCGTACTTTGGCATCTGGGCTTTGTCGACCAAGCTCGCAACCGCAATCGGCGCCGCGGCTTCGCTTCCGGTGCTCGCAGCGCTGGGCTTTAACCCAAGCGCCGGATCTTACGACACAACTGCGTTGATTATTGTCTACATCTTTTTACCCATCGCAGTAAAGCTCATCGCTGCTGTATTGCTGTGGCGGATCCAGATTGAAGCCGAGCGCCCGCCTGTGCGAGAGATCTGGGCAGCGCGTCACTGAAATTGAGCTAGCGCAGCTTTGCATAGCGCGCCGTCACGGTCTGAGCGGCAGGTGTCGCGCATGGCCTCACAGGCGGCAATGCCCAGCGTCGAGCCAATACCCTTGACCGCATCTGCCATCGCATTCTCCAATGCGCTTTCGCGGTTCGGCTCGATACTCTCGTCCACCTTTCGTTCCACCGCATTCACGCATTTTCCATACGCGACTTCCACTGGATCGCGCATCAGCCACCAGGCGATCCCCGCCGCCAACAACAGCATCGTCGCTACCAGAATCTTCATTGTCGTGATCCTCGCTGGAAAGACGGCAACAGCCTAATCCAGGCCATGTATCGAACGCCAGTTCTGCCGCTCACAATGGCATTATCGAGGGATGTGTCCGAATCGAACGCGCCGTTATCTTCGACTTGCCATCCTGATTCTCGGCGGGGCGTTCGCTATGCCTGCTGTGGCGTTCGACGCTACTTTTCGGCAGCTGGGCGCAGATCGCGGACTGTACCAATCGACAATTTCGGCGCTGGTGCAGGATCGTACGGGGTTTCTCTGGATCGGCACACAATCCGGATTGCATCGATATGACGGGCAAGCGATCGAATTCCTGCGTTTGCGGCACGATGCCAATGCGCCCGAAGAGCCCTTTGTTACGGCGCTCGCCGCGGACCACTCGGACGGATTGTTCGTCGGCACTCCGACCACAGGTATCGGTCGCCTCGATCTGCGAACACTGCGCTTCGCGGCTTGTCCGCCGAGCGCTCACAGCGATCCCGACCGCGCCGATCAGATTATTCAATTGCGCATCGACCACAAAAACACGCTTTGGATCGTCAGCCATGCAGGCATCGAGATCCTCGAGCCTGATGCGAGCCGGCGACAGGTGGTTTACCGCGACGCGGAACCATCGACCGTACTCGGAGGCCGCACGATTCTAGGGATAGCCCCGCACGGCAATCGAATGCTGATGGCAACGAAAAGACAGTTGCTGCGCCTGTCGAAACAGGATGCGCCGGAAGTGCTTCTGGATGGCGATGTGGGCACGATGGAGTCGATCGCTACGCGCGTCGATGGTGGGATCTGGATCAAGGCGTCGCGGGGCTTGTTTCGTTACGACAACGGCAAGGTCGAGTATGTGGCGTCCATCAATGCTCAACCCACCACCTCGGTTGTGGTTTCGAATCTTCTCGACGACGGCCTCGGCGCAGTCTGGTATGGCGTGAGTGGGCACGGTCTGGTGCGTGTCGACTGCACAACCGGAAGGTCGCATTGGTTTCACGGCGAGGATCGCGTTCCAGGCAAGCTGCCGGCCGACAACATTTCGGTACTCTTGCGCGACGCCAGTGGTTTGATCTGGACAGGCACTGAGTTCAGCGGGCTCTGGTCGGCACCAAGCGAGGGCAGCCGCTTTCGCACGATTCGAGACCAACCATCGACGGGCAGTCAGACCAGCACCAACAACGTGCGCGCACTGGCAGCGCTTGGAGAAAGCGTTTTTGTCGGCACCGAAGGACACGGCCTGAAGCAATTTCATTGGCCCACTCAGCAGTTCGAGGACGTGACTGCATGGCTGCTGACGGCGCTTGCTGAGGCGAACCTGGCGCCGCCGAAAGAAATACGCGTTCATGGATTACGCTCCGACCATGAGGACGTCCTTTGGGCAGCTACCAGTGAGGGTGCGTTCCGGATCGACGTGCCCGCGGCATCGGCAAAGCTGATTCCGATGCACGATGCGCTGCCAAAAGGTCCGCTGCAACGTTTCGTGCGCAGCACGCTGATCGTCGGAGACGAGGTTTGGTTCGGCACGCAGGCAAATGGAGTCATACGTTGCGACTCGAACTTCGAACGATGCCGCCAATACCGACATGAAACCAGCAGCTTGAGCAACGACCTGGTCTTGATGTTGGAGAAGGATCGCCAGGGTCGTATCTGGGCGGGAACACTCGATGGGTTGAACCTTTATGACGCTGCCAAAGATGACTGGCAATCGTTCGGCGTCGATGACGGGTTGCCGAGTTCTGTGGTTCGGCACATGTTGTCGGGCTCTGAAGGCAGGGTCTTTTTCAGCACCCACGGCGGAGTCGCGCGGCTCGACATCGTCGAAGGGCGCATTCGCTTCGACAGCGACTTCGCGATTAACCAATCCCCAGACCCGACGACTTATGCCATTGCTGAAGACACGAATGGCATGTTCTGGCTATCCGGAAATCGAGGGTTGATTGCCTTCATGCCGGACTCCGGTCATTTTCACACGTTCGGCCCTGAAGACGGGCTTCAAGGGTTCGAGTTCAACGGCGGATCGGTGGCTGCTATCGATGGCAAACTGCTGTTTGGTGGGATTGGTGGAATCAACGCGTTCGATCCTGCACAGATCCGCGTATCGCAGTTTACAGCCCGGTTGGCGATCACCGCATGGTCGATCGATGGAGCCGCTGGAGCGCCACTCGCGCCTGGCGAGACACTACGTCTGGCGGCTCACCAGCGCCAGATCAACTTGTCATTCAGCGCTTTGGATTTCCGCGCCCCATCACGAAATCGCTACGCGCACCGACTACTCGGATTCGACGATGTCTGGGCTGAAGGCGTGGGTCGTGGCCAGGTGAGCCTGACCAATCTGGCACCGGGCAACTACACGCTACAACTTCGGGCCAGCAACAGCGATGGTGTCTGGAACGAAAAGCTCGTCGAGATACCCGTCAGCGTTGCTGCCCCTTGGTGGGGAACTCAACAAGCTCGGTTCGCTTACGCAATCCTCGTGGTGGTCAGCGCAGGATTGGCATGGCTGGTGTTTCGGCGCCGCCGTCAGCGGCGCCTGGCCTATGTTGACGCATTGCGGCTTCGCGAGGATCGCCTGAAGCTGAGCCTTTGGGGTTCGGGCGACGGTTTCTGGGATTGGGATCTGCGAACGAACACGATTCATCGCGAGGGCCTGGATCGCGTGCTTGGCATGCCACGCAGCGAAATGGAGATGGACCTGAGCGATTGGAAAACCGGGGAGGTGCATCCTGACGACCTGCCCAAGGTGAACGAACGCATTTTCCGGCACGTTCATGGCCAGGCTGAGCACTATGAATCGGAACACCGATTGCGCGGCGCCGATGGCAACTGGATCTGGATTTTGGCGCGTGGCAAGGTTGTCGAACGCGATGCTGCTGGAAACGCGCAGCGCGTGTCGGGCACGGTCCGAAACATCGAAACTCAAAGACGCGCACAACATGAAGCACGCGTTGCCACGGAGGTGATCCGAACGATGGGCGAAGCGGTCGCGGTGCTCGACTCGGAATTCAGGTTCCAACAATGCAATCCGGCCTTCGAGCGCATGAGCGGTTACACGACGACTGAGTTGCGCGGATTGTCCTGGTCGATGTTCGACAGCACCAAGCACGATCCGGCCTTCTACGAACAGCGCATCGGCGCGCTTTCCAGGCACGGGCAATGGCGTGGCGAATGTTGGCAACGCGACCGCAAGGGCGACGACTTGTTGTTTGCGCTTGATGCCGTGATGACGCGAGACCGGGAGACGGATGCGCCCTATGTGGTCCTGGTGCAAACCGACATTACGGCTCGTAAGCTCGCTGAAGTAGAACTTCGCCAAATGGCCAGTTTTGATCAGCTCACGGGACTTGCGAATCGCTCGGCGTTGATGAAAGAGCTGGGACAGCGCCTGTTGGAGGCGCGCGCACGAAACGCACCGGTCGCCATGCTGTTTCTGGACCTGGATCGCTTCAAACAAATCAACGACAGCTTAGGTCATGCAGCCGGCGACGAACTCTTGCGAGCTGTCGGCCAGCGCCTCGTGAGCCACCTTCCGCAGCTCGCCTTTGTGGCGCGTCAGGGTGGCGACGAGTTCATTGTGCTGCTCGACGACAGCGCTGGCGCAAGACACGCAGTGGACGTCGCCAGACGACTGCTCGATGCCTTCGCCGCACCGATCGATATCCGCGGAAGCGCGGTCAAGATCACCCCGAGTATCGGTATTGCGCTCTATCCCGATCACGCCAATAACGTTGAGGACTTGATGCGATTTGCGGACGCAGCGATGTATGCGGCCAAGGGTGAAGGGCGTAATTCGATCTTCGTTTATCGCGATAGCCTGGCGAGTCATGGAAAACTACGTTTGGAATTGGAGCAAAGCGTTCGGCGCGGTAACGGCTTCCGCGACTTTTCGGTGCATTACCAGCCCATTTTTCGCCTGACGGACCGGACACCGGTTGCCGTGGAAGCGTTGTTGCGCTGGCGTTTGCTGGACGAAGAGGTTTCACCTTCCGTGTTTGTTCCACTCCTCGAAGAAAGCGGGCTGATCATCGAAGTTGGGCGGTTCGTGCTCACTCAGGCACTGGGTCAGCTTGCCGAATGGCGAAGGGCCGGGATGCACGCCTTGCGCGTCTCGGTCAATCTCTCGACTTTGCAGTTGCTCCGTGCTGAGCTGGTCGGCGAGATCAGGTTAGCACTCGAGAGTGCTGGGTTGCCCGGTAGCGCACTGGAGCTCGAACTGACCGAAACGCTGGTGATGAGCAATCCAGAACAAGCGATTCGTACGCTCAGCGATTTAAAGGCACTGGGTGTGGTCATCGTCGTCGACGACTTCGGCACGGGCTACTCGTCGTTGAGTTATCTGAAACGCCTTCCTATCGATAAGCTCAAGATCGACCGCGAATTCGTCCGCGACTTGATCGATGATGCCGACGACGCGCTCATTGTGGAGACCATCCTGGCGATGGCGGACGCGTTGAAGATCGGCGTTATTGCCGAGGGCGTGGAGAACGAAGCTCAACTCGCGTTCCTGGCCGAACACGGCTGCACCGAAGTGCAAGGATTCCTGCTCGGCAGGCCGTTGCCGGCCGCTGAACTCTGGAACTGAGGAGCGGCAAGCCCGCGGTCACTCACCTGCGCCGCGCCTTATCGCGTTTGAACATCTCGGCCAGGAACCGACCCGTATGCGAGCGCTTCGACTTTGCGATGTGTTCGGGCGTGCCAACGGCAATGATCTCGCCACCGCCATAACCGCCCTCCGGACCCAGGTCGATGACCCAGTCAGCCGTCTTGATGACGTCCAGATTGTGTTCGATGACGACGACGGTATTGCCACGACCGACGAGCTCGTGCAGCACACTCAGGAGCTGCTCGATGTCATGAAAATGCAGACCAGTTGTCGGTTCGTCGAGGATATACAAGGTCTGTCCGGTATCGCGCCGCGACAACTCGCTGGCGAGCTTCACGCGTTGTGCTTCTCCGCCTGAAAGTGTCGTCGCCGATTGTCCGAGCGTGATGTATGACAAACCCACGTCGAGCAGCGTCTGCAGCTTGCGCGCCAGCTGCGGCACGGGCTCGAACAGTTTGAACGCGTCCTCGACGGTCATCGCCAGGATGTCGGCGATCGAATGGCCCTTGTACAAGATCTCCATCGTTTCGCGGTTGTACCGCTTGCCGCCGCATACATCGCAGGGCACATAAACGTCCGGCAAAAAGTGCATCTCAACTTTGATCATGCCGTCGCCCTGGCAGGCCTCGCAGCGCCCACCCTTGACGTTGAACGAAAACCGCCCCGGCAGGTAACCCCGCGCGCGAGACTCCGGCACTTGAGCGTAGAGCTCGCGAATTGGCGTGAACAATCCGGTGTAAGTCGCTGGGTTCGAACGAGGCGTGCGACCAATCGGGCTCTGATCGATGTCCACGACTTTGTCGAAGAACTCCAAGCCACGAACTTCCTTGAACGATGCGGGCGACCCGTTGGCGCCATTCAACCGAATCGCCGCGAGCTGGTGGAGCGTATCGTTGATCAAGGTCGATTTACCCGAACCCGAGACACCGGTGACGCAGACAAAACACCCTGCAGGCACTTCGAGATCGACGTTCTTGAGGTTGTTGCCACTGGCACCTGTGAGCACGATCTTCTTGTCCGACGGCTTACGCCGAACCGCCGGTGTCTGGATGCAACGCTCGCCGGTGAGGAACTTTGCGGTAATGGACTCGGGGGCTTTGCTGATGGCTGCGAAGTTGCCTTGCGCTACCACCCGTCCACCATGCACGCCTGCGCCGGGGCCGATATCGACGATGTGATCGGCAGCACGAATCGCATCTTCATCGTGCTCGACGACGATGACCGTGTTGCCAAGATCGCGCAGCCGTAACAAAGTGCCCAGCAGTCGTTCGTTGTCGCGCTGATGCAAACCAATCGACGGTTCATCGAGGACGTACATGACGCCGACCAGCCCAGCACCGATCTGGCTGGCGAGACGAATGCGCTGCGCCTCGCCGCCGGACAGCGTTTCCGCCGAGCGATCCAAAGTGAGGTATTGCAGCCCAACATCAGACAAAAACTGCAAGCGTTCGCGAATTTCCTTCTGAATTTTCAGCGCCACCTCACCACGCCAACCCTCAAGCTCAAGGGACTCAAAGACCTCTAGTGCGCGGCTCACCGGCAGGGCTGTGCACTCCTGAACGGCACGCCCGGCGACACGAACATGGCGTGCCGAACGATTCAGCCGTGCGCCACCGCAGTCGGGACAAGTCCGATGCGAGATGTACTTGGCCAATTCCTCGCGCACGGCTTGCGACTCGGTCTCCCGATACCGCCGTTCGAAGTTGGTAACAATGCCCTCAAAGGGCTGCTTTTTCTTCAGACTGTTTTGGCCATCGCCGAAATAGCGAAATTCGATCGTTTCGCTGCCGCTGCCGAACAACAGCGCATCGCGAATGCGCTGCGGCAGATCACGCCATGGCGTTTCGACATCGAATTTGTAGTGGCGCGCGAGCGACGTCAGCAGCTGAAAAAAGTAGGGATTGCGTCGATCCCAGCTGCGAATAGCACCTGCAGCCAACGGCCGCTCCGGATGCGCCACCACTCGATCTGGATCGAAGAATTGAGTGACGCCGAGACCATCACAGGTGGGACACGCACCGGCTGGCGAATTGAATGAAAACAGTCGCGGTTCGAGTTCTTGCAGCGAGTAATCGCAGACCGGGCAGGAGAACTTCGCCGAATACAGTTGTGATGGCGCGCGTTCGTCGTCCATGTTGACCACAATCGCCAGTCCATCTCCTAAACGCAGCGCCGTCTCGAACGATTCCGCAAGCCGCTGCTTCAGGTCTGCGCGCGGCCGGAAGCGATCGACAACCGCCTCAATCGTATGTTTGCTGCGCAGCGCAAGCGTTGGCACGGCCTCGATTTCGTGCACGACATTGTCGACCCTCACACGCACAAAGCCTTGCGCTCGCAACTGCTCAAAGACCTGCACGTGTTCGCCCTTGCGTTCCCGAACCACCGGCGCCAAAAGCATGTAGCGATGTTCATCCGGCAAAGCCAGCGCCGCGTCGACCATCTGACTCACCGTTTGCGCAGCCAGTGCGATGCCGTGGTCGGGACAATGCGGCACGCCGACGCGCGCATACAGCAAGCGCAGGTAGTCATAAATCTCGGTCACCGTACCGACCGTCGAGCGAGGATTGTGCGAGGTGGATTTCTGTTCAATCGAAATCGCCGG
>JALHMH010000022.1 GCA_022844165.1 Lysobacterales bacterium
CGACGCTGAAGGCGAAGGACATCGACAGCTTGCTGCCGATGAATTGGAAGCCAGCGGAATGACAAACGACTGCTTGATCCGTCGACGTCTGACTAGATGTGCGGCGTCGGACGGATACGTTTTTCCACACGAAATCACACTGGGCCTCGCCTGTCTGGTTGGAATGGGAACTCCGGAATCAGAAAAAAACTCAGCGAACGACCTCGTACCTCGGCGGAGTAGAGCACGGAGGTACTTTCAGAGTGGAGACCAGACCCCGGTCGCGGGCTCCCGCTCCGCAATAACAGTGATGATTCGTCCGCGCCAAATGCCCTCATCCGAGGGAGCCACTACTTCGATAAAGGCTCGAAGATCACCGTCCGAAACGGGTAACCGTAGCCCTGCAAACAATGACACTTGGAGAACCTGCAAGTCGCGGACCGTTCCCGCACAATTAAGGCGAATGCACCCGTCTCGATCAAAGTTATTGAAGTCCGCAAATATGACGGGCTGCCCAACCATTCCTTCATTGATCAATCCCATTGCGTACGCTCCGACTTAGGTACTGGATTTGCGCGGGATGGAGTCAAAAGGTCGCTTGCCTTCTGAGGCGACAACCCGCTCACGGTTGCGTGTGTTGGGGACCTGCCGGCTGTAGCAGTAACTTCACCCCCAGCCGCGCGAATTGCACCTGCAGTTGTTACACCGACCTAGTTGTTTGGGATGTTCTTACCCATATCGCCAACAAATTAGCGCTCGGCGAACCAATCAACGACTTCCAAAGCCATGTTCGGTGACGTCATCTCGAGAATTGCCTCCGCAAGTGCGTGATGTCCCTTGGCCGCCGAAATCGCTGCTAACGCACAAGCTGCGTACTCAGGTGTCCAAGGTCTCGTCGCAGTCTTCGCCACGATCTCGGGTAGTCGTCCAAGCGCTGCGAAGTACCCTTCTTTGAGATCGTCCGGAATCTCTTTCGCACTTCTCGCACGACAGATTTCTACCCACGCAGGGAACTGAAAGTACGACTCGTCTACCAGTGTCGGAGCAGATGCGAGTGACGCAATCACATGTGGTACGGCTGCAAACGAGGCCGAATACACGTCACCCTGGTGTGCAAGTGCACTCCAAAGCGTAAACCAAGGCTCATTGCGACCGCTTGATTCGGGACACTCGCGCAGCTGTAGCAGCAGTGCTGGTATGTCGCCCGCCCGGCCATAGGCATGTTGGAGCTCATTCCATCGCGGACTTTGCAGACTTAACATGGTTGCGCTACCTGGCTTTCTGAAGGGGCTGCATTCGAATAGACCAGCAGATTACTTCAAGAACATCGTCTTGCAGCGGAACAACGAAGTGCTTCGCCGGTTCGAGAAATCGGGCGCCGTGATCGCCTTTTTTCGATGCCGCGCTCAGATCAAGATAGCCTTCGATTTCATTCACTCCGAGACGACAACTCGCTTACGGTTGCCTGAGTTGGAGACCTATCAATCCGCCACTCTCAGCGAGACCTTCGTCCCGTCCGGAAAATCCCTGATTTGATTTGCAAATGATGCGCGTTGCTTCATCCCCTGGACCGAATCAATGGCATAGAGATTCTCTAAGTCGAAGGCACCTCCAAGCACAAACGGCGTTTTCGGCACTAGTCGCTCTTCCGGCCCAAGCGGCCCGTGTTCGGTTTGCCAAGCTCGCGCGATGGCATGGCCCGTGAGCACCCGCCAATCTTCAAGAATTTGGGTGGCGAGCGACTCAAGATTGTTGGCGACTTTGCTCAGTGTCCCAGTCTCCGGGTCCAAATTGACGATTTCTTCATTCAAGAATCCGAACTGGCATCCGAATACGTCCTCGGCGAAGCAGAAAGGCGCAGTCTCAAACCCGTAGTCGCCAATCCATAACCCTGGCTCGTTCCACTCGATAATGCCAATGTGCTGGCCAGACGAACGTATCGGACGGAAGTACAATGCTGATTCGAAAGCATAGAACCCATTGCGCGCTTTGAGCAGCCGCTTGAGGTCCTCGGGAAACCGCCCGTCGAACTCGATTCCTTCGGAGATCTCGGGTGAGGCAATGGACAGCAGTTTTTCTAGGGCGATCATAGGTTCTTCTTGTCCTCAACGACTATTCTGACCTTTGCGTCATCAGGGAGGTTACGACACTGGGCGCCTACGCAAGCCCCAGCGCCTCTGTTGTCGCTTGAGTCTATCAAGCGGACGCTCGCTCCTTTTCCACCTTCCTCGAACATCGCAGGAGGATACTCATCTCGATCTTTACCACTTTCAGTCTTGATTCCTGCGAGAGACTCCTTCCGGTTGGACGCTGCTCCGTCCCGCTTTATCGTCAGAACATCTGGCTTTCCCGCCGCCTGGGCATCTGCAATATGCTTAGCGGCTTCAGGGTACTTCTCTGCCGAGACAGTTACCAACACGGGATCAGCTGCTTTGTCCAACTTGTTGGCAGAACTCGCAACATCCACCACCTTATCCGCAGCCCTCGCGGTCGCGATGGTGGTTGCGACGCCGCCGGGTATACCGGGAACAATGGCGGCGGCGGTATCGGCGATGACACCTACTGCATCGACCGCCGCGCCAGCGACGTTCCCGGCCATGACGTTGGTGCCAAAGCTGACAAGGCCAACGCCAATATTGAAGACGTCCCAGGGGGTATCGACGACTCTGCCATTCGGATCGGTGTACCGATACGGATTGTTTCTGGCGTAAGCGTAGCGGTTGAAATCGCTGCCATCGGACTGCGGTGGGGCGGGGTCCATGCTGAGGAATCGGCCGATATCGCCGTCGTAGTAGCGGCCCTGCATGTACACCAGCTCGGTTTCGCTGTCGTGGCGGTGGCCGGTGAAACCGGGGCCGCTTAAGTTCGCGTCGAGGCTGCCGAAGGGTTCGTAGCGATAACGTTTGACCACGGCTTGCGCGGCATCGCTTTCGGCGATGACGGTGCCCAACAAATCGGTGTGCAGGAAGGTGTTTTGCTGCACCAGCGGCGTCAGGCTTTGCGTGTCGCGCCGTGCGATCAGGGTGTTGCCGTGGTAGTGATAGCTGCTGGCGAATGCGCCTGTGCTGCCGCCCTGACTGACGCCGCTGCCGGCCTCGAAACCGTTGCCGAAAATGCTCTCGGCTTGCGGCGCAAAACTGCGTTGCTCGTAGAGCATCTGGCCGCTCTGAGCGTACATGGTGCGCACGCGATCGCCGTTGGCGTAGGTCATTGTGGTGCGCCGGCCGCGACCGTCGTACTCGTAGCGCGCAATCGCGGCGTTGCCCTGGCGAACCTCGACCAAACGATTGGCGCGATCGAAGAGGAACTGCTGGCCGGACTTCTGCGTTTGATTGCCGCGCGCGTCGTAAGCAAAGCCGATCAGCGGCGTGCAGTTGTTGCTGATCGATTGCAGCTTCTCTTGATCGTAGGTGTAGCTATAACGTTTGACGATCCCGGTGCCGAGAAATTGTGTGCGCAGATTGTCGGCGCCATCGTAGGTGAGCGTGCCTGGGCCCCAGTGGCCGTTCGCTTGGGTGAGCCGATCTTGCGCGTCGTAGCCGAGCGTGCGCGAGTTCGCGGTATCGACAAGATCGCCGATGTTCGTGAGGTTGCCGTTGGCATCGAAACTGTAGCTTTCGTCACGCAGGCTTCCGACAACGCTGCTACCGCTCATGCGCTCGTCGAGTATGCGCTGTGGCAGGCGACGCAGGTTCTGCTGCAGGGTGCGTCGCGCACCGTTGCCATAACGCCATCGATGCGCTTCGCCATTGGCGTGGTAGGTGGCGTCGCTCAACAAGGCGCCATGCTGGCGCGGCTGGCCGAGCGCATTGGGGTTGAACGCATAGCTTTCGCCGTTCGGATAGGTGAGTGCGCTGCGCGCGCCGTGCTGGTCATAATCGTGCGCAATGCTGAAAGTGGCGAACGCAGTGCTCAGCTGCTCGGTCTTGGGCTGGCGCAGACTGGTGTAGGTGTACGTCCAGTTGCCGCCTGCGCTCTGTACCGTGTGCTGCAGGCCGTCGCCGGTGTAGCTGAAGGTGACGTCCGGACTCGGCAGGCCGGACACTTCCGGGTAGTTCACATCGATCAGGCGACCGCGTTTGTTGTAAGCACGGAAAATGCGCTCGGCGTTGGGCACGTCGCGCGCCAGCAAACAGGTGGGCTGCTCAGCCCGGCCCTCAGCGCTCCAGACCATGCGGCTGGCGCCATCGTATTGCATCACCAAGGCGCGGGATTCGGGCTCCGTGAGTTGGCACAGGCGCTGCTCGGTGTCGTAGAGATACCGGCGCTGCGCGCTGTGACCGTTGCCGCTGCGGATGATGCGCATCGGCTTGCCGTAGACATCGCGCTCGGTGCTGGTGGTCGATTGTTCGGCGGCGGGTGCACCAAAGCCGCGGATCACTTCGATCGGGTGCTCGGTGCCTGGTGTGTCGAAGGCCTGGAAGCGGCTGCGGGTAACGTTGCCATTGCCGTTGATCTCTTCCAGCACAAACGGCGACAAGTAGTTCCAGGTGTGGGTGATCGCGCCCAGTTCGCTATCCGCCTGGGTTCGACGCAGGCGGCGCAGCCCATCGTATAAGCTGCGGCGGCCCTGGGTGAACGCAGCGTAATTGGCGGCCGTTGTCTGTGCATAACTTTCGAAGCGCAGTTCGCCGCGCGCGTCATAGCCTCTGGCGGTGAGGCGCGCTGTGGTCGCTTCGTCCGTGGAATCCCATTCGCGCTCGAGCAGCGGCCGCCACAGGCCGTCGAACCAGATATGTTTGCGATAGTTGCCGGTGGCGATGGTTTGTTTCCAGCTACCGATTGGCAAACCGAATTCGCTACCGGCGATCGGCGCGAAGGTGCGCGTCGTCGGTGCATAGGCGCTACCGGGATCTTGCGGATACGTGGTCGATGTGATGCGGCCCATCGAATCGTAACTGTGCGATGTGCTGTCGTTTTCCTCATCGGTGATCGAGGTGATCCAACCAAAGTTGTTCACGGTGGCGCTGCGCACCTTGCTATCGGCAAACTCGATGTTGCGCGGAATGCCGCGGTGCCAATCCGTGAGTGTCGTGATCGAACCGACGCCATCGGCAATGGTGTGGACTCGGCCCGCTTGCTCGCCGCTCAGGTGGTAGGTGTAGGTACGGTCGCGGCGGCCAAAACGATAACTGTGTTGCGGCAGCCCGTTGGCGTCATACTCGGTTCGGGATGCCTCCACCCCATCGACCAGGGTGCGTGTGGGCAGACCGACGACCCAGAGATTCAGGAGGTCCTGATACTCGAGCGTTTCGGTTCGCGAGAAACCGTGCTTGCTCAGACGCAAGACCTGCGATGGTCGATAAAAGAACGGGTCAAAACCGCTTGCTGTGCTGCTGAACAAGGTGCCATCGCGAAACAGGTTATTGACCGTTTGTGGCCGCGGATGTTCGCTGGCAAAACCATCGCCGCGTTCGCGCAACGAGCGACCAATGCGCAACGTTGTCGGCGGACTTTGCGTCGGTAACTGGTAGGCCATGATCGTGTCTTCGAGCACGATCGGCGTGCTGGCGAAATAACTGCCGCGTTCCAACCTCAGTTGCTTGTCTTCGTTGTATTGATAGCTGTTGCCGAAGGTGTAGTTGTGATACTCGCGGTGTGTTTCTCCGGATACGTCGAGAAACTCGGGACCCAGTATCTCCGCGGTTGCGGTGCCGGCGCAGGCGGCGGCGAAACAGCCGGTGGTGTTAAAACTGCCTATGCCACTGCCGAAGGCATCGTCCCATTGCATCGCCGGCAGGCTGGGTCCGGACAGGTTCTTTTGTTTGACGCGCAGCACCACCGCCGTACGAGGCCAGAGCGGAAACTCCTCAAGCACATTGCCCAGACCGTCGCGGTATGCCAGACATACCCTCGGTACGTTGGTACGGCTCTGGTAGCCGTAGTTGACAACAAACGTCCCAACCGCACCAGACGGGTGCGTCATGGTGCCCGTGACGCTGGGCTCTGGTGTAGCGCTCGCAGGCAGACGGATGCCTTTGACGATCGGAAATCCGTCGCACAATGCCGGCCCTTCTACACCGTAGCTAAGGTCAGCGTCGATCAGATCTTTGAGCTGGAAGGTCCAAAGCGCGCCATCGGGCTGCTCCACCTCGTCCAGATAGCGTCGCCCCGGCGTGGTGGTGTACCGGTACGTCCACACGCGTAGACCTTCACTGATCGTACTGATGAATCCGTCCAGGTTGTACGTGAAGCTCAGAGAACGGCCATCGCTGGCGACGATACTGGTCAGTCGCCCGCGCTGCCGCGGACCATTGGCATAGGTGTAGGTGACTGTGTTATTGAAACGATCGCGCACCTCGGTGGCATAAAGAACGACCCGCCGCCGATTCAGCTGGCCCTGCAGCGTCGAATTGCTGTCCATGGGCCGCGCCACCTGCGTTTCGTAGAACTCCGCCTTGTGCGTGAAGCGATATTTTGTACCCTCTGGTGTGATCGCCAGAAAGCCATCGCCGCCGTCGTTCGCAGCGCCGGGCAAGCACGAGATATAGCTATAACCGGGCGTGACCCAAACGTAACCGCCGGGTACGGGCGTACTCGGCTGTGGTTGGCCGGGTTCCGCCACCAAGAGCTCTCCGCCAGCGGGCATTTTGGCGTGCACGCCGGCCCAGAAGTCGTGCGCCTGGAACACCTCGCCGCCGGGCAGACGGAGCCCAAGCAAACGCCGATTCGATCGGCTTCGCAACACGATTCTCGCTCTGAAATCTCGCAAATTCTGACTGAGCGGGTTTGCGGCGACGGGCGATTGCCCCAGACGCACTCTCGATGCGAAATTCACTCGTCGCTAACGCGAGTTGTCACCTACTCTGGGGTTTGCTCCTTTCGCACGCCATGCCCGAAGGTCCAGAAATTCGCCGTGCGGCGGACAAACTTCAAGAAGCGATTGTTGGCCAGCCGTTGCGTGCGGTGGAGTTCGCGTTCGCGCGCCTGAAGCACTTTGAGGACGAGCTGTGTGCGTCCACGATCACCGAAGTGGAAACGCGGGGCAAGGCGATGCTCACACATTTCGCCAACGGCTTGAGCGTCTATTCGCACAATCAGCTGTATGGCCGATGGTATGTCATCAAAGCCGGCAGAACCGCCAACACCAGGCGCTCGTTGCGTTTCGCCGTGCGCGGCGAGTCGCGTGAGGTGTTGCTCTATAGCGCGTCGGACATCGAAGTGCTCGACGACATCGGAATCGCAACCCATCCGTTCCTGCAAAAGCTCGGCCCTGACGTATTGTCGACCACACTGTCGGAAGCCAGGACGCAACAGCAACTGCGCGATCGACGATTCCAACGCAGACGTTTGGCGGACGTGCTCCTCGATCAAGCCTTTTTCGCCGGCATCGGCAATTACCTGCGCTCGGAAATCCTGTTCCAGGCGCGCCTGCTGCCAACGCGAAAACTGGGCGAGCTTCGCAACGACGAACAAAACGACCTGGCACGCGCCATCTTGCTGATCTGTCGACGCGCCTACCAACATGGCGGCGTCACCAACGATCTACAGCGAGCGGCTGAGTTGAAAGCAGCAGGATTGAGCTTCGGACAGCGTCGGCACGCCGTATTTCAGCGCGGCGCACAAGCTTGCTATCTCTGCCAGTCCATCATCGAACACGCCGAACTCAATCGCCGCGTGTTCTGGTGCCCATCCTGCCAACGTTGAAGGGCATTCGCTCGTTCCTGCCAATACGCGACACACCAGCAGCGAATCGGGCGCGCCCCGGCTATTCTCCGTGACCTCCGATTGACCTGGATGCCAGCTATGACCGATTCGGCCTTTACGCTCTTGCGCGATGCAGCTTCGGACGCGGACCACAACCTGTTGCGCCTCGCCGACAGTTATGCGCGCGATGAAGCGGAGGTGATTGCAGAGTTGTTGCGCGTAGCAGAAATGAACCCCGACCTGAAAGCGAGGGTCTACGAAACGGCGGCTGATCTGGTACGGCGCACGCGAGCGAAAAAAGTCGAACAGGGCGCAGTGGAATCTTTCATGCGCCAGTACGATTTATCGAGCGAAGAAGGCGTGCTGCTGATGTGTGTCGCCGAGGCGCTGCTGCGGATTCCGGATGCCGATACCGCCGACAAATTGATCTCCGAAAAGTTGGGCGACGCCAACTGGGAGTCGCATGCTGGCAAGAGCGATAGCCTGTTGGTGAACGCCGGCACCTGGGGATTGATGCTGACCGGCAAGCTGGTCAAGATCGGCGAAGACACCAAGCGCAACTTTTTTGGTGCGTTCAAGCGTTTGATTGCGCGCTCCGGCGAACCCGTCGTGCGCCTCGCGGTGCGCCAGGCGATGCGCATCATGGGCCATCAGTTTGTGATGGGTCGGACCATCGACGAAGCGCTGGCGCGCTCCAGAGACAAAGACCAGCGCGGTTATCGTCATTCCTTCGATATGCTCGGCGAATCGGCGCTGACCAGCAGCGATGCTGAGCGCTATCAGCAGAGCTATCGTGCGGCAATCCTGGCGATCGGCGCAGCTGGCCCCTACGCCGATTTGACCAGTGCGCCCAGCATTTCGGTGAAACTGTCGGCGTTGCATCCACGCTACGAGCGCGGCAAACGTGCGCGCGTTTTGGCAGAACTGACGCCGCGCGTGTTGGAGCTGGCGCAGTTGGCCAAAGCGCAAGGTATTCCGATGACGATCGATGCAGAAGAAGCTGATCGCCTGGAGTTGTCTCTGGAGATTATCGCGCGAGTGCATCAGGATCCGAGCCTGGAAGGTTGGCAGGGATTCGGACTCGCCGTACAGGCCTACCAAAAACGCGCGCTGGGTGCGATCGACTTTCTGGCAGACGTGGCGCGCAAAGCCGGGCGCCGCCTGAATGTGCGTCTGGTCAAAGGCGCCTATTGGGACAGCGAGGTCAAACGCGCGCAAATCGATGGTTTCGCCGGTTACCCGGTGTTTACGCGCAAGGCGAATACGGACTTATCTTATCTCGCGTGCGCACGCCGCCTGCTGGCGCACGGCGAAGTGTTTTACCCGCAGTTCGCCACGCACAATGCGCACACCATCGCAGCAATTTATCACTGCGCCGAAGGCCGTCCTTTCGAGTTCCAACGCTTGCACGGCATGGGCGCGGACTTGTACAGCGAAGTGATTCCGGCCGAGCGCCTCAACGCCGCGTGCCGTATTTACGCGCCGGTGGGCAGCCATGAGGATTTGCTGCCGTATCTGGTGCGGCGGCTGCTCGAGAACGGTGCGAACAGCTCGTTCGTCAATCGTATTGTCGATGAAAACGTCCCGGTCGATGCGCTCATTGCCCATCCCACCGAAGTGGTCGCGGCCACCGAACCCAAAGCACATCCTCGCATTCCGCTGCCGTTGAATCTGTACGGCAACGACCGGCAGAACTCGCGCGGCATCAATCTTGCTCGAGAACCAGATCTGCGCGCGCTGATCGCCGATACGGCGAAAGTCGGCTTCGGAGCGCTGAGCGCTGCACCGCTGGTGCCCGGCGCGCGCGAGAATGGACCGGCGTGGACGGTGACCGACCCGTCGGATCGACGTCGAATTCTGGGACAGGTTCTTCCGGCATCCGCAGCAACGGTCGAGCTGGCGCTGGCGCAGGCACACGCCGCCTGTACAGCGTGGGACGCGACACCCGTCGAGCGCCGCGCGGGCGCGCTCGAACGCGCCGCGGAAATCATGGAACAGCAAACCGGCGAGTTGATCGCGTTGTGTACGCGCGAGGCCGGCAAGACCATCCCGGACGGCATCGCCGAAGTGCGCGAAGCGGTGGATTTCCTGCGTTACTACGCGCAGTGCGCGCGCCGCGAGTTTGCACCCAGGACACTTCCCGGACCCACCGGCGAATCGAACAAGTTGTTCCTTCACGGCCGCGGTGTGTTCGTCTGCATCAGCCCCTGGAATTTCCCACTCGCGATTTTTACCGGGCAAGTTGCCGCCGCGCTTGTCGCCGGGAACACAGTACTCGCCAAACCCGCCGAGCAGACCAATCTCGTTGCGCATCGCGCCACGCAAATCCTGCATCAAGCCGGTATTCCGGAAGCCGTGTTGCAGCTGTTGCCGGGCGACGGCGCCAGCGTCGGTGCGGCGCTGACGCGCGATGCACGCGTAGCGGGTGTGTGCTTCACGGGGTCGACGGAAACCGCGCGCATCATCAACCGCTCGCTTGCTGCACGCGATGCCGCTATCGCAACGCTGATCGCCGAAACCGGGGGGCAAAACGCGCTGATCGCCGATTCGTCCGCGCTGCCGGAACAACTGGTCAAGGATGCTATCAGCGGCGCTTTTGGTTCTGCCGGTCAGCGCTGCTCGGCGACGCGCATCCTGTTCGTACAAGAGGATGTGGCAGATCGCACCATCAAACTGCTCGCGGGCGCGATGGACGAATTGTCCATTGGCGATCCTGGATTGCTCGGCACTGATGTTGGCCCGGTGATCGACGACGAAGCGCGCAAGGTGCTGCTGGCGCATATCGGGCGTATGCAACGCGAAGCCAAACTGATCCGGGCGTTGACCATTCCAGAGGCCGCGCAGCACGGGTCCTTTGTCGCGCCGCAGGCCTTCGAACTGACCTCGCTCAAACAACTGCCGAGCGAAGTGTTCGGCCCGGTGCTGCACGTGATCCGCTACGCGGCCAAAGATCTCGATCAGGTCATCGACGAGATCAACGCCACGGGTTATGGACTGACGCTTGGTATCCACAGCCGCATCGATGGCACCATCGAACATATCCAACGCCGCGTGCGCGCCGGCAACGCCTATGTCAACCGCAACATGATCGGCGCCGTGGTCGGCGTGCAACCGTTCGGTGGCGAGGGTTTATCCGGAACCGGCCCCAAAGCCGGCGGCCCGCACTACCTGCATCGTTTCACCACCGAACGCACGCTCACCGTCAACACGGCGGCGGTGGGCGGTAATGCGTCGCTATTGGCGCTGGTCAGTGATTGATCCGGGACCAAATTCACTACCGGCTTCTCCACCAGCGCGCTTCCAACTCGCGCTGCCCAAAAACCAGTGGCGGTGAGCCCGCACGAAATTGCACGGTGATGGCGCCAGCCTGGCCGGTGTTTAACTGGCGTGCGCCGACACGGTCGACGCGGGCTCGCACTTCTGTGCGCGGGAAACCGAATCGGTTGCGCCACGCGGCGGAGTACAACACCCATTGCGGCGATACGGCCTCGAGAAATGCCGCAGAGCTCGAACCGGCGCTGCCATGATGGCCTGCGATCAGCACGTCAACATCGAGCGCGGCCGCCTGTTCGCGGATCAGACGACCTTCGACGACTTCGCCGATGTCGCCCGGAATCAAGGCACTACCGCTGGTACCGGCAATACGCACCACGCACGAGCTCTCGTTCCCCAAATAGGGCATCAATTCCGGTGGATGCAAGACTTCGATGACGACTTTGTCGTAGTCCCAACGTTGGCCCGGCGCACAACGCTGGCCGCCCGGAATCTCCTCGGGTGCCGCGCCAAACCGCTCCGCGACGTCGATCCGTCGTAGCAAGCCCTCGGTGCCGCCGCTGTGATCGAGGTCGTTGTGACTGACAATGAGCGTATCGAGGTGGCGTACACCCAGGCGCGTCAGGCTTGGCACGAGAACGCGATCCGACAGATCACCGCCATCTGGAAAACCCGGGCCAGTATCGATGAGCAGAGCCCGATTGGCCGTTCGAATCAACGTAGCCTGTCCCTGGCCGACGTCGAGCAAGTGCAGATCGAACGCGCCCTCCGGCAAGCGCTCGCGCTGCGGAAAGACCAGCGGCAACAGTGCGCACACGCCGACGAATCGCAATGGCCAGCCACGCGGCGCCAGCATCCAGAGTGTGCCCGCGATGGCCAACAGCCAGGCCCACCATGATGGCTCCGGCAGCGCGATACGTGCCGCAGGCCAGGTCGCGGCATGGGTCACGAGCCAATCGAATGGCACCAACAACCAGGCGGCGAATTGCAACAACATCGCACTTATTGGCGCTAACGGCCATGTGACCAAAGACGCAATCAACACCGGCACGACAACAAAGGTGACGTAAGGAACCGCCAATACATTTACCAACGGTGCACCGAGACTGGTCTGCTGAAACAACGCCAACCCCATTGGCAACAATGCCAAAGAAAGGCCCAGTTGCGGCAACACCCAAAGGCGCCAGCCACGCATCGGCCGCCAATGGCCGGAGTACGCCAGAATCAACCATGCTACGGCCCCGAAACTCAGCCAAAATCCCGCGCCAAGTGGCGCCAGCGGGTCGATCAACAGAACCGCAACCAGCGCGATCGCATAGCGCACCCACCAACTCAGCTCGATTCGCAGCAGTACGCCGAGCAGCATCGCCGCAATGGTGATCAGTGTGCGCTGCGTCGGTAGCGAGAACCCGGCGATCTGGGCATACAAAAACGCGGTCCCCAGTGCGCCGATCGCCATCGCCTGCGATCTGGGCATGCGCAGGCCTAGAGTTGGCCACAACCAATAGAGCACCCAAAGAAGTCCGCCACCAACCGCCGCTGCCAAGCCCACATGCAGGCCTGAAATTGCGATCAGATGTGAGGTTCCAGTCGCGCGGAACGCGTCCCAGTCGGCTTCGACGAATTCACGGGTATCGCCGATGCCGAGCGCTTTGACCAGGGCTCGCACCCGGCCCGCAGCCAACGTTGCGTCAATGCGTTGAGCGATGGCGGCACGCGTGCGCAGCACCGGCTGACCCAGATTGCAGTCGATCGGCGTCGCTGCTGTGATGTAACCGGTCGCGCTCAAACCCTGCGAAGCTGCATAACGATCAAAATCGAATCCAGACACATTGACCAACCCACGCGGCGGTTTCAGGCGGACCGTTGCGCTGAGACATTCGTCCGCAGCGATCCGCGCGGCCGGGTCGTACCACGACAAACGCAAACGACGTCCGTCCTCGGTCGTCGCATCGAATCGCAGCGCACGATCCAGTCGCTGCGGCAGATTGACGATGCGCAGTTGCACTTGCACATCCAGGCCGGGGTCCCAGCGCGACTGCAAACTGGCATGCGCCGCCAACGTCGCATATCCGAGCCCGACGAGAAACAGCAAGAGGGCCCGCGCCGCTGGCGACCGCCAACGCCACCATATCGCGCCGGAAACCAGGATCGCCAGGCCGAGCCAACCGAAAAGCGGTAGCGCCGTGAGTCCAACCAACAGCACGCATCCGAACGCAAAGGCGAATCCGTCGGGCAGACCCAACGGCGCCTCTTTGTCATTTGGCTTGATCAGCAAGATCGATCATCCGCACGTCGGATAAATCGACACGGTCGCTTTTCGCGGCGCACCAGGCCGCTCGAGCGAGCGCAACGCGGGCTGTCATCGTGAAGACCCGGTCGTTGAACGGTCATGGCCCTACCTTACGATTCTTCGCACAGCAGTTTAACCCGCTCGAAGATGCGCCGCGTATGCTCATCGAGCGTCATACGCTGGACAGGTAATGCAGCTCACGAGTATCGACATCGCGTTTTTCAGCGCCGCGTTGATCAATTTCACCAGTGCAGTTATGTTGGCTGGGTTCGCGCCGGCGACACCGCTACGCAACGCGCTTTTTGTCTACGCAGCAGGATTGGCGCTGGTGGCGATCTCACTGCTCACGGTGGCCTTTCGCGCATGGCTTGGGATTTCCGGCCAGGATTGGTTGATCACCAATACGACCAGCGTGCTGTCTGCGGCCTGCCTGCTGATTTCGATCCATCTGGTTTTTGATCGAACACCCCCGTATTGGGTCATCGGAACAGTGGTTGCGATTCTCGTCGTGCTGTTGACGATATTCGATGGCGATGTCGACCAACGACCGTTGCGCAACCTGATTACCGTGGGTGCCATGATGGTGTCGATGTTCTGGCGGGCTTCCATCGCGCTGCGCTATCAAGCGCGCGACGAACGCACGCCAGCGACCGCCATGGCGTTGTTATTGGCCATCAATGGGAGCGTCATGCTCGTGGCGATCGTCTGGTCATCGTTTGGCGCCAAGGATAATCCTGCCGTCGGCTTTGCCGCGTTCACCGGAACGGTCATTTCGGTCCCGGTGATCGTAACCCTCTTGATGATCATCAACCGCCGATCACAAGCGAATCTGCGCAAGCTCGCGGATACCGATTCGCTCAGCGGCGCGCTCAATCGTCGCGCGTTCTTCGAGCATGCAGAAGAACGCATCGCAGGCGCGACGATTGCGATGATCGACTTCGACCACTTCAAGCAGATCAACGATCGGCATGGCCATCAGGCCGGAGACCGCGTCATTGCGACGAGCATACCGGCACTCAAGAAGCACCTGCCGCCGACGGCGATATTGGGCCGCTACGGCGGTGAGGAGTTTGTGGTCTTGCTGCCGGCGGGTACAGACGCAGACACTCGAATCGAACCGATGCGACTGGCGATCAACACCACCGCATCGACCGCTTTGGGTCGCCCGGTGACAGCATCGATTGGACATGCCCGGCACCAGTCGGGTGAAAACATCGACGCCACCATTGCCCGCGCAGACCAGGCGCTGTATCAGGCGAAAGCCCAAGGTCGCAATCGCTGCGTCGCGGACATCTAGTGTTCCATTGCGACGACGAGCCCGCAGGCTGTATCTCAACAGCCTGCCAGCGAGGCTTCGCCCCGGACCGCCGAGCATTGTTGGATCAGCTCCGCACCGTAAAGCCAAAGCCGCTCCGAAGAAACAGACTCAAATCTACCGATGCGGCTCCGTCAAAGACGGTAGCGAGGCTCTGTTAGCATCCGCGGCCTCGCAACTCTGATCGCTGACCCGATGCTCGCCAGCAAACTACCGAACGTCGGCACCACGATTTTCGCCGTCATGTCGCAGCTCGCCGCAGAACATCGCGCAGTGAATCTGGGACAGGGTTTCCCCGACTTCGAAGGGCCGGGTGCTTTGCATGAGGCCCTGGCGCGGCATGTGCGCGAGGGCAAGAATCAGTACGCGCCGATGACGGGTATCGCGCCGCTGCGCGCTGCCATCGCAAACAAAACCCAAAGGTTGTACGGTCGCGTGATCGACAGCGATACCGAAGTGACCGTCACCAGTGGCGCGACCGAGGCGCTTTTTGCGGCCATCCACGCGGTGGTGCGCCCCGGCGATGAAGTCATTGTGCTCGATCCGTGCTACGACAGCTACGAGCCGGCCATCGAACTGGCTGGGGGCCGCGCGGTGCATGTGCCGCTGACGCCGCCGCAGTTCGGCGTCGATTGGCAGCGCGTCAACGACGCGATTTCACCACGCACGCGGCTGATCATGATCAACTCACCGCACAACCCCAGTGGTGCCACACTTTCGCCGGAGGATCTCGACGCTCTGGCAGCACTGGTGCGCAACACGTCGATACTGGTGCTGTCCGATGAGGTTTATGAGCACATCATCTTCGATGGTCGCGCGCATTGCAGCGTTCTGCGACACGCAGAGCTTGCCGAACGTAGTTTTGCGGTGTCCAGCTTTGGCAAGACGTACCATATCACTGGCTGGAAAGTCGGCTACTGCATCGCGCCACCGGCTTTGACGATCGAGTTTCGCAAAGTGCACCAGTATTTGACGTTCTGCACTTTCAACGCCGCCCAATGGGCCTTGGCCGAGGTGCTCGAATCCGATCCGCAGCACTATCTGGATCTACCCGGGTTTTACCAGCAAAAACGCGACCACTTCGCGGCGGCACTGGCGCCGTCGAAGTTTCAGCTATTGCCCGTCGCTGGTGCCTATTTTCAGCTCGCGGACTACGCCGCCATCAGCGACGAAGACGATCAGGCCTTCTGCCGACGCCTGGTCACCGAGCATGGTGTTGCAGCGATCCCGATATCGGCGTTCTATCAGTCGCCTCCGCGGCAATCGATCGTCCGCTTCTGTTTTGCCAAAACCACGGCCACATTGGATGCAGCCGCGGAGCGCTTATGCGCGATTTGAACGTTACCCTGATTCAGGACGCCACCTTGTGGCATGACGCCGCTGCAAATCAGGCGCTGTATGGCGACCGCGTGCGCGCCGCACCGCCAAGCGATTTATTCGTATTGCCCGAAACCTTCTTGTCGGGCTTTTCGAATACGGCAGATGCCCAAACCATGGACGGCGAATGCATTGCCTGGCTTCGCGACCTCAGCATCGAGCGACGCGCGGTCATCACCGGCAGCCTCGTGGTTCGCAGCGGCGAGCGCATCGTCAATCGCCTGATCTGGGCGCGCCCGGATGGGACGCTGTCGGTCTACGACAAGCGACATCTTTTTCGGATGGCAAGGGAACACGAACGATATGCAGCAGGCGACGAGCGCCTGATCGTCGAATTGCACGGTTGGCGAATCTGTCCGCAAGTTTGTTATGACCTGCGCTTCCCGGTATGGCTGCGCAATCGCATGAGCGATGGCCGCATGGACTACGATGCGTTGCTTTTCGTTGCCAATTGGCCTGCCCCGCGCCATCAGCATTGGCGCACGCTGTTGCAAGCACGCGCCATCGAAAATCTGGCTTATTGCATCGCTGTCAACCGCGTCGGGATGGACGGCAACCAGTTGCAGTACCTGGGCGGCAGCGCTGCGATCGATTTTCTGGGCGCACATTTGGCCGAACTCGGGGCGCAACCTGGATCCGTCACAGTGACGCTCAGCGCCGAACAACTGGCCGCTCACCGTGAGCGCTTCCCGGCATGGATGGACGCAGACGATTTTTCGTTGCGCCCCTAAGTTTCGCCCTGCGCCGAACAACTCGAACCACAGTCCGACTCCAAAGGCAAAGACGAGCGAGGGCCGAAACCGGGAGAAAATGGGGCAACCTGGAATGAGTATCGGCTCTCACTCGTCAGACGTTCGCCCAACACCGGATGGCGGCGCCGCGTAAGTCCGGAGGGCGGATTCTGACCATCGAAGCCAACACTGCTCGGCCATCTGAGGCGAAGCTCCGCAGCCTAACGCACGCTCCCCTTGAGGCCGCGACGCGCCAGAAAGTGCTTAACGTCCGGATTCTGCCCGCGCCACTTTAGGTACATCGCCATCGGGTCCTCGCTGTTGCCGCGGGACAGGATCGCTTCGCGATAGCGGCTGCCGACTTCGCTGTTCAGTCCGCCAAGCTGTTGCACATGGGCGAAGGCGTCGGCCGCCAGTACCTCGCTCCACAGGTAGGCGTAATAGCCGGCCGAATAGCCGCCTGGAAAGATGTGATCGAAGTAGGCACTGCGATAGCGCGGCGGCACGGCCGTCAAGTCGACGCCATACCTGGCCAGTGCGGCTTGCTCGAAGGCTTCCACATCGTCGACTTTCGCATCAGCGGACAGCATGTGCCACTCCAGATCGAGCAAACTGGCGGCGATGTACTCCAAGGTGTCGAAACCCTGGTTGAAGCCGCTGGCCGCGAGCACCTTCTGCAACAGCTCAGGCGGGATCGGTTCGCCAGTTGCGTGGTGCCTGGCGTAGTTGGCGATCACTTCCGGCGCCTTCGACCAGTCTTCCTCGAACTGGGAGGGGAACTCGACGTAATCGCTGGGCACCGCGGTACCGGCCAGCGATGGATAGCGCACTGTCGAGAACAGGCCGTGCACGGCGTGCCCGACCTCGTGGTACAGGGTCACGACATGATCGAAGCTCATCAGCGCGGGCGCGCCATCGACGGGCTTGGGAAGATTCATCACGTTGATCACCACCGGTTTGCGGCCCAGCAGGCCGCTCTGGCCCACGAAGCTCGACATCCAGGCGCCACCGCGCTTTCCGGGCCGGGCGAAGTAGTCGGCGTAGAACAAGCCAATCAGGCTGTCATCACTGTCGATGACATCGAACACGCGCACGTCGGGGTGGTACACCGGGAGATCGCTGCGCTCAACAAAGCGCACGCCGTAGAAGCGGTTCATGGTAAAAAACACGCCATCGCTCAGCACGCGGCCAAGTTCAAAGTAGTTTTTCACTTGCTCGCTGTCAAAGGCATATTTCGCCGCTCGCACCTGCTCGGCGTAAAATTCCCAGTCCCAGGGCTGCGGCTCGAAGTCGCCGCCTTGCTCGCGGAGCAACGCCCGGATATCGGCCGCTTCCTGCTCGGTGTTGCGGATCACGGTCGGCACGAGGTCGGTGAGCATCGTCAGCACCGCCTCGGGCTTGCCAGCCATCTGGCTTTCCAGGCGGTAGGCGGCATGGTTGGGAAAGCCCAGAAGGTTGGCGCGCTCGGCGCGTAGTCTGGCCAGGCGCAGCACCATGCTGCGCGTGTCGCCCGCGCCTTCCTGCAGGCCACGATTGGCCGAGGCTCGCCACACACGCTCGCGCAACGCGCGATCTTTGAGCGAGATCAGCACCGGCTGGCGCGTGGTGTTGGTGATCGACAGCAGCCATTTGCCCGGCTGACCGGCGGCAGCGGCGGCCTGTGCGGCTGCGGCGATGCTGTCGCTGTCCAGACCATCGAGTTCGACCAAGCTCTCGACGATCACCGCAGCAGCCTCAGTCTGCGCGAGCAGCGCCTGTTCGAATGCGGTCGTGAGACCGGCCTCTTCCTCGTTAATGGTCCGCAGCCGCTGCCGGGCCTCTTCGGGCAGCTGCACGCCGGCGCGCACGAAGCGCTTGTAGGTCTGATCAACGAGGCGCAAGGCCTCGGCATCCGCCTGCAGCGAATCGCGCGCGTCGTACAGCGCCTTCACTCGCGCAAAGAGCTTGCCATTAAGCAGGATATTGTCGGCGTGCGCGGCGATTTTTGGCGCGATCTCTGACTGGATCCTGCGCAACTCCTCGGTGCTGTCGGTCGCGGTCAGATTGAAGAACACCGCTTGCACACGATCGAGGATCTCACCCGAGCGCTCCATGGCTTCCAGAGTATTCTCGATGCTGGGTGGATCGAGATTGTCGGCAATCGCCTGGATCTGCTTGAGCTGTTGTGCCATGCCTTCGTTGAACGCGGGCAGGTAATGCGCTTGCGCAATGAGGCGAAAGTCAGGCGCCAACAACGGCAGCTCACTGGGCCTGAAGAACGGATTGGACTCCTTCGCCGATGGTGAGCCGGAAGCCGGGCTGGCGCCGGCCGCGTCGGATGTTGGTTCACCGGGGGAGCAGGCGCCCAGCGCCAGAGCCAGGCCGGCGACGCCCAGCAGACGTCCGCTGCAATTAGAACTACGCTTCATCGTGATTCCCTGGGTACGAATTTCCGCCGTTAGCGCAGCGCTCCAGCGGGTGGAAAGTTACGCTGTCGAACGCAATGGTCGGCTGCCTTATGGCGAGCCTCGATACTATACGGGCCTGAGCGATGCGCATCCCAACATCACAGCGCTGTCGTTTTCGCCAGCAATTTCCGATTCAAACGGTCAGGGCAACTTTCTGCCCTGCACCGCGACGTCCGAGCCAGCGTCTGCGCGACTTGGGCTACCTGCCGCCAAGCCGCAGGCTGATGTTCGGGGCCGCCTCAGTTTAGGAGCCGCACACATGAACCTCCGATTTGGCACACAACGTCACTCCCCAGCCCGTCCGTGCAGCGCTGCACAGTGGCATTGGTCGGCTCTGCTGCTGTTCAGCCTGAGCGGCCTTAGCCATGCCCAGAGCGGACTGATCGGCCAGCCGCTGTTAACCACTGGTTTCGAGACCGACGCGAGCATCGGCGCCGATGCCGAGGAACTGCGCAACTCCAGCCTGGAGGCCCTGGTCAACCTGCTCGGCGCGGATGCAGACGACATTGAAGTCGTCATCACGTACATCGGCAAGGGAAGTCTCGACACCGGCGTCGGCATCCAGCCGGTGGATTCGCAGCCGCCAGCGAGCACTTCGAACCCTTTTGCGCAGGGCTTCATCGCCTTCAATCCAGCGACGCGCAACGAATTCCGGATCCAGATCGCGCGCGCCGATCTGCAAGTCATCGGCGACGCCGGTGCCCGCGCCCTTCTCGACGCCGGCGCCGGCAGGCTCGGGCAGCCCGTACCGCCAGACAACCCCGATGCGACCACAATTCAGTCGAAGTCCTGGAGCAATAACATCGACAACCGCGTGCGACTGTCTACCGTGGGCGTTGGAACCAGCCAGTGGCCATGGCGCACCATCGCCCAGCTGGGTGGGGGTTGCACCGGCACGCTGGTTGGCCCCCGTCATGTCGTGACGGCGGCGCACTGCATCTACAGCCGGACCAGAAATCGTTGGAGCAGCGGCTTCAATGTGGTGCCTGGCCAGTCGGGCGGCGTGTCGCTCTATGGCACGTCGCTGATGCCGTCCGGAAGTTTCGCCTGGTACTTCACGCCCTGGCAGTGGCGGGTTGAGGAACCCGCCGGTGGCGCTCGCCAGTACGACATCGGCATCCTGGTGATTCCCGACCGGCTCGGAGACGCGAGCGGCTGGATGGGCTACACCTCGATCAATGATGCCAGCATGGCCAACAGTGCCATCTACAATCGCGGCTTTCCAAGCTGTAATGCCTTCACTGTGACTGGTTTGGCGCGTATCGATGACCCGGGCGATCCTGGCAGCAATGTGGTTTGTATCGCCAATCACCTGTATGGCGATCCGGCCACCTGCAGCACCGGGGAATCCAGCAATCTCGACTCACAAGGCTGGCCACGGCTGATCAACCACTCCTGCGACGCCAGTGCCGGTCAAAGCGGTTCCCCGATCTATCGCTACTCGAACGGACCGCGCGTGGTCGGTGTGCATGTCGCTTCCAGCTGCGGCTCGACCGCCTCGGCAACACCCTGCACCACCCAGAGCGCGCGTCCGCTCACCGCAGTACGCTTGACGCCCGAATACCGCGACTGGGTCACCTATTTCCGCAGCTGGAAGCCCTGAGCCGGGGTTTCCGATATGGGGCGATGGGTGCTGCTGACGACAGCGCAGGCAGCGCGCTGCCGTTGGCAGAATTCAGGCAAAAACGAATGCAGCAAAGGCAATCCCGGACGCAAGTCCGGGAGATGTCCACACTACGCTCAATAGCCGTGACGCACTCACCGCGAGGGTCGGCGCGTCGGGATCCGGCCAGCCCGCATATTTCTTGAGGTCGCGATGAAATGGCCTCATTTCGTTGTAACGGCGCGGAACCTTTGAATTGGTTGGAATGACAGGCTGTCCGCTGCCATTTCCTCGCTAACACGGCTGCGCTTCCTGCTTCGCCCCTCCGGCCAGCGCATCCATGCGCTGGCGTTCGGCGGCGCGCCGCATGCGGCGGAAATCGCGCCTCACCCTCACTCGTTCTCTGCGCCGGACGACTCAAAGCTCGTCGTCGCAATGGGCGAGGAGCATCGCTTGCGCGCGCAGCGCGCGATGCTCAGAGCGCCCGGCAGCTACGCTGACGGGCCGGGTCAACCATTCCGCCCGGTGCGGCGGCGCAGCCGCCGCCCGTTCGAGCGGGCGCGCCGCATGCGGCGCAAGCTTGCCCGCTCTCACCCTTCTCGCGCCTCGATTCCGGCGCAAAGGTCCGGCCTGGCGGCGCAGCCGCCAGTCGTTCGAGAGGGCGCATCGCATGCGATGCAAGCTCGCCCTTTCTCACCCTTCGCGATCTTCCGCGTTCCCTCATGAAATATGCGGGCTAGAGCGCCCTTGAGGCCAACGATCTGAAGGTAAGCTGCCAACCGCTCATGCGCCCGACAAACCCAGCGGACGAACGCCCAGCGGTTGATCGCGCCGTGATCTTCGGTCCTCAGTTGACGCGATAAAATCCGTGGTCGCCGATAATGTGCAAGGGCTCGCCTGTCGCCCAATGCGCGTCGACGCGCTGGTAGGCCAGGAAGTGGTCGGCGCCCGGCACAACCAAGCGGCGATGAGATTCGGGCAGCGACCAGTTGATCATGGCTTTGGTTGTGATCCAAACCGACCCCAACAATGCACCCCATTCATTCAGGCGTGTATTGGGGGAGCGTAGTGTCATCGCAAATTGTTTTGGTGCCATGAGCACCGCGCACAGGTTGTCGCCATAACGACCGCTATCGAGGCGTCGAAGCGCAACTTCTGCCACGGCCAGCTGCCCGTCGACCGACTGATTGCGCGCTTCCAGATAAATGGTTGTCGCCAGACAAAGGGGGTCGGCCACCGGAGCAGGTGCCAACGAACTAATCCACATGACGAACGCAAGCTTCATTTGTTGTTTCCTGGTCGATTGGCCAGAGCGCGAAATGCGCTACCGCCCTGAGATCAAGACGGACCTTGAATGTCAAGGACCATTTCTACCGTCCTTATGGCAAAACCCTAGCGAACGCTCGCTAGAGCCCGCACTCCATTCAGCTGCCCGCAGATTGCCACAATTCAGAACAACGCAACCTGACCAGGACAAAGGCCATTAAACGCGACAAGACTGCTGCTTGCTTTGGCCAGCGCAAATTGTCACGACGATGCAACTCGCACCGACGTATGCTCGGGCAGGTTTTCGAAGCAGCGCGAGTTGATCCATGACATCCAGACTCTATCTTTGCCTGCCATTGTTGTGGGCAGTGCCTGCGTCGGCGCAGGTTTCCATCCCGGCAACCAACACGCCAGTTTCCGAATCCTTCGACACGCTGGCGACGAGCGGCACCAGTTCGGCGCTTCCAACGGGTTGGGCCTTTGCCGAAACCGGCAGCGCAGCCAATACCACCTACACTGCGAACAACGGCGGGGCCAATACTGGCGACACTTACAGCTACGGCACCGGTACGCAAAGCGATCGCGCTTTTGGCACTCTGCTCAGCGGCAGCCTGACAAGCACCATCGGCGCAGCGTTTGTGAATAACACCGGCACGGCCATTACCGCGCTTCAGATTGCCTACACCGGCGAACAGTGGCGTCTGGGCACCGCAAGCCGCGAGGATCGCCTGGATTTCGCTTACAGCGTCGATGCCACGAGCCTGAGTACCGGCACCTACATCGATGTCAACAGCCTGGACTTCATTGCGCCGACCACCGTCACCCCAACCGGTGCTCTGGACGGCAATCTGGCGGCCAATCGCACCACCAGGCAGTTTACGATCACCGGCTTGTCGATCGCCAACGGCCAGACGTTCTGGGTGCGTTGGAGCGATTTCAATGCCAGCGGTGCCGACGATGGCCTGGCCGTCGATGACTTTTCGCTGGTCGCAAATCCCGCTGGTGGTGGCTTAACGCTCAGTGTTGCGGATGTGTCTTTGCCCGAAGGCAATGTGCCTGGCGACGTGACCAACTTCGATTTCGTCGTCACCTTATCCGGTCCCGCACCGGTGATGGGCGTACGCTTCGATGCAGCCACCAGCGACGGCACCGCCACGGTCGCCAATTCGGACTACGTTGGCATTGCTTTGCAAGATATCGAAATCAGCGCCGGACAGACGTCGACCACGGTCACTGTGCTCGTCAATCACGACCTGATCGGTGAGCCGAACGAGACCTTTACCCTCACCCTGAGCAACTTCGAGAACGTCACGCCCACCGACGCGATCGCCGTAGGCACGATCGTCAACGACGATCCGCTGGAAATTTTCCAGATTCAGGGCAGCGGCAATTCGTCGCCGGTGGCCAACAGTAACGTCGTCAGCATCGACAACGTGGTGACTGCCCTGGCGCCTAACGGCTTTTTCATGCAGACGCCAAGTAGCCGAGACGATGGAAATCTGGCCACATCGAACGGCATTTTTGTCTTCACCAGCACGGCACCAACCGTCGCCGTTGGCGATCGAGTCAGCGTTTCCGGCACCGTCGTCGAGTTCTTCGACTTCACCCAGATTTCCGCACCCACGGTGACCGTCACTGGCACCTTGCCGTTGCCACCGCCGGTGGCCCTGGATGCCACCTGGCCGTCGCCGTTGCGCACGGCGCCGGCTTGTTATGCCGACCCGAACATCGAGTTCGCCAACTTCGAGTGCATCGAAGGTATGCGCGTCAATCTGGCGTCTGGCATTGTCAACGGCCCCAGTCAGCGCTTTGCGTCTGATCCATTCGCCGAGCCGCAGATTGTTGCGCGCAGCACACGGGCTTTCCGCGAGCCCGGCATTCTCTTCCCCGGTCTCAGTGGCATCGCGCCGAGCATCCCGGTATTCGACAACAATCCAGAGATCTTCGAACTCGACCCGGACAAACTCGGCTTGCCCAACCGCGCGCTGACGGGTGGAACCACGTTCAGCGCCGAGGGTGTCATCGGCTACGATTTTGGCGACTTTGAGATCTGGCCGACGCAGTTGACGACTGTCGATGCGCAAATGCCGCGACCCGTACCAGTCGCGCAGACGGGCAATTTGACCATCGCCAGCATCAACGTATTGCGACTGTACGATCCGAACGCAGCGAACAACAGCGCAACCACATGCAATAGCACCGCAACTTACACAGAACTCACAGAGGCAGCCGACTTCGATCGACGCATCGCCAAGCTCTCCAGTTATGTCCGCAACGTGCTGCGCGCGCCCGATGTGATTGCGTTCCAGGAAGTCGAGAACCTCGGCGTGCTGGAGACATTGGCGGCCAAGCTGTTGGTCGACGACCCGACGTTGGCCTACACGGCACATCTGGCCGAAGGCAGCGATGTCGGCGGCATTGATGTCGGCTTCTTGGTGCGCGCCGGCCGCATTAATGCCGGATTCACGCTGACGCAACTCGGCAAAGCTGAGCTATTCACATTCGACGATCCGGATTCTTGCCTGCACGATCGTCCGCCTTTCCTGTTGGAGGGCGTTTTCAGTCAGGGTGACCGTCCGTTTGCAGTGATGGTCAATCATCTGCGCTCATTGAACGGTATCGGCGATTGCCGCAGCGGCAGTACCGAACGCGTCTGCCGCAAGCGCCTTGAACAGGCGCTGTCGATCGCCGCTTTCGTGCAATCCGCGCAAACGGCACAACCCACGCGCCCATTGGTGGTTCTGGGCGACTTCAACGCTTTCGAGTTTAGCGATGGTCATGTCGACGTGATCGGCATTGTCAAAGGAACGGCGCTGCTCGACGGCGCGGCTTCGCCAAACAGCCAACTCGCTCCGACGAACGATGTGATCGAACCGAATTTGATCAACGCGATCGACAACCTGCCGAATGCGGAGCGCTATAGCTTCTTGTTCGACAGAAATGTCCAGGTACTGGACCATGCGCTGCTCAACACGGCGGGCGCCAATTCGCTGATCGAAGCCGCGTTCGCACGCGGCAATGTCGATGTACCAGAAGTATTCGAACGTACCGCCGCGAATGCGACGACCTACGGCGAGGACCTGTTTCCCAGCGGCTTCGAGTCGCCGAACGAATATCGCGCGACTCGGATCTCGGATCACGACGGACTTTGGTTGCGGCTCTTTCCGTAGCGCGTTTCGAATGAGCCCCAATGTGTCTGCATGGATGCAGGCGATGGGGCGGCTAGAGTCGAGTCGAATTTTCTTAGGAGCGGCTTTGGCTTTTGCAGCCCCTTAAGTGAAGGGGGTGAGACTCGGCGCTGACACGCCGCAGGCGTGTGCCGAGTCGAACGCCCGGCGGCTGCGCCGCTGGGCCGGAAACGCGAAGCGCGGGTTGTGGGAAATACGGTGTCTTGCGAAGCCAACAATGCTCGGCGGTCTGAGGCGGAGCCTCGTTAGCGATGAGCTGACATCCTGTCCAATCTGGTTAGCTAAATCCGAACTCGCCACACAGAACATCGCGTACCGGGCGAAAGCTGCGGCGGTGGATCGAGCAAGGACCGAGGCGCTTCAAAGCTGCCAGATGCGCCGGCGTGGGGTAGCCCATATGCTCATCGAAACCGTACTCGGGAAACTGCGCGGCATAGGCGATCATCTGTTCGTCGCGATGCGTTTTTGCCAGGATCGATGCGGCAGAAATGCAGCTAAATCGGGCATCGCCTTTGACAAAGGCAGTGCTCGCACAGGGCATGTTTTTCGGTATTCGATTGCCGTCGATCCATGCTTCGTCGGCGGGTGGATCCAGGGCATGCACTGCTTGGCGCATGCCGTGCAATGTCGCCGCCAGGATGTTCATCCGATCGATGGTCGGCGCGTCGACTTCGATCACCGCGTAAATCGAGCTGGCCTTGATTGCGATCGCCAATTCGGCGCGGCGTTCTGGACTGAGCGTCTTGCTATCGGCCAGTCCAGCCACAGGTCGTAATGGATCGAGAATCACCGCCGCAACGACCACCGGTCCCGCCAGCGGGCCGCGTCCTGCTTCATCGACACCAGCGATTCGCGAACTCATAACATCGATAGCACCGCGTCCGCCGCCCGCTCAGCCGCGCCTTGACGCAAGAGCAGATGCGTGTCGAGCGCGAGTTGTTCAAACCTTGCGGTCCGCACTTTGTCCCATGCGCTCAGATCCGCAAGCAACGCTTTGGGCGTCAAATCGTACTGCGCAAGCTCAGTCACCAGCGGTTGTTCGACCAACTTGTTCGGCAAGGAAAAAAATGGCGTTTTCAGCACACCGAACATCTTGACGATCCAATAAGTTAGCGTGGCGACGCGATAGCCAACGACCATTGGCCGTTTCGCCAGGAACGCTTCCAATGCTGCCGTTCCGCTGGCGACAATGACCTGATCGCAAGCATAAAGGGCGTCACGCATTTGGCCATCCAGCACGCGTGTTCGCGATGCGAGTGCCGGCCGGGCCGCAACAGCGGCCTCGATCATTGAGCGAAGTTGCGCATTCGCCGCCGGGACCAGTACCAGGGCTTGCGAGGCTTCTGCCGCACCGAAGAAATCCGAAACCAATTTCGCGACCTCGCTGCGTCGGCTACCCGGCAAG
The DNA here is from genome assembly GCA_022844165.1 of Lysobacterales bacterium. Taxonomy (GTDB): domain Bacteria; phylum Pseudomonadota; class Gammaproteobacteria; order Xanthomonadales; family SZUA-5; genus JALHMH01. Next base: position 26,525 of record JALHMH010000022.1, read on the forward strand.
ACTGCCAGCACCCGCACGGCGTCGGGTATCGAAAGCCGTGCGCGCGCCACGGCCCTATCCGGCTTGAGCGGAATCTCATCCGCAAATGGGTGACCCACAAAGATCGCCCTGCCCCCGTAGCGTTCGTACAGCGCAGGCTCGAACGGAAACAAGCACAGGACGAGGTCTGTGGCCGCACCGATGGACCTCGCTCGCGTCTGCCGCCAGGCCCAGATCGAAGGGGACACGTAATGCAAAGTGCGCATGCCACGTTTGTGCAGGCGCTTTTCGATCGGCAAATTGAAGTCGGGCGCGTCGATTCCGATGTATGCGCTTGCTTTGGCATCCAACACGCGAGCCACAAACTCCCGACGCAAGCGCAGCAATCGCGGCAAGTGTCTGAGCACTTCGACCAGACCCATGACCGCCAGTTGTTGCGCGTCGAACCAAACCTCCATACCGGCGGCGCGCATTTTCGGGCCACCGATGCCGGCAAATCGCAACCTCGGATCCCTCGCGCTCAACGCCTCGATCAAGCTCGCGCCCAAGGCATCGCCGGAGGCCTCGCCTGCGCAGAGAATGATGGTGCGCGTTGTCACAGCCAGTGCGACGATTCAAGCGCCGATACGAGAATTCCCGACGTCCTGGCAATCAACGCAAAAGGCTCCGCTCACTGCGATCGATAAAGGCGACGAACTCGGCGACAGCCGGTTCTGATTCCGCTTGCGCCAGCAACTTCTCTCGCGCCTCGTTCAACGACAGCCCGGACACATAAAGGGTTCGGTAGGCGCGCTTGATCGCGGCGATGCGCTCGGGCGTAAATCCCCGGCGCTTCAATCCTTCGGTATTGATGCCCCGTGGCGCACTCATTTCGCTGCCTGCCACGACAAATGGCGGTACATCGGAGTTGATTTTGCTGCCCATGCCGGTGAATGCATGCGCACCGATCTTGCAGAACTGATGGATCAGCGAATAACCGCCAAGAATCGCGTAATCCTCAATCGTCACATGCCCGGCCAGCGCCACAGAATTCGCCAGGATGGTGTGATTGCCGACGATGCAGTCGTGTGCGATGTGGACGTACGCCATGATCCAGTTGTCGTTGCCGATGACTGTTTTGCCACCGCCCTGCACGGTTCCCCGATTGAGGGTTGTGAACTCGCGAATTGTATTGCCGTCGCCAATGATCAGTTGTGTCGGTTCCCCAGCGTACTTCTTATCCTGCGGTGCCCCACCGATGGCCGCGTGCGCAAATATCTGGTTGTTCAGACCGATGTGCGTTGGCCCCTCCAGTATGGCGTGCGCACCGATGCGCGACCCGGCACCAATGCGCACCGAAGCGCCGATGATGGCATAGGGCCCAACTTCCACATTGCTATCAAGCTCAGCGCTCGGGTCGATCACTGCCGTTTTGTGGACCGACACGGCTTCAAGCCCCCCGCTCGGCACACAGCACTTCGGCACTGGCGACGACTTCGCCGTCCACCTTTGCCTGGCACACGAATTGACCCATGCGCAGCATCATGCGTTTTTGCACCACTTCAAGATGCAGCTGATCGCCCGGCCGGACGATCTTGTTAAAGCGCGCCTTGTCGATCTTGACAAGGTAATACAGCGGGTTCTGTTCCGGGGAGTGTGGTGCCGACATTTGTACGAGCACACCTGAGGCTTGCGCCAGGGCCTCCAAAATAAGCACGCCGGGCATCACAGGATTACCGGGAAAATGACCTTGGAAAAAAGGCTCGTTCAGCGTTACGTTCTTGATGGCAGTCAAGCGTTTGCCGGGCTCAAAAGCGATGACACGATCGACCAGCAGAAATGGATAGCGATGCGGCAGCATCTCAAAGATGCGTCGTACATCAACCGGTAATGTCGGCAATGGGGCGGCGGTTTGCGTCATGGAGAACCTTCAATACGAGGAAAATCGGATGTTTGGCTGCGTCGGCTCTGATCGAACAGCAGCGGAATGATGAATGTCCGAACCGCTGCTCGCGTCAGCCTCGCCGCGCCAACTCATCGAGTTGTTTGAATCTGACTGCGCTCTTGCGCCACGCGCGATTATCCATCAGCGGCGTACCCGATGAGTACTCGCCAGGACTCTTGATTGAATGGGTCACCAGGCTCATTGCTGTGATCGTGACTTTGTCGCAGATTTCAAGATGCCCCAACACACCCGCTCCGCCGCCGATCAAACACCATCGGCCGATCCGCGCACTTCCCGCTACAGCCGAACATCCGGCCATTGCGGTGTGCGCTCCTATATGCACGTTGTGGGCAATCTGGATTTGATTGTCGAGCCGGACGTCGTTCTCAAGCACGGTATCACCCATGGCGCCGCGATCGATGGTCGTGTTGGCGCCGATCTCGCAATCGTCGCCGATCCGAACGCCGCCCAGTTGCGGCACCTTCAGCCAGCCGCCTTGATCGAACGCCAGTCCGAAACCATCGGCTCCTAACACAGCACCGGGATGAATCAGCACGCGCTTGCCGATTTGCACGCGCACCACCAGCGTTACGCGCGCAACGAGTTCAGCGCCCTCGCCCACCACACAATCCTCGCCAATCACGCAACCGGGGCCCACAGTTGCACCCGGACCGATGATCGAGCGCGCGCCAATGAACACCAATGGCCCCACGTGCGCGCCCGCCCCTACAGTCGCGGATTCGTCGATCACCGCCGAGGCATGTATGCCGGGCGAGCGCTGCGGTCGATGCTCGAACATTGCCGCCGCTCGCGCAAAATCAGCGTACGGGTTGCGGCTCACGAGCACCGCGCAAGGTGCCCGTTCCGCGGCGTCGGCAGGCGCAATAACGGCGCCCGCAGATGTCGTCGATAGTTGCCCGCGGTACTTGGGGTTGGCAAGAAAACTCAGGTCTGTTGCTACCGCACGATCCAATGGCGCTACGCCTCGGATGGTTGCTCGATCATCGCCCAAGACACCCAGGCCCAATCGTTCGGCAAGCTCGCGGACGATCATGGCGCCCTCTCGGCACGATTCACCCGCGCCAAGACAGCGTCGGTGATATCCAGACGCGGATGCGCAAACCCAACGCTGTCGGTCAGCACCAGATCGAAAGCCTCGGCGCGGGCATAGGCGGCGATTTCCTCGCGAATCTGCTCGTCGATACGCTGGCGCGCTTCATTCAGGCGGCGATTGAGCGCCACATTAAGATCGTTGCGACGGCGTTCGAGATTGCGCATTTCGGCATCAACGCGCCGACGCAGCTCGAGCATTTCTGCGTCCGTTGCGGTTTGCGCGCGCCGATCGCGTTCTGCCTCCAGCTCGCGCAATCGTGCCTCATCCAGTTTCAGCGCATCGCTACGCGGCTTGAATTCGGCAGTAATCTGGTCACGCGTAACGCCAAAGATCGTCGCTTCGTCGATGATGCGCCGCACATCAACATAGCCGACTTTGAGCGGGGATTGCGCGAGCGCACCGAACGACAGCGCGGCCATGGCGCACAACAACGCAAGCCGAATGCTCTTGCTCAACCCGCGCACAGCGAGGTCTCAACTGCAAGATTCGGACCGGCCAGCATTGTGCGTTTCGCCTGCCAAGAATCCATGCATCGCAACAGCTCCCGCTGATCCATTGACGATCGGCCAAACCCCTGACCCGGCAGGGCGACGGAAGCCCGATCTGATTCACACGAAATTCGACTCAATCGACAGGATCCTGGCCTGCCAGGTACGCTAGAGTCCTTGACGGAGCCGGATCTGTACATTTGAGTCAAGTTTTCTGCGGAGCGGCTTTGGCTTTTACAGCCCCTTAAGTTAAGGGGCGCGCGAAGCGCGGGTTGTGGGCAATACGGTGTCTGGCGAAGCCAACAATGCTCTGCGGACTGAGGCGAAGCCTCGCTAGAACTGATTGCCGAACGAGAACTGGATTCGCTCGACGTCATCGCCTTCCTTGTCGTTAAGCGGATACGCGAGGTTGATGATAATCGGGCCCACGGGCGCCCGCCATTGCATCGTGAGGCCCGTCGAATAACGCAACTCGCCCGCGTCGAAATCATCGATATCGCGATAGACATTGCCGACGTCCAGAAACCAGCCCAGGCGAATGGTATCAGCGCCTTTGGCAAAAGGTGTGGGAAACAGGAACTCGACGTTGCCGATCACGCTCATGGCGCCGCCAACAGGCAGCGGTTCGCCACCCGATAGTAAACGAGGGCCAAGCGTATTGTCGCGGAAGCCGCGCACAGATCGGACGCCACCTGAGTAGTAGTTCTCCCAAAATGGCAGGCCCAGGTCCTTTTTGTCGCCGCCATACGCATCGCCAAAGTTCAATTCGCTGTTGACCATCAGCGTGAACTTCTGCGTTAACGGGAAGTAACGTTGGTACTGCGCGCTGATTTTGTAGTACTCGATTTCGCTCGGTGGCAAGGTCACCTCAGCGGTCAATCGCATCAGCGAGCCGTCTGTGGGCGAGAAGAAGCGGTTGCGGCTGTCGCGGAACCACGAGGTCTCGAAGCGCAGGGAGTTGAAGGTCCGGTTGTCGAGGACAAATGGGATGTACTCGTCCGGCGTCAGCCCAGGGAAGATTTCGATCTTGGTGTGATCTGCCGCAAGTCTGAAGTTGACGCGATCAAACTCGCTCAACGGGATGCCATAGTTCACACCGATCTGACCCACATCGCTGGTGTAACTTGCGATGTTCGCCTGCCCAGAATCGAGTTCGCGGTAGCTCACATTGAAGCCGCGGCTCACGCCATCGTCTGTGTAGTACGGATTGAAATACGTCGCGTCGAAGCGTTTGAACACACTGTTGTTGCTCACCGCCAAACCGACCCGGTTGCCACTGCCCAGAAAGTTATCGAAGCTCAGGGCAACCGACAGGATGGCACCCTGTAGTTCCGAATAACCAACGCCGAACTGGAAGTTGCCGGTCTGTTGCTCATCGACTTTGATATTGACGTCGACCTGATCGTCGGTGCCGGCGACCTTGGGAGTTTCCACCTCTACGCTCTTGAAGAATCCGAGGCGCTCCAGGCGGATTTTGGACCGATCGATCGCCGCCTGATTGAACCAGCCGCCCTCGAACTGACGCATTTCGCGACGCAAGACTTCATCCACCGTCTTGCTGTTGCCCTCGAAGTTGATGCGCCGCACATACACCCGCTTGCCCGGTTCGACCAGCAGTGTGATATCGACAGTGCGTTTTTCCCGATTCACCTGCGGCAATGGATTGACTTCAGCAAATGCATAGCCAAAGTTGCCCAGCAGGCGTTTGATGTATTCGGAACTCTGTTCCAGATTCCGGCGCGAAAAGGTCTCGCCTTTGTTGATCACAACGAGGCTCCGCAGCGTTTCCTCGTCGACGATGAACTCGCCGGTCAGGCGCACATCGCCCACCTGGTACACCTCGCCCTCGTTGACGTTCGCCGTCACGTAAACGTTGCGCCGGTCTGGGCTGACGCTGACCTGGGTCGATTCGATATCGAAATCGACATAGCCGCGATCCAGATAAAAGGCTCGCAGTTTTTCGAGATCGCCGGAGAGTTTCTCACGGCTGTATTGGTCGTCGCGGCGGTACCAGGACAACCAGTTAGTGGTATCGAGCTCAAATCCGTCGCGGATTTCTTCGTCGGTGAACGTGGTGTTGCCGACCACATTCAGATGGCGAATCTTCGCCGCCTTGCCTTCGGCAATCGTCAATGTCACGTTCACCCGGTTGCGGTCGAGCGTTGTTACAGACGGCGATATCTTGACGTTGTATTTGCCGCGGTTGTTGTACTGACGCGTCAACTCCTGCGTCACGCGCTCGAGATTCAAGCGGTCGAATGTCTCGCCTTCGGCCAAGCCGATGTTCGTCAGGCCTTTTTGCAGCTCTTCGGTCTTGATGTCCTTATTGCCGATCAACTCGACTTTGGCGATCGCCGGCCGCTCGCGAACTGTGATGACCAGAATGTTACCCTGCCGGTCGAGGCGAACATCGTTGAAAAAGCCAGTGCGGTACAAGGCCCGCAATGCTTCGGCCGAGCGCGCGCGATTGAGTTGATCGCCCTTCTGCAAAGGCAGGTACGTGAACACAGTACCAGCCGAAATACGTTCGAGGCCATCGACGCGAATATCGGAAATTGTGAAATCTTCGAACGCGAAAGCGGTCTGTCCGATGAGCGCCAGGATGAGCGCGGCGAGAGGTTTCTTCATGCCGATGTAGCCTTTTGGGCGAGGTTTTGATCAATGCCGCGCCTCAAAGGGCGCGGTTCGTTGTGTGTTACTGGCGTCGTCGAGGCCGCGGAATGCTAACGCTTAGGATGCCACGAGGCGCGATATGTCGTTAAAGAATGCCAAACTCATCAGCGCCAATATGGCCGCCAGTCCGAAGTATTGCCCAATCAACTGGGTACGGTCGCTGACTGGCGAACCTTTCAACCACTCAGCCGTGCAATAGACCAGATGCCCGCCGTCAAGTACGGGAATCGGGAGCAGGTTCATGATGCACAGGCTCAGACTGATCAGGCCCAGGAACTCGAGGTACTTGGCGAGACCGCCTTCCGCCGAATAATTGGCGAACTGCGCAATGCTGATTGGGCCAGAGATGTTCTTCAGCTGCGCATTGCCCGCGATCATGTGCCAGATCACCTTGAAGCTGCCGACCGTCATGCGCCAGGCTTCGCTGACCGCAGCCGGCAAGGCCGCAATCGGCCCATAGGAGCGGGTTGTCGCGCGAACTTCAGGTGAGATGCCAATTTGATATCGGATTTCGCCTTCGGCCTGCACTACGTCCGGCTTAATCAGTATCGATTCCTGCAGCGCTCCGCGGTTGAGCGTCAGACGCACGGTTCCGCCGCCAGCCTTCGCTGCCGCCTGCAGCGCATCGCGCATCTCGACAAAATTCTCGACCTTGGTCGCGTCGACTGCGGCAATCAAATCGCCCACCCGAAGACCCGCTTTCTCCGCCGGCGAATTCGGCGCTACCCAACCCACCTGGGCCGGCGGGTTCCAATGCCAGGGCTGGACACCTAGTTGCTCAAAAAAGCGCGACTCATCGACTGCGCCGATATCGCCTAAATTCAGCCGTCGGGTTGTCAGGTTGCCATTGGCCTGTTCGACTTCAATCGCAACGCTGGCATCACGATACGCTTTCGTCGTCAATTCGACGAGCACGTGTGTCCAGTTGCTCATGGGTTGTTCGTCGATGGCAATGATGCGATCACCGGCCAGCAAACCGGCGCGCTGCGCCAAACCTTCGGACTGGCCAACAACGGGCTGAAAGTCGCGCACGCCGACCATCAGCATGACCCAGAAAACCGCCAGCGCGAGCACCAGGTTGAACATCGGCCCAGCCAGCACGATCAGAAATCGCTGCCCCACCGGTTTGGCGTTAAAGGCCATGTGCCGCTGATGGACCGGTACGTCTTGATCGCGCTCATCGAGAAACTTGACGTAACCGCCGAGCGGCACAGCTGCGACGACAAACTCGGTGCCATTGGCGGCCACCTTGCGCCAAAGCGGCTTGCCCAAGCCAATCGAAAAACGTTGTACATGCACTCCAAATCGGCGCGCAACCCAAAAGTGGCCGAACTCATGAAACGTGATCAGCACGCTGGTTGCAACCAGAAACCAAAACACCGATCCAATAATTTCACCCACAGACTGCCCCTTTGACGACCTGCATGGCCATATCGCGCGCCGCTCGATCCGCATCAAGCACGGCAGCGATGGAATGCGCCGATGATGTACCCAGACGATTTAAGACCTCGTTAACTACATCGGCAATCGCAACAAAGCTAAGGTCGCCGTTCAGGAAGCCGTCAACCGCCACCTCGTTGGCCGCGTTCAAAATCGCTGGTGCCGTGCCGCCGGCGTCGAGCGCCGCAAATGCCAGGCGCAGGCACGGAAACGCATCCAGATCTGGTTCTGCGAAGTCAAGTCTCGCCAGCGCCAACAAGTCGAGCGATGGTGCGCCCGAGTCGATGCGTTCTGGCCAGCCTAACGCATGCGCAATTGGAATACGCATGTCGGCCGAGCCCAATTGCGCCAAAAAACTGCCGTCGATGTATTCGACAAGGCTATGCACTGTGCTTTGCGGGTGCACAAGCACACGAATCGCGGCACCCGGAAGCCCGAATAAATGATGCGCCTCGATGACTTCAAGACCCTTGTTCATCAACGTTGCGGAATCGATGCTGATCTTTGGACCCATTTGCCAGTTCGGGTGCTTTAGCGCCTGGGCAGTCGTCACGTTCGCAAGCGCCCGGCGACTCATGCCACGAAACGGGCCGCCGGACGCCGTCAACCAGAGCCGACGCACGCCGCGCGGCGGCCGAGTGTGATCCTGTGGCAAGCATTGAAAGATGGCATTGTGTTCGCTGTCGAGCGGCAACAGTGTTGCGCCGCTGCCCGCTGCCGCCGCGATAAGCAGTTCGCCGGCACAAACCAGTGCTTCTTTATTCGCCAGCAGCACGCGCTTGCCGGCCGCCACGGCGGCCATCGTCGATGGCAATCCGGCCGCACCAACGATGGCTGCAACAACCGTATCCACAGCGCCATCGGCAACGGCAGCGACGAGCGCATCGGCGCCACTTAGCACTTCTGTTTCGAGGCCAAGTTCGGTCAGTCGCGTTCGCAACCGCGCGGCGGCGCTCGCATCGACCAGGATGGCACGCGCCGGCGCAAATCGTTGGCAAATTTCTGTCATTCCAACATCGTCTTGTCTTGCCGCCGCAACCGTGAGGACAAATCGGTCCGGGGATCGCGCCATGACATCCAGTGTATTGCGACCGATCGAGCCGGTTGCGCCGATGAGAGCGATGCGCTTCATAAGCCAATCACCGTTCGGCCGCACAAGAAAATCGGCATTGCAGCAAGCACGCTATCGATGCGATCGAGCATGCCGCCGTGGCCCGGCAGCAAACTGCCCGAGTCCTTCACCTTCGATTGCCGCTTGATCAGGCTCTCGAACAAGTCGCCGACAATCGAAAACAACACCGTGACGAGCGCGAGTACGATCAACAGCCCATCGGCGATCGGGATGGCCGGCAACAGCCATCCAGCTGCAGCGGCGAACAGCGCCGATCCGATCAGCGCGCCGATGACGCCTTCGATGGTCTTGCCAGGACTGATTCGTGGCGCCAGCTTGTGCTGACCGAATTGGCGGCCGGCGAAGTACGCCGACGAATCGGCGACCCAAATGAGTACAAGCACAAACAAAATCCACCAAGGCCCGCCAGCTGGGTCGCGGTGCATCAACCACGCTGCAACGAACGTGGGCACCACCATCATGCTGCCGACGATCACTTTGATTTCGCGATTGCGCAGGGTGGGTTCCTGGGCAAACTCAAAAGCACGCAGCCAGACGATGGCTACGCACCACCAGATCGCACCGGCCCAGACGATCGGCATCAACAGGGCCTTGGGTTCTGCCCACCATAACCACAACATCAGCGCGGCGTTCGCAAGCACGATTAGCGAACGCAATCGCCGCAAGTTCAAACCGATGACGCGCGTCCATTCCCAAAGCGCAAAGCACAGAATCGCACCGAACAGCAGCGTGAACCACTCGGTGCGCAGATACAACACCCCGAGAACGGCGATCGGCGCCAGCACCAGAGCCGTCGCGATTCGCGTCATCACGCCACTTCCTTGCCAGCGGTTGAGCGCCTTATCCATCATGGCTGACCTTGTGCAAGTTGTTCGCTTGTATGACCAAATCGCCTTTCGCGCCGCGCAAACTCGGCCAGCGCGGTCTGAAAGCACGCGGCGTCGAAATCTGGCCACAGCACCGGCGTGAAGTACAGCTCGGTGTAAGCCAGATGCCACAAAAGAAAGTTACTGATCCGCGCTTCGCCGCCTGTGCGAATGAAGAGATCTGGTTCGGGCAGCGGCGCCAGCGACAGGTGACTCTCCAGCGCAGCTTGATCGATATCGTCGATCTCGATACGCCCGGCCTTGACATCGGCCGCCAACGCCCGCGTCGCGGCGAGAATGTCCCAACGACCACCGTAGTTGACCGCAATGTTCAGGGTCAGTCGGTGGCTCGCCACCGTGGCCGACTCACTCTCACCCATCGCACGCTGCAAATCGCTGGAAAAACGCGTGCGGTCTCCGATGAATCGCAGGCGCACGCCGTTCTCCGCCAACTCTCGTGTTTCTTTGCGCAGAGCCCGCAAGAACAGCTCGAGCAAGTGTTGCACCTCACCCGGCGGGCGCGACCAGTTCTCGCTGCTGAAAGCGAACAATGTGAGCACGTCGACACCGGCGCGAAGCGCCGCCTCAATGACATTGCGAACCGCGTGCACCCCGGCGCGATGCCCGAACGCGCGCGGACGCTTGCGCAGTTTCGCCCAACGGCCATTGCCATCCATAACGATGGCAATGTGCCGTGGAACCCTGGGCGCAGACGCGGGCGAAACCGCCAAGGTCAAAGCTGCATCAACTCGTCTTCTTTTTGCCTGGTGACCGCATCGACTTCCTTCACCATGCGATCTGTCAGCTTTTGGATGTCTTCCTCTGCTCTTCGATCGTCGTCTTCCGTGATCGCTTTGGCTTTGAGCAGCTCTTTACAATGGTGATTCGCATCGCGGCGCACGTTGCGAATCGCCACTTTCGTGTTTTCGCCCTCGTGCGAAACCACTTTCGCCAGGTCTTTGCGCCGCTGCTCGGTCAGCGGCGGCAAAACGATGCGTATGGTCTGGCCGGCGGTATTCGGGGTCAGCCCCAGATCCGACGTCATGATGGCACGCTCAACGGCGACTACCATCGGTTTTTCCCATGGCACCACTGTTATGGTGCGCGCGTCGGTAACGGTCACATTGGCGACCTGGCTGATGGGCACGTCGCTGCCGTAGTAGTCCACGCGCAAATGGTCGAGCAACTGTGCCGATGCGCGCCCTGTGCGCAACTTCATCAATTCGTTTTTCAGTACCTCAATACATTTTTTCATCCGCGTTTCGGCATCGGCCTTGATAGCCGGGATCGTCGTCGCCATGGCTGGATTTCCTTAACTGTTGCAGACGGCGGCGGAGTATAGGCGGTTGCGGCATGCGGGCGGGCACCTGGGCGCGAAGGCTCAGGGCACAAAACCGAACCGTGCGCACCGATAGCGATCTGGCAAGGATCGCTTAGGCCGCCGTCCAGCCGCCGTCCATGCTGATATTGCTGCCGGTCATCTGCGCGGCAGCCGGGCTGATCAGGAACATCGCCATCGCAGCGACCTGATCGACGGTGACAAATTCTTTGGTCGGCTGCGCAGCCAGCAGCACATCACGCTTGACCTGCTCTTCGGTCATACCACGCGCTTTCATCGTGTCGGGGATCTGCTTTTCGACCAGTGGCGTCCAAACATAACCCGGACAAATCGAGTTGACCGTGATGCCAAAGGTTGCCAGTTCCAGCGCCACCGACTTGGTGAAGCCGGCGATACCATGTTTGGCCGCTACGTAGGCGCTCTTGAACGGTGAAGCGACAAGCGCATGCGCGCTCGCAGTGTTGATGATCCGCCCCCATCGGCGCAATTTCATCTGCGGCACTACAGCGCGCGTGGCATGGAATGCCGCAGACAAGTTGATCGCGATGATCTGATCCCACTTCTCCGGTGGAAAATCCTCTACCGGCGAGACGAACTGAACTCCCGCGTTGTTCACCAGGACATCCACGCCACCCATCCAATCGATGGCGTCTTTAACCATCGCCCCGATCGCGGCACCGTCACGCATATCGGCATTGGAGTAAAAAGCGCGCACGCCGAAGTCACGCTCAATCGCTGTACGCTGGGCTTCGATTTCGACCAGGTCCCCAAGTCCGTTGAGCGTGACATGCAAACCCTCCCGCGCACAAGCACGGGCGATCGCCAGGCCAATGCCGCTGGTTGAGCCCGTAATCAGTGCGTTGCGCGGCGAGTAGATGCTCATATTCAGATCAGACTCTCGGAATCCCATTCCAGCATGCCAACGAAGCGGTTCAACGAATGCTGGTCATTAGGACGATGGCGCAGATGGCAATCAGCCAGAACAACCGATCGGCGATGTCACCACTATGCCCCCGGAAAACCGGTCAGACCGCCGCCCACACCTTGGCGGTATCCAGCATGCGATTGCTAAAACCCCACTCATTGTCGTACCACGCGAGCACTTTGACCAGCGTGCCACCCATGACCTTGGTCAACGTCGCGTCGTAAACGCTCGACCGTGGATCGTGGTTGAAGTCGACCGATACAAGTGGTTTCTTGTTGACCCCGAGTATGCCTTTGAGCGGACCGTCGGCGGCGGCTTGCACCGCGGCGGTGATCTCGTCCGCGCTGGTGGCGCGCGCAGCAACGAACGACAGGTCGACCACCGACACGTTGATCGTCGGCACACGCATTGCAAAACCATCGAGTTTGCCGTTCAACTCCGGCAGCACCAGGCCGACCGCGGCGGCAGCGCCGGTCTTGGTCGGGATCTGCGACATCGTCGCCGAGCGGGCGCGGCGCAGATCGGAGTGATAGACATCGGTCAACACCTGATCGTTGGTGTAGGCATGGATCGTCGTCATGACGCCCTGCTGGATGCCGATCGTATCGTGCAGCACCTTGGCCAACGGCGCCAGGCAGTTGGTGGTGCACGATGCGTTCGAGACCACCGTGTGCGCACTCGACAGCACGTTGTGGTTCACGCCATACACCACGGTTGCATCGACATCGTTGCCGCCCGGCGCACTGATCAGCACGCGTTTGGCGCCTCCGGTCAAATGCGCGCCGGCTTTGGCTTTGCTGGTGAAGAGGCCTGTGCATTCGAAAACCATCTCGACACCCAACTCACCCCAAGGCAGCCTGGCCGGATCGCGCTCGGCCAACACACGAATGCGATCGTCACCGACCGTCAGATAGTTGCCATCGACGCCGACTGGCGTGGCGAAGCGGCCATGCGCGGTGTCGTATTGCGTCAAATGGGCATTGGTTGCCGCATCGCCCAAGTCATTGATTGCGACGATCTCGAATTCGCTGGTGCGGCCCGACTCGTAGAGCGCGCGAAGAATATTGCGCCCGATCCGTCCGTAGCCGTTGATGCCTACGCGCAATGCCATGGGTCCACTCCTGATCGATCGAAGAAAACACGCGAGAATAGCGACAGATCAGCGCGCCGGGAAATGACCTGGCAAGGTGTGGATATGCTCAAACGCTGACAAAACAAGCAGCAGCACATGCAGCGCGGTACGCGCGCCGAGGAACGGCCCCGGACCGATCGGTGCCTCGTGCGCTTGCAATGGCACCGTGAACCGGTGCTTGAGCGGCGGTGACGGCGCGATTGTCGCTGCCGCTGACGAAGCTGATCGATACGTATGGCGCATCCGGCAGTGGGCCCCAGCGCTGGCGCAAGTTGCTTGGCGATCTGCATAGCAGTGCGCACTATTCACGCGGATTGCCGAAATTCAAGAGCTCATTGTTGACCGCGACAATTGCAACTTGTTACCTTTCGCGCCGCTTCTGATAGGAAGCACGGCAGCTCTCGGCCAGTCGGCAACGCGATGGGGATCGCGGAGGGCTCTCAATCACTTTAGATGGGGATACTTGCATGCGTATGCGTTTGCGCGCGATTGCTTCAGCGATCGCTTTGTCGTTGGCCTTTTCCTCCCATGCGGCGAACACCGAGGACGCTTTTGCGGCCGGTTCGCTGCTGGTCTTGCCGTCGCCCGATGTCGCGAAGTTGCGCATGGACGATGCGAAGTCCACCGGCCCGTATCGCTATGGCGTCGGCATTCCGGTCGCAGACTTTGCGATCAACGACAAGTCCGTGAGCAACTGGACGCGGGATGCCAACGGCGATTGGCAATGGCGCTTCGATCTGTCCTCGCCCGGCGCACGGACACTGGATTTCCACTTCGAGAAACTGAAGTTGCCGGCCGGCGCGAGGCTCACGATCAGTGGCGATGGCAAAGACAATGTGCGCCTGATCGATGCCAGTCAGTTGAACTCGGAGCGCTATTCGTCGCCTTACATCGCAGGAGATCGCGCGACGTTGCAACTGTTCGTACCCAAAGGCGCGCGCGAGGAAGTCGCACTGTCGTTGGCCTCAGTCACGCACGGTTATCGCGGACTATTCGAAAGCGCCGAGACCACGCAGAAATCGGGTTCGTGCAATGTCGATGCAGCGTGTTCGGCCGGCAACGGCTGGCACGATCAGATGGCGTCCGTGGGGCAATACACCTTCAGCAGCGGCGGCAGCAGTTTCGTGTGTACCGGCACGCTGATGGCCAATACCGGCAACTCGACAACGCCGTACTTCTTGACAGCCAATCACTGCATGAGCACGCAGACGGTTGCCAATACCATTGTCGTCTATTGGAACTACCAGAGCGCCAACTGCCGTGCGCCGGGATCCTCGTCGAGCGGCACGTCGCTCTCGCGCACCATTGCCAGCCATAACCAATCGGGCTCGACGCTGCGCGCAACCAATGCCGCCAGCGATTTTACGCTGCTGCAGCTGTCAACCAATGTCCCGGTGGGCGCAAGTCCCTTCTTCTCGGGCTGGAGCCGCAGCACCACGGCGCCGACTTCCGCGCGCGGCATCCACCATCCGGCCGGTCATGAGAAACGTTTCTCGACCGACAACAATGCGTTGACCGTGGCGAGTTATCTCGGCGCCGCTGGCTCAGGTTCCTCGCACTGGCGTGTCGGCAACTGGGAAGGTGGCACGACCGAGGGCGGCTCCTCCGGTTCGGGCCTGTGGGACCAGAACAGGCGTCTGGTTGGGCAGCTGCATGGTGGTTACGCCGCGTGCGGCAACACCCAGGCCGATTGGTACGGGCGTTTATCGCAATCCTGGACAGGCGGTGGATCGAATGCAACGCGATTGTCGAATTGGCTGGACCCTGGCAATACGGGTGCCACAACCAAAGATGGCTATCGCTTGAGTGGCTTCTTTCAGACCACCACCGACGTCACCGTGAGCGACAACGCTACCGTGGAAAGTTCACTGACGGTCAGCGGTCGCAGCGGCAATGCACCGACAACACTGCGCGTGAACGCACGCATCATGCATACCTACATCGGTGATTTGAAAGTCGATCTGGTGGCGCCGAATGGCAGCGTCTTCACGCTGCACAATCGAACCGGCGCTGGGGCAGATAACTTGTATCAAACCTACCAGGTCAACGCCTCGGCTTCTGTCGCGAACGGCACTTGGCGGTTGCGCGTGAACGACAACGCGAATGGCGATGTCGGTTTCATCGACGTATTTAGTCTCCAGTTCTGAGCGTTACCCTCGGTGGGCCGCATGAGCGGCCCACCGCAGAGCGCAGCCTTGTCTTACGATCTGAGCTTCGATCGCACGCGTTTCGATTTCGATGTCATCCATGGTTTTTTGACAAAATCGTACTGGTCGCCGGGCATTTCGAAAGAGATCCTGGTTCGCGCCATCGCACATTCGCTTTGCATCGGCATGTTTGCCAGCGACGCCCAGGTGGGATTTGCGCGCCTCGTCACGGATCGCGCCACTTTCGCGTAGCTGGCCGATGTTTTCGTATTGCCGGATCACCGCCGCCAGGGCCTGACCGGGAGAATGGTCGCTGCGCAGCTGGCCGAGCCCGAGGTACTGGGCGTGCGCCATAATCTGTTGGCCACGCGCGATACAGGCACTTTATGCGCGAGTCGTGCACCCTATTCGAAACCATTGGCGAATACGTTGGCCGTCAGCTCAAATGCTCCGACATCGGCGCCAATACCGGGACGCGGCGTACCGAGGATATCGGTGGCTGGAACATCTGAGCCGGGGGTAGCGGCATCGATCAGCGAGCTGTTGGCGCCAATGCGTCCATAGCTTTGCGCCAGGAACACGAACGCATCGTTGATGCTCGCAAAACCGCCGTTGAAGTTGTTGCTCGCCGGCACCCAGTGCGGCGTTGCGATGGTGCCGATGGAGACCACCGCCGGATCGTCTTCGATGCGCGTTTTGTCATTATCGATATTGAGCACATCGCCCGGATCGTTCGGCAGCGCCGCGCCGTTGTTCCAGTAAGCGTTGCGCTCCAAAGTCGAAGGCCGGGTGGTCGATAAATCGGCTGGCAGCGTGTCGGAAAAGTCCTCCATCGTGCCAGTGGTATCGGCAAAAACGTTATGCACAAAGCGGATCGCTTCGATCGGTGGATTACTGCCCTCACGGTTGATGCGCGTTGCGTATGCGTTCGCCGGAAGATTGCCAATCACGGTGTTGTGGCGAAACGTAATGTCGCGAGAGCCCTTGACGCCGAGCGGCGAGCGCATCGTCACAGCGCTGTTGCCGATGAACAGGTTGTTCTCCGCAAGGCAATTGAAGGCCTCGAAGTTTGCTGTGCCATCCTCGCCAAACAAGATGAAACCGCTGCCATTAGAACCTTGCCAGTTGAGGAACACGTTGCGCCGCAGGATCACGTTGCGCGCACCCAGAAATCCGTCGCTGCTGCCGTTGGAGTCTTTGACGACGACAAAACTTGAGGTATCGGTCGGCACCGGGCGACCGCTGGCGGCGAAGTTGTTGAAGAACACATTGCCATCGACGATGACGTCGTCGACGCTGTTGATATCGATGTGCTCGTCGGAACCTTGTTGGTTGTAGAACATATTGCCGATCACGCGGATTTCGGTGGCGCCGTTGTTGATCTTCAGAATGTCGTTATTGAAGCTGTCGTGCAAAATGTTGTCGCGCAGCGTAATGCGGCTGGTATTGGCCGCTGTTCCGCTCTGGATTTGCACCACCAGTGCGCTGGCGCCCGCACCGGTGTGTGCAATATCGAAACCCTCGATGTTGATCCCCTGAATATCGGTGTCGCCGTAAATCGTCAGGACTGTTTCGTTAGCACGGAGCCGCGCCTGATACGGCACCTCCGATCGTACCGTGACGCCGTTGACGAAGTTGCCACGAATGCGAATGCGCCCGGTGTAGGTCCCGGGCCTGACCAACACCGTGCTACCGTCCGGCACTCGATCCAGCGCATAGGTGATCGTTGCCCAAGGCGCCGCCAACGTGCCGCCTGCGGGCGCATCGACGCCATTGGTGGCAACATAAAAAGTCTGCGCCGAAACCGCCGCACCATAACATCCGATGGCGAACGCCAGCCATCGTATCCTCCATCGCATGCTCATTTCGTCTCCTCGGCGGGCTCGCCGCGTGCCACCACCACCGCACCGACAAGATCGCCCGTCACGTTCACCGTGGTGCGACACATATCGAGAAACCGGTCCACGCCCAAGATCAGGCCGATGCCCTCGGGCGGAATACCGAACATCACCAGAATCGATGCAATCACGGGCAAGGATCCGCCCGGCACGCCGGCCGCACCGATGCCGCCGAGAATGCACACGAACAGAATCAGGATCTGTTGCCCGAGTCCCAACTCGACACCAAAAAACTGCGCCAGAAATAGCACCGTGACGCCCTCGAACAAGGCCGTGCCATTCATGTTCGCCGTCGCACCCAAGGTGCAGACAAAACGTCCGACGCGCCGCGGCACGCCGAGACGTTCTTCGGCAACCATGAGTGTTGTGGGCAGCGTGGCGGAGCTGGAAGATGTGGAAAACGCCGTCAGGATTGCCGGCTCGGCGCGTCTGAAAAAATCGATCGGCGAACGCCCGCCGACGTATTTGATCAGCAGCGGAAAGACGACGAAGAAGTGGATCGCCAGCGCCAGCACCACCGTGCCGACGAAACGCGCCAATTGCGACAGCACATCGAAGCCGAGCCTGGCCGTGATTGCAAACAGCAGCGCCGCGACCGCATACGGCGCCAATCGAATGACCCAGCCGATCAGCGTCAGGCAGATGTCATAGACGCCTTGGACTGCACCCAGGAAACTGCGCGTACCATCGCTGCGAATCACGGTGGCGGCGACACCGAACATCAAAGCGAAAAACATCACCGCGATCAGTTCGCCATTGGCCGCCGCCTGGATCGGGTTTTTCGGCACGATGTTGAGCAATAGATCGATGCCGCTGATCGCTTGCTGCTTTTCGACAATCGCCGCAGAGTTCGCTTGCGACGACGCGAGCAGAGCCTGACCTGTCTCCGGAGGCAGACCTGTGCCAGGCTGTAGAACATTGACGGCGACGAGCCCGATCAGCACAGCGACGCCGGTGACGACCATGATGTAAGTCAAGGTCCGCAACCCGATCCGCCCTAAGGCCGAGGGTTGACCGATTTCGACCACGCCCAATACCAGTGCCGAAAACACCAGGGGCACGACGAGCATGAAGAGCAACCGAAGAAACAACTGCCCGACCGGATTGGCAACGTAGGTCACCACCCAGTTCAACCACTCCTGGCCGCCGGCGAAGACATTCGCTGACAAACCAGCAACGATGCCGACGATGAAGCCGATCAACATCTTGGTATGTAGCGACATACCGCCTGGCGCATCGGTTCCGCTCATGTGCCTGATCCAGTTGTGAAGTCCGCGCGAAGAATAGACGTTGCGGAGTGCTTGCGTCGCGGCTTGGTGCGTTGCAGCATCAGAACAGCGATCGCAAGCACGGACTTTAACGCCTGATCGCCGATCGCCCTGCACATTCAGACAATTCCCAACTGCCAGCAAATCGAATGGACTACCTGCGCGCCATCCTCACTTCTCGCGTTTACGATGTCGCGATCGAATCGCCGTTGACCCACGCGAAGCGCCTGAGCGCACGCATCGGCCATCGCGTGCTGCTCAAGCGCGAGGACTTGCAACCGGTGTTTTCGTTCAAGTTGCGCGGCGCCTACAACAAAATGGCAGCATTGACGGACGCAGAGCGCAACGCGGGCGTGCTTGCGGTTTCAGCCGGCAATCATGCGCAAGGTGTTGCGCTGGCGGCACGCGAGCTGAAGTGCGCGGCGACGATTGTCATGCCAGGCACGACGCCCTCGATCAAAGTCGATGCTGTGCAGGCGCTCGGCGCCACGGTGGTATTGGAAGGCGATAGTTACGATGCCGCGGCGGCGGTCGGCAAAAAAATTGCGGCCGAACGTGGACTGACGTTCATCCACCCGTTCGACGATCCGCTGATCATCGCGGGACAAGGCACCGTGGGCATGGAGTTGCTACGCCAACATTCGGGTCGACTCGATGCGGTGTTCATCCCGGTGGGCGGCGGCGGCCTTGCCGCCGGCATGGCGGCCTACATCAAAGCACTCCGGCCGGAGATTAGAGTCATCGGTGTTGAGCCGGACGATGCCGCCTGTCTTAAGGCCGCGCTCGACAAGGGCGAGCCAACGACACTCGAGCAAGTGGGATTGTTCGTCGACGGCGTAGCGGTCAAGCGCGTCGGCGACCATACCTTCGCGGTCTTGAAAGACCACATCGATCAAATGGTGCTGGTCAACACCGACGAGATTTGTGCGGCGATCAAAGACGTCTTCGACGACACCCGCGTGATGCTGGAACCGGCCGGCGCGCTGGCGGTGGCGGGCCTGAAACGCTACGCCGAATCGCTGCCGCCCGGTGCGGTCCTGTGCGCTGTCGCCAGCGGCGCTAACGTCAACTTTGATCGGTTGCGCCATGTCGCCGAGCGCGCCGAGATCGGCGAGTCGTTTGAGGCGGTGTTTGGCGTAACGATCCCAGAGCAGCCCGGTAGCTTTCTGAACTTCTGCCGCACGCTGGGTCCGCGCAGCATCACCGAGTTCAACTATCGCTATGCGACCAATGGTCCGGCGCAGATCTTTGTCGGTCTGGCGCTTCGCCGCGGCGCGGCCGAACGCGCTGAGATTGCCGATGCGTTGTCGGGGGCCGGCTACGGCGCGCACGATTACACCGACAACGAACTGGCGAAACTGCACGTGCGCCATCTGGTCGGCGGCCGCGCGCCGGTGCAAGGCGTGGAGCGCGTGTACCGTTTCGAATTCCCCGAGCGTCCCGGGGCGCTGCTGCGTTTCCTGGAAACGCTCGGCACACATTGGAACATCACGCTATTCCATTACCGCAGTCACGGCGCTGCATATGGCCGCGTGTTCGCTGGCATCGAGATGCGTTCGCCGGAGGAACGATCTGCGTTGGAAGCAGACCTGCGCGCGATCGGCTACGATGCTTTCGATGAGACGGATAATCCGGTGGTAGAGCAGTTCTTGCGGGGATGAGTGTGAGTCCACGCAAAACGATCGACTTCGTTTCGGACCGGACGGCATCTCGGCGGACGCTTGATAGGACTGGGTGAGATTGATGTCTGAAACCGCAACTTCCATCCACATTGCCGGTGCCGGGCTGGTCGGCCTGTCGCTGGCGCTGGCACTCAAGTCTCGCGGTATCGCGGTTACGCTCTCCGAGCGCGGCCCAGACCCGGCAACAACAAACGGACCCGATGAGCGCCATCTGGCCCTCGCCGAACGCAGTGCTCAATTTCTGGCGAGCCTGGGTCTTAAGCGCTTCTTCGAGGAGCACGGCGAAGTAATCGCTCGCATCCACGTCAGCAGCGCAGGCGAATTTGGCGTCACGCGGCTGGTCGCCCATGATCAGGGGCTCAAGCGCTTCGGCGTGGTGGTGCCGGCGCGTAAGCTGCTGCTCGCGTTGCGCGATGCGGCAGCGCAACCCGGCATTGAACTGCGCTTCGGCGATGGCGTGACGAGCGCCGAAGACAGTGAAACAGACATCGCCGCGACGACAGCGACCGGCTCGCGCATTCACTCGCGTTTGCTGGTCATCGCCGACGGCGCGGAATCGAGCTTGCGCTCGGCAAGCGGCATTGACGCTGAGGTTTTCGATTATGAGCAAGATGCCGTCGTTGCTGCGATCGATACCGAGCGGGCAGCCAACGGTGAAGCCTTCGAACGACTGCTGCGAAACGGCCTCGTCGCCTTGTTGCCCCAGCGCGGAACGCGCGCGGGCGTGGTGTTTGTTCAGCCCCGCGAGCGCGCGTCCGAGTTGATGGCTCTGGGCGATGACGACTATCTCTCCGAGCTGCAAACGACATTCGGTTACCGCCTTGGGCGCCTGCGGCGCATCGGGCCGCGCGTGCGCTGGCCGCTGCGCCGAGTGATGGCACAGGCGCTGATCGCTCCGCGGCGCGTCGTCATCGGCAACGCCGCTCAGTCGGTCCACCCGATCGGCGCGCAGGGACTCAATCTCGGTCTACGCGATGTGGCCGATCTGGTCGACTCGCTGGGCCACGATCCAGGCGATGCCGATGCGTTGGCGCGCTACGCGCTGCAACGGATGCCCGACCGACTCGGGGTCTGTCGTCAAACGCATCTGCTCGCGCTGGGAACCCAACTGCGCTCCCCGCTGGCGGCATTGGCGCGAAGTGCGGCATTGGCTGCAGCGGATCGGTTGCTGCCACTTCGAGATCACTTGACACTGCGCGGCATGGGCTGGGGTGGAGCAGCCGTATGAGCAAACGGATCAAGACCGATGTGCTGGTCGTTGGCGCCGGCATGGTGGGCTCGGCGCTGGCGCTCGGTCTGGTGCAGCGTGGCCTTGATGTTCGCATCGTCGATCAGCGTTGGCCGCCGCTGCCGGAGGGCGAATTCGACTTGCGCGTTGTGGCGCTCTCGGGGCAGTCGATCGCCCTGCTCGACCGGCTCGGAGTCTGGTCGCAGATCGCGGCTTCGCGCACCGCAGCGTATCGCCGCATGCACGTCATCGATGGCACGAGCGAGGCGTTTATCGAGTTCGACGCGCGCGAGTACGGCTGGCCGCAGCTCGGGGTCATCGTCGAAAACCAACGCATCGCGGCGCTGCTCGCTGAGCGCCTCGGCGTGCAACGGCTCGACGACGGCCTGAGCGAGATCGATGGCACGCGCTGCACGCTTGCCAGCGGCGACCGCGTCGACGCGCAACTGGTGATCGCGGCGGATGGCGCCGCATCGCCGCTGCGCGAACGCCTGCTGATCGATAGCGATGGGCGCAGTTACGCGCAATCCGCCCTGGTCGCGCATGTGCGCTGCGAACGCCCGCGAAGCGGCCTCGCCTGGCAACGCTTCCTGGACGGCGGCCCGCTGGCTCTGTTGCCATTGCCCGACGGGCGGGCATCGATGGTGTGGAGTGTTCCGATCGAGCGTGCGACTCGACTGATGGCGGCAACCGGCACAGAGGTCGAGCGCGCGCTCGCGACCGCCAGCGGTCGCCAGTTCGGCGCCATCGCGCTGACCACACCCTTGGCCCAATTTCCGCTGCGCTGGCATGTGGCACGAACATTCGCGACCGAAAACGTGGTGTTGGTCGGCGATGCCGCCCATACCGTGCACCCACTTGCCGGCCAGGGCGTGAATCTGGGCTTTGCCGATGTCGACTGCTTGTTGGCATATGCCGATCGTGCCCTGAAAACCGGTCGGCGCATGCCGTCGCCCGGTGAGTTGCTTCGCTACAGTCGCGAACGGCGCAGTGAGACAATGCTCGCCGCACGCGCCTTCGATGCTCTGAATGGGTTGTATGCAGCCGGTGGACCCTGGGTTGCGCTGCGCAGTGCCGGCCTGTCGGCGGTCAATCGTATTGCGCCGCTCAAGCGCAAGTTTGCACAAATCGCAGCAGGGGTTCGATCCGCAGCCAGCTGAAGCAGCGACCGTCAATCCTCAGTCCACACTTGACCTTTCAGGTAAAGCGCCAGGCGCCGCTCGAATGCCGAACGCTGGGCGTCGGTTATGTCTTCGTTGCCTGGTGTGCCGGCAATCGCCGCCCGCTGAGTTTCGATCGCTTGATCGAATAATCCCGATGCGGCCAAACATGCGGCCAGTGTGTCCTGGTGGTTTGGGCTCGGCGCTTTGCCGAGCACATCGGAGATGCGTCGGGTGCCGGCTTGCAAATCGCGCACCGCAGGATCGGTGCTGCTGCATTGCACCCACGCCAGCGAATTGGCCGCTGGCCGCCAGCCAGCGTCTGCCGCCTGTTGCCACCAGCGCAATGCAGCCTGGCGATCCCTGGGCCCGCCGCGGCCAGCGTAAAGCAGGCGTGCCAGATAGTCGCGCGCTGCGGCGTGTCCGGCCTCAGCAGCTCGCAGGTAATAGGAGCGCGCCAGCGAGAGGTCGATGGTTTGTCCCGCGTGGCCAAATTGTGCTATCTGGCCCAGGCGAAAACTCGCTGTGGTCTGCCCCTCTTCGTCGAGCTTACGCATCAACGTCATGCCGCGATCGATATCGGTTTGGCTTCCGCCCTGAACCAGCACGCTCGCCAGGCGCAGTCGTGCACCGAGCATTCCTCCGCCAGCCAATTCCTCGATGATCGACTTGCCGTCGTCCGCATCGCCGCGCAGCCCCGCGTGACCATCGAGATACAACTCGCCGAGCGCTAGCGCGGCCGCCTGATTGCCACGCGCCGACGCGCTCAGCAACCAGCCCTCAGCTTCGACCAGGTCGATCTTCTGGCCTAATTCGCCCTTTAAAAAAGCACGCCCCAGGCGTCGCATCGCGCCAGCATTGCCGGCATCCGCTGCGCGCAGAAAGTAGCGATAGGCACGCTCAGGATCGGGCGGCACTTGATTCGAACCGACTTCGGCAACCAGGGCCATCAACGCCAAACCTGCAGGATCTCCTGCCTCAGAAGCAAGTTGCATCCAGCGCCGCGCCGTCGCCGCATCTTTGCCGCGCCACGCTGCAAGTGCCAGCTGCGCCGACGCGGCGGCAGATCCAGCTTTGGCCGCGCGCTCCAGCCAGTATCGCAGCCGGTTCGGGGCGACGACTTGCGCTTGCAGAAACGCCGCATCGGGCGAGCCGGCGCGCGCGGCGCGCTCGAGCCGTTGCCTGGCCAGCGGCGTGCGCCCATCCTGGCCAAGGCTAAAAGCCAGTTGTGCATAGGCAAAATCGGCTTGCGCTTTGCCCAGGCGTTTCGCCGCGTGATCGACATGCCGCGCAGCCGCGCGTGATTGACCGTCGCGATCCTGCGCCAGCGCCAGCACCAGATGCGCCTCCGACAGCCCACGTTCGGCCAGCGGCTCGATCAATGCGCGAGCCGACTTCAAGCATGCGCTGTCGTCAGCCACCAGACAGAGTGGCAACAATTCGAAGGCTGCGGGTAGATGTCCATCTAAGGCCAGCCGTTCGATGGCGACGCTGGCGTCGTCGAGCTCGATCTTTCCCGAACCCAATCGATCACTGATGTCTGCCAGTTCCGCTGCGGCATTGCGCGCGTTGTTCGCACCCCGCAAGAACTGCGCAGTGAGCGCATCCAGATAGGCCGGAAATCGCGCGTCGCGCTGGTCACGATCAAGTCGCTGCCAAACGCGCATAAAGTCGAAATAGAGCTGCCGTTCGACGCCATCGTGATCCAGGAATATCGCCACAAAGGGCAAACTGCCACCTGCGGCGCCGACTTTGTACCGCCCATACAAGGGCGTCCACCCGGCGCCCTCAACGAGTGCCGCCGCGTCGGATTCGGTGACGACCTCAATCGGCTTTAGCGCCGACCGCCCGCGCCCGTCGCGTAGCAAAAACTCGCGCTGCGCTTGCAGCAGTGCCATGGCCTGAGCGCGCGCCGTATCACCTGCAGCGCAACCCGCCATGGCCAACTGCAACGCCGGACTGAACGGCAGAGAATCGCGCGCCCGGCGCAGGCCCGCACCGTGCTGTGCACAGGCAGCATCGCGATCGCCGCCTGCCGCAAGCGCATCCAGGATCCGGTACTGCGCCAGCACGCCCGGCAACTCAGCGCTGACCAGAAACTGACCCCAACGCTCAGCCCAAGGATCGGCGTACGCAGGCCTCGCCAGCAACGCGCAGCCAAACGCCAGCCACCGGATCACGGTGCTTTTTTCTCCGCGGTATGGCGCAATAACCACGCCTCTACGGTGCGATGCCACTGCACCGAGTTATGCGGCTTCAAGATCCAGTGATTTTCATCCGGGAACCACAAAAACTGGCTGTCGATGCCGCGACGTTGCAAAGCCGTAAATGCCGCAATACCCTGCTCAAACGGAACACGGAAATCGAGCATGCCGTGTGTCACCAACATCGGCGTGCGCCAGTCTTTGACCAGATTGACCGGATTCTGCTTCTCGAAATCGCCTGGGCGATCGAACGCCGTGCCTTCGAATTCCCACTCATCGAACCACAGCTCTTCGGTGCTATAGCTCATGAAACGGTTGTCGAGAATGCCGGCATGATTGACGATGCACTGGAACCCATCGTTCCAGGCGCCAGCAATCCAGTTCATCATGTAACCGCCGTAACTCGCGCCGAGCGCGCACGCCCGCGAACCATCGAGAAAACTGTATTTCGACAGTGCCGCGGCCATGCCTTTTTTCAGATCGTCCAGCGGCTTGCCGCCCCAGTCGCCGCGGATCGAGTCAGTGAATGCCTGCCCGTAGCCCGTGGAGCCATGGAAATCGACGAACACCGCTGCGAAACCCTTGCCCGCATAAGTCTGCGGGTTCCATCGATAGTGGAAGGAATTGCCCATGCTGCCCTGCGGTCCGCCGTGAACGACGAATGCGATCGGGTACTTCTTGGCTGGATCGAAATCGACCGGTTTGACCACCCACGCGTACACCGTTTCTCCGTTCCAACCGGAAAACGAGAACTGCTCGAAAGCACCGAATTTAAGCTGCGCCAGAACGTCGCGGTTGACGTTCGTCAGTTGTGTGGTTGCACCACCCTTCAAAGCGAGCGAATGGATGTCTGCTGGCGAATCCAGATCGTCGAGCACCACATAGATGCGATCTTTGCCCACCGCGAAGCCACTCACCGCACCGGACTCGGTCAAGCGCGTGGTTTTGCCACTCTTGACGTCGATGGCGAAGAGTCGCCGCTGACCGAGATCGTCGGCATAGCTGTAAATCGTGCGACCGTCGTTCGATAACGTCAGTCCGTCGGGCGATCGATCCCAAGCCGGCGCGACTTCGCGTGTGGCGCCGGTGGCGAGCACACGCTCCATGATGCGATTGCGGTCGGCCTCATACCCAGCGCGCGCCATCGAACGCCAATACAAGCGCTTACCATCCGCCGAATACACTGGGGTGTTGTCGTAGCCAGGGAATTCGGCCGTCAGGTTCTTCGGCTCGCCACCCGACAGCGAGACGTTGTACAAATCGGTATTGGTCGACCACGGCTCACTCTTGCCGGCGATGCGCAGCGTGAACGTAATACTGGCGCTGTCTGGCGTGAAAGCGACCTCACCCAGATCGCCGAACGGTTTCGTCGGCGCGTCGCCATCCAGACCCTTGCTCACCCAGCGCGGATTCGCCGCGCCCTCGTCCGTGACATCGAACACAAACAGTTGCGAGCGCGTACCAGTTTTCCAGGTGTCCCAGTGCCGAATGAACAGCTTGTCGTGCAGCGTGCCGGTGTGTTTCTCTTCCGTGTCCGCCGCAGCTTTCTGCTTCGTGCAATCGAAGTCCGCGCCGCATTCTGGATACACATCGAGCGCTACCGCCAGCTTCTTGCCATCCGGCGACAGCAAGAAACCGCCTACGTCGAGTGGCAAAGAGGTGATCGGCTGCGCTTCCCCGGGGCCATTGAATGCCCACACCTGCATCGATCCCGATCGCGAAGACAAGAAGTACAGCGCACCGCCCGCATAGCGCGGATGCATCGAACTCGATCCGGTTTGCGTCAAGCGCCGCGGCACGGCGCCAGCCTTCAGGTCCAACTCGAAAATGCCCTGCGTAGCCTTGTTCGCGTCGTAGTCCGTTTCACGCAGGACAAACGCGAGCGCTTTGCCATCTGGTTTGAGCTGTGCATCCGATACGCGCTTGAGGCGCACCAGATCGTCGACATCGAAGGCCTTCTGCGAAGCGGCCAAGGCCGGCAACGCGAACAGCAGAGACAGGGCAAGTAGACGCATGGCAGACCCGTAGTCATAAGAGGGGTACTAAGTCTGCCATGTCCCGATTCGCGAACGGGAATGGATCCGCTCATTCACGGTGACGAGTTCACGCTTTGCTGCGCGAGCTTCGAACGCGTGAGACCTTTGTCGGCCTCACACGTCCGGGCACTGGTGTTTGTCTCTTAGGTTTGCGTAGCAGAAGTCGCAGACCACGGCAAAGTTATTGAACTGCCGAAACCGCTCTGTCATGTCGCCTTCGGCGAGAAAAAGAGATTCGCAAGCATCGCACCAGGCCTGAAGATTCTCCGGGTCTGAGCTGTTTTCCACGAACCCCACCCTCCCATCCCTAGACTGAATCAAGTGGCAACAAACGACGGCCGCTACGCGGGTTCCGTGCGTGCCGCAGCGGATTGTGGAAGGCGCGCTGCTCAACGATCTGCCTCGCCGCTCTCAGCGTCGCCGTGTCGACTGCAAATAGCGATAGAACTCCGAGTCGGCATCCAGCATCAGCGTGGTATTCGGCCCCATCGCGCTGTAGCTCTCCAGCGTGCGCATGAAGGCGTAGAACTCCGGATCTGCGCCATATGCCTGGCCGTAGATCTGGGTTGCTTCCGCGTCCGCTTTGCCGCGAATTTCGGCGGCCTGGCGTTCGGCTTCCGAGCGGATTTCGCGCAACTCGCGCTGCATTTCGCCCAAAATCTCCTGGCTGCGCCCCTGGCCTTCGGAGCGGAAGCGTTCGGCAATCGACTGACGTTCGCTGACCATGCGATTCTCAACCTGAGCGCGCACGCTATCGATATAGTTGATGCGCTTGAGGCGCACGTCTACCAGTTCGATGCCCAGCTCTGGCGTCTGTTTGGCCGCTGCGACACGAATCTCCTGCTCCAACCGCTCACGACCCTTCTTCGGTTTGTCCAGATCGACCTCGCCAACTGGCACACCTTCTTCGGCGATCACTTTGGCGTCGACGCTCCAATCGGCCGAGCGCACGATCTCCTCCAGATCGGTCCCGGAAATGATGTCGCGCACGACGGAGTCGATAATGTCGTCCAGCCGAGTACGCGCACCCTGTTCGTCACGCACCGACTGCATGAATTTGAGCGGATCGGCGATGCGCCAACGCGCTGTGGCATCAACCAATATGAACTCGCGTCCCAACGTAGGCACCTGGCTGACATCACCGTCCCACGGCAGAATGCGCTTATCGAAGCGTCGCACATCCTGTACAAACGGCAACTTGAAATGCAGCCCCGGCTCGGTAATGACGTCACCCACCGGCTCACCAAACTGCACCTTGATACCCTGCTCAGATTGATCGATGACAAAAGTGGCCGGTCTCAGGGCAACAAACGCGATCAGGGCAATCACGACGATAGCGATCAGACGATTCATTGCGCGGCTCCTTGTGCTTGAGCGGGACGCCGTAAGTCAACGATAGGCAACGGCGAGGTTGCGCCATCCTTGACCACATACACCGCCCCAACATTGGGCAACACCTGGTACAGCGTTTCCAGATACATGCGGGTCCGTGTCACATCGGGCGCGCTGCGGTATTCGGCGAGGATCGCATTGAATCGCGCCGTCTCGCCACGCGCATAGTTGACACGTTCGGCGGCATAACCCTGCGCCTCGGAGAGCACGCGGTTGGCTTCGCCTCTGGCTTTCGGGATTTCCTGGTTCGCCTGTTTGGTCGCCTCGTTGATCATGCGTTCGCGTTCCTGGCGGGCTTCATTGACTTCGTTGAACGCAGGTTGCACCGCCGCAGGCGGCACGACGTCCTGCAATTCCACGGTGACCACATGGATACCGTTGTCGTACGACTCCATGGCTGCCTGGATTTCTTCGCGCGCCAGCGCCGAAATCGCGACGCGCGCCGTGGTCAGCACTTCGCTGCCGAGCCGGTTGCCGACGACTCGCCGCATCACGGATTCGGAGATATCGCGCAACGTGCGCTCGGCGTCGCGCTGCTGGTAGAGAAACTTCATCGGATCGGCAATTCGGTACTGCACCACCCACTCGACATCAATGATGTTGAGATCGCCAGAGAGCATCAGCGACTCGTCTGGAAAGTCCTCCATCGAGTACTCGGTGCGCTCGCCATCCGAGCCCGCCGAGCGAAAGCCAAACTCCTGCTTCATCACGCGCTCAGTGGCAACTTTTTGTACGGTATCGACACCGAACGGCAACTTGAAGTGCAGCCCTGGATCGTTGATCGAAACCACTTTACCGAAGCGTTTGACCACAGCGCGCTCTTCGGGCTGGACCGTGTAATAACTCGACATCACACCCCAGGCGATCACGCCCAGAACGATGATCGCCATCACAGGCAGGGCGCTCTTGGCAGCATTTTTCGCGGCGTTCTTGGCGTTGGGTCCAGACATCGTATTCGTCCCCATTGGAAGTCAGGTGTTAATCATGGCACGCCGTGGCGCGCTTAGCATCGACTGAAGGCCACACTCACCTTCGAACCAAACCAAAAGCCAGCGTCGCCGCCGCAATCGACAACACTACGCTGGCAATGACATAAAACATCGCCCATTTCACCTGCCCGGCCCGCCACAGCGAGAACGCCTCAAGCGAAAAACTCGAAAACGTGGTCAATCCGCCGAGGAACCCGATCATCACCAGGGCGTGCAGGCCAGCCACATCGCCGCGTCCTATGGTGCGCGCCAACAGCGCACCCGCAAGTCCGCAGCCCACCACATTGACCATCAACGTTGCCAACGGGGCCGGCCCGCCCGCCAGGCGCACGACCAGTTGCGCGACCCAAAAGCGGGTCACGGCGCCAGCGGCGCCACCCAGTGCGACGAGCAGAGATTGCGAGAGCAGATTCATGGCTGGCAGGTCATTTGAGTTCCTCAACGAACGATGGTCAACGCTTTGCGGCGGCGCGGCGTTCGCGGATCCACACCAGCCGATCGCGAATCTTCGCTTCCAGGCCACGATCCGTGGGGGTGTAGAGCTCGCGCTCGCCAAGGCTCTCGGGAAAGCCGCGCTGCTCATAAGCGACGCCATCTTCGTGTTCGTGATCGTATTGATAACCTTTGCCGTAGCCCAGTCCCTTCATCAGTTTGGTCGGTGCATTGCGCAGTTCGAGCGGCACCTCATCGCTGCCGCTTTGCTGCACCAACGCGACGGCGTTCTTGTAGGCGCGATAGCAGGCGTTGCTCTTAGGCGCCACGGCCAGATAGATGACTAACTGCGCAAGTGCGACCTCGCCTTCGGGCGATCCTAAGCGCTCATAGCTTTGCCATGCGTCCAGCGCCAGCGCCAAGGCGCGCGGATCGGCATTGCCGATGTCCTCGGAAGCAAAACGCGTCAGGCGCCGCGCCAGGTAGTTCGGATCGGTGCCGCCATCCAGCATGCGGCAGAACCAATACAAGGCGGCATCGGGATTGGAGCTACGCAGCGTCTTGTGTAACGCTGAAATCTGGTCGTAAAACGCCTCGCCGCCTTTATCGAAACGGCGACGCTTGTCGCCAGCCGCAGCGAGCACGTGCGCTTCGGTCAACGCATCGCCGGTGGCCATACTGTCGGCGATCACTTCGAGCAAGGTCAAAGCCCGCCGCACATCGCCATCGGCAAACTCTGCGATGGTTGCCAGTGCCTCGGACTCGGCGCGCAAGTCCAAGTGGGCCAAACCGCGAGAATCGCTCAGCGCCCGCCGCAACGCAGCCACAATGTCCTCCACAGTGAGCGGCTTCAGCACATGCACTCGGCAGCGCGACAACAGCGCTCCGACCACCTCGAACGACGGATTCTCGGTGGTCGCACCAATGAGCGTGATCATGCCGCTCTCGACGTGCGGCAAAAATGCGTCCTGCTGCGCTTTGTTAAAGCGATGCACCTCATCGACGAACAGCACGGTGCGACCACCCAGATCACGACGCGCCTGCGCTTCGGCAACTGCGCGGCGCACATCGGCGACGCCCGCAAGCACTGCCGAAATCTGCAAAAACGCGGCACTGGTGGACTGCGCGCAAAGCCTTGCCAAAGTGGTTTTGCCGCACCCGGGCGGTCCCCACAGGATCATCGAATGCAGATGTCCCTGCTCGATGGCGCGGCGTAGCGGCCTGGCCGTCGCCAGAAGGTGCGCCTGCCCGACCACTTCATCCAGCGAGGCCGGGCGCATGCGCTCGGCCAGCGGGCGGCTGTCGTTCATCGCACTCACTGGTAGAATCCCGGCCCCGTTTTCCATTGGCACTGTCATGTCGGGCAAACTCTTCATCAAAACGCACGGCTGTCAGATGAACGAGTATGACTCGGCGAAGATCGTCGATGTGCTTGCAGCCAACGAAGGCCTGACACTGACCGAAAACGAGTCTGAGGCGGACGTGATTCTGGTCAACACCTGCGCGATTCGTGAGAAAGCGCAAGAGAAGGTGTTCAGCCAGCTCGGGCGCTGGAGGCAGCTCAAAGTGGACAAACCGAACCTGGTGATCGGCGTTGGCGGTTGCGTCGCCAGCCAGGAGGGCGAAGCCATCGTCAAGCGCGCGCCCTATGTGGATCTGGTCTTTGGCCCACAGACCTTGCATCGACTGCCCGCGATGCTCAAACAGTTGCGCGAAGAGCGTCGCCCACAGGTCGACATCTCGTTTCCGGAAATCGAAAAGTTCGATCGTTTACCGGAACCACGCGCGATCGGTCCGACGGCCTTCGTCTCGATCATGGAAGGCTGTAGCAAATACTGCTCGTTTTGCGTTGTGCCCTACACGCGTGGCGAAGAGGTCAGCCGACCGTTCGATGATGTGATTGCCGAAGTCGCATCGCTGGCCGATCAGGGCGTGCGCGAAGTCAATCTGCTCGGCCAGAACGTCAATGCGTATCGCGGCGCAATGCACGACGGCACGGTCTGCGATCTGGGCTTGCTGATCCAGTACATTGCACAGCTCGATGGCATCGGCCGCATTCGCTTCACCACTTCGCACCCGGTGGAGTTCAACGACAGCCTGATTGCCGCCTACGCGCAGTGCGACAAGCTTGCGAACTATCTGCATCTCCCCGTTCAAGCGGGTTCTGATCGCATCCTGGCGGCGATGAAACGTGGCCACACCACGATCGAATACAAACAGAAGATCCGCAAATTGCGTGCCGTCCGACCGGACATCTCGATCTCGACCGATATCATCGTAGGCTTTCCCGGCGAGACCGAGGCCGATTTCGAGGCGACGATGAAGCTGGTCGAGGACATCCACTTCGATCAGAGCTTCTCGTTTATCTACAGCCGCCGCCCCGGCACGCCGGCCGCCAATTTGCCTGACGAAACACCCGAGCAGGTCAAAAAAGAACGCTTGTACCGTCTGCAGGCGCGCATCAACGAATTTGCACGCGAGATCAGTCGGAACATGATCGGCACCACGCAACGCGTGCTGGTCGAAGGCATTAGCCGCAAGAACCCAGGCGAACTGACGGGCCGCACCGAGAACATGCGCTACGTCAACTTCCCCGCGCCCGCGCGTCTGATCGGCCAGTTCGTCGACATCGAAATCACCGCAGCGATGGCCAATAGCCTGCGTGGAGAAGTGGCCGCAGCGATGGCCTAGCGTGGTCAGCATGTTGCAGGCTTGATCGCTCTGCGTGCGGGGCGTCCCTTGCGCAGCCAAATCGGCGCCACATCTTAGCTGTACCAGGACCCACCCAATGCCCATTTCCCAAACCCTGACTCTGTCTCCTGAGAACAACGAACAGCTTGCAAACTTCTGCGGGCCTTTCGATGAGCATGTGCGCGAAATCGAACGACGCGTCGGCGTTGAGATCGCCAATCGTGGTTACGTATTTCAGATCACAGGCGACGACGCGCCGGTGCGTGTGGCGTTGCGTTTGCTTCAAGCGCTCTACGAACAAGCGGGCGAAGCCATACTGACACGCGAAGCCGTGTTCATGGCGATCAAAGACCACGACGCCGAAAGTGCCAGCCTCGCTGCTGCAGAACGAGCGCATGAAGTGGTGATCCGCACCAAACGCGGCGTGGTGCGCGGGCGTGGCGCCAATCAGGTGCGCTACCTGCACTCGATCGCGACGCACGACATCAACTTCGGCATTGGACCCGCTGGCACCGGCAAGACCTATCTGGCCGTCGCCAGCGCGGTCGAAGCACTCGATCACAACAAGGTGCAACGCTTGCTACTGGTGCGCCCGGCGGTAGAAGCCGGCGAAAAACTCGGCTTTCTCCCCGGTGATTTGACGCAAAAGGTCGATCCCTACCTGCGCCCGCTGTACGACGCGCTTTACGAGATGATGGGCGTAGAAAAAGTCACGCGCTTGCTGGAACGCAACGTCATCGAAATCGCGCCGCTCGCGTTCATGCGAGGTCGCACCCTGAACGATGCGTACGTCATCCTTGATGAAGCGCAGAACACCACCATCGAGCAGATGAAGATGTTCCTGACGCGCCTGGGCTTTGGTTCCACGGCGATCATCACTGGCGACGTCACGCAGATCGATTTGCCGCGTAAGGACCTAAGTGGCCTTCGCCACGCAATTGAAGTGCTGAAAGACGTCGAAGGCATCAGCTTCACGTTTTTCCAGAGCCAGGACATCGTCCGCCATCCGCTGGTGGCGCGCATCGTGCGGGCCTATGAGCGCCATGAAGGCTGAGTCAAGAGCGACGGCAACCGCCAACACAACCAAAGACGCTATTGCGATCGACCTTCACCTGAGCCTCGGCCTCCGCCGCGGTGTTCCATCGCGAGCCCGTTTCTTGAAATGGATCGAAGCCGCCCTGCGCGTTGCGAAACGACGCTCGGCGCAACTCAACATCCGCGTGATGGATAGCAACGAAGCCCGCTTGCTCAACCGAGAATTTCGCGGCCGCGACTACGCGACCAACGTGCTGTCGTTTCCAGCGGACGCGTCGTTTTTGGGCGATATCGCCATCTGCAGCGAAGTTGTGATCGGCGAAGCAAAGGAGCAAGGCAAAACTGCCCACGATCACTTTGCGCATCTCACGATCCATGGTGTGTTGCACCTGCTCGGCCATGACCACGAGCGCGATGCAGATGCGCAAGTCATGGAAGCTCTGGAAAGAAAGGCACTGGCGCGCCTCGGCATCCCGGACCCGTACCTCTGAGCGTCGGCCAGATCCATCTTGGCCTCAGACGTACCTTCTATTGGGGCTTCGCCTCAGACGGCCGAGGCATCAATTGCGATAGCCATAGAAGTTCTTCAACATCGCCTCCGAGCCACGGTATTCGGCAGAGGTGGCTTCGACAAATTGCGGTGTGCCGAGCTCGTTGAGAACTTCGTAAAGCGACTCGTCTTCATGTAGGACCAACATCGCGTCTTTGAGTTTGGTCTTGACTTCCGCAGGCACATCGGGATGCGCCGAAATTGCCGCGCCCGGAAACTCGCGGGTGGTGATGACCGGGATCAAGTTTGGATATTGATCTTTGAGCCAGGACGGCACCATCGCGGCATCGGCTTCACCGGCAAACACAATCTCGACGGTATCGCGCCAGGACGCGGCCAACGACCGTACATCCGGCTGTTGCATCGGATTGGGGAAATATTCGAGCAACAACGCGAATCCCAGGTTCGGAGCCGGCATCGTCACCAGACTGCGCGCTACCAGCGCTTGCGTATCTCCCTCGGCGATGTTCTCCTGGGTGAGTAACGAATAACTGGACGCAACCGCGGATTTCACCAACGGTTCGTATTTCGAGCGTTGGATTCGGAAGTCTGTGAAGTGGGCTTCGTCGAACACAAAGTGCAGGTCCGTGCGTTTTCGCAGGTCGTTCCAATAAAGCGCGTAATTGCGCGCAACGACCAGCTTGAACGTGTGACCCGTACTCTTGTTCAAATAGGCGATCAGCGGCTCATAAACCTCCTTCGCGCGTTCTGGCGCATATGTCGGCTCGACCGCAAAGTTGAACTCGGCGCCGAATACCGCCGAGCTGAATGTGAATGCCACCACCGCCAACGTCTTTTGCATGTGCTGACCCCCCTCTCTGGGCACGCGATACGGTCATACCACTTCTGCAAGCGAAAGGCTATGCGGCAAAGGCTTAAAGGTTGCAGAACTTAGTCAACATTGCCGACCGGCCATCACGACGCGTCAATTCTGACAAAACCTTTCGTCAGATTTTCTGCCAGAAGCTGTTCCGCAATCGCCGCAGCGCGAACATCATTGGTCGCGATATCGGTCGTGATCTTCAGGGGCTCAGCCCGCTTGGCCGAATAGTCGGTCCAGTAGATCAAGTAGGGAAACGGTACGTCGCCACCTTTGCGGACAACCACCAGCTTGCGCAACATTTCGCCTTTGGCATAAAGCTCGCGGCGCACGATCTGTGTGTTTGCGCTGGCCTCGGCCGGTGTCGGCGGTTCGGCGCGATCGAGAATCTGCTCAATACGCGCGCCGCCGCTTTTCCATTCTTTGTCGTCGCGGAGTTTTTCGAATCGCGCGAACGACAGTCGCGGGCAGGGCGTCAAACCCAAAAATCGATAGCTGCCCTGATTCTCGTCCCAGGCGATCAGCTGCGTGCGCTGCTCGCGCCCACCTTCGGCCGCAATCAGATCTTCGCCGTGGATTTCGGCGATCAGCTTCGGTCGGACGAATTGTACGGCCCGGCCGGACGAGTCGGTCATGGCCAGCGGCGCATCTACCTTCAGCGGCCGCAGTTTGTCGAGCAAGGCGATGCGTTCTGCGTCGGTCAAACCCGAGCCCACGCGCACAAAGGTCTGCACCAGCGCTTCGACCTCCGCACCGGGATACAGGAGCCCGGTCAGCATTGAGGTAACGCCATACTGGCCCTCGAACTCGCCCTCGACAAAGCCCATGACCAGCGCATCGACACTGCGATGCGGTTTGATTTTGAAGATCTCGGCGCGTGTCAACCGGCGAACGACAACGCCTTCGCCACCGGTATCCACGGCATGCGCAAACGCCGCAGCCACACCGGTTTCGGGAACGACCTCCGCTGCTTGCGCGTGCACCGGCGCTGCACCATCCGTGCCGAATACCGATCGCAGTTTGTCAAGCGTTGTCTTGAAATCCGCCTGCTGCGCGCGCAGGTCTTTGCCATCGAGCATCACAATATCCAGCAGCGCGAGTTTGAGGCGTGCGATGTCCTCGTCGTTGCTGCCGAAACTGATGCGAATCACTTCGCTGACGCCGGAGCGGCGTGTGCTGTCGCCGCTTCGAGTCGTGTCCAAATACAGCTCGCAACGCAGTAGCGTGCGTTGAACACCAGCGGACTGAAGCTTCTGGGCGAGCGCATCCAGCGCAGGGAACCCTAAACGCACACGCCCGCCGGGGGCCGAAAAAGCGAAGGGCTCCTGGCCATGCTGGTAATAAACGAACACGCCTTCGCCATCGTATTTGTGCGCCACCACCACCGGATCGCTGCCAGCAAAGCGTATCGGCAACTCTGCTGGCGACAGCGCCTGAATCTTGCGCATCACCTGATTCTCGAAATCGGTAGCGACAGCCATCAGCACATGGTCGCCGACGGCCCCGCCCGTGGCGATGCCATAGCGGCCACGCATGCTCAACTTGCTGCGATCGATCATGTCTTGATTCCTGGTTCTTGTCTCAGACCATAGTCGCAATCTGTGGTCTATTCGATTTCCGCGGTGCTTCGCTCTGGCAGCTTCAATTCCTGATCCGACAGCAGCAGTAACAGCCGATAGCGTCCTTCGTGGTCGACCTCGCCGTGCAGAAATGCGCGATAGGCGGTCCCAGCCTCGCGAATGACGAGCGGCTGATTGCCCTTCGGTCCGGCCCCGAGCACCGCTACTTCACTCTTCTGCGCCAGGTCACGCGCCAGTGTTTGAAGAAATTCGTGCGTCAGTCCATCAACGTGCGCCAACTGCAGCGTTTGTTTGAACGCAAACTGCGTTAGCGCTTCGACGGCCGGCAGACGCTTGCCGAGTTTGACCGGATGCAGCTCGTTCAAATTCGAATGTCGAACGAGATGAGGCCTCCTGACCTTTTCCTGATCGGACGCATCGTAGACGATATCGACGTCAGCGAAATCGCCGATCGGTTTGGGCGCCGGATCCGCTGGATCAAACCATGCGGGCGTCACGCTATCGGCATCGATCGGCGTGCCCGCGAGCGCCAAATCCAGCTCCGGATCCCCAGCCACAAGCGCGGCAAAGTCAACCGCCGCGTTCTTGCGCGCACCGGTCACAAGGCGCGAAGTCGACACCTCTCCTGCGCTGGTGAAATTGCGGGCCAGCACTTTGGGCTTTTCCGGCGGCAACCCGTGCAGATCAACGCGCGCGCTCTTGCCTTGGTATTCGAGGTGCAGAGTAATAGGCATAAATGTGGGTCCGTTTGGTACCTTTGACTGACGATCGGGAACGTCAGACGCCGGTCTTGAAGTCATCGCTACGAGCGCAAAATCAGGCCGTTACACCATCGAAAAATCCAGATCATCGGCGTCATCGCTTTCGCCTTCGGCGTCGAAGAAATCGTATGCAACGGACAGGCTCAAGAAGGTGCTGCGCTTGCCGATGCCAGTAAGCAGAAACGCCTGATCGCTGCGCACCAGCAGCAGAGCGTCCTTCGGGCTATGGCTCTTCCGATAGTTGAACGTGGTTCGGTACAGCCCAGGACCCAATCCGGAACCTGTCAACGGATACACATCGGTGACCTGGAACGTGGCCAGCTCACTCATCGACACGGCTTCCAAGGGCGATTCGACATCGAAGGAACTGGGCTTCAGTTCGGCGGGCTGATCGTCGATCAGTGTTCGCACTTCTTCAACCGGCGAGCCGTCGGGATCGGCCTTCAATGTCGATACAGCATTCGTGGGCAGGAGCCGCCCGTCGGCCAATAAAATGCCGCGACTG
Organism: Lysobacterales bacterium; assembly: GCA_022844165.1. Lineage (GTDB taxonomy): Bacteria > Pseudomonadota > Gammaproteobacteria > Xanthomonadales > SZUA-5 > JALHMH01. The sequence continues at coordinate 63,915 of JALHMH010000022.1, forward strand.
AGCGGCTTGCCGTCCTTTTCGGCGATGCGTTTTGCGTAACCGTACAGCGCCTTCTTATCGACTTTCGCGCCGATTTCGAAGCAGATCGCAGTATCGCCCAATCGGAATTGCAGAGGTTTAGCCATAAGTCAGTTCTGCGATCAACAGGCGGCAAATATGCACCATTCGAAGCCAGGATGGTGGCAAAGTGCCCGGAATGTCGGAGCCACGGAAGACAAACAATGCTCTGGCCATGACGAAACCAGCGTCTGGCAACCTGTAGCGCGGCTTCGCATCAGAGCGCCGGGCAATGCTGGCGGCGTTCGACAGCGGACCTCTATTTGGGCCGGCCGACGCAGATGATCGTCAGATCGTCCGTTGAGCGGTCTTTGCCAACAAATTCCAGCAATGACTTGCGCAAAGCATCGTTGATCTCAGCCGGGCTCTCGCAACTGGTCAACACCTGATCGCGCCGCTTCTTGCCATACGCTTCTTTTTTACTGTTTTCGCCTTCGTCCACGCCATCAGTGGTCATCAGCAGGCAGTCGCCGGGCGCCAGTTGCAACCGTTGTTCGCGCAAGTTTGGCGTAGCTTCGGCGCCGAGCGGCGATCCTGGATCGAGGCCCATTTCGATCACCTTGCGCGTGGCTGAGCGCAGCACCGGCGGCGAGTGGCCGGCGAGCGCGACGCGGCACAATCCACTTTGCAAGTCGATGTACACTGCACACACTGTGGCGAACATACCGGTCTCCAGCACCGGCACCATTGCCTCCTGCAACTCGACGAGCAGTTCCGACGGACTTGGCACATTGGGGATCAACAGTCGCAAATCGGCCACGACATAAGCCATGTACAGCGACGCGGAAATACCCTTGCCGGACACATCGCCGATGACAATGACCAACTCATCGGCGCCACGTTTTTCGATGTGATAAAAATCTCCGCCGATCATCAGCGCCGGCGTGTACGACAAGGCCAGTTCGAATCCGTTGAGGTCCGCGGGTGGTTTCGAGAGCAGTCGCATTTGAATGCGCTGAGCGAGCCGCAAGTCGGCGTCGCGTAACTTGCGCGAGCCCGCCGCGGCCTGCATACGCACGCCGGAAACGGGAATCCGCAGTAACAACAGCGCCTCGCGAAAATCCGCAACCGAAACCCGAGGCAAAGACTGCGTCGTTGGAAGTCCACCGCCCTCGACCAGCAATCCGACCTTGTCGTCGATTGGCAAGGCAATCAGCGGCTCGATATCGGTTGAAGCCAATTGCGCAGCCAGACTGCGAAGCTCGTCGTGCGTCCAGACGACCAGGCCGGTCGGTTGTGCTTTTAGCATCGACATCGCTCGGAATAGCGCGTTGCGGGACATCTCGCCGTCGTGTGGAAAGCGTCCCAGCGCCCAACCGGCGCGCCAATCGACGAGGCTGGCACGCAGGGCGCCAGGCACGAGCCGAACGATCACCTCCAACAACGCGATTGCCTGTTGTTGAGGGTCGTTACTGGCTTGTTGCAATGCCGCCATCAGCGCCGGCGCCAACTCATCTTTGAGCGGCTTGTTCGGCGGCATCAGGGTGCGTTCCATGGTTTGACTGTTGGGCGGCGGCGCTGTGGACGTTGCTGCCAGTTGCTGGTTATAGACCAGCGTGGCACGGCCAAGCCCGACCACATCACCCTCGCGCAACAGCCGATCGCCAATCAAGCGCACGCCGTTGATTTCAGTACCGTTGGCACTGCCCAAATCTCGTAAACGCCATCCGTCGACGGAGGCGATGACTTCAGCATGACGTCGCGATACGGTTGGATCGTCGATCGGATACGTGACCGCCGGATCCCGACCGATCACGCCATCGCGCTCGATGGTGATGACACGTCCTTGCGCCTTGCCGCTGAGAACCACTAAGTACATTCGCTTTCCCGAATTCTGACCAGGCGCATGCCGTATGACACACGAGCTTTTCCAGCGCCGCAACCGCGATTAGTGCAAGAATCCGACCGCCGAAGCAAGAGACGAGGAAGATATGACGATTGCATTATGGTGTGTTCTGGTGGCAGCGTTCCTGCCGATCGCGTTTACCGGCGTTGCCAAGTTCAGCGGCCCAGGATTCAGCAACCGCAATCCGCGCGACTTTCAGGCCCGCCTCACTGGCTTTCGGCAGCGCGCACATGCGGCCCACCTGAACGCCTTCGAGGCCTTCCCGCCGTTTGCCGCTGCCGTCATCATCGCACATGTGTTGGGCGCTGATCGCGGTCTGTCGGACGGGTTGGCTGTTGCTTTCATCGTGTTGCGGCTGGGTTACGGTGCCGCTTACATGGCCGACAAGCCGTCGCTGCGCAGTGTGCTGTGGTTAGGTGCCGTCGGTTGCTGGGTTGCCCTGTTCGTGATTGCAGCGGGCTGACCCTTAGCCGTCAGCGTCAAACACAGCTGCGCGTTCGAACAACAGTTTGCAGGCCGCAAACGCGAAAGGGGCCGGCATTGCCGGCCCCTTGGTTCGCTGCCGAGGATGGCGCCGGTTCAGCGCGGGATTCTGACCGTCCAGTCGGCGGTCCAGTTGTCGCGCGGGCCAGCGAAGGCGCCACGGTACTGAACCGGACGGAAGAAACCATCGGCTGGCGCCTGACCGCCGACCAGAATCGGCGAGGTGGCGGTGGGCAGGAAGCCACCACTGACCAGCAGCGGGTCGCCCGTGCCGTTGCCAGCGCCTGCGTTGTACCAGGCGCTGACCGCATACGCGGCGCTGGCGTTGTCCTCGAACTGGCCGGCGACGCAGCTGCCAACCCAGGACTGGGTCATGGTCAGTGTGCTGCCGGTCTGGGTGGCCGAACTCAGGGCATAGGTCTGAGCATCGATCAAGTTGATGCAGCGATCGCGGAAACCAGCGACCACAACGTTCGCGTAGTTGCCGCCCGAGCCGCGACGAATGCGCATGCCCTCGTTGCCTACATCCGCGCGGCCAACCATGGTCAGGTTCGACATACTCGGTTGCGTGCGCGGCAACTTGTCGGACGCAGGATTGTCGTTATCCGATTCGATGCCGTTGCTGTCGCCGCCCTGGTCGGGGTTGATGCCCTGCCAGCCCAGCGCAAACTGGATCTTGCCATTAAAGCCTTGATCGAAATCGAAGCAGTCGTCACCCATGTTGGAGCAGACCAGGTACTTGCCGTTGACGCTGCCGCCAAACCACTCGAAACCGTCGTCGAGGCCACCGTCGACCTGCACATACTCCAGGATCGTACCCGAGCCAACCGCATTCAGGGTCAGCGAGTTCAGCTCTTCATTCGGCGCGATCTGCTGACCCGCCCAAAGAATGCGTACATAGCGAAGCGCACCGGAGTTATCGTCAAGTACCGGCGGAACTGCGCCATAGACCAGATCCGGCACCGCTTCAAAGCGGCACGTCGTGGTCGCGGTGGCATCGTTGCAGATCGAACGGCCGTTCAGCACCAGACCCGCCCAGGAACCCGGGGTCGCTTCCGGGCCGGTGAAGGTGATCGGTTGGGTACGGGTACCCTCAGCATAGAGGCGCCCACCTTGCCTGACCGCAATGAAGTTCGGCGAAGAGCGATCTGTCGAACCCTGCACTGTGACGCCCGGCGCGATCGTCAGTCTGCCGTTGTTCTCGACGCTCACCTGGCCACGCACGATGTATTTCTTACCGGCGGGCAGAAACAAGTTGCCAGTGATGCTGCTGGGCAGACGACAATCGCTGCCATCGGCTGTAGTGCCGGCCGGACAAGCAGCCACGGGATTGTTGCACTCCAGCGCGCTGATCCTGCTAAGTGGCGTAAAAACGAAATTCACGTTCGCCAAGCCGGTCCCTGTGTTGGGGCTGATGTTGACTGCGACGCCGTCACAGGTAAATGAGATGTTGGCTGTCGCGAACACGGCCTCAAGTGGCGCGCCACGCTCGTTCCAACGACCGCCGGAGTAACGGAATAGATTGACGTTCGTGTAGTCAACTCGGCCTTCGACCATGGGAATGGCAAAGGAGGACCACACCTGGTTGCCGGCGTTGTCGTAGCTGAAGAAGGCACCGAACGTGGTGTTCACTTCGGGGATGTAGTCGAGCAACAGGCCCTTGTTTTGGCCGATATCGCGGGCGTCGACGAAGGCGCCATCGAAGGCTTCGGTGACAATGTTGGCGGCAGCAGGCCCGGCCAGAGCCAGGGCGCACGAGGTCGCGAGCAGAGACTTGCGGATGATACGCATGAGGAAACTCCGTAAGGGGGGTATTGCGCCGACCGTGTCGACGGGAATTCGCACACTAAGAAGTTTCTGTTTCAGCTAACCTGCGCACGCATGACAGTTTAGTGACAGCGGCGAGCGTCCTTAACGGAGGTGAGATTCGGCGCTGACACGCCGCGAGCGCCGAACCGAACGACCGGCTATTCCGCCGGGCCAGAAACGAGCGCGCAGCGCTCGATGGGGTTTGGAAAGTACGCTGTCGAACGAAGCCAACAATGCTTGGCGGTCTGGGGCGGAGCCTCGTCAGACTTCAGAACTTCCATTCCACCGACAGCGCGGCCTCGCGACCTTTTCGGTATGTCCGGGTTGGCGACCCGCCCTGATCGAAACGCACTTCGGGATCGAGCAGGTTGCGCAGGCGCAACTTGAGACCAAAGCCGTTCCAGGGCAGCTTCTGCGAAAGCGTGAAGTCGACCTGATTAAAGGGCTGCTCGTAGACATCCGGCAATCCGTTGACGCCGACCCGCGAGATGCGCTCGCCGAAGACATTCCAGGACAATTGCGCCTCAGTCCGGCCTTCCGGATGCAAGTAGGACAACGACGCATTGGCCACGTATTTCGATTGCCCCTGCAGCGGACGCACCGTGTTGGTCTGGATGCCTGGGTCACCCAGATCAATCTCGGAGTCGATGCGCGCATAGTTGGCACCGAAATAGATATCCTGCCAGGGAAGACGCTTGAGAAACTCGGGCAGCATGCCCAGCCGTCCCACACTGTCGAGCGACTTGTAAACGTCGAACTCGATGCCGACGTTGGTCGCGCTGTCGGCGTTGTCGATGGCCAGCAACTCACCGGAGGCAGGTGTCGAGATCAACTCGATCGGATTGGTGAATTCCTTCGAGAAAAGGGCGACCGAGAAGCTCTCCAAGGTGCTGAAGTAGTACTCCCAGCGCAGGTCGACATTCTCGATCTCCGCCTGCACCAGGTCAGGGTTGCCCTGAACACGTACGTCGAGCAGCGGGTCGACAAAATTCGCCGGAGACTGTTCGCGGATGTCCGGTCGCGACAACGAAGTGCTGTATCCAAGCCGCAACTGGGCCTTGTCGGAGTACGACCAGGTCAGGGAGCCCGACGGCAGATCATCCACGTTGTCCAGCACGCCAATGACCGGAATGGCGTTCGGATTGAAGGGTTGCACCGTGGTAACCGTCTGCAACATCTCTTCGCGGCGAACACCAAGGTTCAATCGGAGATCCCGCCAGGCGGCGTCCGCCATCAGATAGCGCGCATCCAGCTGCTGCTGGGCGGTGTAGGCATCAGAGGCCTGTGTGTTCTCTTCAAGTCTCAGGCCGTTCGGCCCGACCCGGCTGGGATTGAAGCGTTCGTCAATGCCTGAGAACTGGTTTGCGTTGACACGATCGGTAAAGCGGAATCGACGGATTTGCGAGTCGCGTTCGCGATCGAAGCGGGACGCACCGGCCTGCAGCGAAAGCTCCGCCTGCTCGCCAAACTGGAAGAGCTTCTTCAAGTTAACGGCATAGTCGCTCGACTCGTCCTGCAGGTCTTCGATGCGAAACACGTTGAAGTTGTTCTGGAAGTTCCCGGATCCCTCGTCCAGTGTGAAGCGATACAGCCTGGAGTTCGGGGCATAGCGCCTTGCGCCGGCATCGGTCGCCTGCCATGTCACATACAGGCCACCCAGTGCGGGCAGGCTGTGCTCGCCCGCCAGCTGCGCGGTGTCCAGCGAGTTCTCAATCCACTCCAGCGACGTCTGGATATCGATGTTGCCCGAGCCCAGCACACCATCGTCAATCTGCGTCTGATCCGTCGACTGTCGCAGTCTGGTGACCGTCAGATCTACCTTGTGCAGCTCACCGACCCGCAGCCCGAGCACGCCGAACAGGCTCGAATCGATCGCACGATCAGTGCGCTCACGCACGAATTCTTCCGCCGGCAACAACTCGTCCTGAAACAGGCTGTAGCTCACCCGCTGCTCCTCGCGCGCATCCCAGGCATGGGCGTAGCGCACGGAAGCGATGTAGCCCAGGCTGACATCGGAATCGCCAAACCGGAAGTCATCGCCAACGCCGATGCCAAAGCCCCCGTTGGGACCGAGCGAATCGCGGCGTGTCGCGAGACTGGTCTGAAGCAGGTCGCGCCCGGCGGCTTCGAGATCGGCAATGTTCTGCGGCAAGCGCTCGGTGCCGAAAACACTGTCAACGAAGCGTGTGCCGTCATCGCGGCCCGTCCAGTCGCGGCTCGAGCCCTGATATCGAAGACCTTCCTCGCCGGTGGTGCCGTCGGCGTAGCCCAGGCTCACTGAGCTGCGGAAAAAGAACTCTTCGGGCACACCGCGGGTACGCAGCTGGATCGTGCCGCCAGCAAACTCTCCCGGCATGTCCGCGGTGTAGGTCTTCTGCACCACAATGCCCTGAAGCACCTCGGTGGGAAATAGATCCAGGGGCACCACCCGGCGGGTCGGGTCGGGGCTGGGTACCTGCGCACCGTTCAGCAAAGTACTGGAGTAGCGCTCACCCAATCCACGGACATAAACGAACTTGCCGTCGACCAGGGTCAGGCCGGTCACGCGCTTGAGCGCGCCAGCGGCATCGGAGTCTCCCGCGCGCGAGATCTGTTCGGCGCCGAGGATATCGGTGACCGCCGAGCTGGTGCGGCGTTCCTCGACGAAGCTGGCCAGTGAGCCTTCAATGAAGGGTTCCAGGACGACAAACTCCGGCAGCTCAACACCAGCGGGCGTCAGCTCGATGGCTTTCTCGGTGGTCTGTTCGCTGACAATGGCGACGTCCTCGAAGCTACGCGAGGCAAAGCGCGGCGCAAGGACCGAAATTGCGTAGCTGCCAGGGGCAATGCTGGCGCTGAAGCGGCCTTCGCCGTCGGTGACCAGATCGATCGGCGTACCAGAGACGAATACGCGCGCGCCGGCCACCGGCTTACCGTCTTCGGCATTGACGATACGACCGCTCAAGGTGCCAGGCGGTCCCAGCTCGGGCCGGGCTTCGGCGGTGGCGCCCGCGCCTGCATTGGTGCTTTCAATGAAGACGCTTGGGGCCGCATCTGGGTACAGGGTGGCAATGATCTGAGCGTCTTCGTCTTCTACGAGATTCAGTTCAAGGCTCAACACTTCGGCGCCCTGGCGCAGCACCCGCAGGCGCCGCGCACCGGGCTCGATTTTGAGGTTCAGGGCGCCATCGCTGCTGGTGCGCCCGCGGGGCGCGGCATCAATCTGGACTTCGGCGTCCACCACCGGCCGGCCTTCGTCGAACAAATAGAGCGACAGCTCCGCGGACTCGGCGGCACAGGGCTGCTGGCAGACCAGGGCGGAAATAGCGAGGGCGAGCAAGCGGCGCTTCATGGCGGACAATCCAGAGATCGATGGCCGGCGCGCGACGCGCAGGCGGGGTACGTCAGGCACAAGCCCAGGGCGTATCGGCACACTCCTGCATCAGACGCCGCAGCTCAGTGGCCTTACGGAACAACTCCGGTCGGATCAGCACCTGCAGATGGCGCTCGACGTTTTCAAACTGACCCAGCCGATACCAGGCATAGGCCAGGGCGTAACGGAGATCCTCGTCATCCCAAAGGCCGGCCCGGCGCAGACCGCCTTCGAGCGCCGTGACTTCGGCGTACTTGCGGGCAGCAATCAGCAGGCCGACGCGCTGCTTAAGCTTGCGGGCGCCGTCCTCGACGCGCGCGTTGAGGTTAAGTGCGCGCGCTGTCTGGCCGGCACGGCGATAAAGCTCAGCCGCTTCGACCAACAGTTCGGGTTCGCGTTCAGCCTGCGCCGCCATCACGTCAGCGGCCGCCAGCGGCTTGCCGCTCTCCAGCCAGGTCTGCGCCAGCGCGCGTGCAATCGCGCCGTTGTCGGGAAACTTCAGGCGCGCGGCTTCAAGAAAGCGCAGCGCTTCATCGAAGGAGCGGCTGCGGCGAAGCGCAGTACCGATGGCCGCGTAGTCGTCGGCCTTGGGCTCGCCGCGATTGAGATAATCGCGGCCCAGATCGGCAGCTTGCGCATAGAGACCGGCTTCGACCAGATAGAACACCTGGCGACGCTGAAAACCGAGGTTGCCGGGAAAACGGTTGCCGGCGTCACTGAGCGTATCGAACGCGGCCTGGCGCTTGCCCTGCATCCACAGGGCATGCGCGCGCAGCATCCACGCGCCGCTGATGCCCGCGACCGCCTCGCCGGCCTCGTCCAGCGCAGCAATCGCCTGCGGATAGCGCTCCAGGCCGAAATAGGCCTGCGCCCGGTAGAGGTGAATCATCGGTTCGGCCTGTCCTGCGCCAACAGCCGCATCGAAGGCATCGGCAGCGGTTTCGAGCTGCTGTTGCTCGAGCGCGATCAAGCCCCGCACCGTGTGGTACTTGGCCAGATCAAGGCCTTCAACGCTCAGGTCCACTCGCGCCAGTGCTTCGGCAGCGCGGGTGCTCTCGCCATCGCGCATCAGCAGGGCGGCAAGCTCGATGAAGTCAACCTCATCGGCGTCCTGATCCTGCGCAACGATCGGAGTGAACAGAGCCAGCAGGAAAGTGAACACGATCAGGCGCTTCATGACAGGTCGAACCTCACGCGCTGGGTGGCCCACACACGCACGTTCTCGCCGCGGTAGCTGGCCGGTTCGAATTTCCAGGTCTGGACGCCGGCGATGGCGACCTCATCGAACACGCCAGCAGGCTGGGCTTCCAGCACCCTGACCCGCTCGACCTGGCCGGTGGGTCCGATCAGCACGCTGAGCAACACATAGCCGGTCACGCCTTGAGCACGCGCGCGCGGCGGATAGTTCATGGGCGTTTGCAGGATCGGGCGAGGCGCGACATCGACCGTGTCGTCGGTCATGACAACATCGCTGCTGTCGCCGAGGATGTCGCTGCCAAGTCCAAGCTCGTTGGCGTCGAAACCTGGCAAGCCGAAGTCGAGTCCTGAGAGTCCGCTATCCAGGCCGACAATCGGCGCGGGCGCACTGCGCTGGGGCGGCCTGCGCGGCGGTTCGGGGCGACGCACCGGCTCGGCGGCCGGCGGCTTCTCGCGTTTGACCACTTCGATCGAACTGAAAGCATCACCATCTTTGCCGTCGGGCTGTTCGAAGGGCCGGTTCATGAACAGCGCCAGGCCCAGCACCAGTGCGGTACCGACTGCGGATGCGGCCAGGCCGGTCAGGCGTGGATCGCGCAGGCGCATCAGCCCTCCCCGGCTTCGGCGACTGTGGCCACACCAACGTCTTCCGCGCCGGCAAGACGAGCTGCGTCGACCACGCGGATCAGCTTCTCGGCCGGTACCTGGTCGTCGGTGATGACCAATACCGATTTCTGCGTCATGCCCTTCAATTGATCGCGCACACGCGATTGGATCACCCACTCGCGCACCGGCTCGCCGTCCAGGTAGGTCTCGCCCTGGCGATCGATGTACAGGCGAACGGCCTTGGTCGATGCCACCACCTGAGTCTGCGCAGCCGGACGATTGATGTCGAGCTTCATGTCTTTGACGAAGGTCGTCGAGACCATGAAGAAGATCAGCAGGATGAAGGTCATGTCGATCATCGGGGTGAGATCGACGGCGGCCTCGGGGGGTTTACTCTGGCGACGACGCAACATGTTCGGGCGGCCTTGTCAGTTCGATGCCGGCGCAGCCGGCACATGGCGATGGTCGGCTTCGGGGTCGAAGCGGCTGATCAGCAGATCCTTGATTTGCGCGAGATCGAGTTCCAGCTGCTGCTGGCGGCGATCGAGGAGGAACTTGACAATCACGCCGGGCACGGCGACCACCAAACCCATCTGGGTGGTGAACAGGGCGGTGGCGATACCGGCAGCGATGCCGCCGCCCTGCGAAAAAAGGCTCATGTCGCCAAGCGAGCGAAAGGTCTCGATCATGCCGATCACGGTGCCGAGCAGGCCGAGCAGAGGCGCAATCGATACCACCGCCGTGATCATCGCGGCATGTCGCTTGAGCTGACCGTCGAAGTCGCCAAAGGCTTCGTCGAGGTAGCGGCGCAAGTTCGGTCGCGGCTGTGCGCATACCACCATGCCGCGGACGATGGCCTGATCGACAATCCCGTCGGGCGCCTTCGCACGGCCGTCCGCATAACGCTTGATCAAAACCCGCACGTTTTTGTTGCTGCCGCGTTGGAGCAGCGCCCAGCGCGCACCAATCGCATACCAGAGCACGACCGCGCAGGCCACCAGCACCGGCATGACGAAGCCACCAGAGCTCAGGTAGGCACCTGTTGATTCGAGGATGCCGCTGTCGGGGTCGAGTCCCAGGGCCATGGCTGTCTGCCGTCCTTTCGCGCTCAGGTCAGGCGGCGTTGCGCGAAGGTGCGCCAGCGCGAACGTCCTGGTAGAGGTTCACGACCTTCAGCGCCGACTTCTCCATGTCGTCCTTGATGCTCTCGGCCCAGCCGTTCAAAAGGCTGCCAAACAGCAGTGCAGGAATCGCCACGATCAAGCCCTGCATGGTGGTCACCAGAGCAGTGGCGATGCCACCGGATAGCAGCTTGGGGTCGGAGGTGCCGAATTCGGTGATGACATCGAAGGTCTGGATCATGCCGGTGACGGTGCCCAGCAGACCCAGTAGCGGTGCCACCGCGGCGATCATCAGGATGTAAGCGCCGAAGCGGTTCAGATGGGTCGACTCGTGCAGGATCGACTCCGACACGATGTCTTCCAGGTGCTCGCGATCGCGATCCAGATTGCGCAGCGTAGCGGTGACAACGCGCGCGGCCGAGCCCTTGAAGCGCTTGGCGACAGCGATGGCGTCGTCGATCCGGTGCGCGCGCACTGACTGCGCCACACCGTCCATGATGCTCTGGATGCTGGCGCCGGCACGCTGCAGGAACAGTGCGCGCAGAACCACCAGAATGCCGGCCGAGAGCCCCAGAAGCAGGATGATGTAGCCGATCGGCCCGCCCTTCTTCATCTCGTTGACGAAGGTCTTGTCTTCGGGATCGAGAACGGCGGTGTTGGCGTTCTCAAACAAATACGTCTTCAGGATGGCGGGCACCTGGTTTTGCGCCAGTGCCTGCGCGCTCTCTACAGCCGGATCTTTCCAGAGCCGGAACCGACCGCCGCCGGCGGGCACCAACGCGCCGCTACCCTGTTCGCTGACGCCGAACGCGGCGATGTTGCCGTAGCGAACAATCTGGCCCTGCACTTCGGTGCCGTCCGCAAGGAAGAACGCCCCGGCGTCACGTCGAATTTCACCCAGTGTTTGCAGTTGCGCGATACCTTGGTCGAACATGCCCTGCAGCTTGGCCAGTTCGTCCCGCGCAGCAAAATCGTCCGCCGACAACGACTCATTGCCGAAGCCGGCCAACGTGCTCCGGGCCTGGTCGAGGGTGGCATCAATGAAGCCGGCATTCTCAGCAAGCGCGAACGCGGCCTGCTCGATACGGGTCAGGTCCTCGGTCGCGGTCTCGGCTTCGGCACGCTCGCTGAACACGCGGTTTTCCAGCGCGGCAATTTCGCCTTCCAGGCGCGATTGCCGGCTCTCGGTCTGCTGCCGTATCTCGGCGATGCGCGCGGTGAGTTCGCGCTTCTGCGCTTCCAGCAGGGCGAATTCGCGACGGTACGCCTGTTCGACCGAAACGGTCGGCGCTGCTGGCGCGGCAGCAACGGGCGCAGCCGTCGCCGGGGCAGTGGCCGCTTCAGGCGTGGTGTTCTGGGCCAGCGCGGCGAACGGCATCAGGCCCAGCAGCAATAGAATAGAGAAGCGATTCATCGGGCGGCTCCGGCGGCAACCAGCGGCAGTTCGAACCAGCCCTGGCGGATCTGCTTGCCCAGCGCATCGAACAGGGTGTTGATCTGCACTTGCTGGCTGGCATCAGTGAGTTCAACAAAGGCCCAGCGGTCGGCCTGACGCTGGGCCTGACCGAGTCGGCCATCGCGGGTACGGAAGTACAGGATCATCGAGCCGAGCTTGGCAACATCGGCGAGCACGCGCTCGCCACCGAGATCGATCGTCTGCGTATGCAAGCTGTTATCGCGCGAAAGCCTGAACTCGTCCTCGAAGTAGGCCCACAAACGGTTTACGCCACGTTGAGCCGGCACGCTGCCATTCTCGAGTTCAGCGCGGAACCGGTCTAACTCGCCGACGCGCTCGTCCACCTTGAAGGGCAAACCCGACTGGATGTAGCTTTTTAGCGCTTCGATCGCACCGATGAGAGCCGGCCGCAGGTTATCACCACTGGCCCCGAGGGCCTCGATCTCGGTCTGTTTGGCAGCGAGCTTCTCTCTTGCTTCCCGAGCGGACAGGCTCTGGCGCTCGGCGCTGTTGGTCAATTCCGCTTTCTGCTGATTCAAGCCCGCCATGGTAACGCGCTGCTCTTCGCGCAGCAGATCCAGCTCGGCGTTGAGCTGCTCGACTTCGCCACGCAGGCGGATCAGCCCCTGGGCCAGGTCATCGGCTGCGTCCTTCGCCGGGACGGGTGCGGTCACCGCAAGACACAGCAGAGCGCTGGCGGCGAGTGCACGCGGACGAAACGCATAAGGGCGAGTCATGAAGGCTCCGGAGAAAAAGGTAATACGCGGTGCAGAGTGCCCGCGACAGCACGAGTACGCTACGACCGCACGATTGCGGTTTTATGACAGTGCAACGAAAGACTCCTGCACCACGTCAGGCGAATGCTGGGACAGCAAAAGCCAATGTCGCCCCGAGACCGTTCACGCCGATGACAAGATCCGCGTGCGCCGCCGCCTACGAGCCGAAAGACGCGGAAATGCGCCCAATTTGCTTCGGCGACACCACAATAGCTATGGCGTGTTGAGCAAAAAATGCGGATGCTTGGCGTGTCGTCATTGTGTGAATCACCATGGGCATTTTCGATTTTGTGCGCGGCTTGTTGGGCGGCAACAAAAAGGATGATCGGCGTCTGCGTCCGAGAAGCTCAGTCAAACGCGGCACGCAGATTCTGGTCATCGACGACTCGACGACCGTGGTCACCATGTTGCGGCGGATGTTGGAACAGAACGGCTACGAGCCGCTCGAAGCCTTCGATGCCGAAAGTGGTATTCAACTGGCGAAAGAGCATTTGCCCCGCGTGATTTTCCTCGACATCGTGCTGCCGGGCATGAACGGGTTTGCCGCGCTGCGCACACTGCGTCGCGACCCGCTCACAGCGGACATCCCGATCATCATGATGAGCGGCAACGAACAGGCCACGGAGGAATTCTGGGCGCAGAAAATCGGCGCAGACGACTTTATGAAGAAGCCCTTCTCGCGCCCCGAAGTGTTCGCCCGCATTGAAAAACTGATGGCGCGGCGCAGCGGCTGAGTCCAGATGAATAGCGAGGCTTCGCCTCAGACGCACGAGCATTGCTGGCTTCACTCGGCAGCGTGCTTGCCACACAGAGAGCCATCCGCGAAGTTAAACGTTGCAGGCTCCATCAAGGACTCTAGTGTGGTGTCCCAGAAATAAGTTGAACTAAATTTCCGATGGATTTCGGTCCGAGGCAAGGCGAGAGAAGGAGCCATAGCAGCGCTATGGCGACGACGAACAACGCAGCATTCGGGTCGAAAGACGCGGAAATTGTTCACCTTACTTTTGGGACACCACATTGGCACGATGTTGAGAAACGCACTTCCTGTGCGTTTCTCAAGTCGCGAGTCCGGCACATGTCCGGACTCGCTCTCCATGGATCAAGCACTTACGTGCTCGACCCATGTGCGAACCATCCATGGTTCGCGCCCGCAGCCTGTTTCTCAACAGCCTGCTAGTATGGTGTCCCAAAAATAACTACCATTAAATAGTAATCAATTTCCCTGCCGCACGAGCTACCGCTTCGATGATCGCATCGGCGCTCTTGCGCCAGATGAAGGGCTTGGGATTGGC
>JALHMH010000023.1 GCA_022844165.1 Lysobacterales bacterium
CAGCGTAACTGTCGCAACTGAACGTCTTTCCGATCGCCGTGGCGATGCGCATCGCGCTCGGCGAGAATTGTGCTCTTGTGACTAGAAGGGATGCCCATGCGACTCGCCATTTTTGCGCTGCTGTTCGCCGCCACCGCCCAAGCCGATCCGTATGACGTGACATGGAGCTTGCGTTTCGACGGTAAGTCGAAGACGGCCCAAGGTGCGCTCGTGCTGGGTGAAGGCTCGCAGCAGTTGAAGAGCCTGAGTTTCTCGTTTCCGCCGGCGTATTCGGAGGTGCAGGCCAACGGTACCTTGACCAAGGACGGCAAGCGCCTGATTTGGACGCCGCCAGCGAAGGGCGGACGGATCAGTTGGCGCGTGAAGATCAGCGAGCAGCGTGAGAACGGCACGTATCGCAGCCTGCTGGCGGACGACTGGGCCATTTTTCGCGGCGATCGGGTCTTTCCCAGTGCGAAGGTGAGGGCGATCAAAGGCGCCACGTCGCGAGCGCGGTTGCGCCTGGACCTACCAAAGGGCTGGCATCGCGATACGCCTTACGTGCAGGCCGAGGATGGCACCTTCCGCATCGACGAGCCAGCACGCAGATTCGATCGACCCGTCGGCTGGATGCTGGTGGGCAACATCGGCACCCGCCGCGAAGTCATCGGCGGCACCGAAATCAGCCTTGGCGCGCCAAAAGATGAAGGCATGCGCCGTATGGACATGCTGGCCTTCTTGAACTTCACGCTGCCAGCGATGAAAGATGCGTTCGGTGTAATGCCAGAAAAGATCCTCATCGCCAGCGCGCCTGATCCCATGTGGCTCGGCGGTTTGTCCGCGCCCCGCTCGCTGTACCTGCACCTGGATCGGCCGATGGTCAGTGAAAACAACACCAGCACCTTGTTGCACGAACTCACGCACGTCGTCACGCGGATCACCGGCGAAGAGGACAACGACGACTGGCTGGCGGAAGGTCTGGCTGAGTTTTATGCGGTCGAGCTGCTGTATCGCGCAGGCGGTATGACGGAAACGCGCCATCAGCGCACCATCGACTGGTTGAAGAACTGGGGCAAAAACGTCAAATCGCTCCGCACGGACCGCTCCAGCGCGGAAATTACCGCGCGTGCGACGACGCTGATATATGCGGTCGACCGCGAAATCCGGCGCAAGAGCAACGACGCGAAAAACATCGACGACGTGACTCGTCGCCTGATGCGCGAGCGCAAAGTGAGTACCGCCGAGTTCATCGAAGCCTGCGAAAAAGTGGTGGGCGGGCCGTTATCGTCGCTGAAGACGCCGCTGCTGAAGCCATGATCCGAGTTGCCATTTGTGCCGCGCTGTTGGGCGGCTGCGCAATGGTGAATCGATATCAAGCGCCAGACGGCAAGCCCGAGGCGCTGGTGTCGTTCCTGGCGCGCGATGACGATGCGGGTTGGAGTGGTGCGCTCTATTGGGTCGACCCTGACCGGCCCTGTTCGACAACGCCGAGCATTGCGCTGGTGCAGGGCGAGAGTCGTTTGGCCGTGTCATCGCCCACTGTGTGGAATCTGCCCATTGAGGCGCGAGACCCGGTGCAATTGCGCGCCGAACTGCGCGCCGATCACGGTCTGCGGATCACTTGCAGCGGCGATCTCAAATTCGCTCCTGTGATCAACGCCAGATACAAGATCGAGATCGACGGCACATCAGGCGGATGCCGCATTGTGCTCAGTCAGAACAACCAGCCTTTGAGCGTGGGTCGGCCCGGCGATTGCGCGCGGCGTTAGCAGCTTTCAGCCTCCGTGTCCGCAAGACACAAATCAAGCGTCGGCGGTCTGAGGCGAGGCCTTACTAGAGTCCTTGACGAAGCCGGATCTGTACATTTGAGTCAAATTTTCTGCGGAGCGTCTTTGGTGTTTGCAGCCCCATGAGTCATGGGGGTGAGACTCGGCGCTGACACGCCGCAGGCGTGTGCCGAGTCGAACGCCCGGCGGATGCGCCGCTGGGCCGGAAATGCGAAGCGCGGGGTTGTGGCGAGTACGTTGCCGGACGAAGCCAGCAATGCTCAGCGGTCTGAGGCGAAGCCTCACCAGGAACAAGCGACGCCGCGCATCGTCGTCAGCCGTTGCATGGCGACACGCGCTTTGCCAAAACCTGGCTCGGTGGCGCTGTAATCGACGACGATGCGATTGCAATCGATGCGCTCGACGACGATGTTCCCCCAGGGATTTTGTACAACATCTGCGGCGCTGAATGCGGCGCCAAAACGCGTGCCGATCGGTCTTGTGACGTCGAATCGGAGATTCGAGCCACTCGCGCTGCCGGTGCCGAGCAACCAAACCGGCGCTCCGTTCGACGCGAAACTAAACCAGGTGAGAAATGCGCGCCCATCGTCCTGAACCTGGATCTGGAGGCCCCGGCCCGGTTTGTCGGGCTCGTACCACGTGCCGCTAAAGCCGGCCTGAGGGACAGGAGTTGTCGCCGCGGTTTCGCCCGGACAGGTGTGGTTTGCGACTCGCGTCAAGCGCGTGAGCGGGCGACGCGACGAGTCAAACGGCGCAGCAGCGGTCACCCGCTGCTCGCCGCCACCACAGCGCGTCAAAACGGCATCGAAACGGCCCAGCGCGACATCGCTCAGGCTCGACGGATCGAAGTCGCTGCCAAAGCGCCCGCCGCGTTTGCCCACCATCGCATCGACAACGATCTCTCCTTGATCTCCCGTGCGCGCCAGCCCCGTAAACCAGGCTTGCTGATCGCTGCTGCCAACGGCTGGGTAGGTAAAAAACGTGACCAATGCGCGGCCGTCCGGCAGCGCCTCGACAACCAGACCTTCACCAGACCGCGCCGGGTCGAACCAAAGGCCGCTCAGGCGCGAATCGATGGCACCGCGAGTCTCGTTGCGCGGTTTGAGCGCTGTGTCTAACGAGGGTGCCGCAAAGGGCGCGTAGCGGCATTCACCCAAACTGGCATTGGCATTGCGTTCGCGAGAGCACTCAGCCCGCACAGCAGCGGTATCCGGGCGCGGCGCGCCAGCGACCCAGCGTGTCAGCGCGCTCCAGCCGCCGAGCAGCTCGGCATTGCTATAACCACAGTGCGATGGCTGGGTCTCGACAACAAAGGCCTGCGACCACTGGGTGTTCGGCAGCTTGCCCTCCAAGGCACGCGCGTTAGCGGGCACGACCAGCCCGTCTCGAGTCGTATGCGTGGTCAGCACTTTGGCCGTCACACCTTGACCGGTGGGCGTGAACGCACGCCAAAGATCGAGTGCCGCAAAGGGATCGGCAACCACGCGGCGCACGTTTTGCTGCACCGAAGATTCAGGGTAAATCACGATGTTGTTGCCAATGGCCGCACGGCCGCCGAGTTTGGCGCCGCTGCGATACATCTCGCTCAGGCCCCAGGTGGCATAGAACATGTTTTCGAGAAAAAAATCATCATCGACGCCAGTGGCAACCCGCAGCCGCGAGTACCGATCGCGCATGCCGCTGGTCTGCAAAAAACTCGACAGCCCATAGCCAGTGCATTTGCCGATGCGCAGCGCCAGTTCGGCGCCATCCAGGGTGTCGAAATCGTCGATATCATCGGCCTTCAAAATGTAAGGCAATGCACTGTCGCCGCTGGGCAATTCGCCGCCGGTCACGTTGTCGCACACCGCATCGTATGCCAGCCGGATGTCCATGGCCTGATGCCAGACGCGCGATCCGGCGAGCGGCGCGCAGATGCTGTACACGCCGGCCACTGGTGCGCCCAAGTCGCTCTGCTCAGCCAGCTGCAATGCCACCAGCCCGCCCATCGAGCCGCCAACGGCCAACAACCGCCCCGGTGCACCGACGCGAGTCGCAAATGCAGCGACCAATTCGCGATTGTCCCGCTGCGCCGCAAACAGCGCCCAGCCACGCTGGCTGAAACTCGATGCGGCGATGGCATATCCGTCGGCCAACATGCGCTGGCGCAGCGGAATGGGACCCAGGCTCGGCTCATTGTCCGGCAGGTCGGCATCGAAACCATGGTTGTAGACCACCAGCCCATCGCCTGCTCGCCAACCGTCGGGGATCTGCGCGATGTAATACGCGCCGCTGGCGGTCTGTCCACGGATTTCAGTAGCGGCTTCAGCGCTGCTTGCCACGAGCAGCAGAAAGGCCGCAATCACTCTCAGATACATCGCCACCCTCGTTGCTCCGCTCCCGGACTGATTTGAACATCACCTGCCGCGAAGGCGAGTGATCTCCTGCGTTGCTGGCTGGCATACCGCCGGCCTTGACGATGCACGGCCATGGATCGCGTTCGAATTGGCGGCCGCGCCGCGACCAAGTGTATCGCCGATCGTGGTTGAGCATGGCATGAACATACAAGAACAACGCACCACAACGTCGCGCGTATGGTCGAACGCGGTGCAATGGTGAGGGGTGCCAGGAACAGACGGAACTGTCGCGCTATCGCGCGACCCACGAATGTGTCGAGCTCGCCGGTCGTTGCCCGTCTGCGTGAGAAACAGCGTTCATGCGGCCTGCGCGAGGAAATCCTGCGCGAAGCGCTGCAGCACGCCGCCCGCCGCATAGATCGAGACTTCTTCAGCGGTGTCGAGACGGCAGCGGACCGGCACATCGAAACTCGAGCCATCGCGGCGGGTAACGCGCCACGTGAGCGCCGCACGCGGCGCCGGTGTGCCGAGCACGGCGTAAGTTTCGGTGCCCTCGAGGCCTAAGCTCAGTCGTGTGGTGCCAGGCTCGAATTCGAGCGGCAAAACGCCCATACCGACGAGGTTGGTGCGATGGATGCGCTCGAAGCTCTCGGCGACGATGGCTTCCACGCCCGCGAGGCGCACACCTTTCGCGGCCCAATCGCGCGAGCTGCCCTGGCCGTAATCGGCGCCGGCGATGATGCACAGCGGCTGGCCGCGCTGCATGTAGGTTTCGATCGCTTCCCACATGCGCATGACCTGTCCTTCGGGCTCCACGCGCGCCAACGAACCGCTGCGCACCGAGCCATCGTCCTTACGCACCATCTCGTTTTTAAGTGTCGGATTGGCGAAGGTCGCGCGCTGCGCGGTCAAATGATCGCCACGATGTGTGGCGTACGAGTTGAAGTCTTCTTCGGGCAGTCCCATGCGCGCCAGATACTCGCCCGCGGCGCTATCGAGCAGGATGGCGTTCGATGGCGACAAATGATCGGTGGTGATGTTGTCCGGCAAGATCGCCAGCGGGCGCATTCCGCTCAAGCTTCGCGGCTTCGCCAACGCGCCTTCCCAGTACGGCGGGCGGCGGATGTAGGTGCTCATTTCGCGCCAGTCGTACAGCGGCTTGGCTGCTAATCCGGCGTCGATGGGACGGCGGAACATCGGCTCATAGACGGCGCGGAACTGCTCGGGTTTCACCGCGCTGGCAACCAGCGCATCGATCTCGGCGTCGGTCGGCCACAAATCCTTGAGCAGGATCGGCGAGCCGTCGCTGCGCAAACCGAGCGCGTCTTTTTCGATATCGAAACGCACCGTCCCGGCAATGGCGTAGGCAACCACCAACGGCGGCGAGGCGAGAAAGGCCTGTTTGGCGAACGGATGAATACGACCATCGAAATTGCGATTGCCGCTCAGCACCGCCACCGAATACAGATCGCGCTCGACGATTTCCTTTTGGATGACCGGATCCAGCGCGCCGGACATGCCGTTGCACGTGGTGCAAGCAAACGCAACGATGCCGAATCCGAGCTGCTCCAACTCGCTCTTTAAGCCGGCTTCTTCCAGATACAACGAGACCGCCCTGGAGCCCGGCGCGAGTGAGGACTTGACCCACGGCTTGCGCTTCAAGCCCAGCGCATTGGCTTTCTGCGCGAGCAGCCCGGCTGCAATCACGTTGCGCGGATTGGAGGTGTTGGTGCAGCTGGTGATCGCGGCGATGATCACGGCGCCATCGGGCATCCGGCCGCTGGCCTCCTGGGCGCGCGCGGCGGCCAGGTTTCCGGCAATACCCTTACTGGTCAGATCGCTCGTCGCCAGCCGCGCATGCGGGTTTGACGGCCCAGCCATCGTCCGCACCACGCTCGATAGATCGAAGTGCAGTGTGCGCGGGTACTGCGCATTCGCGAGTGCATCCGACCACAGGCCTGCGGTCTTCGCATAGGTCTCGACCAGCCGCACCTGTTCATCGCTACGCCCGGTCAAACGCAGATAGTCGAGCGTATTCTGATCGATGAAGAACATCGCCGCGGTGGCGCCGTATTCGGGCGCCATGTTGGAGATCGTCGCACGATCGCCCAAGGTCAGCGCGGCTGCGCCGGGCCCACGGAATTCGAGATACGCACCGACGACTTTCTGCTGTCGCAAAAAAGCGGTTAGCGACAGCACGACGTCAGTTGCGGTGATGCCCGGCTGCGGGCGACCGCTCAGCTCCACGGCGATGATGTCCGGCAGGCGCATCCATGAGGCGCGACCGAGCATCACGTTCTCGGCCTCCAGGCCACCCACGCCAATGGCGATCACGCCGAGCGCATCGACGTGCGGCGTGTGGCTGTCGGTGCCAACGCAGGTGTCCGGATAGGCGACGCCGTTCTCGACGCCGATCACCGGGCTCATTCGCTCCAGATTGATCTGGTGCATGATCCCGTTGCCCGGTGGAATCACATCAACATTGCGGAATGCGCGTTTGGTCCAGTCGATGAAGTGAAAACGATCGTCGTTGCGGCGATCTTCAATCGCGCGGTTTTTCGCAAAAGCGTTGGGATCGTCGCCGCCATGTTCCACCGCCAGCGAGTGATCGACGATCAATTGCACCGGCACCACCGGATTGACCTGCGCCGGATCGCCGCCTTGCTCGGCAATCGCATCGCGCAATCCGGCCAGATCAACCAGCGCCGTCTGGCCCAGAATGTCGTGACACACCACGCGCGCCGGATACCACGGAAAATCCAAATCCTGGCGGCGCTCGATCAGCTGCATCAGTGCTGCATTCAAGCTCGCCGGATCGGCGCGGCGCACCAAGTTCTCGGCCAGTACGCGGCTGGTGTACGGCAGCGTCTCATATGCGCCATGCTTCAGCGTATTCACGGCCTCTCGGGCGTCGAAAAAGTCGAGCGAAGTGCCGGGCAGCGGTTGGCGGAAAGCCGTGTTCATGAGTGCGATCGCGTTGCGGGGAGCCGGTGGAGATGATAAGCATGCTTGCACCCGGCGTATGTCACTTCGCGGACACGTCTATTGGCTAATCGATTCACGCATCGCCAGGCGCTTCTCGATTGCTGCATGCAGCCAGGGCAGCAGCAGCGGAAGACCAAACTGCAGCAGCGAGACTTCGCCCAACTGGGACTTGATCAAGAACGACTGCAGCAGACTGGTTTGCGAAAGCACGGTCGCCGTGAAGGCCAGTGCAACTCCGACGGACGACCATCGCCATGCGCGCGAACTTGTTTGCAGCAATGCCCGGCGTCCACCGAAGAAGAAAGCGCTCGTCAGTTGCCAGCCGAACCAAAGGCAGGGCGCGCACAGCAGCAGGACCAAAGCCACCGGGGCCGCATCTAACGACGGCTGCTCGACGATTGCAGCAAGTATGTAGAAGCTTGCTGCGAGATACAGCAAAGACAGCGGCATCAGCAGCAGCAGAATCTGTATGCCCATCAGGCCGCGACTGATAGGTTGCTTAGAGCCACTCATCGGCACGGTATCCGGAAGTCGATATGGATGTGTTCGTCGTGGCGCACCCAGGCCTGGCGCTTGGAGAAGACCAGGTTTCGCCTGAGGTATGCGCCGCGCTGTGCCCTGAACAGGTGGCTCTGTAGCGGCACTTCGAAGATGACACGTTCGATCGGCACGCCGTGCCGTATAGCCGCACGATGAAGCGCATACAGCAATTGCCCCAGCGCATCGAAGTCGATGGTGAAATCGCCATATTGTCCGCGGTCATCGAATTCGATGTCATAGCCAAATCGATTCGTCGCCAGCAGCGGAAGCAAAGCCGGTTTGCCATCGCGCAGAACGGGTACCATGATGTCGACCGACAGCCCGTTCTGGTGCGTGCGATGGGGGTAGAACGGACCGCCTCTGCGCCAGCCGGTTTCGGCGTACACGAATTCGACACCCGGTGTTGCGCGAGCCGCTTCGCCAAAGGCATCCAGAAGTACATCGCTCACTCGACTGTGGACGTAGGTTCGACCCATGCCCCAGCCGAGCATGCTATAGCTTCGGAAGTTCTCGCCGCGCAGCGGCAGACGTGCCCCGTTCTCCAGCCGGCCCTTGGCGGGTGTACCGAAGCACCGACTTTCCGATGCTAACGTCGGGCCACCGGCCAGGAACATGCACAAAACAACGATGGCAATTCGCATCAGCAGGCCTTTGTAGAGCGCACCCGGCTTTGGCGATGATAAGCACGCAGCCCGTCGCCGCGCAGACGCGATTCGTCGCAGCCGGCCGTCACCCATCTCTCGGCACTCGTTTTGCCAGACAACGCCGGTCAATCTAAGCGTCATCAGATCGATCGAGATTGTTCCATGAAAATTCGCTGGCGCAAATGGTTGCTGGGAACGATGGCGCTCGGCGCAGTGTGCATCGCCACTTTGGCGATCGCGGTGAGCTACAACTCGCCGTGCGGATCGGCGCCGCCGCTGACCGGTGGCGAGACAATGCAGGCCGTGGTCTACCGATGTTATGGCCCAGTCGATGTGCTCAAGCTGGAGACCATCGCCAAACCGGTACCCGCGGAAGATCAGGTGTTGGTTCGAGTACACGCGGCCAGCCTGAATCCGCTCGACAAACACTACATGCACGGCAGACCTTACATCGCTCGCCTGTCCTCCGGTTTCTTCACGCCGACATCGATCGGCATGGGCACCGATTTTGCGGGTACGGTGGCAGCGGTCGGCGGCAAGGTCACACGCTTCCAGATCGGCGATCGTGTATTCGGTGCCGCCGATGGTGCGTTCGGTGAGTACATCGTGCGTCGCGCTGAAGGCGCCATCGCAGCGATACCCGAAGGGCTCGACTTCGAACAGGCAGCCGCCATGCCTGTGGCAGCTGTGACCGCACTGCAGGCGCTACGCGACAAGGCGAATGTCAAACCGGGCCAGACGGTGCTGATCAACGGTGCAGCTGGAGGTGTCGGCAGCTTTGCCGTACAAATCGCAAAACTGCTCGGCGCACACGTGACCGGCGTATGCTCCACGCGCAACGTGGAACTGGTGCGCTCATTGGGGGCCGATCAAGTGATCGACTACACCAACAGCGACTTCACCCAGGGCGATGCACGATACGATGTGATTGTCGATATGGTTGGCAACCACAGCATGAAATCGCTGACCAACGTGATGACGCCCGATGGTGCGCTGGTACTGGTGGGCTCGGTGGAGAAGAACGATTGGACGGCGGGGCTTGATCGTATGTTCGTGACTTTCTTGACGTCGATGACCATCTCCCAGAGGATCGAAGGTCTGCTGGCTTCTATAGACGGCCCGGATCTGGCAACGCTCGCGGAATGGGCAGCGAGTGGTCAACTGCGCGCCCCCATCGATACGCGCTATTCGCTGGCCCAGACCGTCGATGCTATGACGCATCTGGAAACCGGGCGGGCGCGGGGTAAGATCATGATCACCATCGCCGAGTAGCGCATGGACTATCTGCTGCGCCTGCTGAACATCCGCCGCAGCGAAGCGCTGCTGGTGCTGTACGCGACGACATTTTTCTTCTGCATACTCGCCGCGTTGATGCTGCTCAGACCGGCGCGCGATGCGCTGGGCATGCAACGCGGCATCGACTCCGTACGCTGGCTTTGGGTGCTGACGAGTATTGTGACGCTCGCTGTGAATCCGCTGTTCGGCTGGCTGGTGGCGCGGTATCGGCGCATCAATTTCCTGATCGCCGCATACAGCTTTTTTGCGCTCGGCCTGCTGGCCTTTTATCTGTTGTTGACGCTCGCGCCGACGGCGGTCGGCGAGCGCAGCGGTCAGGTGTTCTACGTCTGGTTCAGTGTCTTCAACTTCTTCGCCACCATGTTGTTTTGGGCGCTGATGGCCGATTGTTTTTCGCTGCTCGACAGTCGTCGCGTGTTCCCGGTCATGGCGGCCGGTGGCACGCTCGGTGCCATCGCCGGACCAGCCATGACGGCGCTGTTGGTAGAACGCCTGGGCACCCCGGCGTTGCTGCTGATCGCGATCTGTTTTTTGCTGTTGGCCTCAGTATTCGCCTGGCTGATCGCACATCGCGCCCCACCCGTAGGAACAGCTATCGAACAACCCATCGGCGGCTCGGCATACGAAGGCATCCGCGCGGTTTTGCGCTCTCCTTTTTTGCTCGGGATCGCAGCGTACGTGATGATCCTGTCGGTCATGGTGACGTTCCTGTATTTCGCGCGCCTCGATATGGTTGCCGCACTGGGCGAGGGGGTCGATTTGCGCGCAGCGATCTTCGCGCGGATGGACATGGCGACGCAGATCGCCACATTGGTTCTGCAACTGGCGATCACTGGTCGACTCGTCGAACGGATCGGCGTTTCGTGGTCATTGGCGCTCCTGCCGCTCACGGCAGCACTGGGATTCATCGGCCTCGCGATCGTGACCTCGATCGTTGTTCTGGTGATCGTAGAGTCGCTGTTCAAAGCCATTCAACGTGCCGTACAGCGCCCGACGCGCGAAATGCTGTTTACGGTTCTGTCCCGAGAAGACAAGTACAAGGCTAAAGCGGTGATCGACACTTTCGTCTATCGCGTTGGCGATGTCGCGGGCGCGTTCACCGAAGGTGCGCTGAGCAAACTCGGCATGGGTTTTGCCGCAGTCGCCTCCGCTGCAGTACCACTTGCAATCGTCTGGGCGGCGTTAGGTATCTGGTTAGGACGGGCGCAGCATCTCGCAACCCAGCAGCGGAACTGATGCGCGTTGCGTTCGCCGTTCTTGCGCTGTCGATGCTCTGTGCGTGCGGGGCACCGCCGCCTCTCACGCATAGCGCATACGTGTGGCAACGCGATTGGCGGCCTTCATTGTTGGCGGCGCTGCGCGATTCGAGCAAGCCATTTGGCGAATGGCGCGTGCTTGGCATCGAAGTCGTCGGCGCACGCGTGACGCACATCGACACGGATGCTGCGGCATTGATCGACAGCGGCAAACCGGTGCGTATGGTGGCGCGGATCGAAGGGGCGAGACTCGCAGTTGGTGCCGACACCATGGCGCGGCAGCTCAACATGCTGGCCACCAGACTGCGCTCGGAGCGGGTGGTCGTCAGCGGCATTGAGATCGATCATGATTGCGCGACGGTAGCGCTACCGGACTATGCCGACTGGCTCGCAGAACTGCGCCGCGCGATGCCGGGTGAGTCCATATCGATCACGGTGCTGCCGACGTGGCTCGACAGCGCTGAACTGACGCCGCTGCTCGGCAACGTCGACCACAGTGTGTTGCAAGTCCACGCGATCGCGCACCCTCGCGATGGTTTGTTCGATGTCGATCGGGCTCTGCCGTGGATCGAACGAATCTCGCAACTCGGCACTCGGTTCTACATTGCACTGCCGGCCTACCACGTCGCGGTATCGGTGGATGCAAGCGGTGCCGTCATTGCCGTGGCGGCAGAAGATCTCGATCCCGGTGCGGCAACCGAGATCCGCAGCGATCCGCAAGAGGTCGCACGTTTGTTGCGTACCTTGGAGCGCGGTCCACCGCCGGGGCTGCTCGGTATCGTCTGGTTTCGATTGCCGCTGGTCGATGATCACCGCGCCTGGCACCCGCGTACGCTGGCCGCTGTCATTGCGGGCGAGGCGCTGAGCGGTTCGCTGCATATCGAGTCAGCTACCAATCATGGCGTCACTTCATTTGCGCTACGCGCCAGCGGCAATCTTGACCAGATGATCGGGTCGGTCGACCTGCCCAGAAACTGCCGGTTCGCCGACGCCCTCGGCGCATTCGCACTCGAAGGTCATCCCGGCAAATGGCGATTGCTGCCCAGATCACAGCAATGGCTCAAACCGGACCAGCGCACTGAGATCGGTTGGTGTCGCGGTTGAGCTGTCCGGCCCATTGCTTTGCGGCGGCAAAACCGCATCATCCACTCAACAACCGTGATCAGGACGCACTTCCGGATGACTTTCGTACGCACGATTGGCCTGCTGTTGCTCACGCTGATGACTGGGCAGCTCGACGCGCAGCCGCGTTCGCCACTGCCTCAAAGCTATGTTTCCGATGAGTCCGGTTTGCTGGCGGCCGATACCGTGCGAGAACTGAATCGGCTCGCGGCGACGCTCGACGACAAGCAGCGCGGTGAGATCGCATTCTTGATCGTGCGCTCGACCGGCGGCGTCGATCCGCGCCGTTTCGGCGCTCAGGCATTCAACGCCTGGCGCGTCGGCGACCGGCAGCTCAACAACGGCACGCTGTTCTTGCTGGCACTGGACGATCGTGCCACCGAGATCATCCTCGGCAGTGGCATCGATGATGGCGACTACACGCGCATGGCCAATAATGTCATGCACGGCGAGATCCTGCCGCGCTTTCGTCAGGGCGATTTCGATCAGGGCCTGGTCGCGGGCGCGACCGCGTGGTTGCAGCGTGCCTATCAAGCCGACTTGAGCCGGCCGGCCGAAGCGGCAACCGAACCGGAGGGCGATACTGAGTTGGATCGATCAGCGGCAGCGTCAGCGGAGACGACGGCAACCACCGAAACGGTGCCGCTTTCGCAGCCAACCCGCCAGCCCCGGCCAACAACAACGCCCGAACCACAGAGCAACATCCCGGCGACCGTCATCGGCGTAGGAATCATCGGCTCGGTGATAGCAGCAGTGGGTTGGCTGTTGTACAAATTTCTGTCGCTGCTTTGGTGGTTCATCGGCTCACGTTTGGTACCGCGTACTTGTTCGCGCTGCAGCGGCCACATGACCTTGCTCAGCGAGGCGCAAGACGATGCACATCTGACACCTCAGCAGATCACTGAGGAAATCTTGCGTAGCGTCGACCATCGCGTGTTCCATTGCCCGGGCTGCGGACACGTGGAAAAGCTGGTCCGCGCGGCCTGGTTTTCGCGCTTTATGCCCTGCGCCACCTGCGGCTCCAAAGCCGTATCGAGTACCTCCAGAACCGTGAGCTCCGCGACCCGATACTCAACCGGACTGTTGGAGATTACCTCTACCTGTCAGCACTGCGGTGCCGCGAGCACCAGCCAGAGTGTCATCCCGCGAATCACCTCATCGTCATCATCGACATCCTGGTCATCGTCGTCGAGCCGCAGTTTTGGCGGAGGCAGCAGCCGCGGCGGCGGCGCGAGCGGGCGCTTCTGACCCGTCGAATCAACGCACGCGCGGTGGATTGGCGTTCACTGCCGCAATCCGATTGCGCGCAAAACTGAGTTCGGAGCGGCCGCCGGGGATACGCTGTTCGATGACCAGGAACTCGTCGTCGACGCGTTTGATCACACCCTGCCGTTTGTGGCCCTCGATGGAGACAACCTCGACGCGCTCGCCAATGGCCGAAAGCAAGGACTCAGTGGTCAGCTCCAGTGGCGTCGGTTTTGGCGGCTCGCGCCGCGGTTTGACTACCGGCTGAAAAATTGCCTCGGTCACCGGCAGCGTGCGCACGCCGGACGACGGCGCCGACGTGGCTGTGGCGGCGACGACCACGGGTTTCGGCGTCGTCTCCTGAGTTGCCGGCTTGCCCTCGCCGCGTGCGATCATGTCGTAAATGCTACCGCCGTATTCCGCAGGTAGCGCTCGCACGTTGATCGCCTCGACAATCATCGGCATTGCCGGCTCGTCGTTGAACTGCAACTTAGGCTCCATCCGCATCAACTTGAGTGCCCATGGCTCATCGCTGGTCCAATCAGGCGTCTTGCCGACGATCGTCAACGCACCGCCCTGGCGTGCAAACGTCGAATAAATCGACTCGGTTTCCGGCGACATGCGCGCGCCGAAAACTTCCAGCACGCGCCGTACCGACGTGATATGTCGCCGCTGAAACTCATCCGCATCGATATTGGCCTCGGCGGCACACCAGTCGTTGCGCGCCGCGACGAACCCGCGGTCGTCGATGGTGATCGTCGTGCCCAGGCGCGTTTGTTCCGTGCTGTCGCTTTGCGCGTACCGCTGGGCAATGTCGACCTGGATTTCTGTGGCGATTCTGGACGCGATCACGCCGGAATCGAGCGTCAGCTCCTGGACGATTGTATCCGGTCCGGAGACGCGGTAGCCAAAACTCAGCGTTGTTTCGGCATAAGGCAATGCCAGTTCCTGGCGCAGATTGAGCGGCACGAAATAGCGATACGCCAGGCAGCCTTCAGTCTCGAACGGCGCGCCCGACGCCAAACCCAGCTTCGGCTTGCCAGGCAATCGACTCTCTGCCAATTCCACTTCGAACCCTCGAAAGTGTACATACAGCGCGTCGTTGGGCGGCAACGACGGTGCGGAGAAACTGCGCCCACGGAGCACCTCGCCCAATCCACGCACAATGCTCGACAAGGCTCTGCTATCACCAGTCACCGGATTGACAGCACGCAGAGTCCACCACCATCCCGGCGTGTCGATTTCGAAACGGTCCGTTATCAGATAAGAGCCCCCGTCGTTGTCCAAGTCGATCCGCAGCCGATCGATACCGACATCGCCCGAAAGCGTGTAATAGCCCCCGCGGTGGCTGATCGTACCGGTGACCCCGATGGCGCCCGTCAGGCTCTGTACGGCTTCTTCGATGCGACTGATCAAAAGAAAGTGCACGCCGACGACAGTGACCATGCCGGCCGCGACGGCGATCATCCAGCGCGGCAAACCGCTGCTGCGAGGACGCGGCTTGCCGGGCGCTTTCGCTCTGGCCATGGTGTGCCTCCTGATTTCTGGACGCTAAGAATATCGGCTCAAATGAACAGCTGTCTGCCTGATCGCGCATCTCACCGGGCAGTTCTGGCAAACTTCAATCTAAATCTGGATGGGGAGCGGGTCGATGCGTGTCGCATTTTTTGCGGTAGTGGCAATAGCGTTGTCGAGCTGCAGCTGGGTCCGCTTGAACGAGGGCGCTGGCGGCGTTCGTGTCCTGGACAGTGGCGCGTCGGTTTCAGGTTGCCAATACAAGGGCGAAATTTCCACCAGCGTCACCAATCGCCTCGCGGGCCTCGAGCGCAATTCGATCAAGGTCGCCGACGAGCTGGAGACGCTCGCGCGGAATGAGGCTGCGCAACTGGGCGCCAATACGTTGCGACCAGAATCGGAACCGGTCGCTGGCGAACAGCGATTCACGGCCTACGTCTGTCCTTGAGCGTTCGCTGGAATTGCGCGGCACGCGCGAACACGAGCGCGAACGATCGACGAGTACTTATTCTCCAGGCTTGGCATCGTTTTTCGGCACATCGCCTGGACACGCGCACCCACCGTTGTCGAAGACGATACGCCAACTGCCGTCGCTGTCTCTGCGCCAGGTCGAAACAAAGCGAGCGATGACAGCGCCTTCCGCACCCACAACACGTCCCTCGGTGTAACCCAGATCGCCACTGCCAGTCACATCGACAAGATCCGGGCCCCACGCAAATGGAGCCGGCGTATCGGCTTTGAAGAACTGCTGCCAGTGCGCGGCGATCGCCTGCTTGCCACGTAGCGGCTGACCGCCGTTCAAGAACACGGCATCGTCCGCAATGTGGCTCATGAAAGCCTCAAAGCTCCGATCCGCCATTGTCTGGGCGAATGCCTTCTCTGCGCGGGTCACTTCTGCGCGTCGCTGTTCCAAATCGACTTGAGCCTGGGCGGAGAATGTGGCCAGGAGTAGCAAAAGAGTGATCGTGCGCACGACTAAAGTCCTCTGACTTGAGAACTGCAATGGTATCCGTTCGCGGCGAACGACCCAAGAGCTGACGGTCTGTGCGTGACCGGCAACTGCCGGGTTCTTGCCAAAAAGCGATCGGACGAAAGCCAGGAAGACCAGGCGAATCCCGGATCGTGTCGAAATTGGACAGCGTTGCGTTCGATTTCGAACGTTGGTTCGCCCGTGCCGCGAAAGCTACAGCCATCGACGCGGCCAAACTGTTCTTCTACGCGGCGAGACCACAGGGTCTCTTCGCTGGCACGGATTCTGCGTAAGCGGCGGTTATGGACATTCAACGCCCCGATTTACTGAAGAAGCGTCAACAACGCCGCGTGGTTTATACGGCGGTTGGCGTGGTGCTTTTCATCGCCAGTGCTTATGGCGTCTCCCGCCTCGAACCAGCAGCGCCAGACGTCGACCGACAATCGATATGGATCGACACCGTCAAACGCGGCGAATTGCTGCGCGAGGTCCGCGGCCCTGGACAGCTGGTGCCCAAAGAAACGCGCTGGATCGCCGCCGATACGCCCGCCCGGGTCGAGAAGATCATCGTGCGACCTGGCGCCGCGGTCGAGCCCGACACGGTCATCTTGAGTCTCAGCAATCCCGAGCTCGACGATCAGGTGCTGGCGGCCCGGGCTGCCTTCGAAGCCGCGCGGGCCGATACCGAAGCACTGCGTACTCAGCTTGCCAGTCAGCTGCTCGACCAACAAGCCAACATCGCTTCGGTTCGCGCCGACTACGAGAGTGCAAAGTTACAGGCTGAAGCCGAAACCGAACTCAATTCGCGCGGCATCGTTTCCGCGCTGCAATCGCGCCAGAGCGTGCTACGCGCCGAGCAGCTCAAGGTGCGCCTCGACATTGAGCAGCAGCGCCTGCAAATGCAAAAGACCAATCTCGATGCACAAATCGGCGCGCAGCAGGCGCGCCTTGCGCAACTGCAAGCCACCTTCCAATTGCGCGAGAGTCAGGCACGTGCGCTGCAAGTCCGTGCCGGCATGCAGGGGATTTTGCAGATCATTCCGGTTGAGGAAGGACAACAGCTGTTGGCCGGCACCAACCTGGCGCGCGTGGCGCGGCCGGATGTACTTCGCGCCGAGTTGCGCGTTCCAGAGACGCAAGCCAAAGACGTTGCAATCGGCCAGAGCGTGCGCGTCGATACGCGCAACGGCATCGTGCCGGGAACGGTCGTGCGAATCGACCCGGCGGTGGTCGCAGGCACCGTACAAGTCGATGTCGATCTGATCGGCGACTTGCCGCCCGGCGCGCGCCCGGATCTGAGCGTGGATGGCACGATCGAGATCGAAAAATTGAGCGATGTGTTGTATGTCGGCCGCCCAGCTTTTGCCCAATCCGACTCGCGCACCACGCTATTCAAACTTGACGACAGCGGCGAGCGCGCAGTGCGCACGCCAGTCGCTCTGGGCAGGGCCAGCGTCAGCCTGATCGAAATCACGCAAGGTTTGCAACCGGGCGATCGAGTCGTTCTGTCCGACACGTCCGCATACGATGCCCACGACCGGCTGCGGCTGCGCTGATTGCCTCACACCTTGAATCCCAAAGAACCAACGACCTGAAGAGTGCCATGACCCAACCACTAATTACGCTCCGCGACGTAGGCAAGATGTATCTCACCGAGGACGTCGAGACACACGCGCTTTCAGGGATTCATCTCGACATTGCCAAGGGTGAATATGTTTCGATTTCCGGACCCTCGGGCTGCGGCAAATCGACGTTGTTGGCCATCCTGGGATTGCTCGATAGCCCATCGAGCGGCAGCTACGAAATCAACCATCGCTCCGTGGCGCAGATTGGCGCCAACGAACGAGCGCGTATCCGCAACAAAGAAATCGGCTTCATCTTTCAGGCGTTCAATTTGATCGGCGATTTGAATGTCTTCGAGAATGTGGAACTGCCGTTGACTTACCGACCAGGATTGAGCAAAGCCGAGCGCAAACAGCGCGCACAGGCAGCGCTCGATCGCGTCGGCATGGCGCATCGCCTGAAACATTTCCCGTCGCAGCTCTCCGGTGGCCAGCAGCAGCGCGTCGCCGTCGCCCGCGCGCTCGTCGGCGATCCATCGATCCTGCTCGCCGACGAACCAACCGGCAACCTGGACTCGAAGAACGGCGAGGCCGTCATGCAACTGTTGCACGAACTGCACAGCGCGGGCGCGACCATTTGTATGGTCACGCACGATCCGCGTTACGCCGATTTTGCGGACCGCAAGGTCTTCATGTTTGATGGTCGAATCGTCGACGAGGCAACGCTGCAGCAACTTCGTCACGAAGAAGATACGCGCATCCGCAAGATGGCAACCGGAGCCTGATATGAGCGCCTTCGGCAGCGAATTCCTGCAGTCCCTGCGCGCTTTGCGGACACAGCCCGCCAGCACGCTTCTGATTGTTGCCGTTTTGACGCTTGGTCTCGCCGGCGTCATCTCAATGGTGACGGTGATTAAAGGTCTGGTGTGGAATCCGTTGCCGTTTCCTAATGCCGACCAGGTACTCCACGTGGGTTGGCTGGAAGAGGGCAATCGGGATGGAGAGCCCGAGCCGCTGAATCGCGATGGTCTGGTGAAACTCCGAGCGCAAGTCGGCGACGCGGCACAGTTGGCATCGGCGGCGATCGCCACTATCAACGTGTCCGATGCGGTCAGTGTCGCCCGCTACGACGGCGCGTTCGTCACTCACAACTTGTTCTCGATGTTTGGCATCGAACCGATGCTGGGACGCGGCTTGCGCCCGGAAGACGATGCGCCTGGCGCGCCGATCGTGCTGCTGATCAGCCATGCCGTGTGGCGCGATCGATTCGGTGGTGCCAGCGATGTGCTGGGACGCGCCGTGCGCGTCAATGGCGAGCCAGCGACGATCATCGGCGTCATGCCGCCGGGTTTTGCGTTCCCACGTCGCGAACAGGCCTGGGCCGCGCTGCGACCACAGGCGGGGCAAGAAGATTTTTACGGCCTCTTGTTTGCCCAACTGGCACCGGGAGAATCTGCTGGTGCGCTGCGATCGGCGATCGAGCGCTGGTTGGACGCCGAGCGGCTGGAAAACCCGGACGAGTATCGCAATGCCTATGCCGGTGTTTCTCCAGTGGGGCATTTGTACGCCGACAACACGACACGCGACATCCTCGGTGTGATGCTGGCGACGGTTTTCATGGTACTGCTGGTGGCATGCGCCAACGCCGCGAGCGTTACGCTGGCGCGCACCTTGGCGCGCAGCCGCGATCTGGCCGTGCGGCTGACGCTGGGCGCCAGTCGGTGGCGGGTTGCGGCGCACTTGTTGGCGCAGAGTCTCTGGATGAACGGCCTTGCGTTAGTGCTGGCTTTGCCCTTAGCGGACTTTGCGCTGGATAGACTATTTGGTGGCTTCCAGGGAACCGACGAAGGTCCGCCGCCTTGGATGAGTTTCGAATTCGATTCGCAGTTGGTGCTGTTTGCGGCCGGGGTCGCACTGTTATCGTCCATCGTCGTCGCATTGCTACCGGTGCTGCGCTTACGCGTCGACGCGCTCGGTGCCAGCCTTCGCGATGGTGGCCGTGCGGTAGCCGGTGGCAGCTCAACCCAACTGGCACGTTGGCTGGTCTCCGCACAACTGGCACTTGCCTGTGTGGTACTGATGATGACGCTGGCCACGGTTCGTGGTGTCGATTCCCTGGTCCGCACCGATCTTGGCGTCGATACCGAGCGTTTGCTGACCGCACGCATAGGCCTCTTCCCGAGCGGCTATCCCGACGATGCGGCGGTCCTGAGTTACTTCGAATCGCTGGTGCAACGGCTGGAACGAGAACCGGGTGTCGAGTCGGCGACGGCGACGACGACGTTGCCGGGGCAGAATGCGCAAATCGAGTCGGCGATACCCGCGGGTTTCGACGTGGGCGATGACGGCGCTCCGGACATTCGTTACGGCGCCGTGGATCCCGGGTTCTTCAAGACCTTCAATGTGCGCCTACGCGCCGGTCGTGGCATTGAGGCACGCGACAACGCCGAAGGTGATGCGGTCATGGTGATCGACCAGTCCTTTGCCGATCAGTACTTCGCTGGACAAGACCCAATCGGGCAAACGGTGCTTTGGAATTCCGATGGGGAACAGCCGCAAACCCGCACCGTGATCGGCGTCGTCGACACGCTCGTCCTGGATGACGTCAACGATGACGTCCTGCCTGGCGCTTTGTTGCCATTGGCGCAAATGCCCGTGCGCTTCGCCAGCGTCGCCTTGCGTACCAATGGAGATCCGATCGCGTTCAAGCGCCGTTTCACGGAGGTGCTCCGTGAGCATGATCCCGAGACGCCCGCCTATTGGCTACGCAGCTACGAAGAAGTGCTGAGAGTGGCGCTTGCTGGCGAACGTGTCGTGTCGTCAATGTTCACCGCGTTTGGCGTCGTGGCTCTGTTGCTTGCGGCTGTCGGCTTGTATGGACTCATTAGCGAGTTGGTAGCTCAGCGTACGCGCGAGATCGGTGTGCAACGCGCTTTAGGAGCTGGTGCCGCCAAGATTTTGTATGTTCTGATGCGCAAGAGCCTGCCGCAGGTGCTGGTCGGCCTCGGGGTCGGCCTGGCGCTTGCTGTTCCGTCAGCGAACCTGTTGTCTGGCGTCTTGAACATACCACCCGATCACTATTCGATCCTGGTCCTGATCGCAATGCTGGTCGGCATTGCGACGCTGGCCATTCTGCTACCGGCGAGTCGCGCACTCAGCGTCGACCCAACCGTTGCACTGCGCTCAGAGTAGACGTTGTGGGTCGCGCAATCGCGCGATGCTGTGATCCGTTCCCAGTCGCCTCGGAAAAATTGAGAGACGACATTCGGTCGAAAGGTGATACGTGGACAAGAACGCGCTGGATCGCGAACCAATGGGGTTGAGCAAATCGGAACAGCACACAGCGTCGCGCGATCGCGCGACCTACGGAGGCGTGTCGTGCTGAACCGATTACTCCGCGCCAAATCCTACTCGCTCACCTTGCTGGCCACATTGAGCGTCGGCCTCGCCTTGAGCATTGCCATGTTCGCAATTGTCTGGGGCGTGGCCTTCGCGCCGCTGCCCTATCCGGACTCGCATGAGATCGTGTATCTGAATGCCGAACGGGCGCAAAGTCGGGCGCGTGGTGGATTGACACCGCGCGAGGCGCTGGTCGACCTGCCTGGCATCGCCGCCTTGGAAAACGTTGCCTACTACCAGTGGGGCGGCGTCGACTGGATCGACAAGGGCGAGACAGTGGTGTTCACGATCAACACCGTGGCGCCAAACTTCTTCGACGTGCTTCAGGCGCCGGCGTTTCTCGGGCGCACGCTCACTCGAGACGATGCCGGAACACAGCGCCTGGTGTTGAGCCATTCCACCTGGCAGCGCATCAGCGGCGATCCGGCGATTGTCGGTACGGTTTTGAACACTGGTTGGATCAGCGCCGAAGTCGTCGGCGTCATGCCGCCGAGCTTTGCGTATCCCGATAACGAAGTGGCGCTCTGGATCGTCGCTGACGAGTCGGGGCTACGTGATGATCCGGCGGTGTTCGACAATGCGCGTTTTTTGAATGCGATCGCACGGATCAACCCCGAATCCTCAATGGCAGCCGTCGATGCTCAACTTGCACAACTGCGTCCGCCCACGGGAGATGAATGGACGCTGCGCGCGCGAGTACTGCTCGACGCCGAGGTTGGTGCACGGCGACCGCTGTTGATGGCCTTGCTCGCGATCGCCCTGTTGGTGCTGATCGTGGGCTGCGCAAACGCGGCACACCTGGTGTTTGTGCGCGGACACGAGCGCGCAAGATCGTTGACCGTGATGCGAGCACTGGGTGCCAGCCCGGCGCGTACCGCTTTCGAGTTCTTTGCCGAGACCGCAAGCATTTCCGCCCTGGCACTGATCATCGCGCTGGTGCTTGCCCGGGTTGCGCTCAATTCGATTGGCATCGCCGATTCGGGATTGCCACGGCTCGATAACATTGCCATCTCGCCGCTGGTGATCGCCTTTGCAGCAGGCTGCGCGATCGTTGCGATGTTGCTCGCGGGCTTATTGCCCGCGTGGCGCCTGCGCGCCGCGGAGAGACAGTCTCTGACCCGGCAGATCAATGCACCGTCGTTGGGGTGGGTCGAACGCGTTCTGCCTGGTGTGGCGATCGCGCTGTCCCTCGCGGCGGCGGCGACCGCCGGTGCGTTGAGCTTGAGCGCTGAGCGTATGGCCAGCCAACCGCAATTGGCAGACGTCAACAAGCTTCTTGCGCTGCAGCTCTGGCGCAACGGCAATGCGCCAGAAACCGACGAAGCGTTTTTTGCCGATGCACTGCGCTCGCTGCAAGCGACCCCTGGCGCCCAGCGCGTCGCGCTGATGTCTGGCGCGCCGTTTTCGCAGATCGGTTCGTTGAACCTGGATGTCCATACCAGCGAAACGCCCGATCGCAGTCACAGCATTCAAACACGCTCCGTGGCGGGCCCGGTCATGGAGATGTTGGGTGGACGCATTGTTCGCGGCCGCGGCCTGTCGGCGGACGATGTCAAAGGCAGCGCACCCGTCGCTGTGATCAACGAGCGCGCCGTGTTCGAGCTCTTCGGCGACAACAACCCAATCGGCGAACGCCTGACGATTCCGCCCTATGGCAGCGGAGAACCACGCAGTTTCGAAATTGTCGGCGTGATGGCCAACCTGACCAGCGATCGCGTCGACTTCAAGCGCCCCAGTGCGGAACTCTGGCTGTCGTTCGTGCAGTACCCGGTGCCATTCGGGGCGTTCCTGGTCGAGGCCCAAGCCGCGCCAATGGCGCTGGCAAAGGCTTCCGAGGCGGCCATCAAGAGCGCCGATCCGGGCCAGGCGATCTACGCCACATTTGCGCCGAAAGAACTGATCGCGCAACAACTTGCCCTGCCGAGGTTTTTTGCGCGTAACGCCAGCTTGTTTGCGCTGTTGGCCATGGGGCTGGCGGTGATCGGCATCTACGGCGTGCTGTCGGTGGATCTGGCACGCAGGCGGCGCGAACTGGCGCTGCGCGCGGCGCTCGGCGCCGGCGGGCGGGCGCTGATTGCGCAGGTTGCCAGGCAAGGTGCGCTGATTGGCGTCCCCGGCCTCGTGCTCGGCAGCGTATTGGCGGCGTTTGCGATCGATCAAATCCAGCGGACCCTGGTCGGTGTCGAGGGACATATTGGTCTGGTGATCGCTTCGGCTGCAGCAGCACTGCTCCTATTGTTGGGATCGATCAGCATCGTCTTGGGTCGCCGTGCTGCGAGCGTGGATCCGGCACTGGCGCTGCGCAGCGAATAGTCGAGGAGTCGGAAATGAATCGTCGTATCGGCCTTTACGCTGGCGCCATTTTGTCGCTGGGCCTGGCCATGGGGGCAGCGTTGGTTGTGCTGGCTGCGGTGGACGCGCTGATCTGGCGCCCGCTGCCGTATCCGGATCAGGATCGCATCGTGCGCATCGCGCGCGAGCAAGGGCCCGAACGAATCGGGCCGCCCGTGTCGGCGCCAGCATTTGCCGATCTGCGCGAACAGCAACAGTCGTTCGAGGCATTTGCTGCCGTCACATCGCAAAGCGTTATTGTGACCGGCGCAGAGCGTGCTGATCGTGTGCTCGGCGCGGTCGTCTCTGGCCAGTACTTCGATATTTTTGCGATGCCGATGCAGAAAGGGCGCGCTATTTCAACCAGCGACGAAGACGCCCAAGCGCCCGCCGTAGCAGTCATTTCCCATGCCTACTGGCGCGACCATTACGCATCGTCAGACGTCTTGGGCAAAAACATCGTCATCGAAGGCGTGGCGCACACGATTGTCGGTGTCGCCGCACAAAAGCTGCGCTTGCCGGACGATGCCGCCATCGTGCGCCCGCTTAAGAACAACGACGACACGGCGCGCGGCAACAATTACCTGATGCTCATCGGCAAACTGAAGAAGGATCGCTCGATCGCCAGCGCCCAAGCGGAGTTCACCGCACTGGGCGCGAATCTGGCGCAGCGCTTTCCTGAGAACCATGCGCAGTTGAACTTCAGCATCAAAACACTCAAGGCGCTCGCGACACAACGCTGGGAGGGGCCCTTCAAGTTGCTCGCGGCCGCGATCCTGTTGCTTCTGCTGGTCGGCTCCGCCAGCTTTGTGAACCTGCTGCTCGCCGATCACGCAGCGCGTCAACGCGAGTTCGCGACGCGTCTGGCGCTCGGCAGCAGTGCAGCGCGGATGGGTTTCGTGGCGCTCAGGGAGTCCCTGCTGCTGGTCGGCCTGGCGACGGGCACAGGGTTCGCGATCGGTGCGTTGGTGCTGCCGAACCTGCCGCAATGGCTGCTGGACGGTCGCGAGTTGCAGCTCTGGCCGATGCCGATTTCCCTGGTGTCAGGGATCGCGCTATCGCTCGCAGTGATCACAGCGGCGATCGTCGGTCGCGCCACGTGGCGCGCGGTCGCGCATCAATCATTGGCTGGCGTCCATCGCGGCACCAGTCTGCACCGGCGGGCGCAGCACTTGAGACGTGCGTTGGTCGTGGTCCAAATCGCGCTCTCACTGGTGTTGTTATGCGGTGCCGGATTGATGACCGAGAGCATGCGTAGATTGCTCAGTGTCGACTTGGGATTTCACACCGATCAACTGGTCGCGATGCGCATCGTCCTGCCGGCGGAAACACTGCAACCGCCGCCCGCACCGGACGGCGTGTATCCCGGTGCCGGGCCTGCCGGGCAGCTGCTCCTCGATATCGAACGGCAACTGGCATCGCAACCAGATTTCGAAGCCGTTGGCATCGTTTCCCGAGCGCCTGTTGTCGATGGCGCCGGGGTCAACTCGGCGTTCAATATCGAAGGCGAACCACTCGCGCCCGATGGTGCCGAGCCACTGGTCGAGTTTCGCTTCGCGACGCCCGGATATTTCGATGCGATCGGTCAGACGCTCAGTGATGGCCAGCCGTTCTCGGCGCAAGCGCAACCCCTGGAACAGCGTCGTGTGTTAGTCAACAGCGTATTTGTCGAAAAACACCTGAGCAACCGTTCGGCCGTTGGGGCGGTGATACTCAACGGTTCATTGCGATTGCCCATCCAGGGGGTGGTCAAGAGCGTGCGCCAGAACAGTTTCGATGAACCGCCCAGGCCTGAACTGTTCGCCAACTACCTCGATTTTGCGGCCGACAGCAACGCAACAATCATTGTCCGTTCGGCGCTGCCTTTGGCCGATCTGCTCGATCGAACGCGATCGGTCGTCGCGCGTATCCACCCGAACATCCCGGTGTACGAGATTCAGCATTTCAACGAGGCTGCCAGCAGTTGGACCCAACGCCGCGAGTTCTTGCGCACGTTGATGCAGTTTTTCTCCTTCGCCGCGTTGGCGATCGCACTGGTGGGCTTGTATGCATTGTTCGCGCACGCCGTGGCGCAGCGTGCCGTCGAATTCGGTATTCGTCAGGCGCTCGGCGCCACACCCGCCACCGTGTTGTCGCGGGTACTCAAGGAAGGTCTGGTCTTGACGGCACTTGGCATGGTTGTCGGCCTGTCTCTTTCGCTGTTGTTGGCCCCCGTTTACGAAAGCCAGATCTACGAGATTCGCGCCACGGATCCAGTGGTTCTCGGCGTCGCATCATTGCTGATGCTCATGGCTGCCAGTTTGAGCGTTTTTGTCCCGGCCTGGAGGGCGTATCGCGTGCCAGCGCAGGTGGCGCTGCGCGGCGACGAGTGACGCGCGACTATCCACCGACCAGCCAGCGCGGCTTTGCCTCAGACCGTTGAACATGATTGGCTTCGCTCGACAAAAAGTACTTTCCGCATCCCGCCTTCGCATTTCTGGCCCGGCGGCCCGATTGTATGGCGCTTGGGCCGGCACACGCATTGCGGCGTGGCAACATCGGTCTGCGCCTCGTTAGCTCAAGGGGCTGCCAAAGCGATAGGCGCTCCGAAAGAAAATTGAATCAAATGGCAAGAACCAGCTCCATTGAGGACTCACATGCTGCAAACTCAACATCTCGAAAAGTCCATCCCTGCAGGTCCGTCACGCCTGTGGCTGCTGCGCCAGGTCAACTTCAACGTCGGCGCGGGCGAGTTCGTGGCGATCACGGGTCCGTCGGGTGCCGGCAAGAGTACGCTGTTATCGATCCTGGGTTTGATGGACCACGACTTCCAGGGTGAGTACTTGCTCGACGGACAACGCGTCTCTGCCTTGAATGGCAAATCGCGGCAGGCGCTGCAGCGCGACGCGATCGGCTTTATCTTCCAGCACTATCATTTGATCGACGACTTGACCGTTGCCGAAAATCTGGACCTGCCGCTGTCGTATCGCAACGTGCCAGCCAGCGAACGCAAGGCGCGCGTCGCCGATGCGCTCGATCGGTTCCGGATGGTAGGCAAGAAGGACCTCTACCCGCGCCAACTCTCAGGCGGCCAGCAGCAGTTGGTCGCTGTCGCGCGTGCAACCATCACCCGCCCGAAGGTGCTGCTGGCGGACGAACCCACCGGTGCACTGCATTCGAGCCAGGGTGAGGAGATCATGAATGTGATCGGCGAACTGCATCGAGCCGGCAGCACCATCGTGATGGTCACGCATAACGAAGTGAATGCTGCACGTGCTCAACGCCGCGTTTCGATGCGCGACGGTTGGCTGGAGTGACAAGTCTCGCTATGGGCGGTCTTTACTGGCGCGGTTGAGGCCGGTCAATCGCGCGATGAGAATCGCCACGAAGAGCACACCCACCACCTGCTGCAACATCGCCAGCGAGCGGGCCGCCGGGCTGACGGGCGTGATTTCGCCGTAACCGGTGCTGGTCAGCGTCGTCATCGAGTAATAGACCAGATCGGACCAACCGACGACACCGTCCGGATCGTTCGTCGGGTTGATAAAGATCGCTTGCGGATCGAGCAGCACGACAAGCGAATAGGCGCTGGCCCAGAGCAGCGCCAAGAAAATGTAGATGCACGCCAACGCATACAGCTCATCGGTGGTGACGATCTCGTCGCGCAGCACGTAGCGCAGCAGGAGCAGCGCCGCAAAACCATGAAACAGCACTTGCGCACTCAACATCGCGCCAAGCACCCAGGTCCACTGCGGCCAGAGGATATGCGCCAGTTGCAGCGCGATGAGTGGCAAAAAAATCCACCAGCCGCTTCGATACCAAAGTGAATGAACGCGCAGCGTGCGCATAACGCTGAGCACGATGGCAATATCCAGAATCTGGCCCAGTGCGCGCACCGAACGCGAGGAATCGGCGAAGGTATACAACACCAGAGTCAGCGCCAGCACCGCCAACAACGTCAGCGACGGCAAGCGCCACAACGGCAAGTTGCGCGGCAATCTCATGCTCGATCCCGTACGCGTTCGGTGTTGCCCACTTGCCACGGGCGCCGCACCGATGCGCGCACCGCCCCGCGAGTTCTCCCGAGTACAGGTTTCCTGGTTCGCATGGAATTGGGTCCGGCGCTCATTGCGATGAACCACACCGATGCCTGCGGGCAAGGGGAGTGGAGACGCAAATCTACCGCACCAACGTCAACGACAGCCATGGCCAATAGGTGATGATCAATACGCATGCAAACAACAACATGAAAAACGGCCAGCTGGCGCGTATGACTTCCAGCACCGGGGTTCGAAATCGATACGATGCGATGAACAGATTCATGCCGAGTGGGGCCAGGAACAGACCCACCTGCAGATTGGCGAGAAACAGGATGCCAAAGTGCACCGGATCGATTCCGTAACCCGAGGCGATCGGCAGCACCAGCGGCGTGAGCACGACAATCGCCGGGTAACCTTCCAGCAACATGCCGAACACCAGCAAGAAAGCATTCAAAACCAGCAGAAAAATCCATTTGCTTTGCACATGTTCCTGCACCCAGGCAAAGAGCTTGCTGGGTACGTCGGCGTCGATCAGGTAGTTGGTCAGCGCAAAGGCGCAGCCCAGGATCAGCAATATCGCACCGACCAGCATCATCGCTTCGCGCATGATGGTAGGCAACTTAGACCACGAAATTTCGCGGCGCACCACCATGGTCATCGCAAACACGTAGACGGCAGTCAGCGCGGCCGCTT
Source organism: Lysobacterales bacterium (assembly GCA_022844165.1). Taxonomy (GTDB): domain Bacteria; phylum Pseudomonadota; class Gammaproteobacteria; order Xanthomonadales; family SZUA-5; genus JALHMH01. Next base: position 27,680 of record JALHMH010000023.1, read on the forward strand.
CCGAGGGCGCGATCTGTCCCGAATAAATGCCACCCAGCACCAACAGCGGCAACGGTATCTCGTAACGCGCATCGATCAAAGCGTCGCGGATTTCGGCAAAATTCGTTGCGTCATCCGCTGAACGCTTCGGTGCGTGTTTGAGTGCGTACAGCGAGACGACGATCAACATCAAGATGCCCGGCAACAATCCGGCATAGAACAGATCTTCCACCGATACGGGCGGTGTTGTGTTGAGTTGCTGAGCAACGACACCGTAGATGATCAGCGGCAGCGACGGTGCGAACAACAGTCCCATGCTGCCCGAGGCTGTGACCAGACCTAAAGCAAAGCGAGGCGAATAACCACCCGTAACCAAGGCTGGATAGAGCACCGCACCGAGCGCAACAATCGTCACGCCAGAGGCGCCGGTCAGCGCCGTAAACAGAGCGCTGGCCAACACAGCAACAATCGCCAGCCCACCGGGCATCCATCCGAACAGCGCGCGCGTCAGGCGCACCAAACGCTGAGGGGCGCCGCTCTCGCTCAGCAAATACCCCGCCAGCGTGAACAACGGGATGGCGATCAGTACTGGCATCTCGCCGAGCCGGTTGATTTCGACTGCGACAATCGCCGCTTCGTAGCCTTGCGCAAAAAAGCCCAGCAGCGCAACGATCGCGATCAATGCAAAAAACGGCGTTCCGGCGAGCGCCAGCAGCAAAATGCCAAGTGCAATCAACGCGGTCACGAATGGGCCTCGTCGCGTTGATTGAAGATCGCGATCACACTATGCAGCGCCATCAACGCAAAGCTGATGGGCAACATCACTGCGAGCCAATGCGTCTGCACCAGACCGAAGGCAACGCTCGGCGCTTCGCTTTCCAGCGCGAAGAACCCATAGCTGGCGTAAGCGAGCACCGCGCACACCGCGGCCGTCGTCAGCGCGGTGAACCCGCGTACCCATTGGCGCCAGGGCAAGTCCAGACGCGCCACCAAAGCATCGATATGCAACTGTCGCTGTTCGCGGCTGGCAACGACTGCCCCAACCAATGCGATCCACAACGTCAGTGCCCGCAATGCGGGCTCCAGCCACACCGGCGCCAGATCGAACAAGCGACCGAGGATCTGCGCCAGCGCGCCGAGCAGCAATGCAGACGCCAGGAGCGTCAGCAACGCATTCTCGAGCCAAACCAATACGCGCAAAACCGCTCGCATCAGCGTGCTGCGCCCTCAATGGCATCCAGGACCGCCGCCGAGACGATGCCATCCTGACGAAGTCGTGCGCGCGTTTTGCTTCCGATTTCACGCCACGCTCTTGCCTCTTCAGCTGAGGGCGCCACGATTTGCACACCTTCTTTTTCGATCGTACCTCGTGTCTTCGTATCGTCGGCCACATTGATCGATTCGAGTTTCACGAATGCCGCATCGATTTCCGCAACGACAGTCGCGCGATCGACATCGCTGAGTTTGCCGAGTGCCTTGTTATCGAGCGCCAGCAGACCGATCGTATAAGCCACTGGCAGATCGACCATGTACTTCACTTTCGTGGTCCATTGGAAGGCAACGGCACCAGTTGTGGTATTGCCGACCGTCTCGATGAGCCCAGTCTGCAAACTGGTGTAGATATCCGAAAGCGCCAATTGCACGGGATTGACGCCCGCGACCTCCCATGCAATGCGCCCAATCGTATCGCCTTCCGGCACCCAGACTTTCGTCGCACGCAGCTCGGCCTGGGTACCAATCGGCCTGGTGCCCATCAAATAGATGAATCCGCCTCCAGTCAGGCCCGCAATGGTCATGCCACTCTCTTGGAAGCCGTCTTTGATCAACGGATCGATCGTCGCCCGAACACGCTTGACGTCGTCCAGCGTCTCGAAGCTGAAAGGGATACCGTAGGCCTGAACGTCGGGATTGACGGATGCCAGCTCTGTGGTTGTGAAGGCACCGCCATTCAACTGACCGAGCTTGATCTTGCGCAACACGGTGTCGCCACTGCCCATCACACCGCCCGGGAAGAATTTCAGATCGACGCGCTTCTCGGTCTTGGTCGCGATGGCCGCCCCAGCTGCGCGCATCTCGCGCATCCATGACGAACCCTCCGGCGCCAGAGTGGCGATTTTTAAGGTGGCCGCTTGCGCGACGCCCGTCAGCATCAGACCAGCCAGAAATATCCATTTCATTCGAAATAGTCCTTGGAGGAATCCTTGAGTATTTGAGCTTGCGATTGCGCCAGGGTATTGATCAGCGTCAGTTCCGGCGCTTTAGCGGGCGCAGCCAGAGCAGCGTCCAGCAGTTGATCGTGCAACGCCTGATCGAAAACCCGGCGTGCATAGAACTTTGCATAAAGCACGCGCACCATCTGGTTTTGGCGTTTGGACGCAGCAAGCGCTTGCTCGAAGTAGTCTTTGGCCACGTCTGGTTTGCCGCCGTAAGCCGGCGGCAGTAAGGAATTGACGACACCCAGCACCATTTGCGGCTGGCCGTCGCCGAAAGCCGGATCGATTTCAACAACACGTTCCATCAAGCGTCGTGCCTTGGGTATGCCAGCGATGGCGTCCCAATCGTCGGCATTGGCCTGAATGTAACCAGCCCATGCCGAGCCGATGCAATTCAGATGTGCCGGGTCGTGGTCCGCTGCGGCGAGCGCATCGATCTGTTCGAACTTGAGCGCGCGCACATCGCACCAGGATTCGCCACTTTGACAGGCGGCCCGCTGGGCGTAGCCGAAAGCCCGCGCGGCCAGACGTCTGGCGCGATCCGGTTCGGTCACGAACGAGCCCGCATAAGCGCTATACAGCTCTGCGGCACGGCATAACGAGCCAGCTTTCGCATCCGGGCTGGCATTCATCGCATCCATCGTCAGCAAAAATGCTGGCAGACCATCGGCAACCGTCGCAGGATCATCGTGATCGAGCACCGCCGCCGACAGCTGCGACGCAAATCGATCTGTCGCGCGATCAACCAGACTTGCGCAGCCGCAAAGTCCCATCAAAGCCACGAGGGTCAAACTGCGAAACATCGAAATCGCTCTCCAGCCGCTCGAACAAGTCCGATACTAGGCGAGCGAACCTTGCGATTTCGCGAATGACTCGCAGGCGTCCATCGTGTTCTGCAATAAGGTTGCAACGGTCATAGGTCCTACTCCGCCTGGCACCGGCGTGATCCACGACGCCCGCTCGCGCGCCGCGACGAACTCGACATCACCTACCAGCGTGCCATCCGCTTGTCGATTGATCCCCACATCGATCACCACCGCACCTGGCTTAATCCACGCGCCGGGAATCAGCCCTGGCCGGCCGACCGCAACCACCAGCAGGTCCGCCCGCGATACATGCAACGGCAAATCCTGCGTGAAACGGTGCGCCGCCGTGACCGTGGCGCCCGCCAGAAGAAGCTCCAGCAGCATCGGGCGTCCGACGTGGTTCGACACCCCGACCACTAGCGCATCGCGCCCACGTACCGGTTTGTCGGTCTTCGCCAGCAGCGACATGATGCCCTTGGGCGTGCATGGCCGCAGGCCGGGTTCGCGCAAGGCCAGACGCCCAACATTCTCCGGATGGAAGCCGTCGACATCTTTGTGCACCGCGATGCGGTGGATGACACGTTTTTGATCCATCTGCGCCGGCAGCGGAAGTTGCACCAGAATGCCGTGAATCGTTGGGTCGACGTTCAGCGCGTCGATCAGTGCAAGCAGCTCCGGTTCGGGCGTTTGCGCCGCCAGGTCGAAGTCGCGGGTGACGAAGCCGGCGCGCTCGCATGCTGCACGTTTGTTGCGCACGTACACCTGCGATGCCGGGTCGGCGCCCACCAGCACGACGGCCAGACCGGGCGCGCAAAGTCCATTCGCGACGCGCGCACGAACGCGCGAACGCAGCGCATCAATGAGTTCATCGGCCAGCCGTTTACCGTCGAGCAGTTGTGCAGTCATAAGCGATTCTTGTGTGGATTGCGGTGCGCGTCGTGTCGATGGCTGGATCCGCAAAGCCTGGCTTCGCGAGTGCGTGAGCACGGATGAACACGTCGACAGCTTCGAAGACTGCGAGCAAACCGATCGTGCCGCGACGCGAGGGCCGCAACTATCGACCAGTCGCCTGGTCCTCGCAACCCACCGGCACGCCGTCGCTCAGGTCCGTTCCGACGGGTCCTGGTGCGATCCTCCGGACAGCGGGTGGGCCACTTGCAGCCCGAGCGAAGTCTCAACGCGTGTCCGCCTATGCTCCTGGCATCGCCAATTGTGGGTACGCAGCATGAAACACGTCGTGATCATTGGTGGCGGCTTTGGTGGACTTTGGGCAACACGCGCCCTTGCCCGCGCGAACCTCAAAATCACCCTTGTCGATCGCACCAACCACCATTTGTTTCAGCCTTTGCTTTATCAGGTGGCGACTGCCGGGTTGTCCCCGGCGGATATCGCTGCGCCGTTAAGACACATCCTCCGCCGACAGAAAAACGTAACCGTACGCCTCGATGAAGTGACGTCCATCGATAAATCGCAACGCCAGGTCATCATGCGCGATGGCACGCTTCGCTACGACTATCTGATCGTTGCGGCAGGCGCCGCCCATGCCTATTTCGGTCACGACCATTGGGCGAAACATGCGCCAGGGCTGAAAACACTCGACGACGCACTCGGAATGCGCGCAACGATGCTCAGGGCTTTCGAAGCCGCTGAACGCGAACCCGATGTCGATGTTGCCAAATCCTGGCTGCGCTTCGCCGTTGTCGGAGCCGGCCCAACGGGTGTGGAGCTCGCCGGTACGCTCGCGGAGATTGCTCGACATACGCTCCGGCGCGAATTCCGCAACATCGACCCGACGCGCGCCGAGGTGCTGTTGATCGAAGCCGGCCCGCGCGTCCTGGCCGGGATGGATCCGGGTTTGTCGGCCAGTGCGCTAAAACAGCTGCGAAAACTCGGCGTCTCTGTGCGCTTAAACGCGCCTGTGCAGGCGATCGATGCCGAGTCGATTACGCTCCCTGGAGAGACTCTGCCCTGCCGCACGGTTTGGTGGGCTGCAGGGGTTGCCGCCAGCCCATTGGGGAAGGTGCTCTGTGAGAACACCGATCGCGCCGGCAGGGTCCCGGTTGAACGCGACCTGTCGCTGCCTGGTCACCCGGAGATTTTCGTCATTGGCGATCTGGCCACGCTCGCGCATCACGGTGTTTCGGTCCCGGGCGTTGCGCCGGCCGCCAAACAGATGGGCAACCACGCCGCCGCGATGATCCGCCGACGATTGGCTGGCAACGTCGCAACGCCATTTCGCTACCGCGACTATGGGAGTTTCGCGACGATCGGCAGAATGGCCGCCGTCGCCGATTTGGCCGGCATCAAATTGCGTGGCGTGGTGGCGTGGTGGCTCTGGCTTGCGGCGCACGTGATCTTCTTGATTGGCTTTCGCAATCGCCTCGTCGTGCTTGTCAACTGGGCATCCAGCTACTTCACCTACCAGCGCCATGCGCGAATCGTCAGTCGCTGATCGCCGATTGCGCCATCGCGATTCGGTCACGCAAGGCGCGCAATCGGCGCTCACCGGGACGAATTTGTGTCACCGCGCGCTCCCATTCCACGGCGCGATCGAGAGCGGCTTTGTCGCCATCGATGAGGGCCAGCTCCACCGCCGCACTCGCTGCGGCGAGCGCAGCGTCGATGTCATAGCGCGAAAGCGCGATGGCACGCTCGAACTGCGCCTGACTGCCGCGCAAATGTGATGCGGCTGCCGTGTCGCGCAACGCTTCCACGTAAGACGATTGCCCGGCCTCAAATGCCTCTTGCGCAGCCCACCTCGGCGCAAGGAGCGAGCGCCATTCCGGCAACATGGAGACCGCGACAAACAACAGTAGCGCTGCCCCGAAAGTACGTGCGCCGCGCGCCATCGCCCAGTTCGCGCCGGGTGCGCAGGCCAGGGCACAGCCGACCAGTACATAGGCGACAGCGCGATCAGGCAGCGTTGCGAAGCTAAACTGCAAATGCACTGCGTACGCAGCCAACGCCGTCCCAAGCGCAAGCGCTTCGGCGCGATCTGTCCCACGACAACGCGACCAGAGCGCGATCGCCACCCACGCCGTCAACAGTACGGACATCAGAAAACCCAATGCGCCCGTCGCTAACCAGCGATCGAGCAGCCACTGGTGGGCGCGATCGGCGCGCAGGTCTTGCGCCGCATCGCGCGGCGCGATGTTCGCAATCTGTTGGAGCGGCGAACCCACTTGATCCGGGCCGAACCCTACCAACGCCCTCAAGACATGGTAACGGTCGGCGGCGCCGTGCAGATCAACGACTGGGCGGTCTGATGTCGTCGCTTGTGTGGCCCGTTGCCACAGCTCCACACGATCGTGCAGCGACTCGATTCGGGTGCTCGCGACCAGCGCAAACAGTGCCGCTCCGGCAATCGCCAACGCGATTCGCCAGCGCCGCGGCACGCCAATCGCCACGGCTGCGCCAGCGGTTACGACCGCCAACGCCAACCAGGCACTACGCGTACCCGTGGCGAACAACCCGATACCCGACAGCACGGCAGCGGACAACCAGGACAGCGAGCGGTGCCGCCACCAAAGCAGCAGAGCCAGCGGCATTGAGAGGGCGAAAAAACCAGCCAAACCCAGCGAATTGGAAAACGTACTGGCCGGTCGCGCCGTTGCCTGGTCATGCGGCCAATGCCACCCTATGCGCTGCGACGCGGCATGCAGCGCAACCAGGACGCCCAGCCCGACGAGGCCGCGATAGAGCGTCTGCCGCGCCTGCGGGCCCATCGCAGCCCCGAGCGAGGTCATTGTCGCCATCGTCAGCGCTGCGAGCAAACCTTCAGCGCGCTCAAGCGATCCGAGCCATGCGGCGGACGGCTCCAGCGCAAAAAACGCAGCGACAGCAATGGGCGCGACGATCATCGCGCTCGCCAAATGAAGTGGCGGGCGCAGTACCAGGAGAACCGTGCCAACGCAGAGGGCGCAGGCGATCAATTTGTGCATCTCAGGCAGAGCCGACGTCGTCAGCATCGCCAGCCCGATCGCCAGCAAGGTGCTGAATGCCAGAGGGCGATGCTCGCTTCGTTCGTCCATGGCACCCGACAAAAGTTGGCCCCGAGCGTTGGGGAGACGCTCGGGGCCGGGGGTTCGGGACGCCGGGATGGGGAATTCCCAGCGGCCCTGGGGTTCACTTTAGGGGAGGAGTGAACCGGGTCGAGTTTTATGCGACCCGACCCATAGATAGGTTGCCATCACTGGAAGTTCCAGTGCAGATGCCGAATGTCACCCGTTCAGTTCAGAATGGGCTAAGGCGGCGTCAAAAACTCGTCAACCGTACGCGCCAAATGACTGATGCAACTGACTTTTCTAGGATTCTCTCAACGACGCGCCGTGGGATGATGAAACCAAATTAATGTTCTGCCAATCTGCCGCATGCCGATGTGCGCACCCCTTGTAGGAATTTTCTGACAGCGAAATCAGCTTTTCGCTGACAGACACGCCGTCAGAGCCTCCCTATTGTCCGAGTCCGCGTCATCGCAACCGACGTGCATTGTGATCGCCGGCCACGTGCCGTTCTGGCGTCGCCATCGTTATCATCCGTGATGGATTTGTGGAGAATTGGTCGTGTTGGACGAAATTGAGCTTGAAGATTCCGAAGACGGCGAAAGTAGCGGCGACAGCTGGTTCGGTTCGTCGTGGGGCGGCGGCTTTCGGCAACTGGGCTCAGGCGTCCTATTTTTGGCGTCGCTGTTTTTGCTGTTCTGGAATGAAGGTGCAGGCAAGGCGCACTCCGATGCCTTGCACGAAGCCGAAGACGCCGTGATCGAAGCGCCATCGCACAAACTCGATCCGGCACTCGACGGCAAACTCATCCATGTCTCAGGCAATGTCACCGGCAACGGCAACGTACGCGATCCAGACTTCGGCGTGGAAACCGAAGCCGTGGCGCTGTACCGCAACGTCGAGATGTTTCAATGGATCGAGGATGAGCAGACAAGCGGTCGCGGCCGTCGCAAACGCACCGAGGTCACGTATTACCAGGACTGGGACACCGAGTTTCACGATTCAAGTCGATTCGAACAACGTACCGGCCACGAGAACCCGCCGTTTGCGCTCAGCGGAGATGGATTTTTCGCGCCGAACGCCACTTTCGGGCCGTTCAAGTTCGATAGCGTCGAGGTCGCGCGGCAGGCGCTGGTCGACATGGACTTTCCGGAAGCGCCGGGCAGCCTCGGCCGCTGGCCAAAATTTCTCGATCGCCTGCCCACATTGCCAGCAGCCATGCAAACGAAAGGCTGGTATGAGCTGCAGCCCGGCGTTTTCTACAAAGGCAATCCGAACGTCGAATACGCTGAAGTTGGCGATATGCGGGTCTCGTTCTACGTGCTGCCGAGCAACCACCAGATATCGGTGATCGGTCAGCAAAACGGCAATCGCATCGAAAAGTGGAGAGCCAGCAATAACGACAGCGTTCTGCTCGCCGTCGGCGGTGCGATGAGCGCCGATCGCATCATTGCCGAAGCTGTGGCAAACAACGAAAGTTCGACGAAACTGTTGCGTATCGTCGGCCTGATCGGTGCCGTCATTGGTGCCGCCGGTATGGCGGGATGGCTGACGAGCTTCTTGTCTTTTGTGCCGGTGATCGGTCCGATGGTGCAGATGTCGGCGATGGTCGCTGGCGCGTTGTTTGGTCTATCGATCGGTGTTCTGACCATCATCATTGGCTGGTTGAATGCCAGGCCGTGGATTGGCGTTACGTTAATGCTCGCACTCATCGTGGGCATTGTTTACATGATGCGTCGCGGCCGACAACTGAAGTCAGCCGAGCGGCGTCAGAACGTCATTGCGAATGCCGCAGCGCGCGCCCGACAAGCCGCAGCCGACAAGCTTGCAATGCCGCCTTTGCCCGGCGCTGTCCCGGCGATGGCAGGTGGGCCGGCACTGTTCTCTGTTCCGCCACCTCCACCGCCGCCGCCGACTGCCGGCAACCCTGCGCGCACTTCCAGCGCTCGTGCTGGCACACCCACTTCGTTCAACGAAGAAGAGCCGGAGCGTGATTTGCCGGCACTCGAGTGGACGCCCGGTTTGATGACTTTGAAGCCACCATCGGTGCGGCCCAAATCCGCCGATTCACAGCGTCCATTCGATGCCGTGGACGAACCCGCGTCGCCGGCGCAGGCACCGACGCCGACGGCCGCTCCGCCCGCGTTGCCCCCGAAGCCAGCGAAACCCGCCGAACAGAAGGCCGCAGGCAAGCTGTTCGATACGGTGCCGATGCGCGATCCGGCACCACTTTTCGATACTGTACCGATGCGCGGGGAGCTGCCTTACGATCTGATCGACGATCGCCCCCCCGAACCACCCCAGCCAGAACCGGCCAAACCCAGACGCATCTCGCTGGGCAGCAAAGGGCCTTACCAGCTCAATAAGATTGTCAAACTGCTCGCCGACGGCAACGACCAGCTGCTGTGTTTCGAACTGGTGAAAGATGGCCGACCGATCAAGCGCGGCACACAGGACGAAATCAAAGCGGCGCTGGCTGAGGCGTTGAAGGGGACTTAGCGACGCATGGCCAGGGGCGAACGATCCTTTTGGTATTCCTGCGCGCGTTCCGCATGGTCGATTGTCGGGGGCACGCGGGCGCCAACAATGATGCGTAGATTTTTGTTGATCAGGCGCACGATTCCTTTCTCGCTACGGCCGCCGGTGGCGATGGCGTTCTGCTCGCGACGCTGCCATCGAGAGGGCTCCGCCCGCCGCTATCCCGCGCGCCGCACCAGAATGTGCGTCACGAGGCTGCGCAGCGCAGGCGCGCGGATCGGCTTGATCAGATGCCCCCAGGCGTTGACACTGGCGGCGTTGCGCAGCTCGGGGTCTCGATCTGTGGTCATCAGGATCAGGCTCGGTTCTTCCGCGGCAGCGCCAGGCCAGCGGGCGCAGAGCTGCGTCCAGATCGGGCCAGGGTTCTTGCCCGGGGGCAAATCCAGCACCAACACCTGTGGCGGCGGCTGGTGGATTGCCGCGGCGAGCGCCGCGCCTTCGCTGCCAGCGAACGTGACCTGGCAGCCCCAGCTTTGCAGCAGCGAACCGACGGCAGCGCACGCCGATGAATCGTCGTCGATGCACCAGATGCGACATCCGCGCAAGGCCGAATCGTCCTGTGCCGTGAATCCCAGTTCCGCCGTCGCCGACACCGGCGAGGTCAATCTCGGCTCGCCGAGCGGGACCTGCACCCAGAACGTGCTGCCGCTCCCGAGCACGGAGCGTAGTCCGATCGGATGTTCCAGCAGGCGGCCGATGCGCTCGACGATCGCCAGGCCAAGCCCCGCGCCGCGGTCGCCGCTGCCGGCATTGTCGAGGCGACGAAACTCCTCAAAGATCTCGCGCTGCTGCGATTCTGGGATGCCAGAGCCCTGATCGTGTACTTCGATCCTCAGGCTGCGTCCGCTGCGCCGGCAGCCGAGCAGCACGCGACCGCCGTTCGTGTAGCGGATGGCATTGGCGAGGAAGTTCTGCAGGACGCGGCGCAGGAGATCGAAATCGCTGCGCACGACGGCACGGGTCGCAACGATGCGCAACTGCAGGCCGCGCGCCCGGGCGACGATGGCGGCCTCATTGCCGACCGCCTCCAACAGGCTCGCCAGCGCAAAGTCTCGTTGCTGGACGGCAAGGTTGCCGGACTCCAGACGTGCGATGTCCAGCAGGCTGCCCAGGATCGCGTCCTGGGCCGCCAGGGATTGTTCGACCTGACTGGCGATGGCCTGTGCTTCCGCTGCGACGACATGGCCGCGCAGCGCAGCCAGGAACATCCGCGCGGCATTCAGAGGCTGCAGCAGATCATGCACGGCGGCGGCCACGAATCGCGACTTATGGCGGTTGGCGATTTCCGCTTCCTGTCTGGCGGCGTCGAGCGCTCGTGTGCGATCCACCACGCGCCGCTCCAGCGCGTCGGCGAGTGAGCGCAACTCGCGCGCGGCGTTGCGATAGCTGGTGATATCCGCGTAGCTGGTGACGAAACCGCCTTCGGGCAGCGGGTTGCCGCGAATCTCGAGGACCGTACCGTCGTCCTTCTCGCTTTCCCGTTGATGCGGACTGCCGGAGCGCAAGTGTTGCATTCGACGTTCGATGGCGTCCTCCACGGGACCCGGGCCCAACAAACCACGCTGCGCGTTGTACCGGAACAGGTTCTGGATGGGCTGGCCGATGCGCAGCAGATCCGGCGGGAAGCGGAACAATTCCTGATAGCGAGAATTCCACGCCGTCAGTCGCAATTGCGCATCGACGATCACGACGCCCTGAGGCAGATGTTCAAGGCTGCGGCTCAAGCCGGCATCGGCTTGTCGCGCGGCCTCGACGATGCCGTCCTGCGCGGTTCGCAGTTCACGCGCATGTTGCCTGAGCATCGATTCGAGCTCTTCGCGGCTACGTTCCTTCAGTGCCGCCGTGCGCCGCCGCTGTAACACCAACAGCGCGAGGAAGGACGCGGCGAGCACGCCGCCGCCAGCTGCGAGCGCTGCGTTTCGTGCCGCAGCACGTATGGCGCCCGCATCGTGGATCAAGTGCAGCTGCCAGCCAACCTCAGGAAGCGGCAGCGATTGCCAAAGCACTGGCGCGCGCAGTCGCGGATCGGCAACCTGCAACTGGCGTGGGCCGGCGTCATGCCGCAGGGCTTCGGTGGTCTGGATCGGCAGCAACGTCTGACCCGCGTACTGCTGTGTGGCCTCCAGCTTCTCGCGATCACTTTCGCCGAGCGGCGTCAGCGTTCGATAGCGCCACTCGGGCCGGCTGGCGAGAAAGATGACGCCATGCGCGTCGCTGACGAGCACGACATCGGAGGTGGTCAGCCATTCGGTCTCCAGTGCGTCGAAATCGATCTTGATGACCACGAGGCCAGCAACCCCGCCGTTGGCATTTCCGATCGCCTGGGACAAAAAATAACCCGGCTCGCCGGTCGTCATGCCGATGCCGTAAAACTGGCCGCTGCCTTCGCGCAGTCCTTGTTGCACGTAAGGCCTGAAGCTGTAATCACCACCGACGTTGCTCGCGGGCGTTCGCCAGTTGCTGGCGGCGAGCGCAATTCCGTTCGCATCGATCAGCGTGAGCGTGGAAGAGCGCGTAACGTTGTTGGCGGCTTCCAATCGCTGATTGAGCGCCAGGCGACGCGCGGCATCGATCGGCGTCGACAACGCTGCCAATAACTCGGGGTCCAGCGCCAGCACCTGGGGCAGTGTACGGTAGCGGTCGATGCGTTGCTGCAGCGACTGCGCGTAGAGCGCCAATTGCCGATCGAGCTGCTCGGTTTCGCGTTGCAGCGCGATTTGCCCGCCCCAGCGATAAGCCAGCAGCATCGATAGCAGCAGCAGGCCCACGATCGACATCGCGACCAGCATCGGGCGTGATTGAGAGAACTGGACTGGCATGTGGACAGCGTAGCGCAGTTGGGCCTGGATGTTTCAAAGGCTCCAGCGAGGCTTCGCCCCGCTCAGTCCTCAATGAAACAGTCCGCTGACGCGAACCATGGATGGTTCGCTGATGGATCGAGCACGCAAGTGCCTGATCCATGTAGAGCGAGTCCGGACCTGTGCCGGACTCGCGACGTCGAGAAAGTGCAGGAAAGCACTTTCTCAACACCACACTAGTGTGGTGTCCCAAAAGTAAGGTGAACAATTTCCGCGTCTTTCGACCCGAATGCTGCGTTGTTCGTCGTCGCCATAGCGCTGCTATGGCTCCTTCTCTCGCCTTGCCTCGGACCGAAATCCATCGGAAATTTAGTTCAACTTACTTCTGGGACACCACACTAGCGAGGCTTCGCCTCAGACCGCCGAGCATTGTTGGCTTCGCCAGACACCGTACTTGCCACAACCCCCATCGAGCGCTGCGCGCATTTCCGGCCCGGCGGCACAGCCGCCGGTCGTTCGGCTCGGCACACGCCTTGCGGCGTGTAAGCGCCGATCTTCACCCCCCTTAATTTAAGGGGGCTGCCAAAGCCAAAGCCGCTCCTAAGAAAATTTGACTCAAACGACAAGATCCGGCTTCGTCAAGGACTCTAGTATCTTTAGGTTATTCGGGTGACCGGTGCATGGTGTTAGAACTGCGTACGTCACTCCTGGACGTCAACCATGGCGCTTTCTGCCACCGTCGAACCCGTTGCCGAACAGCGCTTGCCGCTGTATCGGCAGCTGTACTTTCAGGTCGTGGTGGCGATCACATTGGGTGTGCTCGTTGGCCATTTCGAGCCTGAACTCGGCGCAGCATTGAAGCCATTGGGCGATGGCTTCATCAAATTGGTCAAGATGATCATCGCACCGGTGATCTTCCTGACGATCGTCACCGGCATTGCCGGTATCGCCGAGATGCGCACGGTCGGTCGTGTCTTCATCAAGGCGATGGCTTATTTCTTGTTCTTTTCTACGCTGGCCCTGGTCGTCGGCATGATCGTCGCGCACGTGGTGCGGCCCGGCGCGGGCATGAACATCGATCCGGCAACCCTGGATGCCACGGCGATCCAGGGTTACGTGCAGCAGTCTCAGGAAATGTCGCTGATCAACTTCGTGCTCGACATCATTCCGACCACCCTGGTCAGTCCGCTCGTCGGCGGCAATCTGTTGCAAGTCCTGCTGATCGCTGTTTTGTTTGGTATTTCGCTGGCGATGGTCGGAGCGCCGGGGCGACCCGTGCTGCATTTCTTGCAGGCGCTCACGGCACCGGTTTTCACGCTCGTGCACCTGCTGATGAAAGCGGCACCGATTGGCGCGTTCGGCGCGATTGCGTTCACTATCGGCAAGTACGGCTTAAGCTCGTTGGTCAACCTGGCGTGGCTCGTCGGGACCTTCTATCTGACGTCGCTGTTGTTCGTGCTGCTGGTGCTGGGTGCGGTCGCCAGGCTCAGCGGCTTTTCGATCTTCAAGTTGATCCGGTATTTGAAAGCTGAGCTTTGGCTGGTGCTGGGCACCTCATCGTCCGAGTCGGCATTGCCTTCGCTGATGGAAAAGATGGAGCGCGCCGGTTGCGCCAAGCCGGTCGTCGGCCTGGTGGTGCCGACCGGATATTCGTTCAATCTCGACGGCACCAACATCTACATGACGCTGGCCGCGTTGTTCATCGCGCAGGCGACCAATATTGAACTTTCGCTGGGCCAACAGCTGGGCCTGCTGCTGGTTGCAATGCTCACTTCCAAGGGTGCAGCAGGCGTCACGGGCGCAGGTTTTATCACCCTGGCAGCCACGCTTGCGGTGGTGCCGGAAGTGCCCGTCGCCGGGATGGCGCTGGTCCTCGGCGTGGATCGTTTCATGAGCGAATGCCGCTCATTGACCAATTTTATCGGCAACGCTGTCGCCACACTCGTTGTCGCGCGCTGGGAAGGGCAGCTGGATCGCGACGCGCTGAACCGTGCTCTTGCGGATGCACCGCAGCTTGCGGCGAATCCCAACCCGGCTGTCGCGGGCGATCCGCGAACGCTGGACGTCGATTGAACCGGATGGAACACAGAGGGAGGACGCACACCATGGACACGACCAGGCGCCATCGCGGCGCGACGATGCGCGGCGCGATTGCGATCACCTTGCTGACCGCTGCAATTCAGTCGGCGCTGGCGCAAGCGCCGACTGCCAACGCACCGCCCGGCGCGGAGGCAGAGAAGACCGAATTAGACGCCGTGATGGTGGTCGGCTCGCAAATCAAGGGAGCAGCGACCACGGAGGCGCTGCCGGTGCTGCTCGTCGATCGCGATCAGATCGATTTGTCCGGTGCGTTGAGCGGTGACGAGTTGCTGCGCGAAATCCCCCAGATGGGCGATGTGCTTTTCGATGCATCAAATAACCCGCAGACCAGCAATGCTGCGCGGGGCGACGTCAATTCGGTCAACCTGCGCTCGCTGGGTGTCGGCAATACGCTCGTGCTGCTCAACGGCCGCCGCCTGGTGCAGCATCCGACCAGTCAAGGCACATCCGACACCGGCACCGTTCCGGTGCAGAGCTTCAACTCGAATTCTCTGCCCGTTGCGGGCCTTGAACGCCTCGAGATTCTGCTCGATGGCGCGGCGGCCATCTATGGCGCGGATGCGGTCGCAGGCGTGGTCAATACCGTGCTGCAGACCGAGTTCGACGGCGTTGGAGTGGGCGTGCAGTACGGCACAGCGGAAGGCACCGGTATGCAGGAATACGAGGCCAACGTCTTCGCCGGCAAGACCTTCGATACCGGCAATATCTCGCTGTTCGTCAACTACACCGACCGCTCGGCGCTGGATGCTGATGACCAGGAATTTACGCGCTCCGACGACTTGCGCCCGCTGTTCGCGGACGATCCGAATTTCGCCAGCGTTGCCGCGCTCGATGGACGCTCATCGAACACGCCGTGGGCGCGGTTGTCTGTGGGCACGCGGCCCGTCATCCGCACCAACGGTACAGCGGTGACCAACACCGCCGGTGCGTTCCGCGTGCAGCCGACCAGTTTTGGTTGTGCCGGTGGCATCAACTATGGCACCGGATTGTGCCTGCTCAGCGGCAACCACAACTTCAACTCGACGAATCGCGAGATGCGTTACGACACGCGCTACCTGACCACAGTGCGGCCATCGGTGGAACGCATCAACACTTATATGACCGGGCATCGCGAGCTTAACGACGACGTCGAGTTCTTCGGCGAAATCGGCTACTACCGCGCGCAGAGCGAAGCGCTTCAGCCGCCGGTGGTGAACCTCAACGCGATCTGGGTCCCCGCCAGCAATTACTGGAATCCGTTCGGGCCGGTGACTTTTGCCAACGGCAGCACCAATCCAAATCGACTGCCGGGATTGACCAACGTGCCCACCACCGGGCTGCCGGTATTGCTGAGCAACTATCGGTTTGTCGACGCAGGGTTTCAGACGGTTGAGGTCGAGAATTGGCAATCGCGATTCCTGGGCGGCTTGCGCGGCAACTGGCGAGGATTCGACTGGGAATCGGCGCTGGTCTACTCGGAAGCGGAAGCCATCGACCGCTCGCCCAACATCAATCGCACGTTGCTGCAACAACAGCTGGCGCTATCGACGCCGGATGCCTACAACCCATTTAGCGGCGGCTGCGTGGACACGCCTACATTTGGCGATTGTTCGCCGAGTTCGCAGGCAGCGATCGACAATATCGGCTTCATGCTGGAGCGCAAATCGCGAACCACGCTGAGCATGGCGGACTTGCGCATGAATCGCTTCGATCTCTGGCAGAACCGGGCGGGCGATGTAGGCATCGCTTTCGGTGTCGAAGCGCGCCGCGAAACCCAGCGCGATGACCGCGATGAGAACCTCGACGGCACCATCCAGTTCACCGATGTCGTGACCGGTGTAACCCAGCAGAGCAACGTGGCCGCGGTCAGTCAGAACCCCGACACCGAGGGTTCGCGCAACGTGGCGTCGGCCTATGTCGAGTTTGCCGTGCCGCTGGTCGCGCCGGAGATGGAAATTCCGCTGGTATACAACGTCAATGTGCAGTTGGCAGGCCGTTACGAGAACTACTCGGATTTCGGATCGGTTGCTAAGCCGAAACTTGCGGTCGCCTGGGATCTGGCGCCGGGTTATCGGATGCGTGGTTCGTTTTCGGAGGGCTTTCGCGCGCCGAACCTGGAGCAAACCAATGCCACCCAATACGCGCGACTGGCCAGCGGCATCGACTATGTGCGTTGCGAGGCCGAGCGCCGCCGCGGCGTGATCGCTTCATTCGGCCAATGCGCGCAGACCACCTCAGCCCTGTCGCTGCTGGTGTCCGGCAACCCGTTACTGGAGCCCGAGGAGAGCAAGAATCTCTCGTTCGGTTTCGTCTTCCAACCCGATTTCATTCCACCCGAGTACGGCGAATTCACCTTCACTGTTGATCGCTGGCGCATCGAGCAGGAGCAGATCGTCGGCTTGCTGGGCGCGCAGACGGCGTTGATCGTCGATTATCTCAATCGGGTGGGCGGAGGCATCAATCCATTGGTTGCCCGCGAGGCGCCAACGCCTGAGGACATTGCGCTGTTCGCTGGCACCGGCATCGCGCCAGTCGGTCGCGCCATTTCGGTCTCCGACGGCTTCATCAATCTGCAGCCGCAGAATGTCGAGGGCATCGATCTTGCGGCCGAGTGGCGGTTGCGACGCACGCGCTACGGCAACTTCACGGTGAGATTCAACGCCAGCAAGCTGACCGAGTTTACGCGCGATCCGGGCGACATCGTTAACTCGCTGTTCGAGGCGCGCGCGGCCGGCACCATTGATCCGCTGACGCCGCTACCCGATCCCACGCAGTTGATCGGTCAGAACGGCCGGCCGGAATGGCGCGCCAGCTCGTCCTTCATTTGGTCGCAGGGACCGTGGCGCGCTGGTCTTACCGCGCTGTACATGAGTTCTTTTGAGCAGGCCGCGCTCTTGGGGCTGGACGGTTCACCCTACAAGGTCGACCATCGCTTGACGTTCAATCTCTACGGCCAATACGAATTCGAAAGCGGCGCTGCGGTGCGCCTGGGTGTGCGCGATGTCACCGACGAAGGCCCCGCGTTAGCCGATGGCGGTTATCGCGGTTCGCTGCACAACCCCTGGGGACGATATTGGTATCTGGGCGCCAATCACAGGTTCTAAAATCGCGTTGCGATGGTGAAGTGTCTGCCGCTCTGACCTTCGCAGCGCGCTCAATTTTGGCCGGGTGGCATGGCCGCTCGCCGCAGCAATTGGGCAGAGGCTCTTCCGTATGACAAATCTGCTGGCGAAGTCCGAACACACAGGCACGGCTGCTTCAATCAGGCCTGGCGCTTGGCGCGTGGCAATCGGTTGCGCGTTGGCGATCATGATGGCGGCGCCTGTCGGTGCGGCGAAATTCAAACGAACGAAATGCCCGGATTCGATTCGGGCGGTTGCGGCCTGCCATGAAGCTCGCGATGCACAGGGCGCGTTTGTACTGGTCGCACAACCGCTGGAATGGAACGGGCGATTGGTCGTGCATGCCCACGGCGGCCCGCGCCTGGATGCGCCCAGGTCCGGCGATTCGGCTCAAGATCTCGAGCGCTACGCAGCGATCGTGAGAGCCGGGTATGCATGGGTCGGCAGCACCTATCGGCGTGGCGGTTATGGCGTGCGCATGGCGGCGGCCGATGTGGAGCGCAGTCGCAGGCTATTTCTGAAGCACTTCGCCAAGCCCCGGCGCGTCCTGCTGCATGGTCAATCGTGGGGCGGGAATATCGCGGCCAAGCTCGCCGAACTGCATGCGTTGGACAGCAAGGGCCGACCGCGCTACGACGCGGTATTGACGACCAATGGTGTTTTGATGGGTGGCACCAAAGCTTACGGATTCCGCGCCGATCTGCGTGTGATCTGGCAGCACTTCTGTGGCAACCACCCCCGACCGGAAGAAAAGCAGTACTCGCTGTGGCAGGGCTTACCGATCGGCGTGCAGATGTCCCGGGAGGAACTGGATCGACGCATCGAAGACTGCACCGGACTGTCGAGGGCGAATACTCGTTCCCCACAGCAGTCGGAGCGTCTGCGGCAGATACTGGCGGTCAGCGGCGTTGCCGAACCGCAGTTGGCCAGCCACCTGGCCTGGGCCACGTTCCACTTTCGGGATCTCGTTCGCAAGCGCCTCGATGGGCGCAATCCATTCGATAACCGCCGAACCGTTTATCGCGGCTCGACCGACGATAGCGCACTGAACGCTGCGGTACAGCGCTTCGACGCCGATCCCGCGGCACTCGCCAAACTCGCATACGACGCCGATCTGTCAGGCTTGATCGTACTGCCAACATTGAATGTGCACGCTGCCGGCGATCGGGTCGTTTCGCCAAACGCGCTCGGAGCCTATGCAGAGACAGTCCAGCATGCCGGGCGGGCCCATCTGTTGGCCCAGGTCCTTACCCGAGAGTCGGACCATAGCCGATTGCGCGACTCAACCTACCTGGCCGCACTTCGCGCGATCGAGCACTGGCTCGATACCGGTCGGCGACCGGAGGTTTCAATGGTCATGCAGTTTTGCGAGACCCTGCGCGATTCCGCCTCGTGCGATTTTGCGTCACCCTGACGGAACCGGCGGCAAGCTCACTACCCGCTGGCCGAGCAGCAGAGAGTCTGGGGCGGCCGGCGTGATCCGTAGATTGACAATGCCGCTAGCGTCCTTGATGAAGCTGGATCTTGTCATTTGAGTCTGTTTCTTAGGAGCGGCTTTGGCTTTTGCAGCCCCTTAAGTTAAGGGGGTGAGACTCGCCGCTGACACGCCGCAGGCGTGTGCAGAGTCGAACGCCCGGCGGCTGCGCCGCTGGGCCGGAAATGCGAAGCGCGGGTTGTGGCAAGTTCGGTGTCTGGCGAAGCCAACAATGCTCGGCGGTCTGAGGCGAAGCCTCGCTAGCGTTTCCCTTTACACTTCCCCGCGCCGGCTTGACACTTCGTTCTATTGCCAGATGGGTTCCCCAATGAACAAACTACCCCTTTGCCTGATCGCCATCGCCGCGGCGCCTGGCGCTTTTGGCCAGTCTGCTTTCAACTTGCGCGACGCTCTGCGGGGCCCGGCGCCGTCAGCTGCGGCTGTCGAATCGCGTTACATCGATGTCAATTCCTCCGCGCTCCGCGCCGAAGCGAGTTCGCTACGATTGCCGCTCTTGGATCGCGAGGTGTTGGCCGACCGAACCTCTGCCATGGTTCGCGCAGACGGGCGTCTGAGTTGGCAAGGCGTGGTGGATGGCGATCCCGGGCAGCAGGTGTCGTTGACCTTCGACGGTGAACATCTGGCCGGGTATGTCAGTGTTGCCGATGGCATTTACGAAATCACGCCTTCGCCCGTGGGCA
The DNA here is from genome assembly GCA_022844165.1 of Lysobacterales bacterium. GTDB lineage: Bacteria > Pseudomonadota > Gammaproteobacteria > Xanthomonadales > SZUA-5 > JALHMH01. The sequence continues at coordinate 47,391 of JALHMH010000023.1, forward strand.
ACGTGCTGATGCGCATCGACACCGAGCGCTATCCGCCCTGTGCCGGCGCCGTGCCGGCAGTTGCGATGCCAGATTTCCGCGATAAGGCGCTACGCGGTCCCAAGGGCAACGCGAGCGAAATGGATGTGTTGATCGTGTTTTCGCCGGGCACCGTTGCACAGCTGGGCAGTCAGGCAGCCGCACAGACTTTCGCGCAGCAAGCCGTTGATTCGGCGAATTTGTCGTATACCAACAGCCAGATGAGTGCGCGGATGCGGCTCGTCGGTGTGCGATTCACGACGCGCGTCGATTCTGGTTCCTCGTCGACGGACTTGTCCTGGATCCGCAACGATCCTGAAGTGGCGGGCTGGCGCAATGAAGTCGGCGCCGACATGGTCGGCATGATCGCCGAATTCAGCAACGCCTGCGGACAAGGGTATCTGATGAGCAATCCGGGCGCCGGATTTGCGCCGAGCGCATATCAGGTCACGGCGCGCAACTGCGCGATCGGTAACCTCACGTATGCGCACGAGCACGGCCATAACATGGGCATGATGCATAACCCGGAGGCGGGCGGCAGTGGCGCTTATCCGTATGCCTTTGGTCACTACATCAACGGTAACTATCGCACGGTGATGAGCTACTCGACATCGTGTCCCGGCGGCTGCACGCGGCGGCCGTATTTTTCCAACCCCAACGTGAGTTTCAGCGGGCAACCCACCGGCATTGCCGACCAGCGCGACAATGCACGCACTGGCAATCAAACGGCCCCGATCGTTGCGCTATTCCGAGGTCCATTGCCTGACGCCATGTTTGCGTCCGGTTTCGAGTAGTCGTTGCGGGAGACGGGAGACGTTGTGCCCGTGAGCCAACGGCAACGCGCTACCAAGCCACCCGCTTTTGGCGAGGCCTGTGCCCCGCAATGGCTGTTGCCGATAGCGCCGGCTGGAGTCCTTGATGAAGCTGGATCTTGTCATTTGAGTCGCGGGTTGTGGCAAGTTCGGTGTCTGGCGAAGCCAGCAATGCTCGGCGGTCTGAGGCGAAGCCTCGTTAGGAATCGATCAATGCCACACGAGCTGCTTCGATCGCCGCCCGGTTCGGCGCGGCGTCGATCAGAGCTTGTAACTCCGGCGCCATCTCGCCCTTGAGAAACCCGGCTATCGCCGCACCAGCATCGCGCGCCTCCGCATAAGCCGGTCCTACAAGCAACACTTCGCCATCGGCGTCTTGCAGTTTGAAGAAGAACTGCGCGCCCTCCTTGTACTGCACGATGCGCGGACCTTTGGCTTTTTTGTCCGACCTCTTGCCGCTGTTGTGCGTTGCCGTCAGAGGCCGCAAACCGACGGCATCGCGCATTCTCTTGAGCAGCTCTTGCGCACGAGGACGCAAGCTCATCGCTCCGCGCTGCAAGATCGCCTCGATCGCTTCTGGCGCTGCCATCAGCGCATCGAAGCGTGCGCGCGCTGGAGCGATTTCCTGATCGATACGCTCGAAGACACGCTGTTTGGCTTCGCCCCAGGCGATGCCCGCGGCGTATGCGGCGCGCATCGCCGCTGTTTCATCGGCACTCGCGAAGGCCTGGTAGAGCGCGAACAGCGAGGAGCTTTCCGGATCCTTGGCTTCGCCCGGCAGCTGGCTGTTGGTGACGATCGCGAAGATGGCTTCTCTGAGCGCCTTTGGACTGGCGAACAACGGGATGACGTTATCGTAGCTCTTGCTCATCTTGCGCCCATCGGTACCGGGCAAAGTCGCCGTGGTTTCGTCGATTTGCGCTTCTGGCAAAGTCAAGATCTCGCCGTAACGATGGTTGAAACGCTGGGCGAGGTCGCGCGCGATTTCGATGTGCTGAATTTGATCTTTGCCGACCGGCACACGATGTGCGTTGAACAACAATATGTCGGCGGCCATCAGCACCGGATACAGGTACAAACCCATTTCGATTCCGGCATCTTCGTCGTCGCCGCGTTCGCAGTTCTGATCGACCGCCGCCTTGTACGCATGCGCCCGATTGAGCAGACCCTTAGGCGCCACGCATGCCAGCAGCCACGTCAACTCGGTGACTTCGGGAATGTCGGACTGTCGATAAAAGTGTGCGACGTCAGGATCCAGACCCAGCGCCAGCCAACTGGCGGCCACTTCCAGCGTAGAGCGATGCACGCGGGTCGGATCGGCGCTGCCGGCCAGGGCATGATAGTCAGCGAGAAAGTAGAACGATTCGACGTTCGGCAGCCGGCTGCTCAGAATCGCTGGACGAATCGCACCAACATAGTTGCCCAGATGCGGCGTGCCCGTGGGCTTGATGCCGGTGAGAACGCGGTCGATTGACGATGAGCGAAGCTCACGATGCGCAACGATCTGAGGCGAAGGCTCGCTCATGATGATTCGATCCTGATGGCCGAAGCTGCCGAGGGCCTTTCCAGCATGAGAGCAGGGAAGACTGGTGGGTCGTGTAGGATTCGAACCTACGACCAAGAGATTAAAAGTCTCCTGCTCTACCGACTGAGCTAACGACCCAAAGGAACCCCCGAAGAGGGTCGCGAAGTTTAGGCAACTGCGCTGCGCGGGGCAAGCTGCGCGCTTGAGCATTCACTCGTTCGCTTCAGCTTCAGTTGCGTACGTGATAGTCGCCTTCCACCACCCATTGGTAGCTCGTGAGCTCGCGAAGGCCCATCGGCCCGCGTGCGTGAAGTCGCTGTGTGCTGACGGCGACTTCGGCACCGAGCCCCATCTCGCCGCCGTCGGTGAACCGCGTGCTCGCGTTCCAATACACGGCAGCGGAGTCGACCTGCGACAAGAAATACGCCGCAAGTTCGCGATCGGCCGTCAAAATGCCGTCGGAATGACCCGTGGAGTGTGTGTCGATAAAGCTCACCGCGGCCTGCGGGGAATCGACGACGGCAATACCGAGCGTTAACGACAGCCACTCGGTATCGAAGTCCTCCGGCCCGGCAGCGGTCACACCCGTAGCGCCCGCAACCAACGGCCACGCGCGCGGATCGCATCGGAACTGGACACTGTCCTCCGCCAATCGCGCCACAATGGCCGGGACCCATTTTGCAGCCGCTTCGCGTTGCACGAGGACCGTATCGAGTGCGTTGCACACCGTCGGGCGTTGCACTTTAGCGTTCTGGATCACCCGCAAACCGGCGTCCAGATCCGCATCTGCCGCCACATACAAATGACAAATACCGATGCCACCGGTAATCACCGGAATGCGGCTTTCACGCCGACAGAACGTATGCAGCCCAGCGCCGCCGCGCGGAATGATGAGGTCGATACAATCGTCGCAGCGCAATAGGGCGAGCGTGTCGTCGCGGTCGGTCGAGTCGATCAGTCCGATCGCATCGATCGGTAGCGCCACGGCGCTTAACGCTGCGCGAATGGCGGCTGCGAACGCACGATTGCTGTGTTGCGCCTCTTTGCCGCCGCGAAGCACGGCGGCATTGCCGGACTTGATCGCCAGCGCCGCGATGTCGATCGCCACGTTCGGCCGCGATTCGAAAATGACGCCGAGCACACCCAGTGGCACGCGCCGTTTGTGCAGGCGCAATCCATCGTTGCGCTCAAACGCATCGAAGCGTTCGCCCAGCGGGTCGTCCAAGGCTGCAATGTGCAACACATCGCGCGCGATGCCAGCCAGGCGCGCGAGGTTGAGGCTTAGCCGATCGATCATGGCGGCCGCCAGTCCTGCCGTTTGTGCGGCCTCGATATCGAGCGCATTTGCCGCGAGTATTGCCGGCTGTTGCGCGTCGATCTTTGCGGCGAGCGCGCGCAAGAATCGATCGCGCTGCTCGCTGCTGGTGAGCTTGAGGCGTTTTGCCGCGTCCCGCGCAGCGGCGGCGATAGTGCGTACGTCGCTCATAACAACACCAGATCGTCGCGGTGAATGAACTCGGCGCCAAAATCGTAACCGAGCGTGGATTCGATGTCCGCAGAGCGGCGTCCGGCGATTCGCTGCAAATCCTGCGCGTCGTAGTTGGCCAGCCCGCGCGCAATCGTACGCCCATCGAGCGCAAGCACGTTCACTGTGTCGCCCCGATCGAACTCGCCATTCACTGTTTTCACGCCGACGGTCAGCAGACTCTTCCCGGCCGCGAGCGCCGCTTCCGCGCCGCCATCGATCACCGCGCCAACGCCGGTACGCAAACCTCCGAGGATGTAACGTTTGCGGGCATCGCGCGGCGGCGACAAGGCGACGAAACGTGTCGCACGTCCTTCGCCAGCGATCAATCGTGGAATCAATGCCGGATCGGCGCCATTGGCGATCACTACCTCAGTGCCTGCCCGCCGCGCGATGTCGGCGGCCCGCAGTTTAGTCAGCATACCGCCCGTTCCAAGCGCGCCGCTCTTGCCGCCAGCGCTTTTCCAGACAGCGTCCGGGATCTCGCCGCTGTCGATGCGCGGCAGTAGCAGCGCATCGCCGTGTGCGCGAGGATCCTTGTCGAACAATCCATCCTGGTCGGTCATCAACAGCAGCAGCTGCGCATCAACCAGGCCTGCCACCAATGCCGACAACTGATCGTTGTCGCCGACACGGATTTCTTCGGTCGCGACCGTGTCGTTTTCATTGACGATCGGCAGCACACGATGCTGAAACAGGGCGTCGAAGGTATGCCGCGCGTTCAAATAGCTGCGCCGCCGTTCGAGGTCCGTGCGTGTCAACAGCACCTGGGCGACGCGCTGCGTATAGTGACCAAAGAGCTCCGCGTACAGCGCCATCAACTGCGGCTGGCCGATGGCCGCGAGCATTTGTTTGGCCGCCACCGTGTGCCGCTCGGCATCGCCGAGCATGCGCCGCCCTGCGGCCACCGCACCGGAGCTGACCAAGACGACGTCATGCCCGGCACCGATCAATGCCGACAAAGTCCGCGCGTACTCAATCAGCCGCGGCGCATGCAGTGCGCCGCCTTGTGTCACCGTGGACGAGCCGAGTTTGATGACAATGCGCATAACACTGAATTCGACGAAGACGCGTTAAAACTAGGCTAAGCGGTTAGAGGACGCAAAGCGCGTGCCCGCATATCGCCTCCGCCACGGCCGAAATCAACCGCGGGCGAACCCAAGAATGTCCCAGACCCTGCGCTCTACTAGAGTCCTTGACTGAGCGGGATCTTGCCATTTGAGTGGACTTTTCTTCGAAGCGGCTTTGGCTGTTGAAGCCCCCTTGAGTGCAAGGGGGCGATTGAGCGCGTAGCGCTCAATGGGGGTTTTGGCAAGTACGGTGTCTGGCGAAGCCAACAATGCTCGGCGGTCTGAGGCGAAGCCTCGCTGGTCATTGGCCGCGCACCTGAGCGATGTCCTCAGGTCACATCGAATGGAACGTGGCTATCAATGATCCCGCCTTAGAAGGACTCTTCATGCGCGTTGCGACAATACTCTGGCGTTCGCTGCTCATACTGATTGCGGTCTATGTGATCGTGTATCTGGTCAATTTGCCCTTCGCGAGTGCGACGCCCTCGCCGCATTTCGATGTTATTGCCCATCGCGGTGTGCACCACACCTTCTCGACCGAGAACCTCAGCAACCAAACTTGCACGGCAAAGCGCATCTTTCCGCCAACGCACGACTACATCGAAAACACCTTGCCATCGATGCGCGCTGCGTTCGACGCCGGCGCCACGCGAATCGAGATCGACGTGCATCGTACCGCCGACGACGATCTGGTCGTGTTTCACGACTGGACGCTCGACTGCCGCACCGAAGGCCAGGGCGAAACACGGCGACAAACGCTGGCGGCGCTCCAGTCACTGGATGTGGGTTTCGGCTACTCGGCCGATGGCGGCCAGAGCTTTCCGCTTCGTGGCAAAGGTGTGGGCGCGATGCCGAGCCTGCGTCAGGTGCTCGCTGCGTTTCCTGACGGCCATTTCGTGATTGACCAAAAAGACCGCGACGCCGCAACGACTGCGCTGATCACAGCGCAATTGAGCGAACAAGCCGCTGCAGAGCGCGTGTGCCTGCACGCCAGGCCGGAGCGAATTTCGCAGTACCTCGGCGCTCAGCCCACGGGCTGCACGTTCGCGAGCAGGCTTGCGATCAAGACCTGTTTGTTGGAGTACCTCGAAGTGGGCTGGATGGGCAATGTGCCTATCAGCTGCCGCAATCAGCGACTTGTCGTACCGGCCGGAGGGTTGTCGCGACTGTTATGGGGTTGGCCCTGCACTTTTGTATCGCGTTTGCAGGCGCACGGTACCCGTGTCCATGTTTTTGTACCCGATGCACGCACCGCCGCACACTGGCGAGACCTGGGTTTCGATGGCATCTGGACAGATCGAGTCGAACTTCGATGACGGCCAAACCAGGTTTGTGCGAGATCAGAGACGACCGGCGCGGATGCTGCGCAGCGCGTGCCGCTGCGGCGGATTGAGCTCTGCCCGGTCGGCGTCAGCCAACACGCGGAGCGCGTCCTGAACCAACGCGTCGGCTTCGGGCGACCGGCCAATGCGCCGATAACACAGCGCAAGGTAATAGGCTGCCATCGATTGCGCCAGGAGACTGGAGTCCTCGCCAGAACCCGCTTCTCGTTCGGCTTCAAGAAGTGGGATGGCGCTTTCGCAGCGACCTGCGTTGGCGAGGGCACGCGCCAGCAACGGCACTGAACGCCGCGCCTCCGGATGTTCCTGCCCCAAGATCCGCTGCCGCCCGCTCAAGGTCAGCTCAGCAAGACGCAGCGCCTCGTCTGCATTGCCCAGGATCAACTCGTAGTCGGCCAGATTCTGCATCGCCGTATAGGTATCGGGGTGCTCCTCGCCGAACACGCGCAGCCGTCGCTGGAGGCTGTCGCGCGTGAGCTTCGCTGCTTCGTCGATATTGTCGATCTGCGCATAAAATGCACCGAGATTGAGCGATGAACGCAGGCTTGCGGGATGGTCGGGCCCCAGCGATCTGGCGCGCAGGTCGAGCACCTTGCGACCAATCTCGATGGCCTCTGGATAACGGCGCATGAAGCTCAACGTGACGGCCACGGCGTTGAGTGCATTCAGGGTGGCTGGATGCTCGTTGCCTTGCAGCCGCTGGCGTTGCGCCACCACCTCCCAGTGCAATCGCAGCGCCGATTCGAGTTCGCCACGCCGGGCGTGATTGATCGCCAATTGTTCGAGCGTGCCAACGCGCAGCAAATCGTCCTCGCCGCGCGCCCGGCCGATGCGTTCGATGAGTTCTTCCCACAAAGGCAAAGCCGCTTCGTAGTCATCCAGGCGCGAATACAACAAAGCCAGCACTTGTTTTGCGATCAAGGATTCTTCGGCATCCGGACCGAACTGCCGGTCGAACCGCGGCAGCAGATCGCGTACCGCCGCGAGGCTGTCGTTCAGTTTGCCACGCTCCAGACCATCGAGCTCCGCTCGCAGAAGTTGGGCTCGAAGCGCAGTGCCTTCATCGCCGGCAGCTGAGGCTGCCGCATGCAGCGCATCGATCTCGATCGCCAGGCCATCGGATTGGCCCATCTGCTTGCGCAGGCTGAGCCCCAGGAAAGTGAGGCGGAATGCCATCCCCGACTCCCCGCCGATCGCCTGCCAACGGCGCCTGGCGTCGGTCACGATGGCCAACGCACGATCGTTGCGGCCCAGGGCGATATAGGATTCGGCAATGCTGCGCATCAGCTCCACTGCCACGCGCGGTTGATCGCGCAGGTCGCGGTCGATCGTCGTCAAGGCCCGGTCGAGCAGTTCCCGATCCAGCAACTGGCGTGCGGCTTCTGTGGGGTTGGCCAGCACTAACTGGCGCTCGAAGTTCTCGCGGCCGACGGCATCGACGCTGGCGTATTGCTCGGCGAGCGTGTGTTGCAATGTTTGCCCCAGCGTTGCAGGATCGGCGCTGGCCAACATGCGCTGCTGAAATGTCGCTACGCGCTCGATTTCCGTTTGTCGTGCGGCCGCGATATCGCGCTCACGCCGGGCTTCCAACAGCCCGTAAGTGGTAGCGGTCAGCCCCAGAATCAACGAGAGCAACAGCGCAACGGCAAAGGCGACCGGGAGGGGATTGCGTTGCACATAGAGCGAGACCCGGCGCCATCGCGACGCGTGATTGGCGCGTACCGGCCGGTATTCCAGGTATGCACGCAGGTCGGCAATCAGCTCGCCCGCCGATTCGTAGCGTTCGCTGCGTTTGACCGCCATCGCGCGGGCAACAATGGCTTCCAGATCGCCGGCTGCAAGACGTGCCTCGGCGCGCAGTCCGCGCGCGCGCAGTCGCTCGCTGAGGCGTTGAGGTGCGAGATTCAAGAAATCGCGCCTTAGCGCGTCTGTATTGTTGGCGCTGAATTCGGAATCGCCGAAGGGCTGGGCGCCGCAGATCAGCTCGTACAGCATGACCCCCAGCGCATACACATCGCTACGTGCATCGACGTCCGTGCCGCCGTCGTCGAATCGAATGCCGAGTTGTTCCGGGCTCATGTACCCGCGCGTGCCGGCCATCGCACTCGAGTGACGCGAACCCGGAACTCGGGTCGCAGAGGTCGCCAGGCCAAAGTCGATGATCTTCGGCTGCGGCGTACCGTCGACTTCGGCGACCAGCACATTGCCAGGCTTCAAATCCAGGTGCAGGATGCCGCGTCGGTGCGCGTGTTGCACGCCAAGGCAGACACGCACGTACAGTTCGACGCGGCCACGAAGATTCAGCCGGAGCCGCTCGCAACAGCGGTCGATCGGTTCGCCCGGCACATACTCCATGGCCAGATACGGGAATCCATCGGTGCTGGTCCCCGCCTCGTACACCTGTGCGATGGCCGGGTGGCTCATGCGTGCCAGCGCCTGGCGTTCGATTTCGAAACGCGCCAATGCGTTGACGTCAGTGATCCGGCGTTGCATGAACTTGAGCGCAACCTGGCGTTGCACTGGATACAGTTGCTCGGCGAGGAACACCTGCCCCATGCCGCCTTTGCCCAGAAGTCGCACCAGTTCAAAGGCGCCCAGTCGCTGACCCGGATACAACTCGATCGATTCGCCCGCTGTCGCGCCCAACGTCAGTCGCACCTGGTGCAAACCAGGCGGTGTCGGATGCGTATCGTCAGAAGTCGAGCTGTTCATCCCTCAAAAGCGGCGTGTGATCGAGACGTCGACAATCGCGAAACATTCCGCATCATAGACGCTGCTTGTGGGGTGCGCCGAGTTGGCTTGAACTGAGGCGAAGCCTCGCTAGGTCTTGCCGATAATCGATGCTGTTGCGATCAACTCCTCCAGGAGTGCCATCGACACTCGCCCGGACACGGCATAGGGATCGAGTAACGCACGCTCGCCGTACTTGAGCAAAACCGATGCGTTGATTTTGGCCAGATTGACCAGCCCCATGGTCCATCCGGCAAAGCGGCGCTCAGTGACTTCTTCATAGTGCAATAAGGTCACCTGAACGTGTCTTGGATCCGCTGCGATTCGGTTGTACAACACATTGACCTGCTCGCGGCCGCCCTCGAGTACTTGCATGTACACCTCGCCGCCGTGGCACAAGATGCCGGTAATGCCGCGCGCTGGATTGTGCTTGCGCGAGGCTTCGAGTATCGATTCGATCGATGTTGAGTTGGCGCCGGCGGCGCGGCTGGCATAGAGCAGGCGTACGAGCATGACTAACGTCCTTGACTAAGCGTGATTCGGACAAACGACTCAGAGTCTCTTTGTTACTGGGGCCAAACGCCTCGCCTCATCGATTCAACAAACTCAAGAACTCGCGACGCAGGTTCGCATCCTTAAGGAAAGAACCGCGCATCACACTGTTGATCATCTTCGAATCGCTGTCTTTGACGCCACGCCAATGCATGCAGAAGTGGTCGGCTTCCATTACCAGCGCGAGGCCGTCGGGTTGCATCATGTCGTACAGTAAAGACGACAACTGTGTGACCGCTTCCTCCTGGATCTGCGGCCGACTCATCACCCAGTCGCAAAGGCGCGCGTACTTCGACAGGCCAATGAGATTCGAATGTTCGTTCGGCATCACGCCCACCCAGACGCGGCCGATAATCGGACACAAGTGGTGGGAGCACGCGCTGCGAACTTTGATCGGGCCCACGATCATCAGTTCGTTCAGGCGTTCGACATTCGGAAACTCGGTGACCGCAGGTGCGGGGACGTAACGGCCGCGAAACACCTCTTGCAGGTACATCTTGGCCACACGCCGTGCGGTGTCGCGCGTATTGTGATCGCTTGAGGTGTCGATCACGAGGCTTTCCAACACGGCCTTGAGCTTGCTCTCGACTTCCGACTGTAGTTGTTCGATTTCGCCGGGTTCAATGAACGCGGCGATGTTGTCGTTAGCGTTGAAGCGCTTGCCCGCGCCGGTAATGCGCTGGCGGATTCGCTCCGAAACCGCCACAACGGGGATTTCCTGGGTTTTTGGCATTGCGATAAATCACGATGGCTGCTCGCCAATGCTGGCACAGCTTGCGTATGTTTAGCGTGTCTGACGCGTATGACTGAATTGCCCGGACCATGATCCCAAATTCCGTAGTTGGACGCGTCTTCGTCATTTTGCTCAGCGCTACGCTGATGTGCTGCGCAAGCGCTCTGCGCGCCGCGATCAGCTATGCGCTCGATCCGGACATTCCAACCCTCAACCCAACGCACATGGTCCGCGATCGGGCAGGTCGGGTCTGGCTTGCCGAACGGGAGAACCTGAGCTGGTTCGACGGCCACCGCTTCCAGACTGAACAGCCCGACGACGGTCTGGGCAACATAACCGACCTGAGTATCCAAGGCGATCGCCTGCTGGTTGCGCACGAGGGCGGCGTTGCGGTCCTGGATCTGGCGGCATGGCGCTGGCAACGGTTGGCGACCCAGAGCGCGCTTGCGATCGAGTCGCACGCTGGCCGACTTTATCTCGCGAGCGATGCAGCGCTGGGTGAATTGACATTGGCGCCAACGCTCTCGTTGACACCGTTGACCGGACAGTGGCCCGAACGCGTCCTTGATTTGCACAGTTTGCCGAGCGGCTTGTATGGGACCAGCGCCACCGGCTACTGGCGCTATGACCTGGAGGCGCGGACGGCAGAAAAACTCAGGTTCAATGCGCCGGCGCTGGACAACGGCGAGCGATACGCCTGGTCGATGACCGAGTGGCCGGCGGGGCAGCTTTGGCTGGGCTTCTGGGATGATGCACTGGTACGGCTGGACCTGAAGACCGGCAAGCACGACTGGTTCCATCCGCAACAGCGCGATACCGGGGCATTGCGTTCGACCAGCATCTACGATCTGTTGCCGCTGGGCGATCGACTGATAATCGCCACCAATCGCGGGCTGGTGTACTTCGAAACATCTTGCGCCTGTTTCAAGAGCCTGAACTTGCCGCGATGGGATGCGGTCGATGGCAGTGGCGTGATCATCGACGATCTGGCGTCGGCCGAACAGCCCGATCAGCACGGTCTTTGGGCATCCGTGCTCGGTGAAGGACTGGCACGTTTTGACCGCAACGACTTTTACTTTAGCAACCAGGTTCGTGTCGAGTCTGTTTCCGGCGCACCACGCGGACTGAGCAACAACATGGTGCGTGCGCTGGCGTTGCGGCAGAACGAACTGTATGTCGGCAGCTATGGCGGCGGCGTGCAAATGGCCCAACAACGCCCAATTGGCCAACTGTGGGCGATGGGCGAGGTTGAATACGCTTCGCAACGCATCGAAGCACGCTATCTGTGGCACATCCTGCCACGCGCTGACGGACTCGCGCTAAGCACCGGCGATGGACTGGTGACGATCGATGCTGAGGGGTCGGTGGCCCTCGACAGCATCAAGAGCGCCCGCTGCGCGGTGGAGTTGGACGGCCGGTTGTGGGTTGGCACCACGCGCGGTGTCTTCCGCACGGACGGCTCGGCGCTGGTGCCGATCGGGCCGCCGGCGGCGGTCCTGAGTTGCGCCAGAGTTGGCGACCACGCCTGGTTCGGGCAATCCGATGGTTTACGCCGATTTCGGGGCGATGGCACCGAGCTACCGCCGCCTCGTGGGCCAGACCTGGAGCAATCCTCGCTCATCGTGTTTGCGCAGCACCACGGCACGACCACATGGCTCGCGACTAACCAGGGGGTGCTCCGCGCATCGCCGGGGCAAGATCAGGATTGGTCGCTGGATGTCGAGAACGCTGCGATTGACCGGGCCATGAGTATCGCCGTCGATGGCAGCCAACGGCTGTGGCTCGGCACCAGCCAGGGACTGATCCGGTACGACCCTGGCTCGCGGCGTGTCGATCGCTTCGACGCTGCAGATGGTCTGTTCGGGCGTGAAATGAACATCGGCGCGCTGCTGTTCGATGGCCAGTACATGCATGTCGGTGGCAACGGCGGCTTGGCCACTTTCGAGCCCGACCGCATCGCTGCACGTTCGGCCCGACTGACCCCGCGCATCGAGCGTTTGCGTGTTGGCACAGGCCCTTGGGCACGCACCAGCCGACTGTCGTTGCCCGCCCAACACGCGCCCGTGTATCTGGAATTTGCCAGCAACGACTATGCGCGACCGCGGCAGCTGCGGTATTCGGTGCGCCTGCTTTCGGAGAGCCGAACGGGCGAGTGGGTGAGCCTGGGCGCGCATCCGGATTTTATGCTGGAGCGTCTGCCTGCGGGCCAACATCGCCTTGAGGTCCAGGTACTGGCAAACGACGTTGCGGACAGTGCAGCGCAGGCAACGCTGCTGCACCTCAATGTTGCCGCCATGTGGTACCAGCGCACCAGCACGATCATGTTGGCTTTGTTGACGCTGTTGGGTGTCGGCTTTGGATTCGGCTCCTGGCGTGCGCGGTGGTTAGCCGTGCAGCGCGCAACACTGGAACGCAAGATTGCAGAACAGACAACGGAGCTGCGTGCGCGCAACGCCGAACTGCAGCGATTGGCAGTCACCGATCCCCTGACGGGGCTGGCCAACCGCCGGCAATTGTTCGAGGTACTGAGCGCCGCGGAAAACGTCGCGATCCTGGCGCTTGATCTGGATCACTTCAAACGCATTAACGATACCTTCGGCCATGCAGCGGGCGATCGCATACTGCAGCAGTTCGCCGGCCTGTTGACGAGCTACGAGCCCAAACGTCTGGCAGCTCGGACGGGTGGCGAAGAGTTCGTACTCGTACTCGATCGGAATGCGGTTGACCCGCTCAAAGCGGCGCAGCAAATTCTCACGCAGACGCGTAGCCTGCCGATACACTTAGGGGAGAAAAAGGTGTCTCTGACTGTCAGCATCGGCGTCTTGCCTTCGGCAAACGGAGCACCCGATGAATCGATGCGGCGTGCCGATGACGCTCTGTATCGGGCCAAGCAGTGGCGCGACACCATCGTGGTCGGCATTGAAAGCGATTCTCGGTCAGCGCCGTGAATCGCAAATCACTCGAACTACGCTATTCGCGACCACTGTTGATCGCTGGTCTGATCGGCTGTCTGGTCGCAGCTGGTGCTGTTGCTTACGTCGGCATTGCATTTGGCGTCATATTGCCGCAAATGGGTCTGCTGGCGGCGGTTTTTCTCACGCCAATCGGCCTTATTCTCCTCTGGTGGGCGGTCGCCGCCATGCGTGCGCTCGCCAATACAGGTCCGATATTGATCATCGATCATGACGGCATCTGGGACATTCGCCAATCGCAGCAGTTCATTCCGTGGGACGACATCCAGCGAGCGCAGCTGCGCAGTACCCGGCGCGGACCGGCGATCCACGTCGACTTCAAACCAGAAGTGGCCCGCGATTACGTGGGCCGGCTCTACGGGCTGCGGCGGCTCTTCAACGTGCTCTCCGCGGCGGGTGATCGTGAGCTGTTTTTGGGCGCTTTGTCGTATCGCTACAAGGACGTGGAGCGTGCGCTGAGAGATCGACATCGCGAACACCGTGTGCAGGCTGTGCGGCAACACGCGGACAATGAGAAGGTGATGCGCGAGTTGCGGGAGCGGAATGCGAGATGATCTTGCCTCGGATCATCGGCTGGCGCATGCCGTGGGCGAGCGCTGTTTAACGGGCAGCAAGCGCCGCGAGTTCGAACGGGCGGAGATTGCCGAGCCCGTCGCCGGGGCGTGTCAACCAAAAGCGTTGCGCACCGTTAGGGGCCAGCAGTTGTCCTGGATTTCGATGACCGATGAATGCGGTGTTATCCACCATCTCACCATTACCCATCGCGGGTGCGATGTCTAGATCGCCCGCCCAATGCGCCCGCCTGAACGACTTTCTCCGTGGCGTCGAGCGCCGCGCGCTGCGCATGGCAGAGCTGGCGGTTCGTCAGCGGGAAGACGCGCTCGAGTTGGTGCAGGAGGCGATGCTGAGTTTTGTCAAAAGCTACAGTCACAAATCGGACGACGAATGGGCGCCCTTGTTTTGGCGCGTGATCGACAACAAAATCCTGGATCATCACCGTCGGTTCGAAGTACGCTCGCGCTGGAGGGGATTCTTTTCGTCTCGCGATGACGATGACGGGGATGAACTGGCGCAGATGCCCGATCCGCGCCAGCCAGAGCCGTCTGTGGCACTGGGCGCGGCCGCATCCGGTCGGGCGATTGAGAGCGCATTGAGATCGTTGCCGAATCGACAGCGGCAGGCTTTTTTGTTCCGCCAGTGGGAGGGGCTGGATGTCGCGGCCACGGCTCAGGCCATGGGCTGTTCTGAGGGCAGCGTCAAAACGCACCTGTTCCGTGCCATGGAAAGTCTGCGGGAACGCTTGAAGGATCACATATGAACGACGAACGCTTGAGCGCTTTGGTATGCGCGCAACTGGACGATGACGTGGCGCACCTCGACGCGGCGACAATATCGCGCCTGAACCAGGCACGGCAGCGCGCGTTGGCGACCTCACCGACGCCGCGATGGGCATGGTTCGGCTCTGCAGTGACAGCGTGCGCGATGCTGTTGGCGCTGTCCAGTCTTTGGTACGCACCGGTGCCGACGGCGCCCGTGTTCGATGAGCTTATATCCGATGGCGATCTGGAGTTGATCGAAGAACTGGAGTTTTATGCCTGGCTGAAACACGCCGAAGGGCCGCCCGATGAGCTCGATTTGCGCGAGCCCTCATGATCTTGTTGCTGGCTTTTGCGCTCGCGGCCGAACCGCCGCCGGCGGATTTGCCGGTGGAAGCCCCGAGCGCTGATTTGCTGTTGTATCTGGGCGAATTCGATGACGATGACGATCCAGAAGCGCTCACCGATGCGATGGAAACCGAAGCAACCGATGACGACAATGACCGCCCGCCTCCGCCTCGTTAGCCTGTGCTGGCTATTGCTCCTGGCGCTGCCCGCGCTGGCGGTGGAATTTTCTTCGCTGACCGCCGACGAACAACGCGTGCTGGAGCCGCATCGTGACACCTGGTCGCAACTCGACGACAAAACGCAGCAGCGGCTCGTCCGCGGCGCGCAGCGTTGGCTCGACATGGATGCCAACGAACGTGCCGAGGCTGGTCGCCGTCTGGCGCGCTGGCAGGAAATGAGCGAAGCGCGACGGCAGCAAATTCGCGAACGCTTTGAGGCGTTCCAGACGCTACCACCACAGGCGCAGCGCGAGTTGCGTCAGGTCGCCGAGCGTTTCCGTCATTTGCCGGCACACGAGCGTGCTGAGCTGCGCCGTCGCTTCGAGGCGATGTCGCCCGCCGAACGCCGAGCTTTTCTCACTGCAATGCAGGCCACACGGCGCAACGATGCGCTTCGCGACCACTGGCGACAGATGCCAGCGACCGAACGCGAAGCGACGCGCGCGATGATCGATGGTCTGACCGGACCTGAGCGCCGCGCGATGCGCGCGCATATGCAGGCACTGCCGCTGGCCGAACGAGACAGCTTGCGCAGGCGACTGTTGGCCATGACCGTTGAAGAGCGGCGCGCATTCCTGGCTGAGGTACCGTAATCACTCAACTGCGTTCTGCACGGCCGATTGGCACGAGCGCCCAGAGCTTCGATAGGTTGAAACTGGGCACCAGACGACGAAGGGAGCGCTCAGCAGGGTTGGTAGCCGGTGCCTCGACGGGCACCGTGCCGCGTGGCAAATCGCGTACCGAAAAGCCCTCCTTGGCGAACCTCGCTGCGTCAAGCGCAAACCGGTCCCAACGCAAGAAGTGCTGTTCTGGGATCAGAACCCAGTCCATGCTCGGGATGTCCCGTCCGAGTGGGTCCCAATACCGCGCACCTTCCAGTGTTGTGGCTTGCAACCGCACTCGCCCGCGCAAACGGAAAGCCATGCCATCGAAGCAGAAAACCAGGAACGCGTGACCTTTGATCAGCACACAGGGTTTGCCATACAGCTGCCCGACCGACGCTTCGTGCATGCGCCCGAGGTACTCGCAGATGGTGTCGAATCGAGTTCGTGCGTTGGCCATTGTGCCTCCCCCCGAAGGCGATTCAAAACCGGCGGGCGACCGGCGCTGTCCTGTCCGTCGGCAGCTACCCAAGGTTCGACAATGCGCAATCATGCGCGCGTCGGGCGAATCTGGGAAGCAGAGCGCGCGGAACGACAAAATGCGCGGACGCAGTTGGCAGTTTTGGGCAGCCATTTCAGCCACTGCTCGCACTTTGGAGCTTGGCAAGTGCCAAAAGACGGCTACAATGGACGTTAGCCGAAACGCAATTCGGTCATCTGGTTGTCAAATCAGATCGTCATGACCCACTTTGAGGACTTTTCCATGAAACTGATCCAGTTTACGGCGCTGACCGCGTCGTTGGCACTTTTGGCCGCCTGTGGCGATCAAGGCACCAGCAACAACGAACCACCCGCCCCAGCGCAGCAAGAAGCGCCGGCGACACCGGCAGCAGACGCGGCCGCTGCGGTGACCGACGCTGCCGCCACCGTCACCGATGCTGCCACCGATGCGGCCGCTGCCGCGACCGACGCTGCTGCTGCCGCCACTGACGCTGCTGCTGCGGCCACCGACGCCGCGGCCGCGGCCGTGACCGACGCCGCTGCAACCGCGACGGATGCTGCAGCTGCTGCGGCCACGGATGCGGCGGCTGCCGCCACGGCTGCTGCAGGCGACGCTGCGCAGGGCGTTGCGGATGCGGCACAGCAGGCGGCTGATGCTGCCAAAGACAAAGCGGACGAGCTGAAGAAAGAAGGCGAATAAACCCGCACATCGGGCGTCAAGCCTGGTGTTGGTTTGAATCTACGAAGCCCGGGTGACCGGGCTTCGTTTTTGGTCGTGCATCGCCACTCTAACCGCTGACAGACCTCAATCGCCGCAACATCGCCAGCGTACCGGCGTCCAGATGCGGTGGAAGGGGTTGATCGGCGTCGGTCAGCAGCGGCAGCAATTCACCGCAAAGCTCTTTGCCCAGTTCGACGCCCCATTGATCGAACGAGTTTATGCCGAGCAGGCGCCCGGTCAGAAAGACCTGGTGTTCATACAATGCGATCAACGAACCCAAGGCGTGCGGCGTCAGTCGCTCCATCAGCAGGGTCGAGCTGGGTCGATTGCCGCCAAACACCCGCTGCTGGGCGCGCGCAACAGCCGCCGTGTCTCGCGTCGATTCTTGCGCCAATGCTTCGTCGAAGCTGCGACCGCGCAACAACGCCGCGCTCTGCGCCGCCAGATTCGCCAGCAGGGCCGGATGATGGTCGGCAAACCGATGGTCTGCCAAACGTGCCGCGACAAAGGTCACCGGCACCACATCGGTACCCTGATGCAGGGCCTGAAAAAAAGCATGTTGCACGCTCGTCCCGACGCCGCCCCAGATCACCGGTGCCGCCGGAACACTCAATTGCCTGCCATCCACGCCGATTGACTTGCCATTCGATTCCATGACCAGCTGCTGCAAATACTCCGGCAGACGCGCCAAACGCTCGTCATAAGCCACAACGGCTTGTGCCGGATAGCCATAGCCCACGCGATGCAGTAACTCGACGATCGCCATCAGGAATGGCGCGTTGCGTTGCCACGGCGCCGACCGGACATGGCGATCGATGCATGCCGCACCATCGAGCAATGCCGCAAAACGCTCAGGTCCAAACGCAAAAACCAGAGGAAAACCAATCGCACTCCACAACGAATAGCGGCCGCCGATCGCTTCATCGAACGTCAGAATCGAATCGTCGCGAATACCGAACGCACGTGCGGCCTCGGGTTTGGACGTCAATGCCACCATACGTTCCGAGATGGCTGCTGACGACAATCCGTGCTCTTGCAGCCAGCGCATCGCGCTGACCGCGTTCATGCGCGTTTCCTGCGTGCCGAAGCTCTTCGATGCCAACACGAACGCGCAGCGAGCAGGATCCAGGCCACCGAGCGCCGCCTCGAGCGCGGCGCCGTCGACGTTAGCAACGAAACGCAACTGTCGCCCGTCGATCCGATGCGACCGAAGTGCCTCGTAGGCGAGTTTGGGCCCAAGGTCGGAGCCGCCGATACCGAGATTGACCAAGGTCTCAACACCACGTTCGGCGAGGCGTTCGGCCAACGCCGCCATTTCGACACGCGCCGCGTGCATTGCCGTATGTTGTGCCAGCAGGTGCGGCGGCGCTTCGCTTGCGCGCAGCAGCGGATGCAGCGCTGCGCGTTGCTCCGATGGGTTCACGATGGCGCCGGCAAAAAGATCGTCCAGTGCGCCGCGCAAATGCTGCGCATCGGCGGCGATCGCGAGATCGTCCAGCAACGCGGTTGTCAGCGGCTGCTTGCTGAAATCCAACCACAATCCGCCGATTTCGATGCAAAGTGCCGTGGCACGCGCGTGATCGCTTCCCACCATCGCGCGCAAATCGCGATGGCGAACTGCGTGCGCTCGCAACAATTCGAGCATCAGGCCATCTCGGCCATCTGCTTGGGGATGCTGCGGTTGGTATGCGTCATGCGATTTTGTCTGTCGACATACACCAGCATCGGCTGGAAGCGCGACAGTTCCGCCTCGGCGACTCCTGCGTACGCGGCGATGATGATCAAATCGCCGGGGCTGGCTCGATGGGCCGCCGCGCCGTTGATCGAAATGATTCCGCTACTCTCTTCGGCGCGAATTGCATAAGTGACAAAGCGCTCGCCGTTGGTGACGTTGTAGATGTGGATCTGCTCGTACTCGTGGATGCCCGACGCGTCCAACAACAATCCATCGATCGCACAAGATCCTTCGTAGTGCAATTCCGCATGAGTCACCGTGGCGCGGTGGATCTTGGCCTTGAGCATATTCAATTGCATGGGTCGTTCCTTCAAGCTGGCCTGCGAATGATGCAGGCAAAAAAAACCCTCGATCACTGGTATCGAGGGTCTCTTAATTGGAGTGACGATTACCTCAACGCGCCCTGCGTACTTCGATGCGTGTTGCGTCGCCATCGAAGTGGTTGTAAAAGTACCACAGGGTGTTGCGCGAAATCCACTACTTTGTGTGTTTCATTCAGATTTCTACAATTTCTCGAGCATCGGGTGCGATCTGGCGCCTCTGGAAGCCTGCCACAGTCGGTCGGTTGCGCCTATTCTCGGCGCATGGGAAAGACCACACATTTTGGTTTCACGGACGTCCCGGCCGAGCGAAAGCAGGCTCTGGTCGGTGGCGTATTCACATCCGTAGCGAAGAGCTACGACGTCATGAACGATTTGATGTCGTTCGGTTTGCATCGGCTGTGGAAGCAACATTTCGTCGCAACTGGGCAGTTTCGTCCTGGTCATAAAGTGCTCGATCTCGCCGGCGGCACCGGCGATATCAGCGCCCTGGTTGCGCCCATCGTGGGCGCTTCGGGGCTGGTTGTACTTTCCGATATTAATGCCGAGATGTTGGCGATCGGTCGGGATCGTATGCTCGACGCTGGCTTGCGCAACGTTGCCACCGCGCGGGTGAACGCGCAGCGCATTCCGTTCGCCAGCGGCAGTTTTGATCGGGTCACGATCGCCTTCGGTCTGCGCAATGTGACCGATCAGTTGCAGGCGCTTCAAGAAATGCGCCGTGTGCTTTGTGTCGGCGGGCAGGCGCTGGTGCTGGAGTTCTCCGCCGTGCGGCAACCCTTGCTCAAGCCGCTATATGACACCTATTCGTTCCAGGTATTGCCGCGCCTCGGCAAAATCGTTGCGGGCGATGCCGACAGCTATCGTTACCTCGCCGAATCGATCCGCAAACACCCAGATCAGGAAACGCTCGCAGCGTTGATGCGAGAGGCGGGTTTCGAACGCGTGTCGGTCCGCAATCTACTGGGTGGAATCGTCGCCATCCATTCGGGCTGGGCGATCTAAGGCGTTCTGCTCATCCCGATGCTGCCTATCCATGCCGCGTTGCCAGAGCTGAAGACTGCGCTAGCACAGCATCCACGCGTGGTACTGGAAGCACCGCCCGGCGCCGGCAAGACGACCGTCGTGCCGCTTGCACTCCTGGATGCGCCTTGGTTGGCGGGGCGCAAAATCGTCATGCTCGAGCCGCGCCGAATCGCTGCGCGCGCCGCGGCGATGTTCATGGCCAGTGCCATCGGCGAGAGCGTCGGCGAGACGGTCGGCTACCGCATCCGCTTCGAATCCAAAGTCAGCGCACGCACGCGCATCGAAGTGGTTACAGAAGGCATCTTGACGCGCACGATCCAGGCAGACCCAGAACTCTGTGGCATCGGCTGTCTGATTTTCGATGAGTTCCATGAGCGACATCTGGCGACCGATCTGGGTCTGGCGCTGGCCCTCGATGCGCAGGGCGGACTGCGCGAAGATCTGCGCCTGCTGATCATGTCAGCCACCCTCGACGGCGAGCGCCTTGCGCGCTGGTGCGATGCGACGCGTGTCAGCAGCGAGGGCCGCAGTTTTCCGCTGCGCATCGAACACCTGCCGGCCAAACGCGACGAAGCGCTGGCGATGCACGTCGCCCGCGCGACGGAACTGGCGCTGGCGACCAGCGAGGGCGACGTGCTGGTGTTCCTGCCGGGCAAACGGGAGATCGATGCCGCCGCTCGCAGCTTGCCGGCGCGTGCGAACATCGATGTACTGCCGCTGCACGGCGACTTGCCGATCGAAGCACAGGCCGCAGCGCTCCAGGCCGCGGCGCCTGGCCGGCGGCACGTGGTGCTGGCGACCAATGTGGCCGAGTCCAGCGTCACTTTGCCCGGCGTACGCGCGGTGGTCGACAGCGGTCTCGCCCGTGTGTCGCGCTTCGATCCTGCGAGCGGATTTGCGACCCTGGCGCAAGAGTTCATTGCCCAGGATTCGGCCACACAACGCGCTGGGCGCGCGGCGCGATCGGGGCCTGGTCTGGTGATCCGATTGTGGGGCCAGGATAAGCGCCTTGCGCCCGAGCGGCGCGCGGAAATGCTCGACGCGGATCTGGCGCCGCTGGCGCTGGAGCTTGCCGCGTGGGGCGGCAGCGATTTGCAGTTCCTGACGCCGCCACCCGCCGGCGCAATGGCGCAGGCCATCGACACCTTGCGACAACTCGATGCACTGGACGCGCAGAGCCGCATCACCGCGCATGGCCGGCGATTGTGCGAGATCGGCACGCATCCCAGGCTCGCCAATCTGGTGGTACACGCCGGGCGTTCGGGTCTTGCGGCGGATGTGTTGGCGCTGGTTGAGGCACGCGATCCGCTACAAGGCGAGGCGCGATTCTCCGAAGACTGGCGTGAGCGCCACGGTGCACTCGCCGCACTGCGCCGCGGCCGACCGTTGGGCGCCGCCAGTGCCAGCGCACTGCGGAGCATCGATCACAGCGCCAGGCAATGGCGACGACGGTTGCAATTGCCCGAGGGCGGCGAGGTTGGCCGTGCGGCCTTGGGCGATTTGTTATTGCACGCGTTTCCCGATCGTATTGCGCGGCTCGATCGCGGCGAGCGCTATCGATTGGCGAACGGACGCGGCGCGAGCCTGCGTGTCGGCTCACCGCTGACCGGCGAACCGTGGCTCGCCGTCAGTGAGCTGTCTGGCCTGGGTGGCGACGCTCGCATCGCGAAAGCAGCGCCTTTCGATGAAACGCAGTTGCAGCGCCACTACCCGAATCACTTTCAAGACGCGCGCATCGTCGAGTTCGATGCCAACGATCGCGTGATTGCGCGCGTGCAAAAGTGCTTCGCCGGCATCGTGCTGAGCGAACATGTCGAACCGGTGCGCGACGCGGAAGCACTCAACGCCGCGCAGTTATCGCGCATCCGCCAACGTGGTCTGCGCATTCTGCCGTTTACCGAGACTCAGCAACGATGGCGCGAACGCGCGCAGTTCTTGCGCAACGTCGAGGGTTTCGGCGATCTGCCGGATGTCAGCGACGATGGTTTGCTCGCGACGCTTGAAACGTGGCTGGCACCGTTCCTGGCCGGTGTGAGCAAACTCGAATCGATGGGCGCCGATCGGCTCGGCGAGGCGCTGATGTCGCAGCTGTCGTTTGCCGATCGGCGGCGTATCGATGACGAAGCGCCGGAGAGCTTTTTGGCGCCGAGCGGCCAGCGCCGGAAGATCGACTATGGTAAGTCGGCGCCGGTGTTGGCGATCAGATTGCAAGAACTGTTCGGCTTACCGCAGTCGCCGCGAATCGCCGCGGGGCAAGTGCCGCTGACACTGCATTTGTTGTCGCCCGGCGGCAGGCCCATCCAAGTCACTCAAGACCTGCGCAGCTTCTGGGATCGCACCTACGGCGAGGTCAGAAAAGAACTGAAAGGCCGCTATCCCAAACACCCATGGCCAGACGATCCTTGGACGGCCACTGCAACGCATCGGGCGAGACCGCGCACTTAGTTTCGTCGGGCCGCATATTGCGTGGGGCTTAGGCCAAAGTGCTTCTTGAACGCGGCGCCGAAATGACTGTGGCTGGTGTAACCTAAATCCAACGCGAGCCCGGTCAGATCGCCGGTACGATCGGGTAATGCCTCCAACGCATGGCGCAGTCGCGCTTGTTCCTTGAACGCATGCAAGCTGCTGCCGCTGTGGCGCCGAAACACACGGCATAAGTGAAATGCCGAACAGCCAAGCCGCTGTGCCAGCACCTGCAAACCCCAATGCCAACGATCAGGTTGCAACAACTCGATCTTTGCCTGTTCGACGAGATCGCGCTCGCGCGCCAGCGTGGTGCTGCGTGCCTGAGTGCGCGGTACGGGCGTGCAGTACCCGAGCACCGCGTGCAGCAAATGTGCCGCCCACTCTTCCGCCGTCAAAGCGTCCGGCGCGCGACCGCCGAGACAATCTTCGACAAAGCGCCGTTGTGCCAGATAACACGTGGCGTCGCTCGGTCCGAACGGCACGCGAAACGGTCGTCCACGATTGCCATCGTGCGCGGCATCGGTCGCCGCGATCACGCTCGACAGCAGCGTTTCGGACAACGCAAACCACTCGCAGCGATCGCCATCCGCCGCGATTGCGGCGCGGCGATAGATCTGTCCCTGGTTGTAATAGGTGACGATCGGAGGACCGGCGACGAATTGCCGCTGACCTTCGTGCTGGATCGCAACCGCGGTGCGCGGAAACACGAAGAAATGCCCCGGCGCCGGCCCGGAATCGGAAAATCTCGGATGCGCGACGGACGCGCGAAAGCTGCCCACCGTCAAGTGCTCGCTCTGGTAAACCAGCCGATCGAAGTCTGATGAGAGCAGTGGATGACGGTGCATGGCGCGATGATCGCAAGGCAAGTCGATGGCCGCCACCTGCCAGAAGATGGCGTCTTCACTGCGCCACAGAGTTCCCGACAGAGGGAGCACGAGCTCAGGATGGCGGGGTCGCGCCGACCGGTCTCCATCAAGCAAGAATTTGATAGCGGAATCCAGCCAGCGCGCTAAGCTGACCTCGCAGAGTTCCATTCGAGCGAGGATGTGCGATGACCAGTTTGTTACTGATGGGCGCACACCTCTTTCTCGCAACAGGCGCCTGCGATTCCGCCGAACAGCGTGCCTTCGATTTCTGGCTGGGCCAATGGGACGTGTACGCGAAGGACAAACTGATCGCACATAGCACCATCAGCCTGGCCGCAAAGGGCTGCGCGATCCACGAGCAATACCAGACGCTCGACGGGTTTGCAGGCGAGAGCCTCAATGGCTACGACGCCAAGCGCGGCGTCTGGCACCAAACCTGGATCGACCAGACGGGCGAGGTACTGTTGCTCGAAGGCGAGTTCGATAATGCGCAGATGCAACTGCGCGGCAGCGGCCGGCGCCCTGAAGCCAAGTCGGCGCCGGGTCAAGCGCCCATCTACGTGGTCTATCAACAACACATCACCTGGCGCGTACAGCCCGATGGCAGCGTGCGCCAGGTGTGGCAAGCCGACGCAGGCGACGACGAATGGCAGACCCTGTTCGATGGTGTTTATCGGAAGCGAGGCGACGCGAGCACGCCACCGACATCCGAATAAACGTGCCGCACCGTCCGCATTTCACGGCGCGGCTGTAGACGTTGACGAACTGCGGCTGGCCAAATGCACTGCGGGCGGCTGTCTCAAAGCGATCATTTGTTCCGCACCAAACGGATCGCATGTTTCTCGCTGCGATAATCGAAGTATTCCACGCCATTTGCGTAGGAGATGTACTGCGCACGATCTTCAGTCCGAGCGTAAGCGGAGGATGTCCAAACACCGATCGGTGGCGAATTCGGAAATGCGTCCAAATCGATCGGCGGAATCTGATATTGCCTGGTGATGCCCATGAGCTCATCGAAGCTCGGAACACGCCATTGCCCTGAATCGGGCCAACGCCCCAGTGCGCTGCGCAAGTCGATCATCTCAGCTTCGCCTTCGCAGGCGCTGCCGCTCCATGTCATGCCGACCAGGCAGCGCGCCCAGATCAGCTGTGTCTTGTTGTCCATCACGGCGTTGCCGTTATCCACGATTTGAAAGCGCTGATCGCCTGCGTGGACTTGTGTGATTAGCAAAAACGAAGCCAGGAGCGCTGGCGCGGTACGTCGAAGAAGCATAGAACTCTCCAGGAATTTTCCTATCGCTACCCGGCGAACGCCGGGCAGCTTCCTTGACGAGTTCTATTGGAAAAACGAGACACGGTCGGCGTACCTGGCAGCCGAATCAGAGATGTCAACTGTGCACAATTCGATTGTGGTCAGGTTCGCAGCAAACGCCGCAGTCGACAAACATGCTTCGCGCAGACTGGTCGATCGCAACGGCGACATCATCGATTCACAACCCAAACACTCTGCGGGCAATGAGACCGAGAAACGCGTCTTGCTGCTCGTCGTTGAGATGCAGCGATGGTAGGCCGTCCAGACACCGCTGCGGCGAAAGCATCGGCCAGTTGGTGCCAAACATGACGCGTCCTGCGCCCGGCCCTTTCATCCAGCGGACGAAGGCCTCTGGCAATCGGTTCAAGGCATACGCGGAAGTGTCCACGTAGAAGTTTGGAAACTTGATCGCAAGCGTGGTCAGCTCATCGATCCACGGAAAGCCGACGTGGCCACCGATCACCGTCAGCTCCGGGAAGTCCAGGAGGACCTCTTCCAGGTAAGGAATCAAGCGCCCGGTCTCCGATCGACGTAGCGGCCCGGTGTGGCCAATCTGTGTGCAGAACGGAACACCTGCATCAATGCATGCCGCGTAAATCGGATAGTAGCGGCGGTCATTGGGTGGCAGCCCCCATAACCAAGGCACCATTCGGACGCCGACAAAACGTTTGCCATCGACCCAGCGGCGGATTTCGCGCACTGCTTTCATCGGATCGTTCAAATCCGCCGATGCCAAACCACGAAAGCGCTCCGGCGCCGTGGCGATTTGATCGGCCACTTCAGCATTGCTGATCAGATCGCCTTCGGGCCCATACCAAGCCGATAACAGCGCGATATCGACACCCGCAGCGTCCATCGCTTGTAGCGTTGAATGTGGCGTTGCGACAGCTGACTCCACGCTACTGCCAATCCAGCGCAGCAGAGGTTCCATCCAGGGCCGGCTGGCCATTCGCGGCGTTACGATTTGCGCCCAGACGTCAACGATCGCCGGTCGCCGGTCGTTGCCGGCGGCGGCCGGCAGTTCAGTCAAATTCTTGTCTTTTTGCCCGGTCATGACGCGCCTCCTGGCGTTCACTCGAAACCATCCCTGAACACACGGTCTGCGGCATCGTAAAACCACACTCTTCCTGACGCCGCGGCTTCTGGGTAGTAACCGGCCACATCGACACGGTCGAAGTACCGCGGCGCCGCCACGACGATCTGATGAACTCCGGTGTTCGTATCGCCTGACAGTATGGCGGCGTGGTCACCGAATCGTGTCGGTGCTGGGAAATCTGGTGGAGGCGGCGCCAGACGTTGTACCGTATTGGTTCCGGGATGCAGCAGGTATGACGCACCGAGCTGCGGGAAGGGCTGGTCGACGGAGGACGCCAGCGCAGCGGACGCGAGCACGGACCCGAATCGCGCATCAACGAAGAACCCATACCAATCACCCTCGCGCACGCCGGATGGATTCGGCAAAGTCTGCTGGGTGCACGAGAAGCCGGCAATGATGTCCCGGAAGCAGCTCACTCGGGTGAGCGAGCCAGTGCGCACATCGTTTTGTTTTGCTTGCGGCGCCCCCACGTACAGCACCGCGCTATCGGGCGTGGTGCTTTCGGTCGCGATCGATGTGCCAAAGTATCCGAAGTCGTTCGGCACCTGTGGGTAAATTTCATAGTCCAAAGTCGGGCCGCTATCCAGATCCCGATAGACCCGCACAATGCCGCTGAATGGCGTGCCGGAAGCGCTGAATCCCCAGGACGAAATGTACAGCCGATGCCCGATCAGCACCATCGATGCGGGTAGCGAGCCCATGCGCTCGCCGGCGGTAGCAAACACTGGCGGTTCGATGCGCTGTTGCAGCTGCCACCGATCACTCTCAAAGCGATACAGATACGCGCGGCCGGTGTCGGCGGCGCGCCCTGCAACATCTTCCAAGTGCGCCGCGATCACGACACGATTGGCATCTATTCGATCGAAGACCACCGAGCTACCAAACTGCGCGCCCGCCTGTGGTGTGGGAGCCAGAATTCGCTGCCGAATTTGCCATTGCCCTAGCGCGAATTCGTAGACGAATACCGCACCGATATCCCGGCCATGCACGGGATGGTCGTAGCCTGTCGCAGCCACCATGGCGATATTGCCGCGAAGCACGATAGGTTGGCCGAGCAGGTGCCCATCGCCGGCTGGTTGCTCATCGAACTCTGGGGGCGTCGGTAGTTCACCCGACAGTACCCACTGCTCGGCACGCCGCTCATAGTAAAAAATCCTGCCGTGCTGCAAGTTGAGTGCATTCTCGGCGCCCGGTGCCGACACCAGGAGTCGATCCGGTCCGTCCGCCGCTACTTGACCGCCGAAGAAGTCTCGTGCCACACCGTCCGGTGAGCTGAGTATCAGTTCTCTGGTCCAGAAACCCTGTTGTGGGAACGACCGTAAATCGATTTGTGGGACATCGCGTGGACCAAAGTCCCCTGTGATGACCCCGGTGTCGCTCACGCCAACGAACCCATCGCCGATCACCACCTGGCGGCCGTAGTCATCCGGTTGGTTGTCGAGATCTGCCAACGTGGTGCTGCGTTGCCACACTCCGTTGACCAGGCGAAATGCCACCGCCCCACCGATGACCGTGGTGTCCACCTGTCGATTCGGATGACCGACGAGCAGCATGTCCCCACGCAAGGCGACGCTGGATCCGAATTTGCTTAGGTCTCCGGTGTTTGCGGGTTTTTCCAGTGTGTGGCCTGCTGGAACCTGCCAAGCGCCGTCTTGCTCACGGTATACCCAAGCCCGTTCGCGACTTTCGTCGCCCACCGCCAGACGCTCGCCGTCCCAAGCCAGCGCGCAGCCAAAGCATCCCGGTGGGCCGCCTTCAATTTGTGTGTCGGTCCGGATCACTTCAGCAGGCAGCCTCAACTCGCTGTGCGGTTGCCAGTCCGTGCCGAGCTCCAAAATGGTTGTGACACCCAAGCCTGCGTTTTGCGCTGGGAAGCCAATAGCCACACGACGGCCGGATGCGGCCATGGAATTTGGTGCCGTGTCGCTGAGATCGTTGATTTCAGCCCGCGGGCCCAGGGACCACCGACTACCGTTGCGCACCACTGCCACGATCTCGTTGTAGGAGCCGTTGTTGCCTTGCGGGTATCGAATGGCGAGCGCTAATAGGTCATTCGACAATGCTGAGGCGCGGATCTGCGTTCCGCTAGCATCGGATACTGCCGCAGGAACCGACAGCGTCTGCGTTGATTGCCATCCCGCTGCAGTCCGCGTGTACAGCCGGACCAAGACCCCAAACGAATCTGGCCGCTCACGTGTGCTCACTGCGAAAGTGTCCTCGTATAGCTCAATTTCAACATCTCCCCCGGTCGGGTTCGGAATCGCCCACTGGGCTTCAAGCCGCCAGACGCCACCGATACGTGCGTAGACGCGCGCCTGAACCTCAAAGCTACCGGGCAGAGCGCTGAGCGTTGCCAGGCGGTTGCCCGCCGCGACCGCCGCGATCTGTTCCGAGCGAAATCCGCTGGTGCTTGAAGTGGCGGGGTGGCGCAGGCTGCCGGCGAGGTTCAACTGAGCTTGTTGCGCCCACGCGAACGATGCAGAGAGTGCCGCGAACGTCAATAGAAGGCGCTGTAGTTTCGACTGCATAGCGGATGTCCGAAGGGCGACAGTGCGTGAGACGGATTCGCGACCCTTGATAGGGACATTTGGCTCAGGACACCTGCCGCACGAGCACGGTTCTCCGCAACGCTGGCTACAGATTTTCAACCGCGACAGCGATGCCCTATTCGAACGCCAAACATCGTCTCTGCGCTCAGGTCGTCCTGGACGCTGTCCTCACGAATGCCGCGGCTGCATTACCGACCTTCGAACTGAACATCGACGCCAAGAGAAGGAAGCAACATGATCGAAAAGAGAATCGCCGTCGCTGCTGCACCTGCAACGATCTTTCGCATCTATCAGGACGTTGAGCATTGGAACGTCTGGGATCCGGATACACGTTCGGCGTGGCTCGAGAGCGGGCTTGTGCTCGGGTCGACCGGCCGACTAACGCCGACGCGGGGGCGCGCGGTACCGATGCAGGTGACTTCTCTCGAGGTCGGTCGCCACTTTACAGTGAGCAGTCGAACGCCGTTGTTTCGCATCGACTTTGAGCACGAACTCATACCGTTTTGGTGTGGCACCAAAGTCGTCCATAGAATCCGGTTTTTTGGCCTGTTGAAGGGTGTACTGGCCAGGCTTCTTGGCCCCGGTATTGACGCAGGATTACCCGAGACCCTGCGACGCTTGAAAGCACTCGCCGAGGCGAAGGCGCGCCAGGGAAATGCGGGGCTGCCGGCATGAAACGGATGCTGAGCATCGGCCTGGCCGTTGTCATTGCCAGCGGATGCTCGTCCGTTCCGACCTTGCGCCGCGATCAAGTGCTCGCCACGCCCAGCGACAGGATCGTAGGCGTTTGGGTGTCCGTGCAGACCGTATCCGCCGAGCGATTCGAATTGCGGGTGACGACGATGGACGGCGAATCGCTCCGTGGTGAAACCGAGAACGGCCGTATCGAAATCCCGCTCGACCAAATTGTTTCGCTTCAAGTCGAGCGTAAGAGCGTGCCGAAAACGGTCGGAGTTGTTGCCGCTGTGCTGACAGGAATCTATCTGACCCTCGCCGCCATTCTTGTTGCGACTTTTTAATCGACACCCGATCAGCCTCGCTCCCAAATCGGCGCGATCACGGACCTGCTCTTTCTCGGCACACTGTGGTGCTCCACAACGTCGTGCTCAGCCACATCACGCACATCGCAAATGGCGAGGAACACTGTCCGCAACGGCACGTGATTGGCCGAATGCGCGACCGGTTGCTCATGGATGTTTAAAGGTTGCGTGAGAAGGGCGCGCCGGAGCGAACCGGCGCGCCGAGATCCGGCGATGTTACGGTTGTCGCTCAAGCGCACCCACGTCGGCGATGAAGCCATTGCGGTTGCTCACTTGCGGGAGATCGACAACGTTGCGTTGCAGCAAGTCGCCGCTCAGTCCGGCGTTAACGGCATCAACCCCCGGCGACGAAACGTGCAACTGATACCAGCCGCGGGCGTGATCGAAGATTGGAGCGCCGGTCATATTGCGCGAATTCCACAATGCCAGCGTGGCATCGTGCGTCAGGTTGTCGAAGACATCGGCTTGGAAGGGCGCCTGCCCCGTGTATTGCAACACCGTGGTCCCGGGCTGGGCCACCAGGTTCGCAG
>JALHMH010000024.1 GCA_022844165.1 Lysobacterales bacterium
ACAAAGACAAACCTCGCCACAAATAGTTCAAGTTATTTTTGGGACACCACACTAGTGTGGTGTTCCGTAATGACCTTGAACGATTTCCGCGTCTTTCGACCCCATGCAGCGTTGCTTCTTGTCGCCATAGAAGAGCTATGTCGTCCGGCCCGGCGGCGCAGCCGCCGGTCGTTCAAGTCGGCTCGCGGCATGCCGCGAAAGCCACCGACTTTCACCCTCGTCGCGCCTTGCGTAACGTCGAAATCCATCGGAAATATTGTTCAACTTAATGACGGAACACCACACTAGCGAGACTTCGCCTCAGACCGCCGAGCGATGTTGGCTTCGCCCAATACCGTGCTTGCCACAACCCGCGCTTCGCGCGCCCCGAGACTTCTTGAGTGAGCCGCTTCTCCGAAGCGGCGCTGGCTGTTGAAGCCCCCTTAGGTGAAGCGGGGCGAGGACCGGCGCAGCGAAGCGCCAATGCCAGGGTTCATAGATGTAACCCTGTGCATTGCCGCGCGGATAGCTCATGCGCCAGCCGAAGAGATGCGCGTGGCGCGTCAACCACACGAATGCGGATGTCGATTCGAAGGTTTCGGTCAAGGGCACTTCGCCCGGTATGGCGAAGTCGACGCACTGGCCGCTGTGGTGCTCGCTGTAGCCCGGTGGAGCGTTGACCGAATAGATGTCTGCCAGGCTTTGTCCGGCGTTGAGTTTGCGCGCGATGATGGCTCTTTGCGCGCAAACGCTCCGATAGCTGGAAATGACCTCCAATGGGATCCCGCAGCCTGCTGCGGCCCGCAGCAGATGCTTCAGGGCCTGACCTGCGGCGGGCGTCAGCCAATGGCGACGCCCGAATCGGTCCAGCCCGATCGGCCGCAGAACATCGGGCTCAGGCTCGCGGCGCAAACCGCGGCGCAGGCAAAACTCTCGTCCTGCCATCAATGGCAGCGCCTGATATCGCCGCCGAGCGAGGCGGCGTATCCAGGCGCCGAGCGAGGTGCGGATGGGTTTGGGTTGTTCCAGCGCGGGCATACGAATGGCGCCACGCCAGGCTTCTTTTGCCCGTCGTCCAGTCATGGTAAAGGCCGGTAGCGAAAGCGCAGCAGGGGTGAGGGGGTCTTTTCGCTGCCGACAATGATGTGGGTGCAGGTTGCATTCAGCGTCATGGCCTCAGCTTGAGGCAAAAAAGCGATCGTCGATCGGGACGGATTGGTGCCCATCAACGCAATCTCCCAACGCTGATCGGGCGCTCTTGCATAGCGATAAATCGAATCGTAGGTCAAGATCAGCAACGAGGTACGCGCGCAATCGAGTTGCATCGACGTTGTTTGTGATCGATAGCGACTCAGTGCCCCGTCGCGTTTGATCTCTGCTGCCGTCGGCTGAAGAATTCCCTGAAGCTCTGCGACTCTGCTGGCTGTCACCTGCCCAACGCTTTCGAGCGGTACCCGATACAACACCACCGGAACCGTGCGTTTGGTCAAAAGCAAAATCTCGCCAGCAACTGGATCGACGGTGACCGCCTCGACATCGTAAGCCTTGCTGGGAAAACGGATCGATAGGCGTCGTTTTGGCGCGAGGCTGCTCGGCAATTTCCGCGGATCCGGCTCCTCGAACAGCCATAGATCGACGAAGTCGCGATGCGCGTTGTTGTCGCCTGTGTCTGCGATCAACAACCATGCCGCCCCGTTCCACTGAAAACTCTCCAGCGCTTCCCAATCGATGTTCTGTACCTCGATTGGCAATTCGCTGCGAATGCGGCCGCGGCCGTCGATCAGGTATAGCGCTGCTTCGTTACCGCTATCGTTGAGCGCCCAGTAGCGATCCTTGGCGCGTCTGGATACTGCAAGGCCGGAGATTTCGCTCAAGCGCGCATCCGATAAGATGCCGGCAACCGTGACGCGGCCAGCCGGACGCGGCACCGCGTCGGCTGCGAACATCCACTGTGCCGACAAAAGAAGCGTCAGCGATATTGCGCGATAGAGAATCGAGCCCAAGGTTCGAAGTTGCCTCGAATTCCGCAGCGAAACGCAAATCACGGCGACTCGACTCGCTCGATCTGCAAGCGGCCGAGCAAGGCTACGCCGGCGAAATAGCGCACCGGGTCGCCATCGCCGAAGGCGAGGGCCAAATGGCCGCTGTCGAAGCCATTGAGTGCTGCATCGAAGCCTGTCCAGCGGCCGTCGATGTGGGCTTCCATCCATGCGTGCGGCACAAATACATGGTCACGCTCGCCGAAGCTGGGTACATACGCCAAACCAGTCGCAACGCGCGCAGGAATGCCTAAAGCGCGGGCAATTGCGGTGAGCAGCAGCGCGTGCTCGGTGCAATCGCCCTGCCGCGATGTCGCGACTTCGAGTGCCGACGCATATCCCACCGATAAGGTTTTACCGAAAATGTACTGGCGAACAAAAGCCTCTGCGTTGGCCATCTGTTGCGCCGGTTTGGTTGCCTTGCCCGCAGCGCGTTTGGCGAGGTCCTGGATGATGACGCTATCGGATTGCACCCAGGCAGACGGCAACGTGTAAATCAGATCGACTTCGCCAGTGCCGCTGGCGCTCGGAGCGACAGCTGCCCACAACTGTTCGCCGTCCCGCCACACTCGTTGATGGTTGCTCTGCGCAGGCTGAATTTCAGTTCCTTCGATTTTCAACACGTAGCGAAGTGGCTTTTGCAGGTCTCGCCTCGTCAGCGCGCGTGGCGCGGCGATGACGAGTTTGTCGAGAAAGTCGAGTGTCTGATTGGGCGCTTTTGCGCACGCCTGATCGCAAGCCAGTAGTTCGATTTTCATGCCCATCAGATCCATGCGGATGCGCTGTGCGTCGAATACGTCGTCGACAAATGCATGCACCTGCATCGGGCCATTCGGGTAACGAACGATCTGTTCGATCTCCATCAGTTCCGCTTCGCTTTGCATCAGCTCGACCCGTCGCCTGCCCTTGAAGCTGGTCTCCAGCGATACGGTTTCCAGTTGGCTCGGTATGAAAGCGTCGATTGCGAGCAGTGATTTGCCGGAGGCGATGGCTTTGCTGAGCGCGATGCGCTGCGCCTCAAAAAACTTGGCGAACGGTGGAATCTCGATGGTCTGTTCGCGGGTCGATCCAGCGCCATCGATGACGACCTTGAATTTGCCATCGCTTTGACGGCTGCCCCGATACCTGAGCGTCTGTCCGGCGGTCTTAATCTCGGCACGAAAACCCACCGGTTCGCCCGTTTTCGATTCGAGCGTCTCTTCCAACGACGACATGGATACGCTGGCGCCATCGCGCTGAATTTCAAGCGACATGATCTCGGCGCTGCGAATGACGCCGTTGCCCAGGACCTCCCGCTCCGTGACGGCGTAGCCCACTTTCCGACCGTCGAAAAGCACAGCGCGCCAGGTGCTTTGTGTCTCTGCCCACGACGGCCAGGCGATCAATAACAGCAGGGCAATCATCAGGCCCTTGGAACGCAGCATTCAGGATCTCACGAAGTCGTCGAGTCCAGCTATTCTGCCAAATGCCGCATCGGCAAACTTGTAAAGAAAACGTCACAAAAAAGGGCAGTTCATGATTGGCACTGCGTTAACCAGCTCCGCTCAAAAGCTCATGTTGCTCGGATCGGGCGAACTCGGGAAGGAGGTTGCCATCGAGGCGCAGCGCCTGGGCATTGAGGTCATCGCCGTCGATCGATATCACAATGCGCCGGCGATGCAGGTAGCGCATCGAGCGCATACGATTGACATGCTCGACGCCGCGCAGTTGCGTGCGGTCATCGAAGCCGAGCGCCCGGATTGGGTGGTGCCGGAACTTGAGGCGATCAACACACCGACGCTCGAAGCGATGGAGCAGGAAGGCCTGGTGGTGATCCCCACCGCGCGCGCCGCACGCCTGACCATGGACCGCGAGGGGATTCGCCGACTGGCCGCCGAAACGCTCGGTTTGCCCACGTCGCCCTTCCGTTTCTGCGACGACGAAGCAAGCTATCGCGACGCACTGTTGGCGCTGGGCCTGCCGTGTGTTGTCAAGCCGCTGATGAGTTCCAGCGGCAAAGGGCAGAGTATCGTACGAACATCCGCCGATGTGGATGCGGCCTGGCAATACGCGCAGGCGGGTGGCCGGGCTGGAGCCGGGAGGGTCATCGTCGAAGGTTTCGTTCCCTTCGATTTCGAAATTACCTTGCTGACTGTGCGGCATCGCGATGGAACGCTGTTTTGCGAGCCCATTGGCCATTACCAGGAAGATGGCGACTATCGCGAGTCGTGGCAACCGCAACCCATGGCGCCTGCGGCACTCAAAAAGGCGCAGGCGATCGCAATGCAGATCACTGATGCGCTGGGTGGCCGTGGACTATTCGGTGTCGAGTTATTCGTGCGTGGCGACGAGGTGCTGTTTTCCGAAGTGTCGCCCAGACCGCACGATACCGGCCTGGTGACGCTGATTTCGCAAGACCTTTCAGAATTCGCGCTGCATGTTCGCGCAATCCTCGGTTTGCCGATTCCGGTGGTGCGTAGTCGTGCGCCGGCAGCGTCGGTCGCGATTCTGGCCGAGGGTAACGGCGTCGCCCCGCGGTACTACGGCGTCGATTCGGCGCTGACCGAACCCGACACCGACATCCGATTGTTCGGCAAACCCACAGTCGCCGGTCGCCGGCGCATGGGTGTAGCTCTGGCGCGGGCTGAAACCTTGTTCGCCGCCCGCGAGAAGGCGCGCCGCGCAGCGGCAGCGGTACGCATCGAGCTTAGCCCAGCTTAGGCTCGCGCCATCCCTTTTTACATCAATGCGAATTTGCGACGTTCGAGGCATTCGAGGGCCTCATGGCAATGATTCGGCTCTGCAAATCACCAGAAAGCGCCGTCGTTTCGACTTCCCCAT
Source organism: Lysobacterales bacterium (assembly GCA_022844165.1). Classification (GTDB taxonomy): domain Bacteria; phylum Pseudomonadota; class Gammaproteobacteria; order Xanthomonadales; family SZUA-5; genus JALHMH01. Next base: position 4,839 of record JALHMH010000024.1, read on the forward strand.
GGCCCATGGGGCGTCGTGCTGCGATCATTCGCCGCACTCATCAGTGAATGGCAGACGCATGCGAATCGAGCAACACCCATTGACGGCTTCGATGCCGGGAACGACCCGCACGTTGCCGAGTCTGCACTTCGGTCCAGAAACCAGCACCAGAAAGGCGTACATTCAGTGCGCATTGCATGCCGACGAGCCGCCGGGTTTGCTCGTCGGTTGGTACCTGCGGCAAAGGCTGGCGGATCTTGAGGCCCAGGGCAGCGTGCTTGAGCGCATTGTGTTGGTACCGATGGCCAATCCGATCGGATTGCAGCAACGGATCCTGGGTCGTGGCCTTGGACGCTTTGAGCTATCGAGCGGCGAGAATTTCAATCGAAATTATGCGGAATTGAGCGAGGCAGCTTTCGATCGCCTCCAGGCGATTCTTCGGGAGCGGGCGCCGAACTTGGCCGAAGTACGCACAGTACTGCGCGATGCAGCAAATGCACTTCGTTGCGATACCGAACTTGACAGCCTGCGGGCAACGCTGTTGGGTCTGGCCATTGATGCCGACCTCGTGCTGGATTTGCACTGCGACAACGAAGCCGTTATGCACCTCTACACCACGAACTGGAGCTGGCAGACTTTTGCGCCACTCGCCGGTTTGTTGGGTGCGCGCGCTGCACTATTGTCCGACGACTCGGGTGGTGGACCGTTCGACGAGAGCTGCTCGATGTTGCTTGGCAAGTTGGCTGCACTGATTGCGGCGCGCACCGATCACCGATTTGCGGCGGAGTTTGCGTGCGAAGCGACGACCGTCGAGTTGCGCGGTGAGACCGATGTGACGCACGATTTTGCGCGCACGGATGCAGAAGCGATTGTCGACTTCCTGATTCATCGCGGCTACATTGCCGGCGATCCAGTCGCTGTTCCGACGCCCTGCACGGCAACGCCCCTGGAGGGTTCGATGCCGGTGCCCGCGCCCGTTGGAGGCGTTCTGATCCATCGCGCGCCATTGGGCGCAACGGTGAGCAAAGGAGAGTTGATCGCTGAAATCCTCGATCCGTCGGCAGGCTCGCTCACGCCTGTATTCAGCCCTGTTGATGGCCTGCTGTTCGCGCGAGAAAGTGGACGCGTGGTACCAGCAGGTTTGCGCATTGCGAAAGTCGCCGGCTCAGTGGCACTGCGCCGCGGGAAGCTGTTGACGGCATGAGTGAGTTTCTACGTTTCGGTTTTTTGCGGTTGCCGCGGGCCTCATTATTTCAATAGGAAATAGCGCGCACCCGCCTCCGCGGAGTACAGCAGAAACGGGGGCGCAAAACTCACTGCAGCCAGTCCGAGTACAACATGCGAAAAGACGATGGGCGCAAAGGATCGATGGGTCGAGAAGTGCTGGCACCACAGAAATGCGGCGAACGCCGATGCAACCGTGAGCGCGAAATTCGGTACATGTAGCAGGCCAAAGAGTGCAGCCGCTATCACAACGGCGTAGTTGCTCAAGCCTCTGGCATGCGGCAAAAGGAAGCCCAGTAGAACCAGTTGTTGCACGGCAACGAATGGCAGGTAACCCAGTACTCGGCCGCGCGACTGCCATTCGAAATGGTCGAAGACCAGTCCCGCGCCAACCGTGAGGACAGCCAAAGGCAATGTCCATTTGAGTATGGCGATCCATGCCGCGTGATCACCTATCCAGTGAACGTCTTGCAGGCGCAGGTTGGACAGGATGAAGACCAGACAGATCAACAACACCGCCCAGGCGTTCGCGCCAGGATCTGCGTCGAAATGACGGCTCAGCAGCAGCCAGATCCATGGCGCAGTTGCTGCCACCAGTAACAGGATGGCTCGGCCCGGTTGCGGCAGTCGTCCCTGTTGCGTCCTGACCACGAGCAACATCGCCCCGATGCAAAGCACAAGAGCCATTGGCAGGTCTGCGGCAAACGTTGGTCTTGGTGCGGAATCGGCTGCTGGCGTCCGCAACGCCGGGTAGAAGAGGGTCTCTGGATCCGCTTGGCGAGCCGCGTCGCGAATGGCGAGCAAGCGTTCCGGCGTATCCAGCCAAACCGGGAGACGCACACCGAGTCGCGAGGCAGTTTGCGAATGCAGATCGCTTTGGCTGTCGCTGCTCCGCCATTCGACGCGGTCTATCGGGTTCGATGGCAAAAGATTCCCCGGCAACGACTCGACGAATCGCACCTCGTCGAGGATCAACACTGCGCCGCTGGCGCTGCGCAGGTACAGTCGCAGTTCGGCAACCCTGCCGCTGCTTCCGCCCCATTTCTGCGCCTGCTGATCCGAGCCGGTCAGCCAAGGCATTTGTGAAAGTGGCAGGTTCAGTTCGTTGCGCCCAGCCACCAGCGCCACACGCACCTTGTTCTCCACCAACCGGCCAGGTTCGTCGAAAATCAACACCATTTCGGCTGGCGCATTGATGTCGATGGTTGCGATCAGCTGCTGGAAGCGGCGTGCATCCAGCCAACGTCCGCGCAAATTCAAACGCACATTCGCCTGGCCAGTAGTCAATCGCGCCTGTACGGAGCCGCCGTTGGTCTGGACGTTGTCCAAACCGTCTTCGGCGTCGATGATGAGGTCTTCGATCGTGTCGAAGCTCAGGCTCAGACGTGATTCACTGCGTTCGATGTGATGAATATCGCGGTCAAACGCATCAACCAGAAAACGCTCGAAGCTCCAACTGCTGATGGAAAAAGCAGCGGCGATGCCGACAAGCGCCGTTGCCAGCGCCAAGGCGACACGACTCATAGCGCATCGACTTTAGCCGCGCAGATCAAATCGTTTAACGACAACCCGCCGACGTCGTGCGTGTTCCACGACACGGTGCAGCTGCCAAAACTCACAACAAGATCAGGGTGGTGATCCTGCGCGTGCGCGATCTGCGCGACCTGATTGACGAAGGCCATTGTGCGGTGAAAATCTCCGAACGCGAAACTGCGCGTCAGCAGCCCATTTGCCGCAGTCCATTCGGGGATCTCCACCAACAGCGCGGAAATCTGCGCTGCATCGAGACGATGAGCGTCGCCGCGGCGGGGAATGCAATTCTGGTCTACAAGACGCATCGACTTGGCTTGCCTGAGGAGTTGTGTCGATCATAGCCGCTACTGAAATTGCTGCGGCCAATCCATGGCCCGAGTCACAGCAGCAGCGCCGCGAGCGTCACGCAAGGGTGTAAACGTCGAACAGATCGCGCACGTAGGCAAACGTTCAGGCCCTGAAACGGCCGAGGTTAAGGTGGGCCGACTCGTCGGAACTATGACGGCGCCAACGCATTGCCGGTGAGGAACTCACTCCAATCCAGATGCGAAAATCATCTCTGGCAACTGGCCAAAAATCGTAAAACTCACTGCCGGCGTGACCGCGATCCCGCCGGCCGCGCCAGGATCGCTGACATAGGCGCGCGCCCAGAGCGTTTGCCCAGAGATCAGTTGTTCGGCAGACAGGTTCAAGTGCACCGACCCGTGCCCGGCAGCGGCGCCGTTGCCATTGAGCGTGAACGGCATATTTGCGAAGCTGCCGTTGGGCGGATTGGTAGGAAGCCCGGGATCGGTGTTTGAAACCACGAGCACACCGTTTGTACCACCCAGCGCCCGGGACACAACGATCGTGAAATTGGCATTTCCGATCAGCGGCGGCTCCAGTGCGGTGATTTGCGGCACGGTGCCGCCACTACCGGCGCGTCCGGTGCCGCTGATCTGCGGCACGCGCGTGGTTTCGGTGTACAGCGTGGGGCGGTCGAACGGTGGCAATTCAGCGGTCACGCGCGGATCGGTCAGCGGTCGTCGCAAGAATGCAGCGAGCGCGGTTTTTTGCGCCTGTGACCAGTTGCGCGAGCGGACTTGCGAAGCCTTGTTGGGCGCGTTGAAGTCGCCGCCACGGTTATAAAATTCGACGACGTCTTCGATCGTCTCGAAGCGACCGTTCCGCATGTAGGGTGCCCGGTCGGCCAGGCCGCGTAATCCAGGGGTCAACATCCTGCCCAGCATCGCTGGGTCGCTATCGAAGGCGCCACGGCCCGGGTCTTCGGCAACGGGGCGAACACCGATGTAGTGAAAACGCCCATCGGTCATCAGCGGACCAGAATGACAGAACGCGCAGTCGTTGCTTTGGAACAGCTGTTGGCCTTGTAGTTCGAGTGGCGTCAGCGATGGCGTGCCCGCCAGATGTGCGTCGAGCGGCGCCTGATCGGCGATGAGTGTTCGCTGGTAAGTCGCGATGGCCATCGCCAGCCGCGCCGGTGTGATATCGGCACTACCGAAGGCAAGCGCGAACATCTCCGGATAGCTGCGTCGCCCGATCTGCGCGCTCAGCGCGAGGGGAACGTCGCTTGCCAGGGCCAGCGGTTGAATGCCGCTCAAGCGTGCGCTAAGGCTGCTCAGCGTCACGCCCACATGGCCCATCTCGCTGGTGTTGACCAAAGGACCGAGCGCCTGGTTTTCCAGCGCTGCGAAGTTCGGCAGCAACACTTGGTTCGTCAACGGATCGCGAAAGTAGCTGTCGGCCCGTCCGTCCCAAAACAGCGAACCGGCGAATGCGGCGTTGATCACCGGGCCGGCTTTGCGCCGCCCAACTTGCGGTTGCAGCGCGAAGAGCGGATCCATCAAGTAGTTGCCAAACGCATCATGCGCGGGTACGCCCGGTGAGGCGATGGTGTCGTCTGCATTGCCAGGCACATTGTCGGGGCCCGGATGGCGAGCCGAATCGCCCAGCAGCAAACTGCGTGGATCGGTGCCTGCGGCTTGCGGCCTATGACAAGTGCCGCACGCGATGGTCCCGGTCAGTGACAGTTGTTCGTCCCAAAACAGCGCCTTGCCAAGTGCGATCTTGGCGGGTGTGATCGGATTTCCGGCCGGCACCGGCAATTCGCCCAATGGGGACTGCTGGCCGTGCATTGGATCCGCCGCGATCAGTGCACACGCGCCTGCCGTCATCAATGCCGCGAAAACGCGGTCGCGACCAGTCATCTTGGAATCCAATTCGTGTTTGTGCTTGCTCAGGCCCGAGCATAGCGCCGAAGTCCTTGATGAGCGGTTTGAATAACCTACTGCGCGGGTCGACAGCTGCGTTGCTCCGTGCTCGCTCCCCGGCCACGCAACAAGTTGCGTGGCGTTCAGCGGCTCGCGGCATGCCGCTCGAAAGACCGCTTCACCCTCATGGACTCTATGTCCACTGCGGTTCCTGCGCGCGGTGCGCCTTGCTCTCGGCCCGCTCGCTAGAGTCTTGACGGAGCCGGATCTGTACATTTGAGTCAAATTTTCTGCGGAGCGGCTTAGGCTTTTGCAGCCCCTTGAGTCATGGGGGTGAGACTCGGCGCTGACACGCCGCAGGCGTGTGCCGAGTCGAGCGCCCGGCGGCTGCGCCGCTGGGCCGGAAATACGAAGCGCGGGGTTGTGGCGAGTACGCTGTCGGACGAAGCCAGCAGTGCTCGGCGGTCTGAGGCGAAGCCTCGCTAGGGTTATTCAGACCGCTCAGATGTAGCGGGATCTTGTTGTTTCAGCCAAATTTTCTCGGAGCGGCTTTCGCTTTCTCAGCTTCACATCAAGGCTAACTTCATGCATACGGCCCTTCAGCGCCAGCTGTTGCGCGAGCAGCGACTGCCCACGATGCAAAGTTGCGCAATCTGCGTCAGCGCTTTTGATGCCCGCCTATCATTGAACTTGCTGAACCGACACATTGCGTGCGATTCGAGTATGTGGAAGCATCTGCGCATCACGTCATCATATGATTGCGATGCGAACGACCTTGGACCTGGATGAAGACGTCTTGCTTGCAGCTAAGCAGCACGCTAAGCACTACCAGATTTCGATCGGAGCGGCTGTGTCTAAATTGGTGCGACAAGCTTTGATCGGCACGCCAACGACCCCTTGCTCACCGACAGCCAGCGGCTTTATCCCGTTTCCAGCACGTGGCGTAGTGGTTAGCGAGCGCATGATTGAGCAACTGCGCGAGGCAGAAGGGATTTGATGCGCGCCTTGTTGGACGTCAATGTGCTAATTGCGTTGCTTGACGCAGGCCATGTGCACCACGTCAATGCGCAAAACTGGATGCTGCAAAATCTGCAGGATGGCTGGGCGTCTTGCCCGATCACGCAAAACGGCTGTATCCGAATCATGGCGCAGCCCAGCTACCCTGGCTCCCCGTTTCCGATGGCCGAAGTCGCGAAGCGGCTAACCCAAGCCAGCCAGAACAACCACAGTTTCTGGCCGGACGACCTGAACACGCTGCACACGGATCGTTTGCTTTGGAATCATCTACTCGGCCATCGCCAGCTCACCGATGCGTATTTGCTTGCCTTAGCCGTACAAAACCAAGGTCGTTTTGTGAGTTTCGACCTGGGCGTGGACTTAGCCTGTGTGCGTGGAGCAAAACCGGCGAACTATGCGCGGATTCTGTAACTGGCTTGACAACCAACGCATACGTCTTAAGCCTGCCGCGACTGTTCCGATCCCACCGGTTGGTTGACGTTGATCTTCGACTCCTTTGTCTTGTTGTTTGCAAACCATGTCCAAGTTAGCTGCCCCAAATGCAAAACTTCATATCCTGATCCTGGCGGCGGGCGAGGGCAAGCGCATGCGCAGTCGCCGGCCGAAGGTGCTGTTGCCAGTGGCCGGAAAGCCGATGTTGCGCCACGTCATCGACACCGCGCGATCATTGAATCCGGCCGGAATCAGGGTGGTCTATGGGCATCGTGGCGAGCAGCTTAGAGCCGCGTTCGCCGATGCTGGCGATCTGGTTTGGGTGGAACAGGCGGCCCAGCGAGGCACCGGACATGCAGTGGGATTGGCACTGGCAGGATTGCCGGAGGATGCGCGCGTTCTCGTGTTGTATGGCGACGTGCCACTGTTAACCGCTGCAACCTTGGCGCCGCTGGCGTTGGGCAGCGGCTTGCAAGTGCTGACGGCGACGCTTGAAAATCCGCAGGGTTACGGCCGTGTCGTGTTCGACGCGCGTGGCCGCGTCGCTACGATCGTCGAAGAGCGCGATGCGGATGATGCGACGCGCGCCATCACTGTGGTCAACACCGGTGTGATCGCGTGCGAGGCCGGCGTCCTGCGCGGATGGCTGGCCCGCATTGAGCCGAATAATGCGCAGGGCGAGTTGTATCTGACCGACGTTTTTGCGTTCGCGGCGAGCGACGGCAATGGGGCAGGCATCGTTGCCTGCCGGGATGCGGGCGAGGCTTTCGGTGCAAACGATCCGCTGCAACTTGCGGAACTTGAACGCCTATATCAGCGCCGTTGCGTGGCGACGCTGTGTCACAACGGCGTGCGTGTCGCCGATGCGGCGCGGGTCGATGTGCGTGGTACGGTCGCGGTAGGCAGCGATGTGTCGCTGGACATCGATGTCATCCTCGAGGGCGAAGTGTCGCTGGGCGACGATGTACTTATCGGTCCCTACTCGCGCGTGCGCAATTCGGTACTCGCTGCGGGCACCGAAGTGCTCGCGCACTGCGATCTCGACGGGGTGGTGACGATAGGGCCTTGCCGCATCGGGCCATTCGCGCGTTTGCGACCCGGTACTGTGCTTGGGCAAGGCGTGCACATCGGGAATTTTGTCGAGACCAAACAAGCGCACTTTAGCGATAGCAGCAAAGCCAATCACCTGAGCTATGTGGGTGACACCATCGTCGGCCATCGCGCCAACATCGGCGCAGGCACGATCACCTGCAACTACGATGGCGTCAACAAACATCAGACAAAGATCGGCGACGATGCATTCGTGGGCTCGAATTCATCGTTGGTCGCGCCAGTGACCATCGGCGCTGGCGCAACGATCGGTGCGGGCTCAGTCATCGCCAAAGATGCGCCTGCGGGCGAGCTCACCGTGGCGCGGGCCAAACAGGCGACCATCAAGGGATGGAAGCGGCCAGCGAAGGAATGAGCGGTTAGCCCGGCTTATAGCCACCGCCTGACCTTGACCATGTACCCGGCATATTCCGAACCAAACTTGTTCAGTAGTGCCCGCTCCTCGGGCGCGATCTGAAAGCGGTTCATGTACCACACAAAGGCCGGCAGCACGACCAGCGCAGCGGCGCTTTTCAGGCAAGTTGCAACTGCCAAAAGCACCAGCAGCATGCCCAGATACATTGGATTGCGGCTCCATCGGTATACGCCGGCCTGCACCACACGAGCCGAGCGCTCGGGCACCATGGGATTGATCGTTGTGCCCTGCGAACGGAACGAAGCTACGCCAGCGAGTGCGACCGCAGTTCCAAGTGCGAAGAGCAGGGCCGCAGCGACGACTGCGGAGCCGAATTCAAGGTTCCATGTCGGGGTGATCTGCGACAGCGCCCAGGCTGCGCCAGCCGCAACTGCAAACACGATGAGTGGCGGCACTTTCAGTTCGAGCGAGACCATGTGTGTTTGCTCTCCGTACTCACAAGGCTGCAAAAGTCCAAAAATCTGTGCGTTCCGCAAGTCGCGGGTCCGGCGCATGTCCGGACTCGATCCCTATGGATCAACCACTTACGTGCACAAACCATCAGCGAACCATCCTTGGTTCGCACTAGAACCCCCACTCGGGCGCGGGCATGGCGCGATGGGCGTCGCGTAGTGCTGTGGACCAGCGTTCGCGGATCATCTGGAAATAAGGATCGTGTTCGCCGATGCGGCGCACGCAGGCGTGGCTCATGTCGTCGCGGCGATGAACCAGCAAGTCCAGCGGCAACCCAACCGAGAGATTCGACCGAAGGGTCGAGTCCATCGAAATCAGCGCCAGTTTGACACCATCGGCGAGCGGCATATCGGGGCGCACGGCGCGATCGAGAATGGGCTTGCCGTACTTGTGTTCGCCGATCTGCAGGAAAGGCGTGTCGCGCGTGGCTTCGATAAAATTGCCGGCCGCGTAGATCTGAAACAGGCGCAGGGTACGGCCGGCAATTTGCCCGCCAACCAACACCGAGACATCGAAGCGCACGTCTTGTTTGCGCATTGCCTCGCCATGAATTTTGTGGACATGGCGCACAGCTTCGCCAACGAGTTCTGCGGCGCGGAACATGGTGGGAACCGTGTACACAGTGTCCTTCTGCCCAGCGTCGGATTCGGGCAACCCCTCCTGGATCAGATTCACCACGGACTGCGATACCGCCAGATTGCCCGAGGTCATCACCGAAATCAGTCGATCGCCCGGCTTGTGAAAAACATGCAGCTTGGCGAATGTCGAAATGTTGTCCATGCCCGCGTTGGTCCGCGTGTCGGCGAGCATGACCAAGCCTGGTTCGAGCAAGAGACCGACGCAATAGGTCATATGCAGATCGCGCTGAGCAAACAGGGAAAGATAGCCGAAACGAGCGTTGCCCTATTGATCGCCAACTCTCACCAGGACTTCAAGGGACTCAATACCACCGCCGACGCGCACGCCGCGCACGGGCGCCGCATCGCGATAGTCTCGCCCGGTCGCCACGCGCACGTAGCGCTCGTCCGGACAAATCTGGTTGGCTGGATCGAACCCCACCCACCCCAGGCCCTCGACATAGATCTCAACCCAGGCATGACTCGCGGCGATTTGTTCGGCGCTGGCGCACAAATATCCAGACACATAGCGCGCCGGATGGCCCAGCGCGCGCGCTGCGGCCAGCAGCACGTGGGCGTGATCCTGGCACACACCGGCGCCGGCTGCCAAAGCCTCCGCGGCCGGCGTTGCGACGTCGGTCGTCAACGGTTGATAGTCGATACGCTCGCGAACGGCGGCACTGAGGCGATGCAGACGGGCAACGTCGCTCTCGGAATCGCGCGCGGTTCCATGAGCCATTTCCAGGATGGCCGCATCCGCGCTCGTGAGCAGCGTTGGATGGACAAAAAACGCTGGCGGCAACGAATCTTCGGTGTGCCCAACCACACCATGGCGATCGAGCGTTTCGACTTCGGCATGCACATGCAGCCTGAGCGCGGCGGAGGGGCCTTCGGCGACATGCGTTGCAACTGGATTGCCAAAGCCGTCTCTGCTCGTGGGCCGAATCTTGCGCCCATCGACGTCGACACGCCACTCGTAGATGACCTGTCCGCCACCGGGCACTGGCCATAATCTCAAGGCCTGATGTACGCGCAGCGGTGCATCGCCATAGCGATAAGTGGTCGTGTGATCGATCACGATTTGCATGCGATTCCGCTCCGTCAAGGATTCACCAAACAAACGCGTCAGAAGCAATATCCGCGAGCGACTTGTGCGCTGATCTCGCCGATCCGCGCGATCAGATCGCGCAGCCGCGCCGTCGGGTGAGCATCGAGCACATCGTCGATGCGGCCGAAGCGCAGCTGCGCGTACATGAGGTGCGCGAGCCGTTTGCACTCGGCGCTTTGTCGCGGATCCTGGTCGCGAATTTCCGCGAGTTGCTGCGTGATCTGCTCAAAACAGTAGACCAGCGAGCGCGGAAACTCCGGCCGCAGCATCAGCAGTTCCGCCACCGCACGTGGCGCAACGCGGCCTTTGTAGAAGACGCGATAGGCGCGCCGAGCGCCGACGACGCGCAAGACCGCCAATGCAGCTTGATCATCGATGTTCTGAGCGTCGCTTGTGGACAGGCTTGCGGATACGCGTTCGGCGAGCAACCGCGCGCTGTTGTCGGCGCGCTCAAGAAACTGTCCAAGACGGGTAAAGCGAAACCCGTCGGTGCGCAGCAGCGTGCTGGCGTAAGCTCCATGGAACAAGCCGGTGCGCGCTTTGACCCAATCTAAAAAGGCGCTGAGCCGATCCTCGTCCATCTTTGCCGGATCGAAGCTGCGCAATTCGAGCCATGTGCCATTCACCGCATCCCACATATCCACGGTCAATGCCGTGCGCACGGCACGCGCGTTTCGCCGTGCGTTTTCCAGACAGCTGACGATGGACGACGCATTGGAGCTGTCGAAAGCCAGGTATCGCACCACACGTGTGCTGTCGGCGTTTTCCAGCGAGCTGCCGGATGCCGCCAGTGCCGCACGCCACTCGCTGTCGCGGTCGCCATCTGCGCGCACGGCCGACAAATGCGCCGCCGATAGCAGCAGACGCGCGGTGTAGTCGGCACGTTCCAGATCACGCGCCAGCCAATACAAATTGGAAGCAGTGCGCGCCAGCATTAATCGAGCCCCTTGTCATTCTCGAGCACCCAGGTGTCTTTGGTGCCGCCGCCTTGCGAGGAATTCACCACCAACGAGCCTTCGCGCAGCGCAACGCGCGTCAGGCCGCCGGGCACAATACGCGTGCACTCGCCGGTGAGTACGAAGGGACGTAAGTCGACATGGCGCGGCGCGATGCCGTTTTCGACGAACGTCGGTACCGTCGACAGCGCCAATGTCGGTTGCGCGATGTACTCGTGCGGCCTGGCTCGTAGTTGCGCAGCGAACGCAGCTCGTTCGGCACTGCTGGCATGCGGTCCGACCAGCATCCCGTAACCACCAGAGCCATGCACCTCTTTGACCACCAGCTCATGGAGATGCTCAAGCACGTACTTCAGGTCGTCTGGTTTACGGCAATCGAAGGTCGGTACATTGGCCAGCAGTGGTTCTTCGCCCAAGTAAAACCGCACCATCTCGGGCACATGGATGTACACCGCCTTGTCGTCGGCGATGCCCGCGCCAATCGCGTTGGCGAGATTCACGTTGCCGGCACGATAGGCAAAATACAAACCCGGAACACCGAGCAGCGAGTTTTCCCGAAAGGCGAGGGGATCGATATAGTCGTCATCGATGCGTCGATACACCACGTCGACACGCTCAAGTCCGCCGGTGGTGCGCATATAACAAATGTCGTCGCGAACAATCAGATCCGCGCCTTCGACCAGTTCGATGCCCATTTCGTCGGCCAGAAAAGCGTGTTCGTAATAGGCGCTGTTGTGAATCCCGGGCGACAACAGCACGACTGTCGGTTCGCCGCGGCAATGAACCGGCGCCACACTGCGTAGTGTTTCCAGGAGTTCGTCGGGATAGTGCGCTACCGGCGCGACGCTGGCACGACGGAACAGCTCTGGGAACAACCGCAACATCACCTCACGATTTTCCAGCATGTACGAGACGCCTGAAGGCGTTCGACAATTGTCTTCCAGCACGTAGTACTGGTCTGGGCCGGTCCGGACCAGGTCAATGCCTGCAATATGCGTGTAGACCCGGCGCGGCAGCTCGAATCCGGCCATTTCCGGGCGGAACTGCGGATTGCCCAACACCAGCTGTTGCGGCACGCGCCCCGCGCGCAGGATCTCGCGATCATGATAAACATCGTGGATGAAGGCGTTGAGCGCCCGCACACGCTGCTCAAGCCCGCGCTGCAGGCGTTGCCATTCAGACTGCGCAAGCACTCGCGGGATCAGGTCGAAGGGAATCAGCCGTTCCGGATCGCCGCCTTCGCTGTACACGGCAAAGGTGATGCCGATGCGCCGAAACCATTCTTCAGCTTCGCGTCGCTTGAGTGCCACATGTTCGGGTGGCAGCGCCTGCAACCATGCGTCGATCAGCGCGTAGGGCGCACGTGTTGCGCCGTCGCTGTGCATCTCGTCGAATACCGGGGCGCTGGCTTGCGTCATCGTTTTCGCCTTGGCTTTTGTAGCGAGTGTGCCGTTGTGCGCTGCACAACGTCAAGGCGTTGCGAACCAGGGCTCGATGTGCGCCATCAGTGCGGCGAAATAGGACGAGCGCCAGGTCTTTTCATCCAACACCAACAGTGGCGGCCACTGCGCCACGGCATCGATGTCGATGGGGCACAACATTGGTGTTGACGACGGGCGGATGCGACCGACGCGAGCTTCGATCTCGCGCAGTGCGAGTTTTAGATCGCTACGTGGCTCCGATTGACGCTGCATGTCGGCATGCACCAGTAGCGCCAGATTGAGATAAGGCGGGGCATCGTCTTGCGCTGCGGTGAGCACTCGCGCCGACTGTTTCACGACTGAAAACTGCCCATACAAGAGTTCCAGAGCGCGATCGATGTTCCGTTCTGGAGAGACGTTGCTGCCCAACACCAGCAGCAAGTAAGCCGGCTGCCGCTCGGCTACCATAACTCGGGACTTAGCCGTTGTGCGGCGACTGCGCTAGAGTCCTTGTCTGAGCGGGATCTTATCATTTGAGTCAAGTTCTCGTCGGAGCGGCTTTGGCTGTTGAAGCCCCCTTGAGTACAAGGGGGGTGAGGATCGGCGCCGACACGCCGCTAGGCGTGTGCCGAGCCGAACGACCGGCGGCTGTGCCGCGGGGCCGGAAATGAGCGCGCAGCGCTCAATGGGGGTTTTGGCAAGTACGGTGTCTGGCGAAGCCAGCAATACTCGGCGGTCTGAGGCGAAGCCTCGCTAGTCATCGAAATCGCCTTGAGCAGCGTTGATCGAATCGCGGTCGAGGTCGACGCGCACCGCGATCTCTGCCGGCAAAAGTCCGACGACGCGCTTCCATGCGGTCAGCGTCAAACTCCTGAGTGGATAGCGGCGCATTAACTCACCGCCTAACTCATGCGTAAACCGCTCCAGCAGCTCGAAACGATGGCATTGCCCGAAACTGCGAATCGCGGCGCAGACGTCGTCATAGTCGACCGTGTCGCGAAGCGCATCGCTGCGCGCGGAACGCTGGCTGTCGAGCCTGAGCGAAACGTCTAACTTCAGCGCCTGCGGTGCGAGTTTTTCAACATCGTATACCCCGATAATCGTATCGACCCGGAGATTGTTGATCAGGATTGTCGTCAGTGACATGAGCCGTCGGATGGTAAGCGGGGCGGAAGAGTCGGAGTCAGTTGGTCAGTAGAGCCATTGTTGAGCCTCGTGCATGATCAATCAAAGCGACGATCGAGTTCAGCCGTCCCAATGCCTTTTTCTTTTCGGCCATTGCGATGATGCCTGGAAAGTGAACCTGAGGAAGCTTAAATTCCCAGTGTCGGCAGAGGCATGCTCTGTGCTGATGTACCCTCTACGACTCCCTAGACCATGTCCGCCATTCTCCAATGCGCATTTTAGGCATCGAAACCAGTTGCGATGAAACCGGACTGGCGATTTACGACACCGAGCGCGGACTGCTCGCGGATCGATTGCACAGCCAGACGCAATTGCACAACGACTACGGCGGTGTGGTGCCCGAATTGGCCTCGCGCGATCACATTCTGCGCTTATTGCCGTTGATCGACGAGGTGTTGATGCAGGCGCAATTGACGCGTCGCGATCTGGACGGTATTGCGTACACTGAGGGTCCGGGATTGATTGGTGCGTTGCTGACCGGTGCAACGTTGGCAAAAACTCTGGCCTGGACGCTGAATGTGCCGGCGCTGGGCGTGCATCATCTCGAGGGCCACTTGCTGGCGCCGTTATTGGAAACGCCATCACCTGCTTTTCCGTTTGTGGCTCTCATCGTTTCTGGCGGGCACTCGCTGTTGATGGATGTGCAGGGCGTCGGCCGCTACGAACTGCTCGGCGATACACTGGACGATGCCGCGGGCGAGGCCTTCGACAAAACCGCCAAACTGCTGGGTTTGCCATATCCGGGCGGACCGGCGTTGGCTCAGTTGGCGCAATCTGGCGTTGCCGGCGCCTTCAAATTCTCGCGGCCACTGACCGATCGCCCAACGCTTGATTTCAGTTTCAGCGGCTTGAAGACGCAGGTGATGCTCGCGATCAAAGCGCAAGGCGACGATCGTTCTCGGGACGCAGATATCGCGCGCGGATTCGAGGACGCTGTCGTCGACACGTTGGTTTGGAAATGCCAGCGAGCGCTACACCGGTCGCAGCGCTCGCGGCTGGTCGTGGCGGGAGGAGTCGGCGCGAACAAGCGGTTGCGCGAGCGCTTGCTCGCCCTGCCGCAGTGCGATGTCTACTTCCCACGCCCGGCGTTTTGCACCGACAACGGCGCCATGATCGCACTCGCCGGCGCGCTGCGCTTATCCGCCGGGCAACGCGAAGATTCCATCATTCGCGCCACACCGCGTCGCGAGCTGGCCAGCCTTTTGCCGCCAGCTAAGGTAGGCGACGACTGACCAACCTCACTCCCCAGGTGCCTCTACCAGATATCCTCGCGCGGCGAGCATCGCGAGATAGCCGTCGCTGTCCATGACCTGGCGCATCGGCAGTACCGCGAAACTCACTTCATGTTCTGCGATAGCGGCTTCGGCCGCTGCCAGCCATGTTTCCGCAAGGCGTTTGGGCAGTTCATCGTAGCCGCGCTTTTTGATCACATCCGAACGCATGATGGCGTTCTCGCACGCATGGCGGCGATCGGTGAGCGGCACGTTTTTCAAGGTGGCGATGTCGCCATCGGCCCAGGCTGTTGCGCGCGCCTTGGCGGCACCGAGATCCTGCTCAATGAAGGTCATGGTCTGTTTTAAGCAGGCCAGGTCGTCGAGCGACGTTGCGTTGAACTCCTTCACCAGTGCTTTGACGTCGTCGATCTTGATCTTGTATTCGGGCTCGATGGGTTTGAGTTTGTTGCGTTTGGCAGCGCGTTTGATCACCTTTTGCGTGACGCTGTCCAA
Source organism: Lysobacterales bacterium (assembly GCA_022844165.1). GTDB lineage: Bacteria > Pseudomonadota > Gammaproteobacteria > Xanthomonadales > SZUA-5 > JALHMH01. Next base: position 20,226 of record JALHMH010000024.1, read on the forward strand.
CTGCAGCCCGACCCGTTCCACCGACCGTTCGTACAGTTCGCCAGCGGCCACCAGTGGCCGGCGCTTCTCGATCGAGCGATCGCGTGGCATATAGCGCTTCTTGAGGTTGAGAAAGCGCGCGTACTCATCCGCCGGCATCACATCTTTGAGTTTTTCCTTTTCCGGGTTGTTGCGCATTCGCATCGCGCTCGGCAACAGTGCCATCGCACCGAAAAATCCCACATCGGCGTCGACTTCAATCCTGGGGCCGAGAAGGACCAGACCCGCATCCTCAATCACACCTTCGACGAGCGTCGAATCCCATTTCATGCGTTTCGGCACGGGAGAGACCGTGCCCAAGACCCACAATTCGTGCTCGTCCTTGGACACACGCCAAAGACCCGGGCCGGGCCGCGCCACGCTGACCACGACCTCCTCAACCGCAATGTCATCATTCTCGCGTTCTGCTTGCGGGACCTCAGCTGGTGGTTCTTGTGCTGCAATGCCAGCGCTCAGTATGAGCACCGGAAACCAAAGGGCAATTTTCATGAGTTCGTCCAGGTGGTATGGCTGAGTCTTGCGCTTCGCCCAGGGTCAAAATGCAGCGGAAATCTCTTGCACCGTGGTAAGGCATTACACTAGTCGCTGGAGCGTCAAGCCGCGCTTAAGCGGCCCGGCAACGCTCGCCACTTGACAAAGGAACTTATGGTCATGTCCGCGCTTCATTCCTGGCACAACGTGGTGCGCACGCGCGATCCGAATGAACTTGCGATATTGCTCGCAGAGGATGTGGTGTTCCATTCGCCTGTCATGCATCGAGCGATGCGTGGGAGGGCGTTCGCGATGGCCTATCTCACGGCTGCGATGCAGATCATCGGCAACCCAAATTTTCGCTATGTGCGCGAGATTGCAGTTGGCGACGAGGCGCTCCTTGAATTTGAAACGGAGATCGACGGCGTGTATGTCAATGGGGTCGATCTCATTCGATTTTGCGACGGCAAAATCGTCGACTTCAAAGTCATGTTGCGCCCGACAAAGGCGCTCGAGGTCGTGCAGGCGAAGATGGCGGAACGTCTACAGAAAAACTGAAGTGCGACCGTTGCGTGCGCTTTGATAAGCGCTCTAACACGTTGTTGAGAAACGCACTTCCTGTGCGTTTCTCAAGTCGCGAGTTCGGCACATGTCCAGACTCGCTCTCCATGGATCAAGCACTTACGTGCTCGACCCATGTGCGAACCATCCATGGTTCGCGCCCGCAGGCTGTTTCTCAACAGCCTGCTAAGTCGAGAATTTCTTGAGCACCTTAGTCAGCCGTTGCAATAGGTCTCGACGGTTTTGCAAGACCGCCTCGTGGATCGCGCTCAGTCGTTCGTCGTCTTGCCAAGCTATGTGTGTGCTTTGCTCTTGCATGGCAACGCGAATTTGCGCCAGAAACGTGTCAACTTCATCGGCGCTCGCCAGATGCAGATGCACCGCACGCGTACGCAAAGGATCAAACCCGAGGCCGCTGCCGCGTTTAGGATCCAATAGCCACGCTTTGAGCGCGGCGTGTCCCGCTGCATTGAGCGAGTAGCCAATATGCGCGCGCCGACCGCGCGCACCCATATCGGCGGCCAGTAAGCCGCGTTCGGTCAATCGCCGGAGCATTGGATAGACAGCGCCGGCCGAACCAGACCAAAACTCCGAAGGCGAGTCGGCGAATGCTCGTGAGATCGCGTAACTGGTCGCAACGCCTCGTCGCGCCACTTCAGCCAATGCTGCGCCTTCAAGATCGGTGAGCTCTGCCAAGTCCAATTCCTTAGGTTCTGTAGCGCCGCAATCTTGCCCAAATTGGTTGCATTGTTCAAAAAAACAGGTCGCCGTGACTTCCGTCACGTTCATGCCGCCTGTGTCGTCCATATAGTACTAATCGTACTAATTATGGAGTTCAGAAATGAATCGTTGTGCCCCAATCCCGGCCATCGTCGCGCTTTGCCTGGCGGTTTCTTCCAGCCACATCCAAGCCCGAACTGACGGCCATGAAACGCACGGCTCTGTTAGTCAGGCGAGTCCAATCGACATAGAGATGAATATCGATGCGCGGCCCAGCATTGCGGGAAAATTCGGAGGTGTCGATGTCCAGGTCACCTATGACACGGGATCGCAGGGCGGCATGATTGACCGTCGGCTCGTAGAGAAATTTCAGTTGGAGATCATCGGCGAAGCCCTGGTTGGCAGCCCGGCCGGTGGCGAGCCCAAGCCAATCCAGTTGGTTTCGATCTCCGGTCTTGAAATTGCGGGTCAGCCAATTCCCGCCGTAGGGCGAGGGACCGATGCAATCGTGGCTGAAGAAGGAATGATGCCGCCCGGGGTGGAACTGATTATCGGTAACAATCAGTTCCCGGATCGCCAGATCACATTGGACTTTGCGAAACGGCGTTTCGTCGTGACCGCCGCGCCAGAAACGGAGTCGGCCGACGTGGCGATTGAAGGTCGGCTGGACGTGCGCGGACTGCCGGTCGCGGAATTGGAGCTTTCAGGCCAGACACTGCCGGTCCACATCGATACCGGTAACCCAGGCGGAATCGACTTCGGTGGCGATGTACACAAGCAGATCAAGTTCGAGAGCGAGTTGCGCGCAGGTAAAGAAATTCGCCTGGTCGACAAGGTCATGAGCACCGAGGTTGGTTACCTCAATAGCGACGCTACGCTTCAGGGTCGAGCCATTCGCCTCCAGGGCAACTTTCGCTTTACCAGCCTGCCTTTCGCGAATGTCGGCGCCAGCGCGATGGCAGGGACACGACTGGTGATCGATATGAAGCGTCGCTCCTGGCAGCTTCAGACACCCGCAGAACCTTGGCTGGTGATCGGCAAAGCGTCCTGACGGCCCGCGGATACGCCGTCTGTCGAACACCAGCTATTCGGAGCCCGCAGCCGCCAACGCAGGTGCTGCGGCTCCCTTGAGTTCAGTGGCGTAACGCTTCTGCAATACGCCCACTCGTTGTACGTAAACCTGGGTTTCAGCGTAGGGCGGAATGCCGCCGAAGCGCAGCACCGCGTTTTCGCCAGCGTTGTAGCCGGCGGCAGCCAGTTCGAAGTCGCCATCGAACATATCGAGCAACATGCGCAGATGTTTGACGCCTGCAGCAATGTTCTGGTCGGGATCAAACGCATTGGTCACGCCATACATTCCGGCAGTGCCTGGCATCAACTGCATCAGTCCCTGAGCGCCAACCGGCGAAAGCGCCTCGTGTCGATAGGCGCTTTCGGCGTGGATGATGGCGCGCACCATCGATTCGTCGACGTTGTTTAGGTTGCTTGCGGCGGAGATTTGGCCACTGTATGCCGTGAGATTCAGCCCCGTTGCATTCCAGTCGACCTTCGAGTCGACTTTGCAGGCCGGACACGAGTAAGTGCCAATCACACGCGCTGCGACGCCGCGCGGTTTGATGTTCGTGTACACCGTGATGCCGTTGCGGTCAGTGTACTTGTAGATGTTGGCGGAATGCGCCATTCCACTGAGGAGAAGGGCGGCAACCAAGCTCAGTTTGATAATCATGGGTAGCGAATTTGGCATCGGCGATATCACCTGGGACCTCAACTCTTGGCGCTAAGTTTCTGAGAAATGACGGCAAATGGCAATTCGCGGGCAGAAAATAATCGCGATCGGAGTCAACAATTGAGGATGGCGTGGCTATAGTCCGGCGTCTGAAGCGCTGGTAACGGTCGGTCCAGCGGAGCCGTTGGCGGTCGTGACGTTGACGGGGAGTTGCACGGTTTGCACCTGGCCGTAGGCAGACGCCGTCGAATCCTTACTCTTAAGAAAGCTCATCCATGCGCGTTTCCATTTTTGGCACCGGCTATGTCGGTCTGGTTACCGGAGCATGTCTTGCCGAAGTCGGCAAACATGTGGTCTGTGTCGATGTCGATCGTGACAAGATCGATCGGTTGAATGCGGGCGAGATACCGATTTATGAGCCTGGCCTTCATGACATCGTTGCGCGCAATCGCGACGCGGGTACATTGAAGTTCACGACGGACGCGGCAGAGGCCATCGGTCACGGGGAGATCATTTTTATCGCCGTCGGCACGCCGCCCGACGAAGATGGCAGCGCCGACCTGCGATATGTACTCGCGGTCGCGGCCGAGATCGGCAAGCATCTGTCGCGATATGCCGTTGTTGTGAACAAGTCGACCGTCCCGGTGGGCACTGCCGATCGCGTTCGCGCGGCGATTGAGCGCGAACTCGGCTCGCGCGCTGTCAACGTGGCATTCGATGTGGTCTCGAACCCTGAATTCCTGAAAGAGGGCGATGCGGTCAAGGATTGTATGAAGCCAGATCGCATCGTGATCGGCACCACCAGCGCCGAAGCTGTAGCCTTGTTGAAGCGCTTGTATGCGCCATTCAATCGCGATCACGAGCGCATCGTTGTGATGGATCCGCGTTCTGCGGAACTGACCAAGTACGCGGCCAATGCGATGCTGGCGACCAAGATCAGTTTCATGAATGAAGTGGCCAATATTGCCGAACGCGTTGGTGCGGACGTCGAATCGGTGCGGCTGGGTATCGGCTCCGATCCGCGCATCGGTTATGCGTTCATTTATCCCGGCATCGGCTACGGCGGTTCGTGTTTCCCAAAAGACGTCCAGGCGCTCGGAAGAACAGCCGCCGCGGTGGGTTATCAGACGCGCATTCTGGATGCCGTGGAGGCAGTCAACCAGGAGCAGAAGCACAAGCTATTCACACTGATGCAAAAGCACTTCGGCGATCTTGCGGGCAAGACGATTGCGGTCTGGGGCCTGTCGTTCAAGCCAAACACCGACGACATGCGCGAGGCGCCGTCTCGACATTTATTGAACGCACTTTGGCAGGCCGGTGCCAAGGTGCGGGCGTTCGATCCAGAGGCGCGTCACGAGGCCGAGAGAATATTCGGCGCTCGCGCTGACCTGTGCCTCGTCGATGAGCCAATGGACGCCGTGGATAGCGCCCATGCATTGGCGATCGTGACCGAGTGGAAGGCGTTTTGGAGTCCGGACTTCGCTGCACTGGCGACAATGCTCAAGGACAAGGCGATCTTCGACGGGCGCAACATTTTCGACCCCAAGGCGGTGGAGGCCGCAGGACTCGCCTACTATGGTATCGGGCGGGGGCGTTCGGTGACGCGGCCGGAGGTGATTTGATGCGTGGCGATCGGAAACGAATCTTGGTGACCGGAGGCGCGGGATTCGTCGGCTCGCACCTGTGCGATCGGTTGATCGACCAAGGCCATGAAGTGCTGTGCGTCGACAATTATTTTACCGGCAGCAAGAACAATGTCGAACACTTGCTCGGCCACCCGCGCTTCGAGTTGTTGCGACATGACGTGACCTTTCCGTTGTATGTCGAAGTCGACGAAATCTATAACCTCGCATGTCCTGCATCGCCTATTCATTACCAGCGAGATCCGGTACAGACGATCAAGACCAGCGTGCATGGTGCAATCAACATGCTCGGACTGGCCAAGCGTCTGCGAGCCAAAATTTTGCAGGCCTCGACCAGTGAAGTGTACGGCGACCCGCAAGTTCATCCGCAGCCCGAGAACTACTGGGGGCACGTCAATCCGATCGGTATTCGCTCGTGTTACGACGAAGGCAAGCGCTGCGCGGAAACGCTGTTCTTCGACTATCACCGCCAGCATCGCCTCAGCATAAAAGTCGCGCGCATTTTCAACACCTATGGTCCGCGCATGCACCCGGCCGATGGTCGCGTTGTTTCCAACTTCATCGTGCAGGCACTTTCAGGGGAGGCGATCACAGTTTACGGCGATGGTTCCCAGACCAGGTCTTTTTGCTTCGTCGATGATCTGGTGGACGGCTTGATTCGCCTGATGAATTCGGACGATACGATCACTGGCCCGATCAATCTGGGCAATCCGGGTGAGTTCACGATCCGGCAGTTGGCCGAAAAAGTGCTGGCGCTGACTGAATCTCAATCGCAGATCGAACAAAAGGCCCTGCCTTCCGACGATCCGATGCAGCGCCAGCCGGTGATCGATCAAGCGCGACAAGTGCTTGGTTGGGAACCAAAAATTGCGCTTGATCTCGGGTTGCCACCGACCATTGCGTATTTTCGCAAGCTGCTGGGCGCCTGAACCGGAATTCAGACAATGCGCCGGTTGCACGTTGCGCGGCGCAAGTCAAGATTGTTCAATGGGTGGCACTTCTCGTACACTGCGCGGCCCGCAGTATTGCAACGACAGCGGGACGACAGCGCGAACCTTAGCCCTGACTGCGGCTGTGGCCGTGCCGTTGGCGCCTTGACTCCCAGGATTCAAGGTTCGCATTCGCCAGACTTTCAGGAAGGACAGCGATCGTGAAGTGGTACGTCGTCAATACCCGCCCCCGCGAAGAAGCCCGTGCCGTCGAACATCTGACGCGAGAAGGCTATCAGTGTTTGTACCCACGTATCCGTCGCACGTTGCGGACCACCAAGGGTTTGGTCGATCGCGTCGACTCGCTGTTTCCCAACTATCTGTTCTTGCATGCCAATCCGATGACGGACAATTTGGCGCGCGTGCGGTCGACGCGAGGCGTGCGAAACCTGGTGCGTTTTGGCCTTGAGCCTGCCGAGGTGCCGCCGGAGGTGATTGATGAGCTGCAGGTTCGTGCCGACAAACAAAGCGGCGTCATTAAACTGACGGGCCAGACGCGGCAAGAAGTGGCTGCCAAGTTCTCGGAAGGTGCGTTCGTCGATTTTGGTGGCGTCTTTTTGACGTCGGACGGATCCGAGCGAGTGATCCTGTTGATGCGCGTCTTAGGCGACTACAACAAAGTCAATTTGCCCGAAGAGCAGCTTGACGGACGCCAGGTCGCGGCTTAACGCTAGCAGAGGGCTGCGCCGGTGGGACTATCGCTGCGCGATCAGTTGTTGCAGGCAGGGTTTCAGGAAAAGAAGCCGGAACCCAAGCCGCCAGCATCCAAAGATCGGCATGGCGAAAAGCCTACGCCGCCATCGGCCAAGGGCAAAGATCGCGATCAGCGGCACAGGGCGCAGCATTCGAAACCTGCGCCCTCCAGGCCGGTCCAGAATCCGGCGCCGCCAAAGCCGGTCGACCCGGCAAGTGTTTCGTTGGCGCATGCTTACCATCTTCGCGCCGAAACTGAAAAACGCGAACGCGAAGAAGCGCAGCGGCGCGCCGAAGAGGCCGCGCGCATCAAACGCGAGCAACGCCTGAAGCTGCAGCAGTTGGTGGCCGGCAAAGCACTCAACGACAAAGACGCCGAACACGTCCGCAACTTCAGCTACGGCAAAAAGATCCGCAAGGTCAACGTCACGCCGCAGCAGCTCAGTGCGATTAACGGCGGTGACATGGGTGTCGTCCAGGTCGAAGGTCGCTTTTTGATCCTGGCGGCAGAGCACGTCCGGGCGGTCATGGCCATCGCGCCGCACCACGTCGCCGTGTTTATTCCCGACAGCATCGGCGTTTCGAGCAGTAGCGAAGACGACTACAACGACCCGCGTTTTCAGGTGCCCGACGATTTAGTCTGGTGACTTGCTGCAGATCGAGTTCCTAGAGCCGATAATCCGGACGTCGACTGACTTTACCGAGTCCGAATGCGCCGCGCGATTGAGGTCTTGAAACAACTGCACGCCGAAGGTGTGCTCGCGGATTTCGCCGTCGGTGGGGTCGTGGCGGCATCGTTCTACACCCCAGCCGTGAAGCACGCGAACGGATAGAGACCGAAAGACGCCGTGCAGAAACCTCGTTAGTGGCAATCAACTCCCAACCATCGAGCAATGCTCTGCGCGGCTTCGCGCCCCTCATAGACAGCAGTGACGACCAGATCGGCGCCGCGGACCATGTCGCCGCCAGCGAAAACGCCGTCCAACGAGGTGGCGAAGGCCAGGGCGTCGGGCTCGGGCTTCACGACGGTACGACCATTGTTCTGAACTCGGATGCCGGCTTCGGCAAACCAGTTGGGCGGATCGGCTTCGAAGCCGAAGGCAACGATGACGGCGTCTGCAGCTAGTTCGCATTCGCTGCCCGATACGTTTTCCGGTCGTCGTCGGCCCTTCGCATCGGGCGGACCCAAACGCGTTTCGATCACACGCACGCTTTCGACACGGTCGTCGCCGAGGATGGCCAAGGGCTGGCGATTGAACAAGAATTCGACGCCTTCGTCTTTGGCGTTTTTGACCTCGCGCCTGGATCCCGGCATGTTGTCTTCGTCTCGTCGGTAAACGCACTGCACGCTGGCTGCGCCTTGACGGATGGCCGTGCGCACACAGTCCATGCCGGTGTCTCCCCCGCCAAGCACGACGACGCGTTTGCCCTGCAAATCGATGGGCGCGGCTTCGTCGCGCCAGGACATCACTCGATTGACGTTGCTGATGAGGTAGCGCAAGGCTGGGTAAACACCCGCTAACGCAAGTCCCGGCAAGCCACCGTCGAGCGCACGATAGGTGCCCATCGCCAGGAATACGGCGTCATGTTCCCGGCGCAACTGATCGAACGGTAAATCGCGACCGATCTCAACGCCGAGTTTGAAGCTCACGCCCATACCTTCAAGCAGCGTGCGGCGTTTGGCCACAACACCTTTGTCGAGTTTGAAAGGCGGAATCCCGAAGGTCAAAAGACCACCGACCTCGCTCTGTCGATCGTAGACCACCGGATCGATTCCAAAACGTGCAAGCCGATCAGCCGCGGCAAGACCCGCCGGCCCTGCACCGATGATCGCCACGCGCTTGCCGCTGCGTTTGACCGACGACAAGTTCGGTTTCCAACCCAGACGAATCGCCTCGTCGGTAATGTACTTTTCGATCGCGCCGATCGTGACTGCGCCAAAGCCATCGTTCAGTGTGCATGCGCCTTCGCACAAGCGATCCTGTGGACAGACGCGGCCGCAAATTTCAGGCAACGGATTGGTCTCGTGCGCCAGTTCTGCGGCTTCAACGATTCGACCTTCTTCGATCAGCTTGAGCCAGTTCGGTATGTAGTTGTGGACGGGGCACTTCCACTCGCAATACGGATTGCCGCAATCGAGACACCGTCCCGCCTGATCGGCCGCCGCATCCGCGTCGAACTGACCGTAGATCTCGCCGTATCCCAGAACGCGTTTCGCGACCGGCACTTCGCGCGGCATTTCGCGTTGGACTTTGAGAAACTTCAGCGGATCGGGCATGGCGCTCTCAGCGAAAGAGTAGATGAGACAGGGGGCAACACGACTACGCGGCCCGCTTCAACGTTTCGGTCAAACTCTCCAAGCTCGCGGCCTTCGGTTTGATCAACCAGAATCGCGGCAATACCTCGCGAAAATCCTCGCGGAGCTCGCGCGCCCAGCTGCTGCCGGTTTCCTGGTAATGGCGCCTTAGCAATTCGCGCAAGTGCGAGAGATGATTTTCCATTCCTTCCGTCGAAATGCGCACAATGTCGATCAGCTCCGGGTTGTAGCGATCGACAAAATCGCGTTCGATGTCGAGCACGTATGCAAAGCCGCCCGTGAAGCCGGCGCCGAAGTTGAGACCAGTTCGGCCGAGCACGGCAACGCAGCCGCCGGTCATATATTCGCAGGCGTGATCGCCAGAGCCCTCGATCACCGCCAGGGCGCCCGAATTGCGCACCGCGAATCTCTCGCCAGCGCGTCCGGAAGCGAAGAACTCGCCGCCCGTGGCGCCATACAGGCAGGTGTTGCCCACGATTACCGTGTTCCGCGGTTCGAAACCCGCATCCGCTGGTGGTCGGATCGTTATCTTGCCGCCAGCCATGCCCTTGCCAACATAGTCGTTGGCTTCGCCGGTCAAGTCCAAAATCAGACCGCCGGCATTCCAGGCACCAAAGCTCTGTCCGGCAGACCCTTTGAATCTGAAGGCCACAGGCGCTTCGCTCATGCCGAGATTGCCGTGGTGTCGGGCGATTTCGCCGGAGATTCGTGCGCCGATGCTGCGGTCGCGGTTGCTGATCGCGAATTCGAATTCTCCGCCGGTCTTGCCGGCAATCGCGTCGCGCGCGTTGTCCAGCATCTGTGCGGCGAGCATGCCCTTGTCGAAGGGCGCGTTGCGCTCATCGATGCAGCAATTCGGCGCGTCGCTGACCAAGCCGTCGCCCAGCAGTGGGGTCAAGTCCAAGCCGGCTTGTTTGGCACCGACGCCCTTTTGTGGTTGCAGATGCTCGCTCCGTCCGATCAGCTGTTCCAGCGAATGCAGCCCCAGCGCTGCGAGGCGCTCGCGCACATCCATTGCCACGAAACGGAAGAAATTCTCGACCATCTCGGGCAACCCGACGAAGTGCAGTTTGCGCAGTGTCTGGTGTTGCGTAGCGACACCCGTCGCACAGTTGTTGAGATGGCAGATGCGCAAATACTTGCAACCCAGAGCCACCATCGGGGCCGTGCCGAAACCGAAACTCTCGGCGCCAAGCGCTGCGGCTTTGATGACATCCAGACCAGTCTTCAATCCGCCATCGGTTTGCAGGCGGACTTTTTTGCGCAGGTCGTTACGCTTCAGCGTCTGGTGCGCCTCCGAGAGCCCGAGTTCCCATGGCGTGCCGGCATATTTGATGGAACTTAACGGGCTCGCTCCGGTGCCGCCATCGTGACCGGAAATCGTGATCAGATCGGCATAGGCTTTGACGACGCCCGCTGCGATCGTACCGACACCAGCGTGCGACACGAGCTTGACCGAGACCAGCGCATCCGGATTGATTTCTTTCAGATCGTAGATCAGTTGCGCAAGGTCTTCGATCGAGTAGATGTCGTGATGCGGCGGCGGTGAAATGAGCCCGATGCCAGGTTTGGCATAACGAAGGCGCGCGATGTTCTCGTCGACTTTGTGGCCTGGCAGCTGCCCGCCTTCGCCCGGTTTGGCGCCTTGAGCAACTTTGATCTGCAACACCTCCGCATTGATCAAGTATTCGGGGGTCACACCGAATCGGCCTGACGCAACTTGTTTGATCTTGCTGGACTTTTGATTGCCATAACGCGCTGGGTCTTCGCCGCCTTCACCCGAATTGCTACGTGCGCCAAGGCGATTCATTGCGATCGCGAGCGCCTCGTGGGCTTCAGGAGAGAGGGCACCCAGACTCATGCCCGCGGAATCGAAGCGTTTGACGATCGATTCGACGGGTTCGACGTCATCCAAGGGTATCGGCGGTTTGTCACTACGCACATCGAGCAAATCGCGCAGTGCCGAAGGTGGGCGCGAGTCGACCACTTCGCTGTATTCGCGGTACAGCGCATAGTCGCCGCTGCGTACCGCGGCCTGCAGGCGCGCGATAACGTCTGGGTTGTACATGTGGTATTCGCCGCCCTGCACGAACTTGAGCAGACCGCCGGCATCGACCAGGGCATTGGCGTCCCACGCTTTGCGGCACAGCTCGCGCTGCTCGGTTTCGATCTGCGCAAAGCCGGTGCCTTCGATACGACTCGGGGTCGCCGTGAAACAGCGCTGCACTACGTCGCTGGCAAGTCCGACGATTTCGAACAGCTGCGCGCCGCGGTAGCTGTCGATGCACGAGATGCCCATCTTCGACAGAATCTTCAGCAGGCCCTTGCGGACACCTCGCCGATAAGAACGTCCCAGCTCCAGCGGTTCGCCGAAGCGGCGTTTGATTTGGCCGGACCGCACCATGGCGAGCAGCGACTGATATGCCAGGTACGGCTGGATAGCGGTCGCGCCGAATCCGATCAGACACGCAAAGTGGTGCGGGTCGCGCGCGACCGCGGTCTCGACAAGGATGTTGCAGGCGGCGCGCAGCCCGGCGCGCGTCAAGTGCTGGTGTACCGCACCGACTGCCAACAAGGCATGCGCCGGGACCTTATCTGGCGCAACATGACGATCAGTCAGGAACACCAGCAAGGTGCCGCCCCGGACGGCGTCTTCGGCTTTTGCGCAGATCGTTTCCAGTGCCTGCGTCAGCGACAACTCGGCCGCATAGTTCAGATCGATTTCGACGTGCCCGCCGAAGTCGGTCATCGACAGGATCTGTTTGAGTTTGCGCTGCGACAGAATCGGCGAGTTCAGGACGATCTGTTTTGCGTAACTGGGTGCCGCCTCAAAGATATTGCACTCACGTCCCAATTGCGTCATGAGCGACATGACGCGTTGTTCGCGAAGGCTATCGATCGGTGGGTTCGTTACCTGCGCGAAGGCTTGCCGGAAATAGTCGAACAGCGACCGGTGTTTCAGGCTCATCACTGCCATCGGCGTGTCGTCGCCCATCGAGCCTGTGGCTTCCGATTCACTTTCGGCGAGCGACTTGAGAATCGTGTCGCGTTCCTCGCGGGACAGGCCGAAGAGTTTTTGGTGAATGGCCAACGTCGGCGTGTCCATCGGTTCGATCGCCAGCGATGGATCGATCAGCGAATTGCTTAAGTAGCGAACGCCGGTTTTCAACCAGCGTTTGTAGGGTGCGCGCGCGCGATTGATTGCATCGATATCGCGGCTCTTCAAGAACTCGCCACGCAACAGGTCCACTGCAACCATCTCGCCAGGACCCAGTCGGCCTTTTCCAACGACCTCGGAGGCCGCGACATCGTAAACGCCAGCCTCGGATGAAATCACGACATGCCGATCGCGTGTCAGCAAATAGCGAGCGGGACGCAAGCCGTTGCGGTCCAGCGTACAAGCTGCGTAGCGCGCATCGAGCATGACGATTCCCGCCGGCCCATCCCAGGGCTCCATATGCAGCTGGTAGTACTCGTAGAAGGCCTTGATATCCGAGCACAAATCTTCGCGATCGCGCCAGGCGGGCGGAATCAGCACGCGCATGGCATGCAGCAGGTCCATGCCGCCGACGAGCAAGGTCTCGAGCATGTTATCGAGGGTTTGCGAATCGGAACCCTCCATCGATACCACCGGCTGGAGCTCGCGAAAGTCGACCAGTGGCGAGCGAAACCGCGGGCCGCGGGCGCGCATCCAGTTCCGATTGCCTTGGATCGAGTTGATCTCGCCGTTGTGCGCCAACAATCGAAAGGGCTGCGCGAGCGGCCAGCGCGGCAGGGTGTTGGTCGAGAACCGCTGATGAAACACGCATGCGCTCGATACCAGTTCTGGACGTGCCAGATCGCAGAAGAACCTGGGTAGATACGCCGGCATGACCATGCCTTTGTATGCAAGCACATGCGCCGACAGGCTGATGACGTAAAAGTCGGGGACATCGCACAATGCCATTTCGGCGCGGCGACGAACTGCATACAGAGCACGCTCAAAGGCCGGTGCGTCAGTGTCGTCGCGCGCACCAACAAAGGCCTGCTCGATACGAGGACGCGTGCGGTTTGCCTCCGGGCCGCACGCACCCGTATCCACCGGCACATCGCGCCAGCCCAGGAATTCCAAACCTGCCGCACGCGTTTCCGTTTCCATCTGGTCGCGTGCGCGCTGTGCCAGCGCCGCGTCGTGGGGCAGGAACACGATGCCGCTGGCGAAAGTCTCGGTCAGCGAAATGTGTGCTTCTTGTGCAATGCGGCGCAAAAAGCCATCCGGCCGGCGCAATAGCAATCCGCAGCCATCGCCACTCATGCCATCAGCAGCAACCGCGCCGCGATGGGTCATGCGCGAAAGCGCCTCCAGTGCCGCCGCCACGATGTTCCGCGACGGTCGGTCGTCGAGCTGCGCGATCAAGCCAAAACCACAGCTATCTTTCTCGAAGGCCTCATCGTAAAGCCCCGCACCGCGCTGTTGCATCCCATCCTCGCGTGTCGCAAAACCGGCCCGACTACAACACAGCTTGTTGCGACGCGTCAAACGAGTATTTGGCGGTATAGACGTCCGGGCAGAGCGATTCGGCCGTGATTTCCCGTCGGGCTTCGTCTGCCTGGCGTTTCGGGTCGGGTTCGGATGGAGTTAGGTAAATCGGGTTTTTCGGCAACGATCATGAAACGATCCGAACGACCGGCGGCTGTGCCGCCGGGCCGGACATGCGGAGTGCGGGGTTTTGGCAAGTACGGTGTCTGGCGAAGCCAACAATGCTCGGCGGTCTGAGGCGAAGCCTCGCCAGGGCTATCCCAGTGTCTGAGCGATCAATCTGGCCAGTTCGCCGAGCTGAATCGGCTTGCCTACGAAGCGGCTCATTCCAGCTTCGATGCACGCCTCCTGGTCCTCGAGCTGCGTACTTGCGGTCATCGCAAAGATTGGCGTGTGCTGATTCGGTGTAGGCTGCCGGCGCAAACGTCGCGCGGTTTCGAGCCCGTCCAGCGTGGCCATGTGGCGATCGAGCAGGATCACGTCGAAGGGCTGCAGGTTCGCCTTCTCCAAAGCCTGCACGCCGTCGCAGGCTTCGGTCACAACTGCGCCCAGCCTCGACAATGCACTGACGACCAACAAACGGATCGACTCATCATCGTCGACGATGAGTATCTGCCTGCCGCGCAGTACAGCCAGATCCGGCGCGCCCAGTTGCCCGGCGGCGATGCCGGTCGGCTCATCGGAGACGCCACGCACGAGCAACTTAAATACGGTTCCGCCCCCCTCACGTTGGCTTGCTGTCAGATCTCCGCCAAGCGCGCGTGCCAGGCGTCGACTGATCGCAAGACCGAGCCCGGTACCCGACTGGCGTTGCGAGATTTCAGTCCTGAGCTGGCGAAACGCATCGAAGATGAGTTCCAGTTTTTCCTCCGGAACGCCACAACCCCGATCGGATACGATGACTTCCGCTGACTCCCCAGCACGCCGCAGCGCAACTTCTATCGTTCCGCGGTCGGAGAACTTCACTGCGTTGCTGAGCAGGTTCACCAGGATCTGCCGAATGCGAACGGGATCGCTATTGGCAGCCAACGGGGTGCCGAGATCCGCGACGATTAAAAGACCCTTGGCCTCCGCTCTAGGCCGCATCAGCGAAATAGCCTCGTGCGCAAGTGTGTCGAGGCGAACGTACGATCTGTGCAAGACCAGCTGATCGGCTTCGATTCGCGACAGGTCTAGTACATCGTCCAGTAGTTGCATCAAATGTTCGTTCGCGGTCTTTGCCATGTACAAAAAGCGATCGCGCTCGGCGTCGGTCGAGGCCGTCGACGCCAGTTCCAGCGATCCGGTCAGGCCGGCCAGCGGTGTGCGAATTTCGTGACTCATCGTCGCCAGGAACATCGACTTGAGTTTGCTCGCAGCCAACGCTGCATCGGCTTCGCTGCGCGCGCTCATATTGCGTTGCAGCTGCTGGATCAGCTCATTGAAGTCGTCGGCGACCAACCGAATCTCCGAGAGCGCACCGGACACACGAACGGGCGTGCGGTTGTCGCTGTGCATTCGCTGTTGCAACTGATCCTGGAGATCGACCAATGGTCGGATGATTCGGCGTCGCACGATGAGCACGCCAATCGATACGAGAAGCGCTGTTCCCAGCGCATTCAGACCATGCAACTTGCCGCCGAATTCGCGCAGCTCGCTGGACAGGCTGCTTTGGCGTTCGATATGCAAGTGCCCAAGCGCCTCGCCGCTGGCGCGCCAGGCCGCAAAGCTGTTCGGGTGCGCGGCGTCGGGTTCCCCAAGTTCGACCGCCGCAGTCCCGGCGAAGCTTCCGCCGTCCAAACTCACTCGGCCGCCCATCAGTGTTGCATAGTAGTCGCCCAATGAACTCGATACCGCGCGGGCAAAAACGACGCTGCCCCGGGAGGGACCGCTCGCATCGTTGCGCAGGATGGGCGTTAACCCTAACAGGTAGAGTTCGCCTGCGAGATAAACGATCAGCGACGACGGTTCGGTTGGCATCTGGTTGATCCGTTCCGTGACCAGCGGCCAGAGAGCGGCCATCAGCTCCGCCGGTAACGGCTGATCATCGGTCAAGCGGGCGGATGCGAGGGTCTTGCCGTGGATGTCCCAGAACACGTAAAACGCAATGTCCGCCGGATTTGCGCCAGTGGGCAATACGTGTTCGTCGACATAGTCTGGGTCGCGGCTCAGCGCAAAGGCGTAGGTTTCATCCCAAATGCCGTACTCGTAAGCAATGAAGCGCATCGCGTCCAAATCGCGCTGGAGCAGGGCAGCATATTTGGCGCGGTACTGTTCGCGTTCCGCGACCGCCACTTGCGCTTGAACCCAGTGGCTTTCGATTCGATCGACAAGCATCTGCCACATCACGCAGAACAGCGTGACGAGGAGCATGACCTTGACGAAATACAAGGTGGTCGAAGTTTGCTGTTTCGAAGAACCTGAGGTATCCATCGCCCGGATCGCCAGCCATTGACGGCGAAAGATAGGGAATTTGCTGGAAGGTAGCTGATCCTTGGCGCAAGAAATCACAACTGGCGAGGCTTCGCCTCCGACCGGGCATTGTTCCGGACTTGCCACAACCCCGCGCTTCGCCTTTGATCCTGAGTCTCGCCGCGATGGACAAGCGGTGGCTCATTCGAATCCGCTGGCGAAGAGCGCATCAGCGTTGCCGCGCTCAAAGGCGCCGATGTCGAGTGGGCCACTGACGGGCCGCAAGATCGGCGCGAGAACACTTGGGCGCGAAGGGTGCTGCATAGGCACGGCCAGCGGATTGACGAAATCGGTCGGCGGCGCGGTGCTGGATGTTGCCGAATCGAGCAGGGGACTGCTGGCATTGGGCACAAGGTTCAGCGAGCCCAGATCGCCAAATCCAGGATCGGCACCGAACAGTGTGTTGGTGAGCGCGGCCGGCACGAAGGTCGCGCCCGTTTTGATCCAGTTGTGGCTACCGGCGATTTGCACGCCGTTGACCCAGTTCGTCGGCGTTTCCTCGCGCCATACACGCAACGTACCATTGCCTTCACGCCACAGCACATTGTTGTGCAAGTGCAGTGACAAGATGCCGAAGTGGGTGCGGAACATCGACAAGGTGGTCGCACTGCCGCGGCCGACAATCGTGTTGTTGACGAAACGATAGCGCCCCAGCGTATCGCCGGTGCCACTGGTGCCATCACCACCGACGCGAATGACGAACGGCGTTGCGGAGGTATGCACGATGACATTGCCGACTACATCTGAATCTTCGCGCACCAGACTCTGTGTCCAGCTACTCGCAACGCCATCTGGATCTGGGCCGATCAACTCCAGTTCATGCTGAAATGCATCCTCCAGCCAGTTGTAATAGATCTCGTTGCGCTCCGCCCGGCTCTTGATCAGATTGCCGCCATTAACGTTGTCGTCGAAGCGGCTGTCGTGTACGTGGCTGTATTGCAGGCGAAACACCGAGCCTGGATAGACCACTTGATCGGTCGACATGTAAATCGCGTGGTTAAAGTCGCGCGAACCCGCGTTGCGGATTTCCGAAAACTCGATGGTCAGCGAACCTGAATCGGTATCGGCACCCAAAACGCCATTGCGCGGGCAGTCGCGCACGAGTACATCGCGAATCACCACGTCGTGCGAATGGTGGTAGATGCAGCGAAAAGTTCCCGTCTGGGTATCGCCGGTGCCCGTCACCTCGAAGCCCTCGAACACCACATGATTGGCGAGGCGAAATTCGATGGTATTGGTACCGCCGCGCAACACCGGTCGCCGCCCTTGCGCGTCTCGGACGCCGCGGATGGTCAATCGGTTTCCCGGTGCGCCGCCATCGTTCGAGCGCAGGATGATGTTGCCGCCATTGTATTCGGCATAGTCAACCAGCACCAGGTCGCCACCATTGAGGTCAATTGCGGCGTCGTCGAATAGCTGGTTCAACGTCGTATGCGGGCGTCCAGGTCCGACGAGAAAGGTTGCTGCTGGTAGGTCGGCGGCGAAGGCGAGAGCAAGAGCAAGAGCAACGCACAAACGCATCGACGTCCCCTGTTTTGTCGTGGATGCCAGACAGAATGCTCTGCGCGGCCAGTGGCCAACGAATGTCGATTGTGTCGCAAAAATGCCAGTGAGGCGAAGCCTCGCAGTGCGTTGAACATCGTACGGTCATAGGGGTCACACAGTGCCGGTGTTTGAACGCGCCGGCTGTTGACCGAACACTATTTTTTGCTTCAGATGAAACTAAGCGATTGATTTGAAGGGCTGGAATTCGCCACGCTGCATTCTCGTACCGAGACTGCGAATTTGCAAATGTGGATCAGACGCGCCCTTGAGCGCGTGCGGCATCGCAGCACGCGCCACGATCTCAATCGAGCGGCTTGCCCGGTGCGCCAAAATCGCTCGGCGCGGGCGGCGCACTGATCGGTTTGACTGGATTTTTTTCGAGTTCTGCCAGCAGTACCTCGATGGCTTTCTCCAGCGACGGATCGCGGCCTTGCGCAACCAGATGCGGGGTATCAATCACTTCGATGTCTGGCGCAACGCCCTCATTTTCGACGGCCCATTCGCCGTCAGGCCCCATGAAGCGGAACGTGGCAGCCGTTGTCGTGCCGCCGTCAGCCAGACGCGGATTGCCGGAAACGCCGATCAATCCACCCCAAGTCCGTGTGCCGATCAGCGGGCCCAAATTCAGCTGTTTGAAGTAATACGGCAGCGCATCGCCACCGGATGACGAAAGCCCGTTGATCAACATCGCCTTGGGTCCGCGATGCGATAGAAACGGCTGCGCCTGAGGATCAAGGCCACGGCGCTTCCAGTAATTGAGCGGCTTGCGCGCCAGGATTTCGATCATGCGATCGGGGATGAAGCCGCCACCGTTGTAGCGGTCGTCGACAATCATCGCCTCCTTGTTGATCTGCGACGGGAATTGCTTGAACAACTCGCGGTTGCCTTCGAACAACGTGTTCGGCAAGTGCACATAGCCGATGCGGCCGCCCGAGAGCTTGTCGACCATGGCGCGACGTTGTTCAACGAAATCCAGATAGCGCAGCTGGTCTTCGCTGGTTTGTGTCTTGACTCGCACCAGGCGCGAACTGCCGGCATCAGCACGCGAGTTGATGCGCAAGTCGACAATGCGTGCGGCTTTGTTTTCCAGCAGCTCATAGAAGTTTTTGACCGAACGGGTCGAGACGCCATCAACAGCAATGATGAACTCGCCTGGCGATACATCGACACCGGCTTCGGTCAGCGGCGAGCGGAACGGTTCGGAGTGGTTCTGGCCCGGGAAAATGCGTTCGATCTTGAAATACCCTGAGCTGTCGGCGACGATGTCTGCGCCGAGGAATCCGCCGGGTTTGCGCTCCACTTGAGGCTCGTCTCCGCGTTCAACGTAAATGTGCCCCGCATTCAATTCGCCGGCCATCTCATTGAGCAAGTAATCGAGGTCCGCCCGGTGCGCCACGTGCGGCAACAGCGCGGCGTACTTCCGGTAAACCGCCTCCCAGTCGTTGCCGTGCATGCCGGGATCGTAGAACCAGTCGCGCCAGATGCGCCAACCGTCGCGAAGCAACTGGGCCCACTCGACAGGTGGATCGATCTTCAGCATCAGGCGGCTCAAATCAAGCGTTTTGCTGGCGTCTTGATCTGGCTTGAGTTCGGCGATGCCGAGCTTCTGGTCTTGCGTGGCGAACAGAACTTGTTCGCCGCGCAATGTGTAGTTGGCAACACCTTTGAGTACGGTCGACTCCTTTTCGTCGGCCAGCGAGTAAAACTTCAGCTCCGCCGGCGCTTGCGCATTGCTCTGAGCAAGGTAAGCCAGGCCGTTCTTGGTTGCGCTCAGGGCGCGGTAATTGCCAGCGCCCGGTGCGAGCATGACCGCACGCGCATCGAAGCCATCGCGGTCGAATTTGAGCGGCGCTTTCGCAGCCTCCTTCTTGCTGCCGTTCGGCTCTTCAGGCTTGTCTTTTGCAGCACCAATTTCATCGCTCTTCGGTCGACCCAGAGCGGCGCCATTTTTATCCAGCGTGGCGGCAAACAAGCGTGTTGCGTTGATATAGAGATAGTTGAACTCATACGCCGAGAACTGCAGGTTGTGCTCACGATCGCTGGTGAAGTACAGATACCGACCCTCTGGATCGAAGCTGGGCGAGTCGGCGTTGAACAGTCCATGCGTCAATTGCGCGGTCTGACCGCCAACCGGGTAGTGCCAGAGCCGTGACAAACCGGTTGCATCGGTCTTGACGTAGACAATGTGTTGGCTGTCCGGCGAAAACACGTAGGTCGTGATCGCGTTGCCAGTGCTCGCGCGGTCGATGTCGATAGTGCGACCGCTTTCGATCTCAACGAGCCGTAGCTGGTTGTTCTGATCACCGTAAACGATCCGTTTGCCGTCGGGCGAAATTGTTGGCGGGAAGCGCCAGATGTTGCCGTCGGTGGTGATCCGTTTGGGCTCGCCGCTGCCATCGGACGCGCGGCTGTACAGCTCATACTCGCCGCTCGCATCGGAGAGGAATACAACGCTCTTGCCGTCGGGCGTAAAACTCGCCGCGAGCTCACGCGCCCCTGGCGTGCCAGAGATGTTGCGAATTTCGCCATTCCTGGCCGGCACCGTAAACAGCTCGCCGCGTGCCGAAACCAGCGCACGCTCGGCGCCTGGCGCCAGATCGAATCCTTCGATTTGCGCAGCAACATTTTTGAATGTCGGCAACAGGTGCGGTCGATCTCCCTGGACCGTGATGGTCACAGGATTGGTGGCGCCGTCGACTGGCGTATGCAGCCACAAACGCCCCGCCTGTTCGAACACGATGGCATCGCGCCCGGCGCTCGGCCAAAGTACATCGAAGTCGGTAAAGCTGGTGACCCGCGCCACTTCGCCGCCATTCGGCGATGTGCGCCAGAGATTCAAGGTGTACTCACGATCGGAGGTGAAGTAGATCGCATCGCCGACCCAGGTTGGCTGGTTGTCGGTGCCGCGGTGATTGGTCAGCTGGCGTGATGTGTCGTTTTTGAGATCGTACACCCACACGTCTTGCGCACGACCGCCGCGGGTGCGCTTCCAGGTTCGGAACTCGCGGTCGATCGGTGTGTAGACATAGGCGTTGCCGTCGGGCGACAACATGCCGCCGCCGGTCTCCGGCACTCGCAGGGGCGTTTCCATGCCGCCTGCGACGGGTACCAGAAACGGTCTGCCAGCACGCTCATCGAGCGGAAAACGGTTCATGCGCACCAGAATGTTCTGGCCATCGGGTGTCCAATCGAGCACGCGATAGTCAAAGCCGCCTCGCGGTGGCATCGGCCCAACGTCGGTGTAATACGTCAGCTGCCGGGGCGGGGCGGAACCGTCAGCGGGCATGACCCACACCTGGCGAGTGCCGGAGTATTCGGCCGAGAACGCGATCTGAGTGCCGTCGGGCGAGAACTTGGGAAACAGCTCCATACCTGGTCCACTGGTCAGCCGTTGCGCCAGACCACCGCTGCGCGCGACGAGGTACACATCACCCGCGTAGACGAAGGTGATGTGCGTGTCGGAAACATCGGGGAATCGCAGCAGGCGCGTGTCGGCATGCGCAACGCCAGACAGAGCGAGAACGACAGCAGCGAGTTTCATGTTGTCTCCGACGGCAGCAAAACGCGCAAGGATAGGCCGTCCGTCGTGGGTGCGACGTGTGACAAAGGTCACCTTGGAGCATGCAGACCCTGCCCTTTGGTTGCGCTCATCGCGCTCCTCGGGGCAGGGGGCCAGATTCGACGAAAGCGACTTTGCTCAGAAGCTGTAGCGAACCCCAAGTCGATAGCTTCGGCCAAAGTCGATAATGCCGCCCTCATCGGCCGGGAATGCGCCGTCGGCATCGCCGCGATAGACGGTCGAGTCGCGACGTTCGTTGATATTGATCACGTCGGCGAAGAGCTGCAACTGGTCGTTGAAGCTATAGCGAAAATTGAAATCGGTCGAAAACCAGGTGAGCAGGATCTGATCGAATTCCGATTGGCTGCCGATCGTGTCCAGGCTATCGCTGCGGTAGTTGCCGGAGAGCCGGAGGCTCATACGTTCGTTTTCCCAGCCCAAGGTCAGGTTAGCGATTCGATCCGCCTGATCTGGCAGCGGCAGGTCACTGCCCCGGCCGATGGCACCGTAGTCCGCGCGGCTGTCGACGAACGTGTAATTGCCCGTGACGAACAGACCGGACAGCAAGCCTGGAGCGTTGTTGAAACTATGATCGAAAGCCAGCTCGACGCCACGTACGCTCGCGTCAGAACCGTTGACGAATGCCTCAACGCTATCGAATCCGCCCGTGAGACTGCCATTGCCCGGGGTGAAGCCGATACGCGCAACATCAGCGCCTACGAGCAGCGAGCGAATGAAGAAGTCGCTGATGTCCTTGTAGAAGAACCCCGCATATAGCAGGGTCTCTTCGCTCGGATACCACGCCAGCGAGATATCGGCCTGGCGAGCTGATAGTGGATCAAGGTTGGGGTTGCCACCCGAGTAGCTGCGAAAGTAGGTGCCGTCTTCCAGCTGTCGGCTCAAAATCTGGGTGGTTGCTGCGCCTTCGTCGAAATTGGGGCGCAGTAAAGCTTCGCTGAGCGAAGCACGCAGCACCAACTGCTCGCTGGCATCGAACCGCAGATGCAGGCTGGGCAGCACATCGTTGTAGGTCTTGCGGGCGGCCGCAATCGGTCGAATGTTGAGCGTCGTGGCGGCGCCAGGCGCAAACGGGTCCACGGTTTCCAGCGCGAAGCCGTCAGTGGTCCACTCGGTGCGTTCGAAACGAACGCCGCCAAACAAGTTGAGGCGGCTGCCTGGCGAAAACGAAAACATGCCGTAGGCGGCATTGATGTCTTCCTCCACCGCAAAGTCCTCCGCGGCGCTATTGGTGGCGTCAGGCGTCAATCGCGGCAAACCTTGCAGGAACAGGGCACGTGCGGCATTCGCGTCGGGCTGGAATCCCCAGTTGGGTATCCGTGTGTCTAAGCTCACCAGCGGCAGTTGCGAGAGATTGGTTGCCGGTGCGCCGCCCTCGCCAACCGGGTTGCCGATGATCTGGTCGCGGTTGACTGTTTTGTCGCGGCGGTGCAGTTTGGCGCCAAACTTGATAAAGCCGTCGCCCTCACCCCATTCCATGTCGCGCTGCGCATTGAAGGCGGCCTGCAAAATGTCGTCTTCGCGATCCTGGGAGACCAGGCCTACTTCATCGAAGATGTAGTTCGCGGGGTCCGCGGGGTCGGGCCGCTGCGCATCGCGGCGGGCTGCGCTGATGTTAATCGACTCTTCCGACTGCTGGACATCAATGCGAATGTTGCGCACGCGGAAGCGCCCGGTCAGCTCATTCGGGATATCGAGCGTATTGCGAGAATTCGCCAGGAAGCCATCCAATAACCAGTTGTCCAGGCGCTTGCTGCCACCTGCCTGCAACAGCGAGGTGTCTTCGCTGCGCTCGACCAAGGTCAGCTGCTTGCGCAGCTCGACGTCGGTGCCGCCCTGGTATGAACCGGATTGTGGCCCGATCGCGATGGCGCGGTTGTTGCCTATATTCCAGCGATCGTTCCACGTCGTGTCGTCGCGATCGAAGCGACTGAATATTCCGCGTAGAAAAAACTCGCTTTCGTCCGTGCCCAGCACGTTGAGGCCGAAAGCCAGGCCGGAACGCTCGCGTTCGCTCTCGGTATATCGATTCTCCACGCGATTGCTGCGCAAGAAGCACCCTGGAGAGGGAGTGCTGCCGCATTCGCCGCCGATGCGGCTGTACTGAGGCGCATTGCGGTTGCGCACAATGTCGCCGCTCAAGCTGCGATCCTGATAGCTGGCGGCCACCGACAGACCCACCAGTGTGCCGCCGGGCCGTTCGAAGCGCTGCGTAAACGCCGCATTGGCATTGGGCGTCACGTCGCCGTTGTAGTCCTGCTGGCCTGCGCCGAGCGTCAGGCGGCGACTGTTGCCCGCTTCGATGGGGTCGGTTGGCTGCAGATCGACCAGTGCGCCGACGGCGGCGCCATCCAGGTCGGGGGTGATGGTCTTGTACACTACCAGCGAGCCGAGCAGGTCGTTTGGCAACACGTCGATCACGGCATCGCGGTCGGTGTCCGAAGTCGCCAGCAAAGCGCCGTTATAGGTCACGGGGTTGAACTGAGCGCCCAAGCCACGCACGGTGATCCTGCGGCCCTCGCCGCCGTCTCGATCAATCGATACGCCTGGCACTCGCTGCAGCGCTTCGGCGGGGTTCTCATCGGCAAACTGACCGATGTCGTCGCCAGTCACGATGTTTGCGATTGTGCTTTCCTCGCGTTCTTTGGCGCGCGCATTGAGCAGCGCATCGCGCACACCCTTGACCACCACGGTATCAAGTTCTTCCGCCGATTGCTGAACATCCTGCGCTTGCGCCGAGGCGAACGAAACGAAACTTGCTAGCACCGTTGCCATAGCGACACTTAATGGGTGTCTCGCCAAACGAGGTTTGTGGATGCCGCCCTGTTGTCCAGTATGGGTTGCGAAGGTTCT
This sequence comes from Lysobacterales bacterium, assembly GCA_022844165.1. Classification (GTDB taxonomy): domain Bacteria; phylum Pseudomonadota; class Gammaproteobacteria; order Xanthomonadales; family SZUA-5; genus JALHMH01. Next base: position 44,330 of record JALHMH010000024.1, read on the forward strand.
TGTACGGCGGCGGGTTTGGGAAGTGGTCATATCGATCCCCTTGGTTCGATGTTGTCAGGAAGCGCTCAAACCAAAATTGGCAATTGGAGCGTTAGCTCTAATCTATTGGTATTACCACTCATTGTCAAGTGGTTTGGCCTATTTGTGACAATCGAACAGCAGCTGCAATTGCGGTCGGATCGTCTACCCTCGCGCAGCGTTGCGCACAGCCTTTTCATCGACCAACAAGCCAATCCCTGGTGCGTTCGGTACGCGTAAGCGATCGCCCACCAATTCAACTCGGTTCTCGAAAAAGCGCCAGAGCTCGCTCAGGCGTTGCGCCCCGGGGTGTTCTTGCGGGCGATTCGCAGTGCGGCAACTGGCGAGGTAGTGCGCATGCGCTGCAGTGAGCAGAGTTGGGCGCGCGTTGTGTACGGCGATGTCGCGATCGAAAGCTTCGGCCAATGCGGCGATTTTTTTGCCTTCGGTGATGCCACCGTGCACTGCGAGGTCTGGATTGATCACGTCGACGCCGCCGCGAAGGATCAGATCGCGGAACTGCCAGCGGGTCGCCAGGTACTCGCCTGCCGCGACTTGAAGATCGAGCGCATCGGACACTTGCTTGAGGCCGTCCAGGTTGTACTGCGCGACCGGGCTCTCGTACACCTGCACATTCAGCTCATCTTGCAGTGCTCGGCCGATGCGTATCGCGCGGCTGACCGAATAACCTTCGCTCGGATCGGCATAGAGCGTGATCGCATCGCCCACCGCGCGGCGAATCGCGCGCATGCACGGCAGCATCGGATCGTCGCTTGGATCGCGGCCTTCTTCGCGCAAGCCAAGTCGCAGCTTCACGGTCCGAAATCCCTGCTCGACCAGTTTCATCGCGCGCGCGGCGCACTCGTCGGGTGTCAAGAATCTCCCGTCTCCCGCGTCACGCGAAAACGAGCCATAACACTCGATTTCGTCGCGATACTTGCCGCCGATCAACGCCCAGACCGGTTTGCCGAGCAACTTGCCCCGTAAATCCCACAGCGCGTTGTCGATACCAGAGATCGCGAACGCGGCAATGCCGGAGGGGCCGAGTTCATCGGCTTCCCAATAGAGGCGATCCCACGAGGGTTCGGCGTCAAACACGTCGCGCCCTACGATGCGGCCGCCAAGGCGTGTGTTGATCAGTTGCGCAACCGCATCTTCGCCCTCGTGCCCGGCTTCGCCCCAACCTTGGGTGCCATCGTCGGCGATCACCTGCACGAAGTTGGCTTTGGGCAAAGTGTATGCGCGAACGCTCTGGATCTTGGCCTGGCCGCGCTCTGCTGCGAACAGTCTCCGAGTTGTCAGTGGCAGCGTTGCCAGCGCCAGTGTGGCGGCGGCGGACATGAGCCAGTTGCGTCGATTCATGGATCAATCCTCAATCTTCGTTCCGCCAGGAAATGTGAGCGCGCCAATGGGAACTTCCGGTTCCAGGCACAGTTGTGCGAAGCGCCCGCTGAGGCGCGCATTTTCCGCACGCAGATCGTGCGGTCATTCGCCAGTCACCCAGCGGGGCATCAAGCGCAGATGCCCACGCGCGGCGTCGACGCTGACGACACTGCGATGTGCGACGCGTAGATCAACACCAGGCGCGGCATGCCACAACGCGGTGACCGCGCCCGCTTCGAGCCCAGGACGTTGCCAGTCGATAGCCTCGGTGAGCGCACGCCAACCCACCTTGTCGGCGAGGGCTGCGAGCGGCAACAGCAGGGCGAGCGGCAGCCAGCGGCTCATGGCGCAAACGCTTTGTCTTGTTGCGCACGCACTTCGCGGTGGCGGCGATCGTTGAGATCGGGGTCCTCGCCCATCACGATCCACAAGCGAATCGCTCCGTCCTGGTGGGCTGAGGCCAGCAGCGCGCCGTTCGGCGAAAAATCCAGGTACTCCATGCCGTCGCCGGCATGCAGCATCAGCGCTGGGTAAATGCGTTTGCCAGTAAGAATGTCTGCCATGCGCCAGGCACGAATGAAGGGATCGTTGCCGGCGCTAAACAGGTATTGTCCGTCGGCGCTGAATTCTATTGTCTCGATCTTGCTGCCGGAGTGGTTGAAGAGCGCCTTCGTTTCGCCATTCGTGGCATCGAACACACGAATGTCGCCACGTTCGTCGCCAATAGCGATCCACCGTCCGTCGGGCGAGATCTCTCCTGCGATGAAATGCCAATCGCGGTCGCCCTCCAGCCGCAGCTCTGGCCTCAACGACGGCACGCTGTACACCGCCGCACGGCCGCGTTCGCCAACGGCCAACAGGCGCTGGTGATCGCGGCTGAAATCGAGGTTGTTGATGGTCTCGCCGAGGTCGACGCGTTCGACCAACGTGGCTTCGGGCGCGGCATACAGCCGCACCCATCCTTGGCGCGTCTCACCTTTGCCTGTGTATTCCTCGCCAGTGGCGAAATAACGGCCGTCGTAGGAAAACGCCAGGGCATCGATGCCATTGTCGTGCGCAATGGACTTGATCTCGCTGCCGTCGGTTGCTCGCAGCAGGCGAACTTGTCGATCCTCGCCGGCCACCGCCACATAGCTGCCGTCGCGCGCAAAGGCGACGCGCTCGATCTCCAGTTGAAGGTATCGCCGCCACAGCTCCGTCCCGTCGCTGGTGCGCCACAAGATGATGCTGTTGTCGAACTTGCTGCCGCTGATCAAGGTACGTCCGTCGGGCGAGAACTCGACGCTCTCAATTGAACCCGCCTCGCCGTTGATATCGGCGATGCGCGTCCAAACCGGGTTCAGCGCCAGACGTTTGTCGTCGGCGCGTGCGGCGACCGGGGTTTGCGCCTGCGCCAGATTGGCGAGCAGGCAGAGCAGCAAAACTCTCATCGTCGATCTCCCAAGATAGAAGCTCCCAACGCTGCAAACAGGCTTGTCAGCGCAGCAGGCCCAGGGCTTGTGGCAACCACAGCGTCAGCGGCGGCCAGAACGAAACCAGCAACAGCACGCAGACGCTGACGGCAATGATCGGCATCAGCGGGCGCAACATGTCCGACAAACTCACCTTGGCAATACCGGCCGCAATGAACAAGGTTGTTCCCGCCGGCGGCGTGACCAAACCCAGGCACAGGTTAAACACCAACACGATGCCGAAGTGGTACTTCATCTGCTCCGGCGTGAGCCCCATTTCTGGCGCAACTTGCAACATCAGCGGCAAAAAAATCGGCGTGAAAATCAGCAGTGCCGGCGTGATATCCATGAAGGTGCCTACGATCAGCAGCAGCACATTGATCGCCAGCAGCAAGGCCCACGGATGTTCGATCAAAAATGCGAAACTGCGTGCGATCAAGCCCGGCACATCGGCGTAGGCAAAGATCCACGCCAGGCATACCGAGGTGCCAATCAAGAAGAACACCATGCCGGTCGTCGCGGCCGTTTCTCTCAGGATGCGCGGCAGATCGCCAAGGCGAATTTCGCGGTAGACGCCGAGCGACAGAACAGCCGCATAGGCCACCGCAATCGCGCTCGATTCGGTGGCGGTAAAGAGGCCACTGACGATGCCGCCCATCACCACGATCAGCAACACCACACTCGGTAGCACGCCGAGACTGGCGCGCAGCAGCGCGCGAATGCCCGGAAACGGCAGACGTTCGCCGTAGCCGCCGCGGGCCGACATCACCATCGCCAACAGCATCAACGCCAGGCCCAGCAACAGCCCCGGCAGGTAACCTGCCACGAACAGCGCGCTGATCGACACGCCGCCGGCGACCACGGCGTAGACCAGCATCACGTTCGAAGGTGGAATCAACAGGCCCGTGGTGGCGGCCGTCGCCGTCAGCGCAGCGGCGAAGGGCTTGGGATAACCGTCCTTGGCCATCGCCGGAATCATGAAACTGCCGATGCCACTCGCCGCTGCTGCGGCAGAACCGGACACCGAGCCAAACAGCATATTCGCCAGCACGTTGGTCAGCGCCAAACCACCCGGCAGCGATCCCACGGCGACGCGGGAGAAGTCGATCAGGCGCCGCGCGACGCCGCCGAGCGCCATTAGTTTGCCGGCCAGAATGAACAGCGGTATCGCGATCAGCGTGAACGAAAACGATGAGGCGGCCAGACGTTGCGCGAGTGTGGTGCTGGCCACATCGGCGGGCAGGCTCAATACCAGCGCCGCGAGCGACGCCAGACCGATCGATACCGAGATCGGCACGCGCAACATCAGCAGCAGCACGAACACGCCGGCGAGCAGCATCACCGTCATGTCATGTCTCCCGCCGCATGCTCGGTATAAACGCGCTCCATCGCGAACGCGAACATCAGCACACCAGAGAGCGGCACTGCGCCGTAGATCAGCCCCATCGGCCACCCCAGTGCGGGCGTGCGCTGATCGAGTGCCAGCGTGATCTGCACCAGCAGCGCGCCGCCGATCACCATCACCAGCGCCAACAGCGCGACGGCGATCCGCGTCGCAAGATCGGCGATACGCCGCCAGCGCGCGTCGAAACCCTTGTACAGCAGATCGAGACCGATATGCTCGCCACGTCGCAGCGCGTAGGCGGCGCCGAGCAGTGCCGTCCACGACAACAGGAACGAGGCCAGCTCTTCGGTCCAGGTCGACGGGGTCAGCACGACCGGCCAATCCATGGCAACGATAACGCGATTGGTGAGCCGGCTCGCCACCTGCCAAAGTACGGTTAACGTCAGCGCCGCCATCAGCGCTGCGCACACTGGCGCCAGCAGGCGCTCCAGAAGTGTATTCAAGCGGCTCACGGAGGCGCCTCGCGGGTCCGATCGATGGCATCGACCAGTGGCTGCAACGAAGGTTGTTCGGCGAGCAATCGATTGCGCAAGGGTGCAGTCGCAGCGCGAAAACTGTCGCGGTCGACCGTCTCGATGATGTGTAGTCCAGCCGCTCGCATCGCGTCGAGGTTGCGCGCCTCTTCGTCTTTCCAGAGATGTCTTTGTGCGACCGCACTGGTCGCGGCTGCTTCGCGCACCCAGCGCTGCTGCTCAGTCGTCAACCGCTCCCAAGTGGGCGCGCCGATCGCGAGCACGTCGGGCAGTATCAGATGCTCGTTGAGCGTATAGCTGGTCGCCACTTCGAACTGGCGCGAGGTGTACAACGATGGCGGATTGTTTTCGGCGCCATCGACTGTGCCCGAATCGAGCGCGGTGTAAAGCTCGCCGAACGGAATCGGTACGGGCTTGGCGCCGAGCGCTTCGACCATCGCCATCGCCGTGCGGCTCGGCATCACACGCAGGCTCAGGCCTTTGAGATCGTCGGCGCTACGAATCTGGCGGCCACTCTTGGCGCTCAAATAGAAACTGCGCGCGCCAGCATCGTAGAAGGTCAGGCCGACGATGCGCTGCGGAGAGCTGGACACGAGTAACTCGCTGGCTGCCGGGGTTTGCGCAAATCGCCAGAAGTGCGCGATGTCGTCGAACAGGTATGGCAGGCCGAACGCAGCGTATGCCGGAGCAAACGACTCCAACTGCCCAGCCGAAACCTTGGTTAGCGCAATGCTGCCGAGCTGCATTTGCTCGACCAGTTCGCGCTCCGAGCCGAGCTTACCGTCGGCATAGATATCCACCTGCAGCGAGCCGCTCGACAGCCGCCGCACTTCATCGGCGAACACCTGCATGCCGCGGTGCACCGGATGTTCCGTGTTCAGCGCATGCGCCAGACGCAACGTCTTGACCTCGACGCCGCGCGATGCGTTCTCCCACAGTGCACCAGCAATGAGCGCGATCGGAGCGAGGAGCCAAATCGGTCGCATGGTCACTCCGTGGGTCGCGCTACAGCGCGACGCCTTTGTCTGTTCCCCACAGACTCGATAGAGCAGCTTGCTCTCACGGAACGCTCTGCAAGGCCGTTGGGAACAGACAAGAGCAACGCGCTATCGCGCGACCCACGGTCAATCGCCATGGTCGATCTCCCCAACCTCGAACGCCACCGCTTGCCCGATCCGCCGCACCGCATCGACATCGTAAGCGATTCCAAATCCAGGTCCCGTCGGCACCGCGATTTCGCCATTGCGGATGGTCAGACGCGGCGCATAGTCGTAGGCCGGTTCCGCAAGCGCGGCTTTAGCCGAAAACTCGTGGAACGCGCCGGGTCGCTCCAGACAAGCGATAAAGTTCAGCATTGTCGCCGCGCCGGCATGTGCGCGAGGGGCATGCGGAATGCAATCCATGCCTGCGGCGGCGGCGGCTTGCGCATAACGTAGCGAACGCAAAAAACCGCCGGCGTAGAACAAGTCCGGTTGCACCACGTCGACCATGCGATTGGCGATCATCCAGCGCCACTTGGCGGCACTCGAATCCTGCTCGCCACCCGCGACGGTGACAGCGAGCGCCTGAGTCACTTGCCGCGTCATTTCGAACTCTTCGAACGGACAAGGCTCCTCGAAGAACCACACGCCATAGCGCTCCAGCATGCGGCCGACTTCGATCGCCGTTGCTGCATCGTACGAGCCGTTGGCGTCGACCGCGATGTCGCATTTATCGCCCAGAACCTTTCGTGCCCGCGACACCAGCGCCTCCGAGCGACCCTCCCACGCATCGACGTTGCGGCTCATGCGGCCGCCGACGCCGAGCTTGACCGCGCGCGCGCCGGTCGCCTCGATACGGGGCAGCATGAACTGATCGATTTCTTGTTCCGGCGTCGTATGCCGGTCGCGGTTGCTCAGATACACGGCCACTGACGAACGATTGCTGCTGCCCACGAGCTCGAACACCGGTCTCTTGCTCGCCTGACCGATCGCTTCCAAAGCCAGCATTTCCACGTGCCCGATGTGGTTCCAAAACGGCAGTCCGACGATCTTGTAATTCGCCCGAGCGCAGGTTTCGATGTGGTGCTCAATCAGGCGCAGATCCTGACCCAGGAAATACGGCAGTACGCGACTGCTGAACAGCTGCAGGTCATCGCCGAAGCGCTTGTTCGACGGCAAATACGCCGTCAATCCGCCGCGCACATGGCCAACGATCATATGTTCGTTCTTATTGATCCAGAGCAGCTCGATCCGCTCCAGGATCAGCGGCGCGGTAGCGATGCGGGTAAAATCGTAGCGCGCGATTGGCGCATCGGAGAAAGTCAACGGCGCCTCGGTGTCGGCGCGGGGCGTGCGAGCAGCGCAGCCTGCAAGCAGGCCCGCAGCGCCGCTCGTCAGTAGAGATCGACGCGTCAGCACAAGCCGCTCCCTGTGGGTCGCGCTATAGCGCGACGCCGCTGTCTTTTCCGCTCCGACTCAAACGGATTCGCAAAGTGCCGGGAGTCAACCCAGCATCGAACGGGTAGGGTCGAGTCTGCCGAGGCCGCAGAGAACAGAACACAGCGTCGAGCTATTGCGCAACCCACGGGGATCATGGGCGGCCTCCGTTGGTCTCGGCGGCGCCGCTCAGTTCGGTAGCGCCAATGCGCTGGGTTCGATTTGCCTTGAACCCGAGAAGCGCCGGCCAGCCAGCACTCAGCTCAACATCATCCATACGCAAATGCGCGACGTTGCTCCCGTCGATGACCGGGTGTTTGCGATTGCCCGTGTCCACACGCAATCCAGCGATGGTCAGTCGCTGGACACGCTCAGCATGAATCGCCGAACGGCTGCCGAGCGCGCTGGCTTGGCCAAGCACCGCGATATCGCGCAGCACGAGCCGGTTCACCAGCCCAGCCGTGACGTGTGCGTTTCGCGTCGCAAAATCGGCGCCCGGCGTTTGCCCGGCCAGCATCATGTTGCCGCGCGGTTTACCGCCCAGCGAAGCCAGATCGACGGGCCCGCGCACCACAAAGCGCACACCCTCCAGTGTCACGTCCTCGATGGGCCGATCGGGATGACCGCCGATCAATACGTTGCCGCGGCTCTCGATGCGTGTGTTCGCGATGCGAATGTGGCGAATATGGCCAAGTTGGCTGTCCGGAAAACGTCGGTCCAGATCGATGTAAATCGGATAGTCGGTCTTATGCCGCGACGCGGTCACAATGTTGAGCCCATCGACGTCCAGGAACTCGAACGTGCCGCCATCTTTCATGAACAGCGCAATGCCTATGCGCGAGTTGACGATCTGCGTATCGATCAGGCGCACGTGACGAATCGGGTGCGTGGAACCTGTGCCGAACTTGAAGGCCGAGTCGTCGCTTTCCAGGTACGAGTCGCTGATCGTCACGTGAGCGATTTCAGCGTTGCTGCTCTTAAGCACAATCGCATCGTCGCCGGTACGAATCGACACGCCGTGAATACGCACGTCGGTTCCGCCCTCGATCTGGATGCCGTCCGAATTCGGCGACAGCGGATGGGCGCGGATGCGCACGCCACTTACGGACACGTCATGGCTGGTTTCGAAACTCAGGAAGTAGCTCGGCGAGTCGATCATCGTAATGTTGTTTACCGCCACATGGCGCGCATCGCGAAACCAGATCCAAGGCCGCGGCCGCGGCAGCGTTGGGCGACCCATGCCGGAGGTCAGAAAGCCTTTGTCCCAGAATGCCTCGCCGTTGCCATCGATGGTGCCCAGGCCAGTGATTGAGACGTTGCTCACGTCATTGGCATAGATCAACGCGCGCTGTCCTTCGGCTTCGACGATCGCCAGGCGCTCGGGGTCGGTCAGTCCGGATTTGGCGATCGACTTATTGTGGTCGTCCAGGCGCTTGTCGACGAACGGATAGTCGTCAAGCAAGCCGCTGCCGCGCAGCACAGCACCGCGTTCGAGATGCAGATCGATATTGCTCTTGAGCAGCAGCGTGCCGGTGACGAAGGTGCCCGCCGGCACCAGCACCCGGCCACCGCCAGCATCGGCGCAGGCGTCGATCGCCGCCTGGATCGACTGCGTGACGACGCTGCCATCGGGTTTAGCGCCGTGCTCGGTGATCGGGCACAGGGCGTGGGCAGGGGAGGCCGCGAACAGGACGCTAAGCAGGGCCAACACGAAGGTGGGGCGCGTGGGAAGAGCGGGACACGGTGCACGGTGCACGGGGCACGGGAGGGGCTGGGGGCAAGCGGGACCTACGCTTGACGATGGCTCACAAAACCCCAGGCTGAGCGAGGCCGACGAGACCTGCCGACCGCTCCCGTGCCCCGTGCCCCGTGCCCCATGCCCCGCTTTTTCCCTGAGTCTTTGCGCGCCAGACATCGCCATCACCCTCTCCCCATCCAAGCCACGAGCAAACCCAAACCCAGCACTACGCACACCAGCGCCCAGGCGGTGCACGGTGCACGGGAGGGGCTGGGGGCAAGCGGGACCTACGCTTGACGATGGCTCACAAAACCCCAGGCTGAGCGAGGCCGACGAGACCTGCCGACCGCTCTCGTGCCCCGTGCCCCGTGCCCCATGCCCCGCTTTTTCCCTGAGTCTTTGCGCGCCAGACATCGCCATCACCCTCTCCCCATCCAAGCCACGAGCAAACCCAAACCCAGCACTACGCACACCAGCGCCCAGGCGGTGCACGGTGCACGGGAGGGGCTGGGGGCAAGCGGGACCTACGCTTGACGATGGCTCACAAAACCCCAGGCTGAGCGAGGCCGACGAGACCTGCCGACCGCTCTCGTGCCCCGTGCCCCGTGCCCCATGCCCCGCTTTTTCCCTGAGTCTTTGCGCGCCAGACATCGCCATCACCCTCTCCCCATCCAAGCCACGAGTAAACCCAAACCCAGCACTACGCACACCAGCGCCCAGGCAGGGCACGGGGCACGGGGCACAGGAGAGGCTGGGGGCAAGCGGGACCTACGCTTGACGATGGCTCACAAAACCCCAGGCTGAGCGAGGCCGACGAGACCTGCCGACCGCTCCCGTGCCCCGTGCCCCGTGCCCCATGCCCCGCTTTTTCCCTGAGGCTTTGCGCGCCAGACATCGCCATCACCCTCTCCCCATCCAAGCCACGAGCAAACCCAAACCCAGCACTACGCACACCAGCGCCCAAGCCACCAGAAAACCGAGCAGATCGACGCGATAGCGCGCGAACGAGAAGCGCTCGCCGAGGCTGTTGGCGGCCACTGCAATCAAGCCTTGATCGACGCCGCGGCTGATGCTGCCGCTCAGGTCCTGAGCATCCTTGTCTCCGCCTTCGACCACGTCGACGCCTTGTTCGCGTAAGCGATCCTCGCGGCCGACCGGTGTCGCCAGCAGCGCGTAGAACTGGCGGATGTTGTCGCCCGGTTCTGGTGGCGTCAGCACACTGACGATGATCAGCGTCGCGAAGCCCACTGGCAGATACAACAGGATCTGTTCCGGCAGGCTCCAGCCCAGGCCCCATTTGCCGGTCGCGAAAATCAGGGCGATGGTGACGATCAGGCTCGCCGCCATGCCGTAGCGATTCGCCCGTCTCCATAGGATCGCGCCCCAGAACGCGATGCCGAATGCGGCGGCACTGGTCCATAACAGCTTCAGGCCCGAGATCAGGCTTGGCAGCGTCAGCGCCAATGCCACGCCCAACGCGACAACGATTAAGCTGGACAGGCGGCCGACGAACATCTGCTCAGCATCGCGCGCATTCGGCTTGACATACTTCATGTGCAGATTGCGCGTGTACAACGCACCGGCGCCGACCATGAACGCATCGCAGGTGCTGATCACAGCAGCTGCCATACAGGCGATCATGACGCCGATCAGCCCGGCCGGCAGTAAGTTCGTGACCAGTGTCCCGAAGGCCTGCTCGCGGTTTTCCAGGCCGGGATAGAGCAAGGCGGCGAGGATGCCGGTGATCGCCCATGCGAGCGTCAGGAATCGTTTGATGAAGTTGCCATAGGTCCAGCCCATGCGACTCGACATCTCGTTCTTGGCCGCGCCGCACACCGCCATGTGATGCGGCTCGACGACAACACCGACGAGCGCGTTGAGGATGACCATGACGATGAAAAACAACGTCACTTCTTCCGGGGCAATGAGACTCCACATCTGATCGGGAACACCATTCTGGACCGCAGCCCAGCCACCTGCCGCATCGATCGCAAATGGCAGCAACAAGATCGACAGACCGATGATCAACACGCCCTGCAGCAAGTCGTTAGTGATCGCGGCAGTCAATCCACCGGCGTACGAGTACAAGACGAATACGGCAGTCAATGCGAACACGGTTGCCGTAAACGGCATCGCTCCTCCGCTGATCGCATCGATGGTCAGCGCTGTGCCTTTGAGCATCATTGCGATGGACACGATGAAATTGAAGAGCCCAAGTCCTGTGTAGGCCGCGCCCATCGCACTGCCGTAACGGCGCTCGAAAAAATCGCCCATCGTCACGTAGCGCAAGCGCCGATAAATCGGCGCCAGCAGCCAGTAAAATGGCGTGGCGAACAAGTACAGCCACTGGTACCAGATGCCTGCCAGTCCCAGCTGATACGTGGCGCCGGCCACCGTCACCGGTTGCTCGGTCGACGTCCCGGTGCCGAGTGCATGGGCGACCATGTACGCCTTGCCGAAACGCCGACCGCCCATGAAGTAGTCGCCAGCGTCTTTCACCGCACGCGCTGCGCGCAGGCCGAGGAACGTGGTCAGCGCAAAGTAGGCGACGATCGCCAGCCAGTCGAGGAGGTGGAGGCCTAACATGGGCGGAGCGGACCGGTAAGGCTTGAGGCGCAGAAGAAGACCCGGCGCGGGGTAGGGCGCAAATGCGGGGCACGGGGCACGGGGCACGGGGCACCGGGTGCTGGGAAGAGAACACTCACTTGCTGGAATCGGCAGATGATCCGGTATGCAATGCGCGTCGCTCGTGCGCTCAGCTCCCGTGCCCCGTGCCCCGTGCCCCGCGCCCCGCATTGGGCACCCGCCCCTCGCCCTCCAGCGCCAGTCATCGCCACATCCCCCGCACCCGCCACGCCGCCATCTTCGGATCTCGGCTGCGGGTGAAAACTCCTTTGTGATTGACCACCACGCGACGAAAGTTCTGCGCGGTCTTGAAGTCGATCAGATTCCAAATGTGGCCGCCGATGCACTGCTGGTGGCCTTCGATCAGTGCCCAATAGCGAGCAATCAATTCGGCCTGGTACTCCTCGGAAAACAACTGGTCCGAGCTGCTGTGCATGCCAGCCACGGCGTCGGCGCCGAACTCGGAGACGAAAATCGGTTTGTCCGGGAAGGCAGCGGCGAGCGCGTCGAATTCATCGCGCAACTTGGCAATTGCGATGTCGAGTTGGGCCGGGTGTTCGTACCAGCCCAGATACCGATTGAGCGACAAAAAATCGCAGTGCGCGTAAAGCGGATCGAGCAAGCCATGCCGGCTGCCAACATTGGCAGCGGTAAACGGTCGCGTGGCGTCGAGCACGCGCGCAGCGGCGAAGAGCTCTGCGAAATAGCCTGGCGCAGCCTGCTTGTATTCTGCTTCGGCCAGAAAGCCAGGCTCATTGGTCAAGCTCCACGCGATCACGCACGGGTGCCAGTGGTCGCGCTCGATCAGTCGTTCGATGTGCGCGATGTGCTGCTCGAGCGTGGCGTCGGTGGTACGGCGAAAATCGAGATTGACACTGGCGCATTCGCTGACCACCAGCAGTCCCAGCGCGTCGGCGAGGTCGAGTGTTTCTTCGGCGTAGGGGTAGTGCGCCGTGCGAAAGCTATTGCCGCCGCACCAGCGGAGGAGTTCCAGATCTTTGACCGTCACGGCGAGCGCCTGACCCTTGCCGAGCACCGGGAAGTCTTCGTGCAGGCCGAAACCCTTCAGACGCATCGCTTCGCCGTTGAGCAACAGTCGCCCGTGCTGGATGCGGACATCGCGAAAGCCAATTTCGCGATCGATTTGGTCAAGCGTCTGGGCGTCGCGTTTTAGTTCCAGTCGCAAGCGATAACGCTTGGGCGAGGCAGGCGACCACGGCTCGACTTCGAGCGCGGAGAAATCGAAGTTGCCATCCTCCGCAACCGCGCGCACCAGCGCCGTTTCGCCATCGAGCAGCGACAACACGATTCGCCCGTCGCCTGCGGACGGCGCGCGGACGCGCAGCGTGCCGCCGTCCTTGAATCCGGCCTCGATGTGCGGCGATTCCAGTCGCGATTTTGGCAGAAAGCACAGGTGCGGCGTACGATGCAGTCCAGAGTATGGGAAAAAGTCGTAGCGGACCGGCGGAAAAATTTCGTCTTTGCCGCGGCCCTCACGCGTGAAGTCAGCGCTCTCGATGCCCGGCAGCGGATGGTTCGATGGCAGTCTCGAGTCCAGGCGCACGGTAATCGTGTGCGTCGTTCCCGGTCGCAGTTCTCCGAGATCGAAACTGAACGGCAGAAACGGTGCCTCGTTGCTACCTAGAAGATGGCCATTCCACCAAATCCGCGCGCTCAAATCCGCGCTGGCAAACCACAGACGCGCGAGCTGCCCGGCGGCGCCACGTGGCACGACGATTTCACGACGCAGCCAGAACGGCCCCAGGCAATCACGCCAACCGCGTTCGGCCCACTGTTCGTTAATGCTACCGGGGACCGCAATCTGACCTTCGGCGATGAAGTTCGCGGCAAAGCCGCGCATCTCGCCATCGTCGTTGGCATCGCTGGCGGCCGCCCAGAAGCCGTCCAGCGGCAGCGCGTCGCGGTAGGCGTTGCGCTCAGGGCGCACGTCCAGCTCCCGTTTGCGTACTGAAACGATGCGCCAGCGCGCCGATGAAGGACGCCATCCGCGCGCGTTCGATAATCGCACCAGGATTTTGCACCACCACCGCCGCAAGCTCAGCCCCGAACCGGGCTGCATCGACCGGCCCATCGCCAAGCATCCGTTTGGCCAGATAACCGGCATTAAAGGCATCTCCGGCAGCGGTGGAGTCGACCACGCGCGTTACTGCGTTGGCAGGCAACCATGTCGTCTGATTGCCGATGCTGACGTGCACGCCGCGAGACCCTTGTTTGAGTACGATCTCTTCTTTTCCCTGTGCCCGATAAAAGGCGATCGCCTCTTCAGGAGTGGACAGCCCGTGCAACGCCTGCTCATCGTCCAGCCCGGGAAGTACGATGTGTGCGAGCGCGACGAATGGCGCCATCGCTTCGGCAGCTATGCGGGCGGACGGCCAACCGCGCGCACGGTAATTGCTGTCGAAAGCGATCCGACAACCGGCCGCGCGGGCAAGGTGCAGCGCCGCCAGAAATCTCTGTTGTTCGGGCGCATTCAATACCATCAAGGTGATGCCGGAGAAGTACAACCAACGGTAGCTCGCGAGCGACGCCGCAAGCGCCTCGCCGCCTGGAAGCGAAAACAGGCGTTTGACCGGCGCAGCGGATCGCCAGTAGAGAAAGCTGCGCTCGCCCTGATCGTTGACGCGAATCGTATAAAGGCCTGGCACTTCGCCCGGCGCTCGCAGCACATGTGCCGTGTCGATGCCTTCAGTTTCCCAACTGCGCAGCATGAAATGGCTGTAAGCATCGTCGCCCAACGCGGTCAGGTACGCCACCGGCGCACCGAGGCGCGCCAGATACACGGCCGTATTCAGCGTGTCGCCGCCGTAAGAGAAGCGCGCGTTGCCGTCGCCGGCATCGAACACTTCCAGCATCCCTTCGCCGAGTGCGGCGAGCGTCATGAAAACTCTCCCGTGAATGGTCCGCACCGGTCACCGCCCGTCGGCCAGGCCAGACAACACACTTGCCTCAGAAGCGGGGCACGGGGCACGGGGCGCGGGGGGCGCAAGGGCTGCCTGGTCCCGGAGAACCTGGACTGCAACCTGCGATCCCCGGGGCTCATGTATCGCGCATCGCCCTCGTGGGCTGTGCCTCGTGGCCCGTGCCCAGCTCCCTCGCGTACTCCGTTCGATTCCATACGCCTCACCAATTCCACATTGTCCCATCGCGCAAACGCGCGACGGGCAGATAAGCCGCTTGATACGGATAGCGTGCCGCTAGCGTCTCGTCGATCTCGACGCCATGGCCGGGCGTTTCGCCTGGATGCAAGTAACCAGTGTCGAAGCTGTAGGCGTGCGGGAACACGGCGTCGGTCTCGGGCGAGTGGCGCATGTATTCCTGGATGCCGAAATTTGGCACCCAAAGATCGAAATGCAGCGCACAGCCCATCGTGATCGGAGACAGATCGGTGGCGCCATGGCACCCGGTGCGCACGTGGTACAGCGCGGCCAGATCAGCGATGCGGCGCAGGTGCGTAATGCCGCCAGCGTGCAAGACGGTGGAGCGAATGTAATCGATCAGTTGCTCTTTGATGAGCTGATGACTGTCGTGAATCGAGTCGAAAACCTCGCCGATGGCGATCGGCGTCACCGTGTGCTGGCGAATCAGGCGCAGCGATTCCTGATTCTCTGCCGGCGTCGGATCCTCGATCCAGAACAGTCGATAAGGCTCAAGCGACTTCCCGAGGCGCGCCGCTTCGATTGGCGTCAGGCGATGATGCACGTCGTGCAGCAGCTCGACGCCGAAGCCGAATTTCTCGCGCAGTTTGTCGAATAGTACCGGTGTGTGGTCGAGATACTCCGGGGTGCTCCAGAGGGCTTCTTTGGCCACTGCGCCGCGATCGGCCGGTTCGTAGAAAAGTTTACCCTTGCCGACGCCGTACACTTCCTCCAGCCCGGGGACGCCGCTCTGCGCGCGAATCGCTCGATAGCCCATTGCCTGGTATCTGGCGATCTCATCGATCACTTCTGCCGTGTCGCGGCCATTGGCATGTCCGTACACCAACACCCCAGTGCGCGAGGCGCCGCCGAGCAGTTGATACAGCGGCATTCCGGCCAGCTTGGCCTTGATGTCCCATAGCGCCATGTCCACGGCAGCAATACAAGTCATCGTCACCGAGCCTCGCCGCCAGTAAACGCCGCGATACAGGTATTGCCAGATGTCTTCGCTCTGCCGCGGATCGCGACCGATCAGCGCCGGAATCACGTGTTCCGCCAGATAAGTCGCTGCCGCCAGCTCGCGGCCGTTGATCGTGGCATCGCCAATTCCGCTGATGCCCTGATCGGTTTCGATTTTCAACGTGACGAAGTTCCGTCCCGGACACGTGACAATGACTTTGGCGCCGGTGATTTTCATCGCGCTGCTCCCGTGGCTGCGGTCAAGCGGGGAACGGGGCACGGGGCACGGGGCACGGGGCAAAGCGATCGGACTGTCCCGGAACTGCCCGCTTTGGAAAGAAAGACGCTGCTCGGACCACGACCAGTCGATCGTGCGCCGTGCCACGTTCCGGCCGCCGAGCGCAGCTCGGCGGCGCTTCGCGAATCGCGAGCTGCGCTCGCAAGCAATTCGCTTCGCCCCCGCGCCTCGCCACCATTAACCTCGCTATTGACGCCCACTCAGTCCCCCTTCACGCTTGCCAAGCCACAACGTGAAGGATCATAATTGGTATGTCCAATGAGAATCAACTGGTAAGACATATGCGGCCGAAACGGCTTTACGAGCAGATCGCGGAGCAGCTGGCCGGTGCCATCGCCCAAGGTGAGTATGCGATCGGCGCGCGTTTGCCAGCCGAACGTGAGCTGGCGGAGCGCTTTGGTGTTGGCAGACCAACTGTGCGCGAAGCGCTGCTGATGTTGGAACTTGATGGCCTTGTGGATATTCGCACCGGCTCCGGCGTGTATGTCGTGGAGACGCGACCCAAGCGGGCCCGGGCGCTGGAGGGCGACATCAACATGCTGGCGCTGATCGAGGCGCGATGTTTGTTCGAGGGCGAGGCTGCGGCGCTGGCGGCGAAATTGGCAACGCCGACACAGTTGACCAGCATTCGTGCTGCACTGACGGCGATGGAGGAAGAAGAACGCCTTGGCGTCCCTGGCGAGCAGGCTGATCGCGAATTCCACGTACAAATCGCTCGCGCCACGCAAAACCCGGCCATTGTTTATGTCGTTGAGTCGTTATGGGATGCGCGCAGCGGATCGACTCAAGTTGCGCGTACGCTGGAGAAAGTACGCGCAGCGGGGATACGCCCGCGGATCAACGAGCACTCGGCGGTGCTCGAAGCCATTGAGGGTCGGGATCCCGATGCCGCGCGCGAAGCGATGCGCTCGCACTTGATGCGCGTCATCGACGACTTGATCAAGGCGGAGCAGGCGGAGGAGCTGGCTGCCATGCAAGCGCGGATCGACGAGCAGCGGCGGCGTTACGGAGTTCTGCGGTGATTTCAGCGCGCGGTTTCTTGCAAAGACACGCAAGGTTGGTGCCGATAACGTGTGGTTTCAGCAGCGCCGTGCACCCTGGCCGAGCGCCGCTCGGAACCGATGAAACGTCGCGCCGCAGGTTGGCAGACGTATGTGAGAACAGGCAAGCGTCGTCAGTTGACACGACATTGATGGGAATAGACAAAAGCGTCGCGCGATAGCGCGACCCACGAGGGCAAATACATGAACCACCCAGATCGCCTGCTTCCTGCTGGTCCAGCGAGGACTTTGGCGCGCGCACTCTACGACACCGTCAAAGACGCGCCGATTGTGAGTCCGCATGGGCATACAGACCCGGCGTGGTTTGCGAGCGATGCGCCGTTCGCGAATGCAACGACGCTGTTGATCCAGCCCGATCACTATGCGTATCGGATGTTGTATTCGCAAGGCATCGCACTCGAAGATCTGGGCATCGGCGTGGCGCCGCACGAGCTCTCGGACACTCGTGCGCGCGAAATCTGGCGAACCTTTGCTGCGAACTATTTTTTGTTTCGCGCCACACCCTCGCGCATCTGGTTCGACCACGTCTTCGCCGCGGTGTTCGGTTTGTCCGAGCGCCTGTGTGCGCACAATGCCGATGTTTTTTTCGACCATATCAACGCGGCCTTGGCGACTCCGGCCTACCGCCCGCGCGCGCTGCTGGATCGCTTCAACATCGAGTGCATCGCGACCACCGAATCGCCGCTCGACAGTCTGGAGCATCACGCGCGCTTGCAGTCCGATGGCTGGGGTCAGCGCGTCATCACCGCGTACCGCCCGGACCCGGTCGTCGACCCGGAATTCGAAGGGTTCGCGCATCACCTCAAACGTTTCGCCGAACTGACCGGCGAAGACACACAAAGCTGGTCCGGATACCTTGCCGCCCACCGCAAACGGCGAGCCTTTTTTAAGGCACACGGCGCAACCAGCAGCGATCACGGCCATCCCACGGCGGCGACGCTGAATTTGTCTTCCACAGAGGCGCAAGCTTTGTTTGAACGCGTTCGCGGCGGTGCCGCCGGCGACTTGGACGCAGAGGCCTTCCGTGCACAAATGCTCACCGAGATGGCGCGCATGAGCCTCGATGATGGGCTCGTGCTGCAAATCCATCCGGGCAGTTTTCGCAACCACAATGCGCGGGTGTTCGAACGCTTCGGGCGCGACAAAGGCGCGGACATTCCAATGCGCACCGACTACGTGCGCGCGCTCAAACCTCTGCTCGATGCGTTTGGCAACGAGCGAGGCTTGAGCGTCATCTTGTTTACGCTAGACGAGAGCACCTATGCGCGCGAGTTGGCGCCACTCGCCGGTCACTATCCTTGTTTGAAACTCGGTCCGGCATGGTGGTTCCACGACAGCCCGGAGGGCATGCGTCGCTTCCGCCGCAACGTCACAGAAACCGCCGGCTTGTACAACACGGTCGGATTCAACGACGACACGCGCGCTTTTTTCTCGATTCCAGCGCGGCACGATGTGGCTCGCCGTATCGATTGCGGATTCCTGGCGGAACTGGTGATCGAGCATCGAATCGACGAAGACGAGGCCTTCGAGCTGGCGCAGGATCTGGCGCATCGATTGGCACGCGAAGCGTATCGCTTGCCAAAATCCGAGGCGACACGCCATGGCTGAAGTGATGCGCCTGGACGTCGATACGCTGAGTCAGCCGCCCGCAGGCGTGATCTTGCCTGCCTACGCTCGCCAACCCGCTTTGGACCGCGGTGGCGTCGTGCATCTTGGGCTCGGTGCATTTCATCGCGCTCATCAGGCGCAGTACTTCGACGATTTGCTGGGCGCCGGCCACGATGGATTTGCGGTCACTGGTATCGCCTTGCAGAAGTTCGATGTGCCGCAGCAGCTGAATCCTCAGGACGGACTCTACAGCGTTCTGAGTCTGTCGAATGACGAACCTTCTGTGCGTGTGATCGGCTGCATTGAACGTGTGCTGCACGCGCCCAGTCAACGTGCAGCGGTATTGGCGCGGATGGCCGATCCGCGGACTTGGCTGATCACGCTGACGATCACCGAAAAGGGTTATTGCCACCACCCGAGCAGCGGCGCGCTGAATCGCGAGCATCCGGATATCGCCCATGATCTGGCGAATGCCGATCGGCCCAAGAGCGCGCTCGGGTTGCTGTGCGCAGCGCTGGATCTGCGACGCCGTGCCGGCGAGTTGGCGCCGGTCGTGCTGTGTTGCGACAACCTGCCGAACAACGGCCGTGTGTTGCGTGGTCTGGTGCTGAGTTTGAGCGAGACAAATCCCGCATTGCATGATTGGATCGCACAACAAGTCAGCTTCCCGTGCACAATGGTTGATCGCATCGTTCCGGCCACTACCGTTGCGGATTTCGAGTACGTCCGCGAACGATTTGGTTATGCCGATGCGGGTCTGGTCAAAGCCGAACCGTTTTCGCAGTGGGTGATCGAAGCGTGCGACCAGCGGCTGGTGCCGCTGGCGAAGGTTGGCGCGATGTTGGTCGACGACGTCGCGCCGTTCGAGCTGATGAAGCTGCGTCTGCTCAATGGCAGCCACTCGCTGCTCGCTTATTTGGGCTACCTTGCCGGGCATCAGACGGTCAGCGATGCGATGGCCGCACCGGGATTCGGCGCGCTGATCGACTCCTTCATGCGCGATGAAGTTGCGCCAACCCTGGCGCCGCCGGCGGGTTTCGATCTGGCTGGATATGCGAGCGACTTGCGTGCCCGTTTTCGCAATCGAGCCCTCGCGCATCGCACCTGGCAAATCGCCATGGACGGATCGCAGAAGATCCCACAGCGTTGGCTTGGGACTTTGCATGCCAGGCTGGCCTCGGGCTCGTCGTTTGCGCGGCTCGCACTGGGATTGGCGGCTTGGATGCAATACGTCACCGGGCGCGATCTCAAGGGCGAGCCGATCGAAGTGTGCGATCCGCTCGCAGCGCGTTGTGCGGAACTGGCTGCGGCGCACGCCAATGCCGCCAGTTACGTGCAGGCGATGTTATCGCTGCGCGACGTGTTTCCGGCGGCTGTCGACACGCCAGCGGTCGGTGCCGCCGTCGCCGCCGCACTCGAGAAGTTACGTGCGCGCGGCGTGTCCGCATGCGTGGGAGACTTGCAATGAACGCTCTGACGTTGAACGCGCTCGATAGCGTAGTGGTCGCGCTGAAGGACTTGTTGCCGGGCGAGAAGGTCGAGGACATCGCGCTGCTTGAGCCGATTCCGCGTGGCCATAAACTGGCGCGGCGCGCGATCCTCTCCGGCGAAACGATCTTGAAATACGGATTGCCGATCGGGACCGCGGGCGCCGATATCGCAGCTGGCGCACACGTACACGTCCACAACGTGCGCTTCGACGCTGGGCTTGAGCGCAGCAGCATCGCCCCCGTCGGCTTTTCGCTTGATCGTTTTGCGGCACTTCGTGCGCGCCGCTTTCGCGGTTACCAGCGGGAGAACGGCGATGTCGGTACGCGCAACTATGTTGGCATTTTGACCACCGTCAATTGTTCTGCCACCGTCGCCAAACAGATTGCGCGACGTTCGGAAGATGTCTCGGCGTATCCCAATGTCGATGGCGTGATCGCGCTCACACACACCAGCGGCTGCGGTATGGCGCATGTGGGCGAGGGCATCGAGATCTTGCAGCGCACCCTTGGCGGATACGCGCGCCAGCCGAATTTCGGTGCCGTGCTGTTGATCGGTCTTGGATGCGAGGTTAACCAGAGCGATCGTCTGTTGCGCGAGCAGAATCTGGTGCCAGGTTCGCGTCTGCGCACATTGTCGATCCAAGACGCTGGAGGTACTGCGAGTGCCATCGAAAAAGGCATCGAGCTGGTTCGCGAGTTGCTCCAAATCGCCAACAGTGATCGACGCGTCGACGTGCCGGTCGGAGCGTTGAAGCTGGCGCTGCAATGCGGAGGCTCCGATGGCTGGAGCGGGATGACCGCCAACCCGGCGCTGGGCGCGGCGGCCGATCGTTTGGTGGCCGCTGGTGGCAGCGTGGTGCTGTCCGAGACGCCGGAAATCTATGGCGCCGAAAGCCTGCTGCTGGCGCGCGCCATCAGCCCTGATGTTCAGGAAAAGCTGCTCGAGCGACTGCAGTGGTGGGAGGGCTACGCCGCCAAACACAACACCGACCTCAATAACAATCCCTCCCCCGGCAACATCGCCGGCGGGCTGACGACGATTCTCGAAAAGTCTCTGGGCGCTGTTGCGAAGGGCGGCACAGCGCCGCTGGTCGATGTGCTGCTTTACGGCGAGCGCATTGGCGCTGGCTTCCAGTTCATGGACACACCGGGTTACGACCCCTGCAGCGCGACCGGCCAGATCGCCGGTGGCGCGAATCTGATGGCGTTCACGACCGGCCGCGGCGCGGTGTTCGGCGCCAAGCCTGTGCCGAGCATCAAGCTCTCCAGCAACTCGGCTTTGGCGGTTCGCCAGTCTGAAGATATCGATCTGGATTGTGGCGATATCGCCTACGGCGTGCGCAGCGTTGATGAGCTCGGCGCGGAAATTTTCGAGCGGCTGTTGCGCATTGCGTCAGGCGAAAAAACCGCCAGCGAGCGATTGGGATTTGGCGAGGCGGAGTTTGTGCCTTGGGTGATTGGGGCGGTGATGTAGTGCAATTGTTGGGTTGTCGTTGTCGATTGTCTGCGTTTACCTTCTAGCCAGGCTTCGCCTCAGACCGCCGAGCATTGTTGGCTTCGCTCGGCAGCGTACTTGCCACAATCTCGCGCGCTTCGCGCGCGCCCCCTTGACTCAAGGGAGCTTCAAGAGCCAACGCCGCTTCGAAGAAACAGACTCATTTGTCCAGATCCCGCTCCGTCAAGGACTCTAGTGAAAATGGTGAGAGATAAGATGATTCAAGAGCGAGGGCACGAGGGCACGAGGGCACGAGTTCAGGTGCGCTCCGAGGCGGTTGTGCTGTTTGGACAGAATCGGCGCATGTCGATGCGATCGAGCGACTGTCGAAGCACATTGCGCTTGCCCCCGTGCCCTCGTGCCCTCGTGCCCTCGCGCTTTGGTGAGAGCTTAAGGACATCGGCCAGACTGGTCGCGATGTTCTTGCTCGCAGTTTGTTGGTCGGCAAGCGGTGCTCAGGTCCCCGCCGAATCCGTCCACAACACAATCGTCGATCAAGCCCGCTATGCTTCCCGCGTTGCGCTGGATGAAAACGGTGCTGCGCGTGGCGACTTCGATTTGGTGCGGGGTACCTGGCAGCCATACGAGACCGCCTGGCACACCGGTCAACTAGTGCTCGGGCTGCTCGCCGCGTATGAGCGCACCGGCGAGACGGAGTTTCTCGATGCCGCACAGCGCGGCGGCGAATGGTGGATGGCTCAGGAGATCAAAGACGGGCCGCTCAAGGGCATGCTCAATGCGGCGCACGGAGACCGATTGGGGCCGCTGATCAACTTCACCACGTTGTCGGATGGCTCCGCCGGTTTGTACGCCCTTACGGCCGTCACGGGAAACCGAGCCTATGCAGATGTCGCCACCCGCGCGGCGCGCTTCACGCTGGAGAGAATGTATTTGCCTGAGAGCGGTCTGATCTACAACATCCTGGATCCCAGCGACGGCAGCCTCTGGACCGATCGTTCCCCGCACCATGCGACGCGCCCGGCATCGCTGTATCAGGTTGCGCGGCCCAACATCGAAGGCAGCTTGTATCTCGACGCCTATGCGCACAGCCAGCAGGCCGATTTCCGCCAAGCATTCCTGCGCACGCTCGATAGCGCAGTCGAGCGTCAGCACGCTAACGGATTTTGGATGGATTTCGAACCGAACGATCCGGCACGTGGACAAGTCCATCCGCGCTTCAATCTCTGGTATGCCGAAGCGCTGTTGCGCGGTTATGACTTCACTGAAGAGCAGCGTTATCTCGACGCGGCTCTAAAGACACTGCGCGCAACGCAGCGATTGATCGACGCCAGCGGCGCGATGCACTACGACAACCTCGATGTGCGCTACGCCGAGGACGCCGCTGAGGCGAAGCTGTCGGATGCAACGGACTACGCCATTCGGCGCGAGTCGATCACGGGCTCGGCGAGTGCTTTCGCCGGGCTGCTAATGCTCGAAGCGAAGCGATTGACCCAAACCGCCGAGTTCGACGCCGATATCGAAGCGATTGCGGGGTGGCTGATCGCCCATCGTTATCCGTCAGACCATGCCAACCCGCAACTCGCCGGTTCGGCCCTGGAGATTCGCCGCCGCAACGCCGGTCACCAGATCGAGCTGCGCGCCAGGCCCATCGCCACGGCGTTTTCTTTGCGTTTTCTGGCGGCGTACGCGCAAGCGCACGCGCATCCGAAACCTGGCGCCGAAGTCGGTTTTGCTCTGCCACTGACACAACTCGATTCGCGCCGCACGCAGCGCCTCGACGGCACTTGGAAATACATCGTCGATCCGTATCAGATCGCGCTCAACAAACCTCGTCCACCGCGCCGATCCTTGCATCTGGATGAGCGCGCCGACGCGTCGGAAAACCCGTTGATCGAGTACGAATGGGATAGCGCAAGAGAGATCGAAGTGCCCAGCGACTGGAACACCGCCGTGCCGGCGCTGGCGTGGTACGAAGGCATGCTCTGGTATCGCACGACCTTTGAAGCCGAAAGACGCAGCGGCGAACGTCAGTTCTTGTATTTCGAGGGTGCCAATTATTTGACACGGGTCTGGCTCAACGGCCAACCGCTCGGTGAGCATGAGGGCGGCTTTACGCCTTTCCAGTTCGAGGCGACGGCGTACTTGCGCGAAGGCAAGAATTCGCTGGTGGTTGCGGTGGACTCCACACGGCGTAAGACCGGCATTCCCAGCCTGGATTTCGATTGGTTCAACTACGGCGGGCTGACGCGCTCGGTGCATTTGGTGCATGTACCCGATACCTTCATCGCAACGTTGCGCGTTGCAATGACGGGCGAGCAGCGCGGGACGGGTGGCGAGCTCATGGCTCGCGTGGAAGGGCCGTCCAAAGCGGGCGCCAGGCTGCGCTTTGCGATACCGGAACTGAAGATCGCAGTCGATGCGGTCGCCGACGAAGCGGGCATCGCACGCACGAAGGTGAAATTGCCTCGCGCGACGCGCTGGTCACCGGGATCGCCGCGACTCTATGAAGTGCAAGCTGCGCTCGGCGATCACGTCGTCCGTGACCGCGTTGGCCTGCGAACGATCGCCGTGTGCGGCAACGATCTTTGTCTGAACGGCGAGAAAGTCTTCCTGCGCGGCATCAGCGTGCACGAAGAGCGATTGGGTTCAGGCGGCGGACGTGTGCGCAACACAACCGAGGCCCGCGCGCTGCTCGAAAAATCCAAGGCGCTGGGCGCCAACTTCGTGCGGCTCGCGCACTATCCGCATAGCGAGGCGATGGTGCGCGCTGCAGACGAAATGGGTCTGATGGTCTGGAGCGAAATCCCGGTGTATTGGGATGAAGTGCAGTACGCAAATCCCGACACACTCGCGCTGGCGCGGCGTATGCAGGCGGTCAATATCGATCGCGATTACAACCGGGCGAGTGTGATTTTGTGGAGTGTTGCCAACGAGACCTCAATCACGCCCGCGCGGAACGCCTTCTTGCGGCGCCTGATCGCCGATGCGCGCGGCCAGGATGGCACGCGACCGATCACCGCCGCGCTCAACAAAGCGCAGCAGGTCGGCAACGAAATCCGCGTCGCCGATCCGCTCGGCGCCGATCTCGACGTCATCGCGGTCAATCAATACGAGGGCTGGTACGGCGCACGCTCACCGGCCGATATCCCGTCGCTGACCTTCGCATCGAACTACGACAAACCCTTCGTCTTCAGCGAATTCGGCGCCGACGCGCCGCGCACTTTCCGCGCTGCCAAGACCGTGCGCTGGAGCGCGGACTATCAGGCATGGCTCTACGAGCAGAATCTGGCGCTGTTCGACACCATGCCCGAACTCGACGGTATCAGCCCATGGATACTGAAAGACTTCAAGGCCCCGCGGCGTTGGCACGGGAGATTTCAGGATTACTGGAATCGCAAGGGTCTGATCGACGAAACCGGGCAAAGAAAGCCGTCGTTCGAGACGCTGCGAAGATGGTATGAGCGCTAGTGAGATTCACCGGCGGTTTGTCGCTCGGCGCTTTCACTTTCGATACCGTTACAACTCAAAGTGCCGTGCTCTGTCGAGACCCACAACCGCCAATGCTCACTGACCTGTTCCACACTGCCGTTGACAGCGCCGGTCCGGCGCGTGCGCTGAGCGCACACTGGCCAGATATCGATGCCCCGAAGGTTCTCGCGCTCGGTAAAGCGGCCGTGCCAATGGCGCGCGCCGCGATTGCGCGTTATGGCCATCGCGCCCAAGGTATATGCATATCTCCGCACGGCGACGCATTCGAAGCAAGCGGCTGGCGGCACATCGTTGCCGGACACCCGTTGCCCGATGTGGAATCGCTGCATGCGGGCGCTGCGGCGCTGAAATTCGTGTCGGAATTGCACGGCACAGAGCACTTGCTGGTGTTGATTTCTGGCGGCGGTTCGGCGCTGATGGAATGTCCGATCAACGCCTTTGCCGTGCATGTGGCGATTCAGAGCGCGCTGCTGGACAGCGGATTGCCGATTGACGCGATCAACGCTGTGCGCGTGCGCCTGAGCGCCGTGAAGGGAGGTCGACTCTTGGCCGCGACGCGGGCTCAAGTCACCACGCTGGCGATTTCTGACGTACCCGGCGATGCGCTGCATTGGATCGCCTCCGGGCCCACCGTGCCGTGGCGCCACAGCGAAAGCGATGTGGTCGCCCAACAATGGCTGTCGCAGCATTGGCCGGATGTCAAGACGCACGCGCCGCCGCAACCTGACACGCCGAATGAGGCGATTGTCATCGCTTCACCGCGGCTTGCGCTCGATGCTGCAGCTGCGCGCGCACGCACGCTCGGCCACACGGTTTCGAATCTCGGCGCTGAGTTGAGTGGCGATGCCATCGAGCTCGGCTATGCACATGCACAGCTCGCGCTCCAGGCGCATCGTCGCGGCGAGCGCCTGGTATTGATGTCGGGCGGTGAGACCACCGTATCGCCTGGCCCAGTGCGTGGCCGCGGTGGGCGCAACCAAACCTACTTGTTGGCGCTAATGGCGGCCATAAAGGAAACGCAGGGAATTGCAGCGCTGGCAGCCGATACCGACGGCATCGACGGCACCGGCCCAGCAGCCGGCGCCTGGTTCGACGAACGCACGTTCGCCAGAGCGTCGCAGCTGGGACTCAATGCTGCAAGCGCCCTGGCGAGCTGGGATGCGGGTGGGTATTTCGCAGCACTAGGACAAACGGTCGACACTGGGCCGACCGGCACAAACGTTAACGATTTCCGCGCGATCGCTATCGGGTCATCGCGCGATTGATCGATCGAACGGCAGCGACTGGACGCTGTCGAAATCGTGCGGTTCGACCGGCTTCACTTCTTCCGTCCGACAACCAGGCAAAGGCCGACGGCGATAGACGTCGCTCTGAGCGACTGCACCCGACGCTATCATCGGCGCACAGTTCGAGGAGGAGGGTGCCTTGACCCACGACGATACTGACTTGACCGAGCAGCTCAACGCCGCACGCGCTGGCGATCGTCGTGCCGCTGACGATGCTCTCTCGCAGGTGTATCAAGAACTCAAGCAGATGGCGCGTGGTGTTTTGCGTGGCAACCCGCTGACGCTGAACCCGACTTCGCTGGTGCACGATGCATTCTTGAAGCTGATGCCGGAGTCGGACCGGGTATTTGCCAATCGTGAGCACTTCTTCAAGTCCGCAGCGCGCGCGATGCGACAAATTGTCGTCGATCACGCGCGCAGCAAGTCCGCCGACAAACGCGGTGGTCACTGGGTCCGGACGGAATTGACCGATGGCCTCGCATCGGGCGACGAAGATCGCGTCGATGTGCTGGCCTTGGACGCGGCGTTGAGTCGGTTGCAGGCGCGCGACGCCGAATTGGCCGAAGTCATCGAGGCGTATTTTTTTGCCGGATTCACCTTCGATGAGATCGCGCAAATGCGCAATAGCAGCGAGCGCAGCGTGCGCCGGCAGTGGGACGTAGCGCGCCTGTTTTTGGTCAAGGAACTACAGGCGTCCTGAGGGATGCCGGAATTCCCGCGATCTTGCGTTTGGCTTATCTGATCTCGTCTTCATCGGACACACGCAATCGCCCACGGTATCCGACGAGCCGCTTGTCGCGGTCGTTTACGCCGTAAGGCGAATCCGGGTCATTCGAAGCTATCGATCAGCAGCGTATCGCTGGTTTCCACAGCGCCGATGTCAACGCCGGATTCTTGCACGCGTGGTGCGCCGCGCTGGTCGACAAAAGGCGGATCGCCGTACAGCGGTGCGAGCACGACCTGGCTGCCGGCATTGCGTAGCGGGCTGTTGGCCGCCGGCAAAAAATTCGGCGTGCTGCCGCCGTTGTTCGCCAACGCCGCCAGCACTGGGTTGGTGTTGTTCAAGTTGCCGTTGCCGGCCGACAGGCTGCCGTCGAGGCTCAGACTGGTGGCGGACGAGAACGTGCCCTGATTGCGGATCTGGCCTTGCGGGGAGGTGTTGGCGACCACCGAATTGATCATCACCAGACTTGCGCCGGTGCGATTGTCGATGGCGAAATTAGCGGCGTTGGGGGTTGCAGTGAAGTTGCTGGCAATGGTTGTGTTGTACAGATTAAGTTCAGCGCCTGCACCTTGATTGACCACCGTGCCTGGTGCGCCGACGATGGTGACGCCATTGTTGGCGATGGTGGTGTTGACCACCTCGGCATCGCCGGCGTTGAGCAACGCTGGGCCAAGCGCGCCGGTGTTGCCCGTGATCGCGCTGCCGCGAAGACGCAGGATGCCGCCGGCCTGATTGACGATGCCGCCACCGACGTTGTTGCGCACGTGCAAATCGACGCCGAGCAGCGTGCCAGCGTTAACCAGCCCTGCGGCCTGGCCTTGTGCAATCGCCAAGCCCGATAGCGAGGCCGTGACGCCACTAGCCACTTCGATCACCGGCACCGTTCCGGAGAATCGCCGGAGTTCCAGCCGATCCGGACCAGGCCCGATCACGTGCACGTTGGTGTTCAGTTCCAAGGTGTCGAGTAGCAGCATCTGGCCGGTTAACCCCGGCGCGAATCGAATCGTACTGTTCGGCGCCAGTTCCGCTTGCGCGAGCGCCTGGCGCAAACTGCCCGTGCCGGCATCGTTCAAGTTTTCCACCGTCAGGTTTTGCGGCGGAAAGAACGGAAAGCGCGTGCAGGCATCCAGGCTCAGCGTGTAGTTGGTGCTCGCAGAATTCGGGTTGACTTCGTGCACCACCAGGTCGAATGCGGCGTTGGCGCGCAGGGTGAGCGACATATTGGTTGCGGAGTCGTCGTCGGCCGTCGAGGAGCCGGGATCGGCCAGATAGTTGGCCTGAATATCGTTTGGGTTGAAGCTGCTGTAAGCCACCATAAAGTGAGTTGCGCCGTCGGCGCGCAATTGCACGGTGACGCATTGATCGAAGGCGCGTCGCGAGCTGATCCGGAAGCGATGAAAACGCCGGACGCCGGGGAAGGGGCTGATGTCCGGGAGCTGGCTGGGGGTTGCGCATGTCGCTGCCGGCGGGAGGCGATCCAGGCGCGCGTTCATCGTGCCCGAACTGATGTCGACGTCTTCCACGTTCTGCGGAACGACGCCCGTCACCACGTTGCCGGTAAAGCGCAGCGCACAGGCCGGGCAGGTCAAAGGCCAGTTGCGAATTTGCGTTTGCCCATCGACGCTGGTGCCGCAACTCAGCGTGGCTTGCGCGTTGGTCTGCGCCGATGTGCAACTGAGTGGGATGGTCTGCGTGCCGCTGCTGCTGGATACGTTTAGGTTCACGCCCGTCACACTGGCGAAAGCGGCTGCACCCGACCCGGTGATCGCGCAGTGCTGCACGCCGCCCGTGGTGCCCGCCGCAAAGTTCACCGGGCGAACCAGCAACGCGTCGGAGCGCGTGGAACCCACCTGAGAGCGAACGCCCGACTGGAACAACAACTGCGGAAATTCGTCGGTCGGATCGGGCACCAGCTCCAGCGACGGTAATTGCGCCAAAGCCGGCAAGGGTGTGAGCAAGGCAAGCGCAAAAACACCTGCCGCCGCGAGAATGAAGCTGCGCATACCACCGTTCCTGAATAGTCGAATCCTCTGCTTATCGACGAAACGGGGCAAGAACTGCCATGCGGCAGGCGATTTTCCGGCAGCGATGGAATGGCTGGAACGTTGCCTTGCGGTGCGCGAGAGGAATCTTAGTTCCAGTAACGTTCTGACATTGAACGCACTGCACCAACGCGCGCGCCTGCACCTGCGCTTACGCGATACAGCCGCGGCGTTGCGCGACGCGCAAGCGGCATTCTCGGCGCGCAACGAGAAGTTCGGAGCGGCGCATGTCGACACCATCGAGAGCGCGATTCTGCTGGCCGTGGTCCGCAGCGCGATCTCGGCGCGCGCGGCGGAACTCGACGATGTTTACGGGCGATGGTTGCCGGCGCTGATCGACGCGCGCGGCCCGTCGGCGCTCGTGGCGCGAGCCGTTGCGCTGCTCGCCGAGTACGATCCCGATTCTGCGCGCCTGCTGGAAACGATCGAGTTGCAGCAACCCTACGTCGACCGCCATCGCTTCCTCGCAGCCTGGTTATCGCTTCTAAAGGTCGAACGCCAGACGGCGTCGTCGCATGCGCACTCGCCCACGCGCGAAGCCCTCATCGCGCAATGGCAGTGGCTGCGCGTTAGCCAGCATCCGAACTCGCCGCGCTTGGAACGGATCGACACGTTGTTGGCGAGATGAGCTGATGGATCGATCCTCGATAACAGCTTCTGTCCGGTTCTGCCCAAACATCTGCGGCGACCAAGCTCAGAAAGGCTTCACCGCACCCAGGAACCCGACACCCGCGATGCCCGTCCAATATACGTACGCGAGGCGACGCCCGAAAGCCAGCGAGCGCGCGAGCCGATCTTCGATCGCTGGCGTCGAGCCCTCGCTGGCGATGCGACGAAACAGCGTGGTCCATTCGCGCATGATGAAGCGCAGCAACAAACCGATGATCAGCAGCAGGCCGTAGATCAGGATCTTGGCGGAAAACCAGCGCATGCCTTCTGGCGCGTTGAACGGACCGTGGCCGAGCAATGAGCTGATCGCGGCGAGGATCAGCAGCGGGATCAGCACGAAACGCACCGCTTCATCGATCTTGGTCAGGCGAATGCCGAGGTCTGTTTCGCGACAAACGAAGGCGCCCCAGCACAATCCGAGCCACGAAGCGGTGAGTAACCACATTGCGGTCAGGAAGTGTCCGCCGTGGGGTTGCACCGTCCAAAGATGACCCATATGCAGCCCAATCGGCAGCAGCAGAATGATGCCGGTGCGTGCCAGGATATCGATGCGATAAGCGGTCTCGAGGTGCCGGCGACGCTCGTCCAGGCTCAAGGTGCGGTCGATGACATTGCGCGAAGTCTGGAACACACCCCACTCGCCGCCGAGCCAATAGACCATCGCCAGGATATGCAGCCAGCGCAGTACCGCCAGTTCCGCAACCATCGCCGCGCCCTCCCGATGCGAGCTTGAGGTGGTTTCGCTAGTGTGGTGTTCCGCAATTAAGTTGAACAATATTTCCGATGGATTTCGGCGTCAGGCAAGGCGCGACCAGGGTGAAAGTCGGTGGCCTTCGCGGCATGCCGCGAGCCGACTTGAACGACCGGCGGCTGCGCCGCCGGGCCGGACGACATAGCTCTTCTATGGCGACGAGAAGCAACGCTGCAAGGGGTCGAAAGACGCGGAAATAGTTCAAGGTAATTACGGAACACCACACTAGTGTGGTGTCCCAAAAATAACTACCATTAAATAGTAATCAATTTCCCTGCCGCACGAGCTACCGCTTCGATGATCGCATCGGCGCTCTTGCGCCAGATGA
>JALHMH010000025.1 GCA_022844165.1 Lysobacterales bacterium
CGCCGGTCGTTCAAGTCGGCTCGCGGCATGCCGCGAAAGCCACCGACTTTCACCCTCGTCGCGCCTTGCCTGACGCCGAAATCCATCGGAAATATTGTTCAACTTAATGACGGAACACCGCACTAGCGCACACCCTCAATCACCACATCAACACGCCGATTCCTGGCTCGCCCGGCGGCGCTATCGTTACCTGTCACAGGCTGTGCTTCCCCAAGGCCTTTCACGTTCAATCGCCCTGCGTCCGCCCCGAGTGCCACCAGCGCATCGCGCACAGAGGCGGCACGTGCCTCAGACAAGCGTTGGTTTGCGGCATCCGATCCGCGGTCGTCAGTATGCCCCTCGATCAAAACGAGTTGGCCGGGATAGCGGTTGATGAAATCCAGGACCGGCTTTAGCTTGTCGCGCACCTCTGCCTTGAGTGACGACTGGCCGGACGCGAAAAAGACGTCGCCCAGGGTCAGCACCTGACCGCGCTCCGTGGCCGAACTGCGTACCTGCGCGATTTGCAGTTGCAGGCTACGCGTCTGCTCGTTGGCCAGCTCGGCCTCCATTCGTGCCAGCTCCGCTTCCCGCCGTCGCGAATCAGCCAGCCGCCGCGCGCTGTCCGCCTCTTCACGCGCCAGATCGACTTGTTGACCCATCTCCAGGCTGCGCAGGCGTTCCGCATCGACTTCGGCGCGCATGCGCTCGGCTTCTTCGGCACGTGCCAGTGATTGCAGACGCAGCTTCTCGGCCTCAAGTCGCGATAGTTCGGCATCGCGTCGCGTCGCCTCAAGCATGATCGCCTTGCTCTCGTCTTCGAGCGCCTGAAGACGCTGCTGATCCTTTGCCGTCGCCACGGCAGCGTTGAATTGCGCGATCCGCAATTCGGCAATATCTGCAAGGTGGGCGCGCTGATCGCGGTCGTTGGCTGGCGTCGTGCGGATCGCGCTAAGCGCGTCTTCTACGCGCGAGGCTTCAAGTCGAGCCAACTCGCGCGACTGCTCGGAGCTCAGGCTGCGCCAGTCGCCTTGCAGGCGCTCAAAATCAAGATCGCGCTTTGGCGCTGAGGTGCAGGCGGTCAGAACCAGCGCCAGGATCGAAATCACAGGTCCACGCATCACAGCGACTCCCCGCCCAGCAACTCGCGACGCAATTTTGCGATGGCTGCCTCTTTGCTCTGCACCTCGCCGCGCAAACGAGCGCTGGTCGCTTTGCTGGCGGCGAGTTCGGCGCGCGCCGCAGTCAATTCCAGCCGGCGTTTTGCTGCCAGATGCTCACGTTCGGCAAGTAGTATTCGTGCGCGACTGAGGTCCTCGCCTGCAATGCGAAAGTCGACAGGGGCCAGATCCGCGGCATTGGCGCGTTCCGCCGTTGCGATGGCGGCGACCGCACGATCCAGTTCCAACTGCGGAACCGGCGTGCTGGCACACGCGTTGAGCACCAGGATCGAACCGAACAGCAAACTTCTTTTGGCGACTTCAAACATCAGGACACACCTTTCATCATTCTTGCTTGTATTGTGAGCAGCGCGGGTGACCATCGCAAGCTGCGCAAACGTCCAGAGCGCAAAATGTAAAGGAGTCGACATGGATATTGGCTACTTCTTGAAACTCATGACCGAGAAGAACGCCTCGGACATGTTCCTGACCACTGGCGCGCCAGTGAACATCAAGGTAGAGGGCAAGCTCTATCCGCTCGGCAACACGGGTTTGCCAACCGGGATGGTCAAGAAGATCGCCTACTCGTTGATGGACGAAGGCCAGGTGCCTGCGTTTGAGCGGGATCTGGAACTCAACCTGGCCATTGCGGTCAAGGATGCGGGGCGATTCCGTATCAATGTTTTCAAACAACGCGGTGAAGTTGGCATGGTGATCCGCGCCATCAAGAGCGAGATCCCAAGCTTCGAGAACTTAAAGCTGCCGCCCATCTTGAAGGACCTCATCGTAGAACCGCGAGGCTTAATCCTGATGGTTGGCGCGACTGGATCAGGCAAGAGTTCGACGCTTGCGGCAATGATCGACTACCGCAACGTGACCACAGCCGGTCACATTCTGACCATTGAGGACCCTATCGAGTTCTTGCACCGGCACAAAAAATCGATCGTCAATCAACGCGAGGTCGGCTTGGATACACGCAGCTACCACGACGCATTGAAGAATGCGATGCGTGAGGCCCCGGACGTGATCATGATCGGTGAGATTCTGGACACCGAGACGATGGAAGCGGCCATTGCCTTCTCGGAAACCGGGCATTTGTGTCTCTCGACGTTGCATTCCAACAATGCCGATCAAACCATGGAGCGCATTCTCAACTTCTTCCCGGAGAGCGCACACAAGAACGTCTTGATGAATCTGTCGCTGAACCTGCGCGCAATCGTCAGTCAGCGTCTGGTGGTTGGGAAAGACGGGCGCCGCCTGCCAGCGGTGGAAATCTTGCTCAATACGCCGTTGATACGCGACATGATCCGTCGCGGCCAGATTCACGAGCTGAAGGAAGCCATGGATCGATCGTTGGCCGAAGGCATGCAGACCTTCGATCAATCGCTCTTTCGATTGTACAAGGAAGGCAAAATCGAACTCGAAGAGGCGTTGCGCAAAGCCGATTCGCGCGATGGGCTCGCACTCAAGATCCGGCTCTCCGAAGGCAGCAGTTCAGCAGATAACCCCGATCCTTACTTCGATCACACACAGTTCTAAGGAGGCTTCGCCTCAGTGCGACGAGCATTGTCGGGTCCGTCTGATCCCGTTTCAGCGACAACCCAGCGCCCGGCATTCCTGGCTCAGCAGCGCTGGCGCAGGGCGTCAGGCTCGGCATACACGTCTTTCCCGCTCCACCAACAACACCAGGTGCCGATCGGAGGTTGTTCTTGAAAGGCGACAGATTTCCCAATCCCCAACCCACATCCGCCTGACCATCCATCCACTTCGCCGCTATCACCTATGCCCAGCTTCGACACCGTGTCCGAACTCGATCACCACGAAGTGCAAAACGCCGTGGATCAGGCCAATCGAGAGCTGCAAAACCGATTCGATTTCCGTGGTTCAGGCGCTGTGTTCGAGCGTGAAGAGTGGGTTTTGACCATGAAAGCGCCGAGTGATTTCCAGTTAAAGCAGATGCTGGAAATCCTCAAACCGCGCCTGATTGCCCGCGGCATCGACGCGCGCTGTCTGGACGTTGCCGAGCCCGAGGTCAATCTTGCGAGCGCAAGACAGCGCGTCACACTTAAGCAGGGCATCGATCAGAAAGTCGCCAAAGACCTGATCAAACGCATGAAGGACGCCAAGCTCAAGGTCGAAGCGCAAATCAACGGCGAAAAACTGCGCGTCACCGCAAAGAAGCGCGACGACCTCCAGGCGGCTATCGCATTGATGAAGGCGTCGGAAGTCGAATTGCCGCTTCAGTTCAACAACTTTCGCGATTAGCCCGATGCCCGCCTACGAAGTCATACCCGGTGTGCTGATCGATGATCACGAGCTGATCGAGCGCTTCGTGCGGTCCTCCGGCCCCGGCGGGCAGAACGTCAACAAGGTCTCGACAGCCGTCGAGTTGCGATTTGCGATCGCGCCGTCGCGCTTACCCGAGTGGTTGAAGACCAGACTGTTCGCGCTGCGCGATCGCCGCCTGACCAACGACGGCGAACTGGTCATCGAAGCCCAGCGGTTTCGGACCCTTGAGCGCAACCGGGCCGATGCTCGCGAGCGGTTGCTGGCGCTCATCCGTGGTCAAACCGTGGAGCGCAAGAAGCGTGTTGCCACGGCACCCACACGAGCATCGCAGCGTCGCCGTGTCGACGCCAAGAAGGCGCGCGCGGGCGTCAAACGTCTGCGCGCCAGGACTGAGATCGACGAATGAACAAGTTTCTGGCGCTGCAGGCAGCGATGCCGACCATCGAAGGTCAGTTACCGATGCGCTGGATTGGGCGGGCAGTGACGGCCTTTAGTGTTTGGCGAGTCGTCGGTGAGTTCCCGAACCTGCCCAGGTTGGTGGCGATAGCGGCGCCGCACAGCTCGCTTTGGGATGGTTTTTTCGGCATCAGTGCCGCCTATACGATGGGCGTGCGAGCAACCTGGATGGGTAAGGACACGTTGTTCAAAGGGCCCTTTGGTGGGCTCCTGAGCGCGCTGGGGGGCATACCCACCGACCGGACCAATGCGCGAGGCGCAGTCGGGCAGATGTCGGATTTGATCCGGCAGCGAGAGCGGCTCTGGCTTTTTTTAGCGCCGGAAGGCACACGCCGGCCGGTCGACAAGTGGCGTACCGGTTTTTGGCACATCGCGCGCGAGGCTGGCGTGCCCATCCTGCCCTGCGCTTTCGATTGGCCAGAGCGTTGTGTCCATGTTCTGCCGTTGTTCTACCCCACCGATGATTGCGCGGCGGACATGCGCGACTTGTATCGGATCTACGAGCCTTTCCTCGGCAAAAACGGTAAGCGCGCAGTGCCGGTTTAATGTCAACGCAGCGCCTGGTACTGCGTTGGAAACGACAATCGAAGACCAACCTGGAGTCAGCCATGAAGACCGTAGGAATTATCTCCGCCCTGGTTGCAGCCGCCGCCCTGGGTGCAATCGCTACGTATGCAGTTGCGGATCAACCGCGGATGCAGGCAGCGCTCAACCACCTCGAAGCGGCCGAACGCGATCTGGAAGCGGCGACGCCAGACAAAGGCGGACACCGAGTAGAAGCGCTACGCCTGGTGCGGGCCGCGCAGTCTGAAATCCGCAAAGGCATTCGTCACGACCGGCGACACTAGAGTCCTTGATGAAGCTGGATCTTGTCATTTGAGTCTGTTTCTTAGGAGCGGCTTTGGCTTTGGCAGCCCCCTTAAATTAAGGGGGCGATCGAGCGCGCAGCGCTCGATGGGGGTTGTGGCAAGTACGGTGTCTGGCGAAGCCAGCAATGCTCGGCGGTCTGAGGCGAAGCCTCGCTAGCACGTTGTTGAGAAACGCACTTCCTGTGCGTTTCTCAACAGCCTGCTAGTGTGGTGTTCCGTGATTAAGTTGAACAATATTTCCGATGGATTTCGGCGTCAGGCAAGGCGCGACGAGGGTGAAAGTCGGTGGCTTTCGCGGCATGCCGCGAGCCGACTTGAACGACCGGCGGCTGCGCCGCCGGGCCGGACGACATAGCTCTTCTATGGCGACGAGAAGCAACGCTGCATGGGGTCGAAAGACGCGGAAATAGCGTGGCATTCAAACCGCGCCAGCACTACCTCAATGCCCGACCCGCGTCGCCGGATGACACAGCTTCAAGTGCGGCCTGGATCAGGCCAAGCGGCACGCGAGTTCGGTAGTCGGGGTTGACGTACGAGAACTGCACAATGCCGGCAGCGTCGATGACAAAAACACTGGGTACCGGCAGCGCATAGTGCTGTTCGCCGCTGGCAGCCGCAAGATCGATGCCGTAACCCTTGTAGGTCTCGCGGGTCTTTTCATCGACCACAAAGCCAATGCCAAAGGCGCGCATCGCTTCGCCTTTGGCATCCGACAAGATGGTGAAGTCGATGTCGCCTTTTTCCAGCGTCTTGCCGATCTCGGCCGCGCTGTCCGGGCTGATGGCGATGAGCTTGGCGCCGTGGCGCGAGAGGTCAGGATCGAGCTTGCGTAGCTCGCTCAACTGCACGTTGCAAAATGGACACCAGCCACCACGATAGAACACCAGCACCGTGGGTTTGCCGTCCATCGCCGCCTTGAGCGTGATCGCGGCGCCGTCCAGGTCGCGCATGGCGACATCCGGCGCAGCGCCACTGAGCAGCATCGGACGCACGGCCTCCGGCGCGGCGGCAAAATCGGCGCTCAAGCGCGGTGAAGAGGCCGCCAGCACCAAGGCAACGGCAAATGCAGTATGGAACATAGAATCTTCCTTCAATGGTCAGCGGTTGAGCGCTTTGGGTCCGTCATGCGCGAGATCATCGGCTTCCACCGGCGACCATCGGCGCCGGACCGGCGTCATAAAACAAGGTTTCGATCGTGTCAAAATCGCGATCGCTCTCTGCCAGTAAAATCACCGCGCCGGAAACGTACGGCATAGAGCGCGCGGCAACGCCGGATACCTTGACGTCGAGACGCTCGGCCGTACGATCGGGAATGAGCAGCGCCGTGACCGGACCAGACCTGGCGCGAATCACCATATGCAACGTCATGAAATCGTCGACGGGACAGCGCATCAAATAGCTCAACGGCAGGCGCTCGCCTTCCACCTTGAGGCCGGCTGTGGCAAAAGCGCGTTCGATCAATGGCGCAGGAACACGCTCGGTGCGCGTCAGCGCA
Organism: Lysobacterales bacterium; assembly: GCA_022844165.1. Taxonomy (GTDB): domain Bacteria; phylum Pseudomonadota; class Gammaproteobacteria; order Xanthomonadales; family SZUA-5; genus JALHMH01. Next base: position 6,249 of record JALHMH010000025.1, read on the forward strand.
AATGGCTCGTGGCTCAAATGCGCAACCGATGCCTGAATCATACGTTCGGTACGACCGTCCATCGCACCGCGATTCCAGAGCACCGTGGCCAGTAACGCACTTGCGGCCAGTGCTGCAATCAGCCAGGGCGCGTGACGCTTAGGTGTCGAACGTCGCTCATTGGCAAGGCGGCCGAGCAACCGGTCTTCGAGGCCTGGAGGTATCGGCACAGCGAGCGCGGCGACAATGTCCTGATCGAATTGCCGCGCGTCACGCAACGCCTGTTGAGCCTCCGGCCCAAGCGAGGCGCCCACCGCATCGAGTTGCGGATCGGCAGGGTCGGTCGAGAGCGCTCGACGAAACTCAATATAGTTCACGGACATTCCCCATCGGCTCTGCGCGCAACAGCGCTTTCAATTTCGCCCGAGCACGAAACACCTGTGTCATGACGGCTTGCGAGGTCGTTCCGAGCTGCTCGGCGATCTCTTCGCAACTAAAACCGCCCACCAATTGCATCAGCAGCGGTTCGCGGTACTTTGGCTCGATGCGCCCGATGGCATCGCGCATCTCCTGTACCTCGGTGAGCGCGTGCGCAGTTGGCGCATCTGTGTCTTCGATCACGACGTCCTGGATATCGTCGATCGGCGGAACCTTGCGCTCAAAAAGTCGCGCGTGTTCGCGACGTATGATCGTGAACAGCCAGGCCTTCGCTGCCTTTTCGTCGCGCAAATCGGTACGCGAGCGCCAGGCGCGCAAATAGGCTTCCTGCACCACATCCTGGGCGATGCCTTCATCTTTGGCCAACCAAAACGCGAACCGGTACGCATCAGCGGCATAACGGCGAACGAAGGCATCGAAGGCAGCAACGTCAGACATAGCGTTCGGGCAATCTAATCGGCGGACTTCGCCACAGTGAGTAAGACCTCGAAAGCGGCAACATGCTTTCAGGCGTTTCAAGGGCCAGCGTGGTGATTTACGCTATTCAGGACATAAAACCACGACTTTTTCCATGGCAAGGTTGCAAATCCTCGCCGTAGAAGAGCTATGGCCGTGGCCTGCGCCTTGCCTTGAACAAAAACTCATCTCGTCAGGCGTCAAGCACCACACCCGCCGCCGCGGTCGATCATCGCACGCAGGAACGTGTGTGTCCGGAACCCGTCCGCGGGGTGTCCGGCCGCGGTCGTCACGTGTCGGTAGCTAATAAAAACAACTGTTTACGTGTGGCACGGCATCTGCAAGTGTGACCACCACTGCCGCGGCAAGATCCTGCCATGTTCAATGACACGTCTGCTACTGACAAAGTCCTGTCGCCCGTCGCCCGTCAGCATAGTTGGTTGTGGTGGGTCGCCGCTGCCGCCGTTGTGTCCACAGTGGCGATTCTCCTGGCGCCGGTGTGGCTTGCCGAAGTCACCCTGCCGCGTGAGCGAGTGCGTCTTGCAACGGTGACCCAGGGTACTTTGGTGCGTGATGTCAGCGCTCAGGGCCGGGTCGTCGCTGCGCGGTCGCCTTCGCTGTACACGCTCAGCGGCGGCATCGTGCGCTTCGAAAGAGAGCCGGGCGCGATCGTGAAGAAAGCAGAGGTGCTGGCGGTGATCGACAGCCCGGAGCGCATGAGCGAGCTGAAGCGCGAGGAAGCGGCGTTGGCAAAACTGCGCGCCGAAGTCGCGCGCCAGGCGATCGGCAACCGCCGCATCGAACTGGAGAAAAAGCGCGCAATCGATGCGGCCGAAATCGCGTGGCGCGCAGCCAAACGCGAGGCCGAGCGCGCGCAGTGGGCATTCGACAAGGGCGCTATCGCAGAAGTCGACTACAAGCGCTCACAAGACACTTTGGCAGGTGCCGTGACCACCCTTGATGCCGCGCGAGCGGATCTGGATCTGGAGCGCGACGCGCTGAAACTTTCGCTACAGACTTTCGATGAGGAAGCGGGTCGTCAGCAGCTGCTGGTCGACGAGTTGAATCGGCAGGTACGGGCGCTCGAAGTCCGCGCGCCGTTCGACGGCATCGTTGGCAACTGGCTGACCACGGATCTGGCATCGGTGGCGCCTAACCAGGCGCTGCTCACGTTGGTCGATTTGACGGAGCTTGAGGTCGAGGCCTCGGTGTCCGAGGTCTATGCAGAGTCGCTGGTGCCGGGGCAGCTGGCGGAAATAACAGTCGGCGGCGAAACCCTGCGCGGTGAACTCAGACTGGTATCGCCCGAGGTACAGAACGCACAGGTGTTGGCACGCGTGCGTCTGACCGATCCGGCGGCGCTGCGGCAGAACCAACGTGTGCAGGTGCGCGTGCTTCTGGAAGAAAAGCCAGGCGTGCTGCTCGTCGAACGCGGACCGATCTTCGAGCGCGACGTTTCGTTCGCCTGGGTGGTCGAGGGCGACATCGCCCGGCGCCAGCCGATCCGTCTTGGCGCCAGTTCGGTGACAGCCTTTGAGGTCGAGAGTGGGTTGCTCGCGGGCCAGCAGGTCATCGTCGCTGGGATCGATGATCTCGACGGTATCGACGAAGTGCTGTTGACGCGCTGATCGCGATTGGCGGGGCTTCGCATGGGGGATCAAATGAGAACCCAGGGCAAAGGCGCAAAGAACGAAAGGACGGGGAATCGAAATGCTGACGATGAAATCGCTAAAAAAAATCTACCGCACGGCGCTGGTGGAGACGCACGCGCTCCGTGACTTCTCTTTGACCGTCAACAGCGGCGAGTTCGTCGCCGTGACCGGCCCGTCGGGTTCGGGGAAGACCACCTTCCTCAACATTGCCGGCCTGCTCGAGGAACATACGGAGGGGCAATACACCTTGGACGGGATCAATGTGTCCGGCATGAGCGACGACCAGCGCTCGTCGCTGCGCAATCAGAAGATCGGTTTCATTTTCCAGAGCTTCAATCTGATCGCGGATCTGGATTTGTACGATAACGTCGATGTACCGCTACGGTATCGCGGTATGCCCAAGGCCGAGCGCAAACAGCGGATCGAACAGGCGCTGACGCGCGTCGGCCTGGGATCGCGGCTGCATCACTATCCGGCGGAGCTGTCCGGTGGGCAGCAGCAGCGCGTCGCGATCGCTCGTGCCTTGGCCGGTTCGCCCAAACTGCTGCTCGCCGACGAGCCCACCGGAAATCTCGATACGGTCATGGCACGCGGTGTGATGGAGCTCCTGGAAGAGATCAATGGTCAGGGAACGACCATCATCATGGTCACGCATGACCTGGAGCTGGCCAGGCGTGCCGGCCGACACGTGCATATGGTCGATGGCCAGGTCGTAGACATCGCGGAGACCGATTTCTCCTCGCTGCGAGCCGCCTGATCGAAACAAAGCGCACCTCATACGCCATGAAGCCATGAATTCGCGCCATCCGCAATGTCAGGAAAGCGGACCTTTCCGACGGGACGGCTTCGTCGCCTCATGTGGGGCAACACTGCCACAAATGCATCGCGCGAGCGCGCGACGCCAACGAGCGAAGATATGACCACCTACTACCTCAAACTTGCGCTACTCGCGCTGAAACGCACTCCGGCGCTGTCGTCATTGATGGTGCTGGCGATCGCGCTGGGCCTTGCGACGGCAATGACCGCATTTACGGTGTTGTATCGGATGTCGAACAACCCGATTCCTCAGAAAAGCGATGTGCTTTATGCCGTGCAGCTGGATGCATGGTCGCCGGAAAGGCCTTTTGATCGCACCGACAACCTGCCGCCGGATCAGCTGACGCATGGAGATTCGCGACGCCTGATGGCCCTGGACGATGGATATCGCAAAACCGGCATGTGGCGATCGAGCGTCGTGGTTGTGCCCGAGAACACGAAAGTGCGCCCACGCAACGCGCCAACGCGCATCGTGGCACCCGATTTCTTCGCAATGTTCGATGCCCCGTTCTTGCATGGTCAGGCGTGGACGGCGGAGCAAGAGGCGCGTGCAGAGCGTGTGGTCGTCATCTCCCGTGAGCTGGCGGAACGTGTGTTCAACAAGAGCGATGTCGTCGGTGATCGGATCTATCTCGATGACGAGCAGTTCCAGATCGTTGGTGTGCTCGACACCTGGAAGCTCATTCCCCTGTTCTACGATGTCACCAACAACGTACTCAACGAGACCGAAGACGTGTTTCTGCCGTTTTCGGTCGGCACCGGAAAAGAGAAAGCTTTCCACGGCAGCGTCAACTGCTGGCAGCCGCCAGGAGAGGGATTTAAGGGGCTGATCGATTCGGAGTGCATCATGACCCAGTTTTGGGTCGAACTGCCCGATCGCGGAGCGCGCGAGCGTTATCAGGCGTTGCTCGATGCATATGTTGCCGAACAGCGCAAAGCCGGTCGCTTCAAGCGACCGGACAATCAGCGTGTCGTTGCCGTGATGCCCTGGTTGGAGCAAAACGAAGTGATCCCTCGTGACACACGGATGTTCGTCGGCATCGGTGCTGCGTTCCTGCTGGTGTGTCTGTTGAACGCGACGGGTTTGCTGCTGGCGAAATTTTTGCGCAAGAGCGGCGAAATCGGGCTGCGCCGAGCGTTGGGCGCCTCGAAGCGCGAGGTGTTCAATCAGCATCTCGTCGAGTCGGGGCTGATCGGCGCCTGCGGCGCTATCGCAGGTTTGATTCTGACATGGTCAGGACTGCTCGCCATTCGTGCGCTGATCCCCGAATACCAGGAAATTGCGCAACTCGATATCTGGTTATTTGCGGGTCTCTTCGCCACAGCGTTGATCGGCGCAGTTGCCGCTGGCGCATATCCGGCGTGGCGTGCCTGTCAGGTGATGCCCGCCTCGCAGTTGAAGGCGCATTGAGCCCACGTGTAGCGAGCGCCGGAAGCACCGGCCCGCGAAGCGCAGTCGATTCGCCCGCGATCAAAAATCAGGAACAGACCATGGAAATTTCTCCGATCCTAAAGAGCCTGCGCAAGAATCCCGTCGCCGCGCTCTTGATTGCAGCGCAGGTGGCGCTGACGCTGGCGATACTGGCGAACGTGCTGTTTATCGTCAGCGACCGGATTGCCACGATGTCAATGCCAAGTGGCATTGATGAACCGAATGTATTCACCTTTGCCAGCCAGGACATTGGGGAAGGTCGAAACCCCATTGATGGAACACTGGCAGACCTCGACGCGGTTCGGGCGATACCGGGCGTTATTGCCGCCGCTACACAAATCGGCATTCCGATGGGTCAGAGCGGGTGGCAAACGGGCGTGACACTGAAGGCCGAGGAAAAGGTCGAAGGGCCGGAACGGTTGGCGGCGCTCTACATGGTCGACGAGCGAATGTTGGACGTCTATGGCATGCAACTGCTCGAAGGGCGGACGTTCAACGCCGAAGAGGTCATCGCCTGGAAGACTGGCGACCAGCCCAAACCACCGGTGGTTATCCTCAACAAAGCACTGTCCCAGAAGCTCTTCCCGGACGGCTCGGCGCTCGGGCGCATGATCAATATCACCGGCGATCCCGGCGAGCCGGCGCAACAAGTGGTGGGTGTTGTCGACACGATCGCTTCCCCATGGCCGCGCTCGCAAAACCCGGATCGCGTGGTTTTCGTACCGTTTCGTCCTTCCGGTTCTACGAACTTCATCGTTCGCACCGAGCCAGGCGAACTGGATCGGGTGATGGCCGCCATCGAAGAAGCCCTGTTTAAGGTCGATCGCAATCGTATTGTCGATGGCATACGCGATTTTAAGACCACCCGCGCGCGCGCCTTCGAGGGCGACCGAGCCATGGCCGTATTGCTGGCCGCGATCGCTTTGGCGCTGCTGGCGGTGACGGCTTTTGGCATCGTTGGCCAAGTGAGTTTCTGGGTGACGCAACGGACCAAGCAAATTGGAACGCGCCGCGCGCTGGGTGCCAGACGCAGCGACATCCTGCGCTACTTTCAGCTCGAGAATGCTTTGATTGTGCTGCTCGGCATCGCGGTCGGCTGCACGCTGGCGATGGCGATCAACGGCGCGCTGGTCAAGTACTTGAGCTTTGGCGCATTGCCGTTGAGCTGGTTGCCCATTGGTGCGCTGGTCGTTTTGGTGCTTGGCCAACTCGCCGTGCTTGGTCCCGCCCTGCGCGCCACACGAATCGCTCCGGCGATCGCGACGCGGACCGCGTGAGGTCCATGGTCCTGTGGACGGGCGTTCTGCGTCAGACTGGGGAAAATCGCAGCCCAGCCCGGGGTCGTTGCGCAATCACGCCGCGACGAACGGCGGATGGCACCCCGCCCTTGACCAGATCGTCAGCCCAAACGCCTGCCCAGGGCGAGCCCGCCCGCGGCCAGCAGCAAGCCAGCCAGCAGCAGCAGGGTCAGCGGCGAACCGACCGATACCGCTGGCGGCAGTTCGCCGAAGTTGAGATCGAGTACGTTGAACTGTCCTGGTTCGAACGTGAACACGCGCACTTCGTCGATCAAACCATCGAAGCCTTCCGTCGCGACTAAGGGATTGCCACCGACCAGAAAGTTCCCCACCGGCGGATTGGGTGCGCCACCCGCAGCCACTTGCTGGACACCATTGACAAAAAAGCGGTTGGTGCCGCCGTCGCGCACCAACGCCAGATGGGTCCATTGGGTTGAGATCGGAACCACGCCATCGAGAACAACCCCGCCATAGAGAAATCCGTACTCGTTTCCAGCGCGGAACAACCCCCAGCCGGAGTTGCCGGTGTTGCCGTTGTAGACCAAAGTGGCGTTCAGGGCGACGCTGCCGTTCGACTTGACCCAGGCCTCGACACCGAAGTTGTCGGTCGCCGTGCTCACGATGGCGCCGCTATAGCGATCGCTGCCGGCGTTGAAGGCCATGGATAGCGCCGATGGAACAACTCTCGGTGTGATGCCCGAATAGGCCGGTGTACCGTTGCGCGTCAATGGGTTACTGCCAACCGAAGGCAGACTCGGGTTGGCGCCGGGTGTGTTGGGAAGCGCGCCGGGGTCCGATTCACCAAAACGATACTCTGCGACGACCGTAATCGCCGCCTGTCCAGTCGACGCCGCCAACAGCAAGAGCAGTACCAGTATCGATCGCATGCGTTTCCCCTGAGTTCCGCAAACCGGTCGGTCCGCCAACCGCCGAATACTGCCAAAGCAGACGACCGGTCGCAAATCAGGCGCGAGCAGCACCGGGTCAAATCAGAAAGCAGGCCGTAAACCGCGAATTGCCGGTAGCAGGCGCGTCTGCTACTGGCAACCGGGTCATCCGGCCAGGGCCGTTGGCGCACATCCCGAGCGAAAGCCGCGCACGTTTTCTGGCGCTTCGCCGGTCGATGGACAACGCCGGTTGCGGTCGAACCGCGTTGCCGCTACTTTCGAGCGCGCGCCGTTCGCCGCTATCCGATGACAATCAGCAGGAGTGAACCATGAACAAGCGACTTGTCCTCGGTGCTGCACTGATCGCGCTGATCGCGCTGTTTTTCGCGTTCGACCTGCAGCGCTACTTCACGTTGGAGTCGCTGAAAGCCCACCGCGAGGTCCTGCTGGCATTCGTTTCTGAGCGCTGGATCGTCGCAGCGAGCGCTTACGTGTTGTTGTATGTGGCAGTCGTCGCTCTGGCTTTGCCGGCGGCCGGTTTGATGACCATCGCCGGCGGCGCGTTGTTTGGGTTCTGGGGCGTTCCGCTGGTGCTGCTCGCGGCCACGCTCGGTGCGACGATCTCGATGTTGCTGTCGCGGTATTTGTTTCAAGGCAGTGTCGAGCGGCGCTTCGCGGTCGCGATTGGGACCATCAACGCGGGCCTCAAACGCGAAGGTGCGTTTTATTTGTTCGCCCTGCGGCTGGTGCCGGCAATACCGTTCTTCTTGATCAACGTGGCGATGGGCGTGACGCAGTTGCGGGTCTGGACCTTCGCCTGGGTCAGCGCGCTGGGCATGTTGCCTGGCACCCTGGTGTGGATCTATCTCGGTCAGCAGGTGATGCAGCTGACTTCGCTGAGAGGCCTGGTGTCGCCGACGCTGCTGATCGCACTGGCATTGTTGGGGCTCATGCCCCTGCTGACCAAGCGCCTCGTCGAGATGCTGCGTGCCCGCAAGGTCTATCGCGGCTACCAGAAGCCCAAGCGCTACGACTACAACCTGGTCGCCATCGGCGCCGGTTCTGCGGGGCTGGTGAGCTCGTACATCGCCGCCGCCGTCAAAGCCAAAGTCGCACTGATCGAGCGCCACAAAATGGGCGGCGACTGTTTGAATACTGGCTGTGTGCCGAGCAAAGCCCTGATCCGCACCGCGCGGCTGGCGGCCGAAATCCGCAACGCCGAACACTATGGATTGGAGGCGATGCAGCCGAAGATCGACTTTGCGCGTGCGATGCAACGCGTGCAAGAGGTCATCGCCAAAGTCGAGCCGCACGATTCCGTAGAACGGTATACGGGCCTGGGTGTGGAGTGCATCCAGGGCGATGCGCGGTTGATCGATCCCTGGACGGTCGAAGTCAATGGTCGACGCCTCACGTCACGCGCTATCGTCATCGCGACCGGCGCACGGCCAACGGTGCCGCCACTGCCGGGAATCGAATCCGTCGACTATCTGACGAGCGATACGGTCTGGTCGTTGCGCGAACAGCCGCAGCGCTTGCTGGTGCTTGGTGGCGGTCCGATCGGCTGCGAACTGAGCCAGTGTTTTCAGCGCCTGGGCTGCGTCGTGACGCTGGTGCAACGCGCACCGCGTCTGTTGCCCCGGGAGGACGAGGACGCCAGCGAATGGGTCGCCGCAGCACTGAAGTCGGACGGTGTCGATCTGCGCCTCGGCCACACGGCGATTCGCGTCGAGCGAGACGGCAGTGGCGGCCGGCTGTACGTTCGTGATGCCAGCGGCGAACACGCCATCGAATTCGATCGTTTGCTCCTGGCGCTCGGGCGCACGGCCAACGTCAGCGGCTTTGGCCTGGAAGAACTGGGCGTGCGCATCGCCGACCGCGGCACGATCGAAGCCGATCCCTGGATGCGCACCAATTTCCCCAACCTCTACGTCTGCGGCGATGTCTCCGGCCCTTATCAATTCACGCACGTCGCAGCGCATCAGGCATGGTACGCCGCCGTGAACGCGCTGTTCGCGCCGTTCTGGACGTTCAAGGCCGACTATCGCGTGATTCCGTGGAGCACCTTTACCGATCCGGAAGTTGCGCGAGTGGGTCTGTCCGAGACCGAGGCGCGCGCGCAAAACATCGCCTACGAAGTTGCCCACTACGGCATGGACGATCTCGACCGCGCGATTGCCGATGGCAGCGATCATGGTTATGTCAAAGTGCTCACGGTGCCCGGCAAAGACACGATTCTCGGTGCCACCATTGTCGCCGCGCATGCCGGGGATTTGCTCGCCGAATTTGTGCTCGCGATGCGCCATGGCCTGGGCCTGAAAAAAATCCTCGGGACGATTCACAGCTACCCGACGATGATGGAAGCCAACAAGTACACCGCGGGCGTTTGGGCCAGGGCCCACGCGCCAGCGGCTGCGCTCAAGTGGATCGAGCGTTTCCACGCATGGCGGCGTGGATGATCGGCTCGCCGCGCGGGTTGATGGGCGCGGCTAGCCGCCACGGCGCATCTGTGAAAAACTCGCCGCCCGGCGATCACGCGCGAAACCTATGCACAGCGATCTATCCTTGCACCAAGCCGCCCATGAGATCGGCCAGTTGTTGCTGGCGCGACGCATGAAGCTGGCCGCGGCCGAATCTTGCACCGGTGGCTGGTTATCAAAGACGGTGACCGAAATCCACGGTTGCTCGGATTGGTTCGATTGCAGCTTCGTGGCCTACAGTTATGAAGCCAAGGAATCGATGCTCGGCGTATCGCGTGTCACGCTGGAGGAACATGGCGCGGTGAGTCGCGAGACCGTGGTCGAAATGGTGCGCGGCGCGCTCTCGAAGAGCCGCGCCAATCTGGCGGTTGCCATCACCGGCATCGCAGGTCCTTCGGGCGGCACGCCGGGTAAACCGGTTGGCACGGTGTGGTTGGCGTGGGGCCGCGGTCATCATCCGCCGGTGACGGAAGTGGTCCATCTGCAGGGCGACCGCGAATCGGTGCGCCGGCAAACGGTCGCCGCAGCACTCGCCGGATTGAAGACGATTCTCTCCCAGCCGCATGATGCGTTTTAAGCGCTGGCGTCCTTGAGTTCCTGCCCGACGCGTTTCGAACCGATTCGGACTGTGATCCGGCGGTCGGCACATCGTCCCGGCATGACCCAGGTGTGGTGCGTGGGGACACGACATCAGGATGCACGGTTTGGCAACTGTCTTTCGTTCATTGATGTGGGCCCGCCGCAGTGGGCCTGCCCAATCACTCGATGGAGACATTCGATGCGCCGATTCAAATCTCTGCTGCTCGCCAGCGTCACATTCGCCACCATTGGGGCGGCACCCATGCCGGCCACAGCGTTCACGACTCCCAGCGTTCTGCCGCCGCGGACCTGCGCGCTGACGCCGATCATCGTCTGGGCGTTTCCCTTCCCCTACTACAGTTACGTGTTGGTTTGCAGGTCGTGAGAACCATGCCCGTTCGGCCTCCTGATCAGGGACGGGTCTTGGTCGTCCGGCCGGCGCGAACTTCGGCGGATTGACGGTGCGTTAACGTTGCTCCCGGTCAAACCGGCGAGCATCACAGCGCACTATTGTTGACAGCGCAATGCGTATGCGGTGGATGGCCCGTGTGGCATCTTTCCAGGCGACTTGGCCAAGCTGCGTTATTGACGGTGAGCGACCATCAAACCGACCTCGAACGCATGACGGCTTACCTGCGCGACGCGGTACCGGGTGGTTCGCCGTCGATGCACTCCTGGATGCGCGAAGCGCAAGGGGATTTGCGCCGTGTAGCGCATGCCGAGAGGCTGGCGCTACGCGCAGGGGAAACGCTTTCGACGACGGCGTTGGTGAATGAGGCATGGCTCCGCTTTGCGCAGGCCGACTCACGATTTCTGGATCGCAAGCATTTTTATGCCACGGCGGCGCGTGCAATGCGTCAAGTCCTGGTCGATCACTTGCGCACGCAGCAGGCGCAAAAACGTGGCGGCGGCGCAGTGCATGGCGCCCTCGAAGAGGCGTTGGAGCTGGCGTCCGGGGATCCCTTTGGCGCCGATCTGTTGGTGATGGACGCGGCGCTGTCGGCGCTCGAACAGGCGCTGCCGCGTGCCGCGCAGGTGGTCCATTTGCGGTATTTCGTAGGGCTCGATGACCGCGAAGTGGGCGCGTTGCTCGGGGTTGAAGAAAGCACGGTTCGGCGCGACTGGCTCAAGGCACGAGCGTGGCTTTTCCTGCATCTGGGCGGCAGCCCCGATTGATCTACTTCGTCGAACCTGGGATTCGAGGATGAGCGGTCAGTCGACCACATTATTGGCCGAGCACCTGGAAGCGGACTTCGATGCGCTCGTCGATCTGGACGCAGCGGAGCGCAGGTGTGCGCTGGCACAAATCGCCGCTCGCGATCCGGAACGTGCGCTAGCGCTGCAGCGTTGGCTCGCGGCGATTGGCGCATCGGCGGGACTACTCGAATCCGGCAACGATGCCATGTCAACCCCGGTGCGCATCGGACCATGGCGCCTGGCGGGTCTGCTCGGCCGAGGTGGCAATGGCGAGGTGTATCTGGCGCATCGTGCGGACGGGGCATTCGATCGGCAGGCGGCGCTCAAACTGCTGCGCGCCGACCGTCATCGCGACGCGCAAATCGTCGCCGAACGGCGCCTTCTGGCGCGCCTGCAACATCCGAATATTGCGAGTCTGCTGGATGGCGGCGCAAGCGACGATGGGCGACCGTATCTTGTGACCGAATACATCGTCGGCCAGCCGCTGGACCTTTGGTTGCGCGGCACGCAGCCCGACTTCGACCTGCACATGAGCATCTTCTCGCAACTCGCCGATGCCGTGGCGTATGCGCATGCGCACGGCGTGGTCCACGCCGATCTCAAGCCCGCCAACATACTGATCGATGCCGAAGGACGAACCAAGCTGGTGGATTTCGGCATCGCGCACCTGCTTGGGCAAGACGGCGCCAGCACCGAATCGGCGCTCTCGCCGCTCTACGCAGCCCCGGAACAGTTCGATGGCGGCGAACCCACGCCGCGGACCGACGTACATGCACTAGGCACGCTGTTGTACCTGCTGCTGGCAGATCAACTGCCGCAGGATGGCGCAGATCTGACGTTGGCGGAGCTGAAGACGATCCGTCAGCAAACCGATCCACTACCACCGAGCCTGCGCGCCCGGGCAATTCCGGCGCGGCGACTACGCGGCGATCTGGATGCGATCGTTTTGCGTTGCCTGGCGCGTGATCCCTCGAAGCGATACGCCACGGTGGGAGATTTGCAAGCCGAGATACGCGCCTGGCGCGAACACCGTCCGGTTGCTGCCCGGCACGGAGGGGCGAGCTACCGCTTCGGTCGCTATCTGCGTCGGCATTGGTTGCCCGGTTTGGCGGCGGCGGCTGTGTTCCTCGGCGCGGCGATTGCCACCTGGCAAGCATGGCAAACGTTCGCTGCACAGCGCCACGCCCTGGCCGTGAGCGATGTGCTCAGTCGGCTCATTGCGGCCGGAGATCTGCGCTATGTGCGCGACCCCGCTCGGGAGACGCGCGCCTGGCTGCGCGGTGCGGTGCAACGCATACGCAACTCGCCTGTCTCGCCGATCGTCGATACGGAAGTTCTGGTGCTGTTGACCGATGCGTTGTTGTCGCATGAGGAGTTTGCGGCGGCCAATGAAGCGCTGTCGCTGGCGGATGCGCGCGCGACCGCGGATCGCCGCGCGCCAGCCGCCGTCGATCGGGCGCGCCTGCATGCGGAACTGGCACTTGCACCGCTGGACGTCGTTCAGGCGCGAGCCGCAATCAAGCAGGCCATAGAACGCTTGGACGGAGCGCCCATGCCCGAGGCACTGGCGCTGGTCGATGCGCGGGTATTGGTTCGCGAGGGCCGTTATGACCGGGCAGCGGCGGCGTTCGATCGGCTGATTGCGGCACGCGCGGCGGCGCACGGCGCACACGACGCACGCACGCTCGCCGCACGATTGTGGCGCCTGCAAGCGCAGTACGTTGCGCATCGGTACGAGGATATCGAGCGCGACGGACCGGCACTTTTGCTCGACGTCGAAACACACCTGCCCGCCGACCATGCGCTGCTTCCGCCGCTGTTGACCACGATCGCTTTGACCGAACGACTGCATAAGTCGCCGCAACATCCACAACTGGACATCGCCGAAAAACGGTTGCAACACGCGCTATCGATTGCCCAGGATTTGTATGGCGAAAACAGTCTGGCGGCCATCAACGCGCGCGACGGTCTTGCTCAGGTTTCGCATGCCCGGGGCAACCTCGGCGCGTGGCTCGCCGAACAACGCAAGGTGCTGGCGGCCGAACAAGCGCTGTTCGGCGAAGCGGCACTGCGGCCGGCCTTGACCCGCTTCCAGGTTGGCATGGCGTTGGCCCTGCAGGGCGATCTGCCGTCGGGTGAAGCACAGATCGTTGCTGCAGAAAAAGCGATCGCAGCAAACAACGACTTGAGCAACCTCGCCACGGTGCGCACGCAGCACGCGATGCTCGTGATGCGCAGCGATCCCGCGCGCGGGCTCGAACTCGCAGCGCGGGCAGACGCTACGCTCAAGCGCATGGAATCAGCACCAGCGCAGTTGCAGTTCCATCTGGACATTTTCCGGATCGACGCGCTGCTGCGCCTCGGCGATGCCCCGGCGGCACAACGCCTGGTGGCTGGCGCGGAGCGGCTGGCCCGTCGCTCCGACGCCGAATCTCAGTGGCTTCTGAGTGCGCTGGTCCGCCGAGCCTGGGTTGAGTTGGCGTTGCGCGACGCAGCGGCGGCGGCTGCCACATTGGCGCGGATAGAACGCATCGCGCCGTCTGATGAGGCAGCGATCGGACGGCTGCGCGCGGCGCTGGACAAGCTGCGGCAAGAGTAGCGCTCACACATCCTCAGCGACGACCCAGTCGATCAACTCGTTGAGCAACGGGTCGTCCGCCCACTCGGGCCGCACGAAAATGCCCGAATCGATCGGGTCGACTGGATCGAGCAGGGAAACCGTGAGCACACGGCGATCGGCCGTGACGCGCCCGGATGGCAGGAGCGGCAGCACCGCGACGCCCAGGCCCGCTTCGATCATTTGCACGATGAGCGCAGTTGTTGTCGCTTGCAGCGCCACCTGCGGCGTCACACCGGCCCGATGAAATGCCTGCATCAGATGCTGGCGCCCTGCAGAGCCTGGCTCGAACAGGATCATCGGTTCCTCGGCCAATGCCGCCAAACTCAATTGACTCCGCGTCGCGAGCGGATGATCGATCGGCAATACCACGGACCACGGCATCGAAAACCACTGGCGATAGCGCAGCCCGGCGGGCGACTCCAGCGGTGCGCAAAATCCGACGCCGCAGGCCGTGTCCTGATGCAGTGCCGATAGGATCTGAATCTCGGTACGGACCGAGAGTTTTAGTGCGACATCGGGATGCCGGCGGCGAAAAGCCTGCAATCGGTCGATCAAAAAATAAGTGGCCAGATAGTGGCTGCTGTAGACACGCAACTCACGTCCGGCACCCGGCGCCCGAAAGAGGTCGCGCAAGCGTCCGGCATCAGCGAGCAAGGCCTGCGCACGCGGCAACAGCCGACGCCCCTCGGGCGTCAGCAGGATTCGATCGCCATCGGCGGGCAACAACAGACTGGCACCGAGCCAGGTCTCGATCGCCTGCACATCGGCTCGCAGGCGTGGCGGCGGGCGCGATATCCGCGCTTCGGCGCCCGTCCAGGTGCCCGACTCCAGCAGCGCAACCACCGCAGACAGCTTTTCGAGATCGATCATCCGGCACGCGCAATCGTCTTCGCCACCCAGAGCATAACGGTACGCCTCAAGCGATGTCCGGTGTCAACATCAGCCGATAGCGCACATCGCCCGATTCGAGCATCGCGAAGGCCTCATTGATGCGGCTCATGGGCAAGCGCTCGACCTGCGGCTGGATGCCATGGCGTGCGCAGAAACTCAGCATCTGCAGCACCTCATCGGGGCGACCGAGCGGCGAACTGGACACGGTCAAGGCGCGAGGAATCAACTCGGCAGGGACCAGAGGGATCGCCTCGCAACCCATCGCCAACAGATGCAAACGGCCTTGCGGCGCCAACATGCCCATCAGCGATGGCCAGGGCAAGTTCGCGGACGTGGCGATCAGTAACAAGTCGAGCGCGCCAACACGCCGCAAATCGTCGGCTTGAGCGCCAGACAGTACGCTGCGATGCGCACCCAGGCGCTGCGCCGCATACGCCTGATCTTCGTCGCGCACGATCGCCACCACTTCGCAGCCCCACGCGCGCAACAAGCGCACAGCGAGGTGTCCGATGCCGCCGATACCGACGACACCGACACGATGGCTGGGATGCACGTGACGTGCGATCGGCGCGTACGCGGTGATCCCCGCACAAAACAGGGAACCGGCGCATGCCGGATCGAGCGTGCCTGGCAGCGGCAAGGCCCACGCCCAATGGCATCGCACGCGCTCTGCGAAGCCGCCATAACCATCGATCATCAGTCTTTGCAGCGCGATACAGTGCTGCAGATCGCCGCATCGGCATGCGCTACAAACAAGGCAACTGCGGCGATACCAGCCGATGCCAACCCGTTGACCAATTTCCAGGCCATGTGCGTCCTTTCCCAACGCGACGACCCGTCCGACGACCTCGTGCCCGGCGACCAGCGGAAACCGTTTGCGCGACCACGCGTCGCGCCACATCGCCAGGTCAGAGTGGCACACGCCACAGGCTTCGACGGCAACCTCAACTTCGTCTCGCAGCAATGCGCCCCAGTGCAACTCTGTCAGCTCGAAGTTTGCCCCGGGCGCCGGTGCGGCATAGGCGCGCACGACCCCGGACCGCTGGCGAAGCGCCGAGGCCTCGCTCAGTGCGCCCGTCGTCTCGCCGGAGGTCGCCGCCAGCATGCGGCTCAACGCCAGCTTGCAGCAGGTTGCTGCCCCAATGTCCGCCAGGCGCGGCGCCATCCGGCGCCGACACACCACCGCAGATCGTCCGCGGCGCAAAGTCCGGCGGCATCCCGCCAGCGCAGCGAGACACCAGCCCGCGCCCGCTCAATCCCGGCCCCCGGGATCCGCCCACCCGACCGTATTCCACCCATCGAGAATTCACCCGCGCCAAGGAGAAGGCGCTCGCCGATGGACATACGGAAAAGCGTGACGCATGCGTGCAGCGCATCGACGGGCGTCCTGCGGGTGATGTCCAGCTGCTGAAGAGTTGGTCGGATCGTTTTGG
Organism: Lysobacterales bacterium; assembly: GCA_022844165.1. Lineage (GTDB taxonomy): Bacteria > Pseudomonadota > Gammaproteobacteria > Xanthomonadales > SZUA-5 > JALHMH01. The sequence goes on from JALHMH010000025.1 coordinate 22,407, forward strand.
TGCAGAGCTGTACGCGCACTACGGGACGATGCTTGAATTTCCTGTCGCCCGACCACCGGCGGACCTCGCCACTGCTTTCGAGCGGGCAGTGGAGCACGCGTGTGTTGCGCCCTGTACGCTCATACTGCCCGGCATCCCACTTCGGCACGATGCCGAAGGCTTGATTGGCCACCAAACCTGGTTTCTGCACGAGCGCCCTTGAGTCTGTTTGGCGAAGTGACCACGTACGAGGTTGGTCCGCGCCAAGAAAGCGATCTCAAGAGGCCGAGAAGTTCGGACTCGCTTCTGTACTGTCATTGCAGATATGCGCAATTGAACATCTGGGTCGAGACCGCAATGCCGAAAATCGGTTGTGGATGAATTGTCGCGTGGCGATCTATGTTCTTATTCGTAGCCGCTCGCAAACACCTGCTCGGGCGCGCGCAGGCTGCGCAGAAACGGTATCGCCTCGGCGAGTGTGGCCGATTGCTGGGCGTCTGGTGGAATGGTTGCGCTGCCTCCGCAGCTTTGTTCGCCGATGCCGCACGTCAAGCTGCCCACGCTGAACTGGCAGTGGCTCCCGCCGGCGATCTCGACAATGCGTTTGTCGGCTGTCGGGGTCGCCAGTGCTGCGAAGATCGGGTCTGCGTGTTGGGCGCGTGGCGTCACACAGTCGCGGGCGCCCAGGATCATCAGCGCCGGTGCGGAAACCGACGGCGCGGCGGCGATGGCGGAGGGATTGGTGTTGGCCGGCGCAAGACCCAGATAGCCATCCAAACCGGCGCCGCCGAGTATCGCCGCACCGCCGCCCATCGAATGCCCGCCGATGGCGCGTACTGGACCCACGGCTTGGCGCAAGCTGTCAAGATCGCGGACGGCGCTCGCGGCAAATCGCAAATCGGCGCCGAAGCGCGCGTGGTTTGGCGAGAAACCCTCCTCGGTGCCGGGCAACACCACAACGATGCCCGCAGCGGCGAGTGCGTCGGCCAGATAACCGTAGCTGGTGTGCGCAATGGTGAATCCGTGGCCAAACGCGAATGCCGGAAAGCCGCAGCCGGTCACGGCGGCAGTATTCGATCCGTTTTGTACGGCAGGGTAGTGCACGCGCACCGGCACGTTGCGATTGCGTTCGCTATCGACCAGGGTGGTTTGCAATGTGCCAACCGCGTGCGGACCATCGCAGGCGAGCGCGATTGCCGATCCAAAGACCAGCGGGGTCATGGCGCACAGCCTTAACCAGCGGCGCGCCAGCGATTTCGGGCGCTGCGCCAGCATCGGCGCGTTGGCAGTTGTGGCGAGTCTGTGCATGTCGCTGATCATAGTTGTGCCCACCCGATTCTCGCAGCGCCGGTTCTTACGGTTTCGCTGGTGTGGCGTCGACAGGCATACGCGGCTCGAACCAGCGGCCGAGGCGGTAGGCTGCGGGTGGGTCGATGTTGGTGAGGCTGATCAGAACCCAGCCAGACTCGGGGAAAACGCGGAAGTCGGCGTTCATGCCGTCGGCATCGCCGCCGTGGCCGTAACGGCGCAGCGGCCCTTCGCCGACGGTGATGAAACCGAAACCGTACCAGTTCCCCGACATTTGTGGTGACGTCGCCTGGGCCAGCATTTCTGGCGACAGCAGTTTGCCGGATTGCAGCGCCTGGGCGAATTTGAACAGGTCGCCCACGGTGCTGTAACCGCCGCCTGCGGCGGTGCCGCGCCAGGGCAGCGTGGCTGCGGCGTCGGTCCATTCGCCGGCCTTGAGGTAGTACCCCACCGCTCGCCTGGGCAGCTTGACCGACTCGGGCTCGGCGCCGGTGGCATGCATGCCAGCGGGTTCGAAAACTTCCTCGCGAAGGACGTCGTAAAAGTTGCGGCCGGTGACGTTTTCGATGATCGCGCCGAGCAGAACGAACCCGTAGTTCGAGTAGTCCACCTTTGTGCCGGGCGGGAACGCAGGTGCGCGCGTGCTGTGCGTTTCGAGGTAATCGGCGTGTGTGCGCAGCGCCTTGCGGTCGCCCGCATAGTCGCGTTCCAGGTTGTCGAGCCCGCCGGTGCCGCCGGTGTGCGTGAGCAGCTGGCGCAGCGTCACCTGAGTGGCGATGTCGCGATTGGGATAGCCAGGCAGATATTCGTCGACCGTGCCGTCGAGCGACAGTCTGCCGGCCTCCACCAGTTGCAGAACTGCCACGGCAGTGAACATCTTGCCCGCCGAACCGTAACGGAACTGAGTGTCGACCGTGTTGGCGGTCTGCGTCGAGCGGTCGGCCATGCCGTGCGCTTGTTGCAGCAGCACTTTGTTGTGGCGCGCCACGAGAAAAGCGCCGGAGTACTGATCCACTTCCGCCAGGGCCTCCACGCGGATGGCCAGACCGGCGAGCGCCGCCGTTTCATCCAGCCGCTCGATGGGTTTGTCCTCGGCCATGGCCATCGGCGAGACGAAGAACAGCAGAGCCGGCAGCCATCGCGTCATGGGCAGATCCAATGCTGGAAACAGCGCCGATCCTACCGTTTGGCGCACGCTCGGGTCACGTTTCCGCCAAGCCGGCCGCGTCGCGTAGCCGTAACGAATTCAAGCGGGACGCTTGCGATTGAGCCACCGCGTCGCCTGTGTCGGAAAGCCTTCGAAATAGAGGATCGACAACAGTGTGGCGATCAGCATGATCCACGCGGAGGCAGCCGCGGACGCTGCGGCCCCGTGGAGCAGTGCGGCGGGTACCAGCACCACGACCACGCGCATGAAGGTGAGCTGCAGGCTGTTCGGCGGCGAAACCCATCCACCGCGAATGGCGACTGCGTGACGTGTGGCATCGATGAGTTCGACGAACATCAGTGCTGCGACGCTCTTGAGCAGATTCTGCTCGGTCATCAGTGCCGCGAAAAAACTGGAGAGATGGCTGGCGTCATAGATCACTACGCAAATCAGGAACGCGAACGGAGCAAGCACTGCGCCATAAATCAACCCGGCACCGGCCGCGATCAAAGGAAGCAAAAGCAGTTGTTTACCCACACCACCTTCAGCGCCCTCGAACGTTCCTTCGACGGCGGCACGCAGCGTCATGTACACCCAGGCTTCGAGGAGGAAGAGCACCACCGCAGCCGCCGGGCTCAACCCAAAGATCACCACCGACAGCAAGATGGCAACGGCACGCATGACGGCTGAGATCAGTGCCGCGCGCTGCCATCGATCTTGTGGTTGTCGCGATGGTGAGTGTTTTTGGTTTCCGCTTCCCGGGAGATGGTTGGGGTCAGACGCCAACGGGTCTGGTGCATCGATCATGGCCTCATCGCTCAAAGTGTTGTCAGCGACGATCGTGGCGGCGTTGGCCATCGTCAATGACCCGCAAATGATGGTCGATTGTTCTGCAAAAAGACATCCGACCTGGGCCAATCGCTGCGCTTTCCAACAACGAACTTGAACCCGCATCCGGCCGTCGCATCGAACACGGTGCCGATTTTTTTGTGCTGGATGATCTCTGGCCGCAATGCTTCGCGTATGTCCTGATGACCGCCCATTCCGGCGCGGCAAATCAGGAGAATCGACATGTTTCGCGCAGTGATTGCAGCCGCACTTCTCGCCGCCACCGTCACCGCCCATGCGGAGGTGGCCAGCAACGGTGTGAAATGGAATGGCTTCCGGATGAATGGCCTCACTCTGAATGGAGTTGCGATGAACGGCCGAGCGTTCAACGGCAAGAGATTCAATGGTCTCTCCATGAACGGCAGAATGTTCAACGGTGCGCGCTTCAATACGTTTCGATTCAATGCGAGGAACTTCAACGGCATCAAGCTCAACGGCATCAAGATCAACGGCACGAAGTTTAATGGCCGGAATTTCAACGGCATTTCGATCAACGGTGCACACTTGAACACGTTCAAGTTCAACGCTCGCAGGTTCAACGGGACCGCGCAGCACGCCGCGACGATCGGCGGCGCTTCGCAGGGCATAGCGCTGGCTCAGGTTTCGCGCGTTCCGGTGGCACACGAGGTCGAAAGCGCCTGCACCACCTCGATGCCGTGCACCGCCATCGACGCGCGCAACATCCGCGCGCGGCTGGCGCCGTAAGCGCCATGCGCGCGGCGCTGTTTGCGGCGTGCCTGATCTCGAGCGTGGCCAATGCTGCGCTCGAGGTTGAAGGCACCGAGTTCGTTCTGATGGAAAATGGGCAAACGCTGCGGAGTCAGGATCTGGCCGGCAGTACCCTCGATCTCGGCAACGGTCTGGCGGTTCGCATCTTGTCGGTGCAACGCGATGCCGACGATGGCGATATCTGGTGGCACCATTTCCAGGTGCAGGGCGAGAATGGCTGGCAGGATTTATGCGAGCCCGATCGCGAGGGCTTCTCGCGCGGATTCCCCATGGTTGGCGATTTCAGCGACGATGGCCACTATCTGGCGACCCCAGGTACGATGTCGCTGACCTGTAGCAGCGGTGCCCAGGGCAAATGCGTGCGCTTTGGCTACGCGCCGTTTAAACGAAATGGGGATGGCGTGTCCTTGGCGGCGCACTACGGCGCCTGTCTGCGCATGGTCCGCGGCGATTACTGCGGCGACGGAGTGGCGACCACCCGCGATGGCACGACGATCGACATCTATGACGATCTGGGCATTCAGCGTCCGGAGACGGGCGAGGGCTTCCGCTTCGAAGCCGGTTGGACACCCGATGGCGCGGTTTGCGTGCACCATCCCCGAATCGCCGAGCACTTGGACCTGTCCGCAATCGCGGTGAGTTGTCCCCGTTTGGCTGGCGCGCTGGGTACGTCTTGTACGGAGACCAGGGCGCGCAAGCTCGGTGCGGTGTTGTTCAATCGTTCTCGTTAGCGGACGCGGCGGATGACGCGGGGCTCCGTCGCGACGATTCGAGTAATGTGCATTGCCGGGAGACTTATACTGACCGCTACTGGATCTCGGGAGCGCCCAAATGATACGCGTGGTCTTCAATCAGAAAGGTGGCGTGGGCAAATCGACGATCGTCTGCAATCTGGCGGCGATCGCCGCCAGTCAGGGCTTGCGCACACTGATTGTCGATCTCGACGCACAGGCGAATTCGACGCACTACGTGCTGGGCCATCAGGCGACGCAACTTGAGCTTGGAATTGCCGATTTCTTCGAAGAAACGTTGTCGTACCGACTGCGATCGCGCGATCCGGCCGAATATGTGACGCCGACGCCATTCGAAAATCTGTCTGTGATCGGCGCCGATCAACGGCTCGCTGAGCTGCAAACGAAGCTTGAGACCAAACTCAAGATCCTCAAGCTCGCGGACGCGCTGGGTACGCTGAAAAAGCAGTTTGCCCATATCTTCATCGACACGCCACCCGCGTTGAATTTCTACACGCTGTCGGCGCTGATCGCTGCCGACCGTTGCCTGGTGCCATTCGATTGCGACGACTTCTCGCGGCAGGCGCTGTATCGATTGCTTGAGAATGTCGAAGAGATCAAACATGACCACAACAAAAAGCTCAAAGTCGAAGGGATCGTGGTCAATCAGTTCAACGCGCGTTCCAATTTGCCGACACGCGTGGTCGAAGAACTGATTGCGGAAAAGCTCCCGGTGCTGCCGGTGTATTTGTCGAGCAGTATCAAGGTGAAAGAGAGCCACGAAGCGGCGCGGCCGTTGGTGTTCTTCGAACCGAGCCACAAACTGACGGGTGAGTTCAGGGCGCTTTTCGAGGTGCTGGATCGGAAGAAGCGCTAGTGTGGTGTCCAGTCGCTGCGGCGAGAGGGCCAGGTGCCTGAGACGAAACATGCATGGTCGGCGGCCGACGTCATCATCGTGCTGCCTCAACAGGGAACTTCGTTCGAATGACTGCATCGCTGGCCAATAAGACGCTCTTCATCACCGGCGGTTCGCGCGGTATCGGCGAGGCGATTGCGCTGCGGGCGGCGAGAGACGGCGCCAACATCGTGCTGGCCGCGAAAACCGAGAAGCCGCATCCGAAGTTGCCTGGGACGATTTACAGCGTTGCCGAAGCCATCAAAAAGGCGGGTGGCAAGGCACTGCCGCTCAAGGTCGATATCCGCGAGGACGAACAAGTCCTGGCGGCTATCGAAACCGCCGTGCGTACCTTCGGCGGCATCGATATTCTGGTCAATAACGCCAGCGCGATCAGCTTGACGGGCACGCTGGAAACGCCGATGCGGCGTTTCGATCTGATGTTCGGTGTGAATGTGCGCGGCACGTTTTTTTGTTCGCAAGCCTGCCTGCCGCACCTGTTGAAGTCTGACAATCCGCACATTCTGACCCTGGCGCCGCCGCTGAACATGGACCCGAAGTGGTTTGGGCCGCATGTGGCGTACACCATGGCCAAGTACGGCATGAGCCAATGTGTGCTGGGAATGGCCGAGGAGTTCAAGGGCCGCGTGGCGGTCATCGCGTTGTGGCCGCGAACCGTGATCCACACGGCCGCGCTGGCGATGATCCCTGGCGTCGATCCTGCTGGATGTCGGGCGCCGGCCATCATGGCCGATGCTGCGCATGCGGTTCTGAGCGCACCGTATCAACAGCGATCCGGGCTGTTCTTGATCGACGATGAGGTCTTGCGTGAAGTCGGCGTGCGCGATTTTGAGCCGTACGCTGTGAAGCCGGGCTCGCCGCTGTTGCCCGATCTGTTCTTGTAACGCGCCTTTATTGGCGCCAGCTTCGCCCGAACCACGGTAATGGCAGTGCGCTTGCACGCAGCGGGTGGATATCGAGCCCGCCGCGACGCGTGAAGCGTGCTTGTACCGCAAACCAATACGGAGAACAGCGCTGCGCAATATCGGCATACATGCGTTCGACGCACTGCTCATGGAATTCGCGAACGTGGCGAAACGACAGCCAATAACGCAGCAGGCCAACGGAATCGATGCGCGGTCCCCGGTAGTGCAGTGAGACGGTAGCCCAATCTGGTTGTCCGGTCACGGGACAATTGCTGCGAAACAGATGGGTCGACAAACACTCGGTGACCGGCGCGCCATCGGTCCGCAACAGGCTCGGATCGATCGCCGTCAAGTCAGGGTCCACAAGTTCGACGTCGTCGATACACGAGCTGTCGTCGCCGACGGTCCCGAAGGCGTGCCACGCTGCGACGTCTATCAGGTTCACATTCACAGATCGACCGGCCGCAGCGCTCAAGTCGGCGCTGATGTTGGGGACCACCTCGTCCTTCTCGAGGCGCCGCCGCGCGTAGCTGTTGAGATAGAGTTTCAGACTCTTGGATTCAATCAGATAGGGCGAATCCGCCGGCACATCGAATTGCAGCATCGCGATCTGCGGTTTGCCGTATTGATCCAGCCAGCTGAATTCGTAGCCGGTCCAACGGTCTGCACCGAACATTGCCGCGGCATTCGGCATGGGTACGCGCGGCAGCGGATCGAGAATCGCCGGCGTGTATTCGGGTTCATGGTCGACGGTTCGGCCAAGCAAGGTCATGCGATGAGAGAAGATGGATTGGGCAGATCAAGATAAGCCCTTATGTTGGCGTTTGGGTCGTCCTGGCCGCATATTTCATGAGGTCGCGAGTTCATGGCCTGATTTCGTTGCAAAGGCAGGGAAATCTCGAAGTTGATCGAAATGACAGCCTGTGCGCTGCCATTTCCGTAGCTTGAGCGGCTCTCTCTCGTTCTTTGCGCCGGACGACTCAAAGTTCGTCGCCGCATTGGAATCGTCATGACTCCGTCCGGTGCGGCGGCACCGCCGCCACCCGTTCGAGCGCGCGCGCCGCATGCGGCGCAAGCTTGCTCGCTCTCACCCTTCGCGATCGTCCGTGTTGGGCGGCACCGCTCTCCTTTTTGAGGGTGTTGGCAGCGATGGCGGTGATCGACAAGAAGATAAGGGCTGCAAAACGACAACGCCCGCAAAGCGGGCGCTGTCGAGAACCGAGTGTGGAGAACCTCAGCCCGGTGGTGGTGGCGCTGCACCGCCGCCGCCGGGGGTGGCCAGATTGTCGAAACCGATGCGTTGTACATTCGATCGTTTCGCTGCGGCCAGAAGATCAGCGATCGCGGAATACGGAATGGTCTCATCCGCCTCAAGTTTGTATTCAGGCTGGTCGTCCTTGACCTTTTTGCCTTCTTCGCGAAATTCGACAAATAGCAGCTCTTTACTGATCGGGTCATTGTTGACGCGGATTTCGACCGCGCCGCCCAGATCGCGCAACTCGATCCGCTTCTGCTCGATTTGGCTCTTGTCAGCCGGATCGGTGGATTGCTGCGGCAGATTGATGCGCACTTTGTGCGCAAGCAACGGTGCGGTGATCATAAAGATGATCAACAGCACCAGCATGACGTCCACCAATGGCGTGGTATTGATGTCGACCATCGGCGAACTGCCGCCGCCGCCACCACTTGGTCCTGCACTCATTCCCATGAATCGATCTCCAATTATTCGCCGGGGGCGGTGACGAAGCCGATTTTGCTAATGCCCTTGCGCTTGGCAAGATCGAGTGCGCTACGCACGTGCTTGTATTGCACCGAGCGGTCACCGCGAATCTTGAGCTCCGGTTGCGGCTTCTTGGCGGCCTCGATTGCAAGCCGAGCCTCCAGGCCTTCGATGCTGATCGGATCGTCTTGCCAGTAATACTGAACTGAGCCACCACCCTTGTCCTGAATGTTCAGTGTGACGGCCTTCTCCTCCACCGAGTCCGGTTCGTTCGGCGCTTCGGGCACCGAAATCGGCACTTTGTTTTGCATCAACGGTGCAGTGATCATGAAAATGATCAGCAGCACCAACATCACGTCGACCAGCGGCGTGGTGTTGATGTCGGTCATCGGGTTGGCGTTTTGTTGGCCGCCACCGCCGGTGCTCATGCCCATCTGGGATCTCCTTAGCCGGTGCTCGGCACGTGTTGGCGCGTACCAAACCGCTGACCGCGGCCCGCGCGATTACCGGTGGCGAAATAATCAAGCAAGTCATGCGCAAAAGCCGCAAACCGGGCATTCAGCGCTTTATTGCTGCGGACAAAAAAGTTGTACGCCAGCACGGATGGGATGGCGACGCCCAGGCCGATGCAGGTCATGATGAGCGCTTCGCCCACGGGTCCTGCAACAACGTCCAGTGTTGCTTCGCCTTCCCTGCCAATACTGATGAGCGCGTGGTAAATGCCCCAAACGGTCCCAAACAGTCCAACAAAAGGTGCCGTCGATCCGACCGAAGCCAGCAACGTCAACCCAGATTCGAATCGGGCGGCTTCGCGCTGCACGCCACTGCGGACTGCGCGATCGATGAACTCATGTCGACTCAAGGCTTCCGCCATGCGGCCGCCCAGTGCATCCGAGTGATGTTCGGCCGCGAAGGCCGCGTCGAGTGCGATCTTGCTGAAAGGCTCCAACTCAGGTTCTTCCTTGAGGCGCGCGATCGCATCACGCGGCGTTGCGGCATCCCAGAAGTCATTGATCAACTTCTGGCCGCGGATCTTGACCGCTGCCAATTTCAAACCGTTGTAGAGAATGTAATACCACACCAGTATCGACATCACCGCCATGACCAGGAACGCGAACAAACCGACCACGTCGGCGTTCTGGACCAGATGAGCGAAGCCCATCTTGGTCAGGGCGAGAGAATCGGTGTTGCCCATCATCACGTCGAGCCGATCCATACCTGGAGGCAATTGCGAGGACACGTCGAGACTGGACGGATCCGCTGCGGCGGGAATCGAACCGGCTGCAACGTCGGCAGTGGCGGGAGGCGCTTGATCTTGCATAAGAATGCTCGTCTCGTTCAATCAGACAACGTGAATCGGACCGGCACAAGTGCCCAGCCGGCGAATGCAGCGCCATCGCGCACACCGGCATTGAACCGCCAGTTACGTGCAGCCTGCATGGCGGATCGATCGAAATCGCGATGACCCGAAGACTTTTCGATCTCGATCTTCTCGGGTTTACCGTCGGCAGACACCAGAATCCGGAGCAGCACTTCACCTGAAATGCCACGGCGCAGCATCGCCGGTGGATAGCGCGGAGGACGCGCGCGCATCATCGACATATCGACCGATGGCCCGACCTCGCGCGGTCCATCGCTCGGCGGAGCCGGCGGCGCAGGCGGTTGCACTGCAATGCCCTCGGGATTGTCGGTGATCACGTCGGCCACCTGCTCGGGCGGTTCCGGCGGCGGCTCTGGCTTGGGCTCTTCGCGCTTGATCTCGACCAGTTTGATGATCTTCGGCGGCTCCGGCGGCGGCGGTGGAGGCGGCGGTGGCGGTGGCGGTGGTGGCGGCGGTGGTTCAAGAAACACGACTTCGATCGTGTTTTCCTGCGGCTTCTCCAGACCGATAGGCGCTTTCGCCGGAAGCAACAACAACCCGACCATGATCGAATGGAAGGTCAACGTCACCGCGATTGCGGTGATTCGTTTGAAGCTAAGACCCTTTGGGTCGCGTTCGTGGTTTTCAGCCATGAGTCATCACTTTGGATAGCCGTGACATCCGCCTTCTCGTCGCCGGTTGGTCGCCCACACCAGAACGCGAAGCCCCTCCAAGAAAGATCGATGAAGCTACACTAAACGCGCGACGGCTCACAAGTTAATGCCAGTGAAGAAAGTACCGTCGAGCGAATCGACGGAGATCAAAGACCCAGCGACTTGAGCGCCTGTTCAGCGTTCTTTTGCGATTCCGGAAAACCTTTGGCCTGTCGAAAAGCGGCAGCCGCTGCAGCCTCGTTGCCGCTGTCCATTTCCGCGATACCGAGGTTGTAATACGCATTGCCGAGCTGTTTGATTTTGCCTTTCTCGATCGCCCTGGAAAGTGCTATCCGGGCCTCTTGCGGCTTTTCCTGGTCGAGCAAGATCTGGCCGGCATACAAATCCGCCGTGCCATCGTCTGGCGATAACTCGGCGCCCTGCCGGAAAAAGTCCAGGGCAGCGGTCAGGTCTTCGGCATCGTAATACGCCTCGCCTATCTGCAGCATCCGGTCTTTGGCTTTCTGGACGATGCCCTTGTCGACGCCCTCGCGCATGGCGGCGGCGGCGTCTTTGGGACGATCCAGGTCGCGATAGGCCACGTACAAATTGAGATAGAGGTTCTCTTCGGTCATTTTGCCCTGCGAGCGATAGCCCTCCAGCAAAGCGACCGCGTCCTGCGCCTTCTCGCCTTCGAGCATTTGCACCGTCAAAAAATTGACGAACTCCAGGTCGTCGGGGGATTTGGCCAATACTTCGCGCCCGAATGCGATGCTGTCCTCGACACGCCCCAGGGTCAGCAGGCTGTTGGCCTTCATCTGCGCCCAGGCGCGCTGCGGGGCTTCACCGGTGGCATAGGCCTTGTCGATATAAACCAGCGTGTTCTCGTAGTCTTCCTGATCAAAGTAATTTTTCGCTTGCAGCGCCCAGTTGTTGCCTGTGATCGGGTCACCGTCTTTTGCCCAATCGTCAAAAGCCACGATTGACTCGGCGAACTGCTCGTTCACGTGATACATCTCCGCGATCGTCAGCTTTAGCGGGAAATGCTCGGCATTCGGCAGGGCATCGGTCGCCAGAGCTGCCTCGAAGGACGCGATCGCCTCGGGCATCTGCTCCTGGTTGTAATGCACGAAACCACGCAATTGGTGGATCTTCGCCTTTTCGTAAGGCGTGGTCTTGCCGGCTTCCAGCTTTGCCAGAGCATCCAGCGCACCCGCGAAGTCGTCGGCCTCGTACAACTCAGAAACCTTGCCGTAAGCCTTGACGAACTTCGAACTCGATTGCGGTTTTTTGTCTTCGCGACCGCTCTTGCTGACGGTCGACGTTTCCTTTTTATCGCGGTCACGCTGCGCTGTTGCGCTCGGCACAATCAATGTGAGAGACGCGCCCATCAGTATTGCGGACATCCAGAACTTGATCATGTTTCCTCCTCCGTCACACGAACATCACAACGATTTCGACCGCAATTTGGGGTGAAACACTCCCAAGCAGCTTCAGCGCAAGTATAGGCGGCGCGTGGCGCGCCTTCGTCTACTTGCTCTTGCCGCGCTCGAGCGGCAATTGATCCTGTTGCCATGACGCCAGTCCGCCTTTCAGGCAATAGACCTCCGCAAAGCCCGCTTTGCGTAACTTCTCCGCCACTTCGCCGCACTGCATCCCACTTTGGCAGTACAGCAAAACGCCGCTCTGTTTGAACTTGCTGAGTTCCTTGGCGTCTGGATCGACCTGTGAGGGCGTCAAATGACGCGCACCGCGAATGTGGCCCTTGTCGTAATCCGAGGTGGGCCGCAAATCCACCAGCAACGATTGGCCCGCATTGATCTTGCGCGTGAACTCGAACGTCGTCAGATCGGCAGTGCCTTTCCTGGCTTGACGAAGCTCGTAGACCAGCCATGCCACCAGCAGCCCGACAAATAGCGTCCAGAGCACCGGATGATTGCCGACAAACTCGAAAAACTGCGTCATGCGTGATGCCGCTCACGCCAAAGGGCCGCGGATTATGCACGGAGAATTTGCGCTTGGGTGGCCGTGTTGACAGCGCCATGCCTGGTTCCGGCCAGCACGCAACATTTTGTCGTTTTGTCTTCCGTATCGATGCCCTTACCCGTAGCCTCCGTCAGCGTTGCGCTTCGCCCACGTGGTGTGGCTGTTCACTGCTGGTTTCAAACGTTAGCGGAGGGGTGGCATGAACTGGGTTCGACGTTCGCTGTTTGGAGCGAGTTCGCTGTGCGCAACGGCGCGCTCGGTCTTTGGCTGCGGGTTGTTGCTTGTCGCAACGCAGTTGTACGCCGCCGAATGGGAGCCGTTTGTTGCGCCTTTCAACCAGATTTTCCCATCGGTCGAGATTGCCACGGCAACGATGGAATCGGACGGCGAAAAGGACGAAATGGTGATTGGCGATGACATGTCGATGATCGGCGTGTCGGTGACCGCAGCGCGTTCGGGCCAGCGCGTTCGGGTGACAGTATCGATGCCCGCATTGATGGCCGACAGCACAATCACTGCAACATTGCCGAAGGCGGGTCAGACCTACGAGATTTATCCGACGCTGCGCTGGAACTACACGGCTCTGATGAAGGTACGCCAGGCGCGCCCGGAGACGGTGAGTTTTGAGGTCAGTCTGGATGGCGCGCCACCCGAACAAAGAGCGCTACGGGCGCGCCTGCGCAACATCAATGACGCGTTGTACTACGTCGACCCTGATCCCGAGGCCAGCGATGACGATCTTGACTTCAATTGGATGTTCGCTGCCTACGTCAACGAAGACAGCCCGCTCGTCGACGAGATCTTGAAAGAGGCGCTGGATTCGGAGCTGGTCAGTTCCTTCGATGGCTACCAGAGCGAAGACCAGGATCTGGTGTATGCCCAGGTGTTTGCGATTTGGTACACGTTGCAACAGCGGGGCATCCGCTACTCGAACATTACCGCGACCTCAAGTACGCACCAGAACGTGCACTCGCAGAATGTGCGTTTTATCGAACAGAGCTGGCGCAATACGCAAGCCAATTGCGTAGACGGCAGTGTGCTGTTCGCGTCGATTCTGCGCAAGATCGATATCGCGCCGGTGTTGGTACTGGTGCCAGGGCATATGTTCCTGGGTTTTGCGTTGGACGAAGAAGCCAGTGAAATGGCGTTTCTGGAAACAACGATGTTGGGCGATCACGATCCGGGGAAGGTCGATCGACAGATGAGAAATCTCGCCAGAGACATCAGCGACGACGAAGACGTGCAGCAATCGTTCCTGGTGTTTGCCGCAGCCCTCGACAACGCTCGCGAGCAGGTCGAAGAAGCCGGTGAAAAGTTCGAAGACCCCAATGAAGCGAACTATCAGATCATCGACATCGCCGCTGCGCGCGAATACGGGGTCATGCCGATTACGACGCTGGAAACGCAGTGAGCAGCGATACCGCTTCGCGCCGCTCGTCGAGTGTCTGAACCCAAAAGGCCGTTGTGGCCCATTGTGCATCGGTCGGAACCGAGCGGTACACTGTTCGGCCCGGCATCGCAGGTGAGCGGTCGATATGTGGAACAAGTTGAGAATAGGAATTTGCGCCTTGACACTCAGCGGTTGCGCCGCCGCCGGCGATCATCAGGCGGAAGTCGACGACTGGCATCGGCAACGGATTGAACGACTCACCGCACCGGCTGGTTGGTTGTCGCTCGTCGGTTTGCATTGGTTGACGCCGCCAACATCGCAGAGCATCGGCAGCGATGCGAACAACTCGGTGCGGCTCGCGGTTGGGCCCGCGCACCTGGGCACCATTTCCTGGGCCGATGGCCGCGCTTCTTTTGCAGCTGCCGCGGATGCAGCGGTGACTTTGGACGGCGCGCCGTTCGGCTTCGGGCCACTGCTCGCCGATAGCAGCGAGAAGCCAACTTTGCTGCGGTTCGGCAGCGCCTCGCTCATCTTGATCGAGCGCGATGGTCGATTCGGTCTGCGCGTGCGCGATGAGAATGCAGAGACACGCAGGTTGTTCAAGGGTATCGAACGCTTCCCGGTCCAGGAAGATTGGAAAATCGATGCGGAGTTTGTTGCGCATCCAACAGCGCAGACCATCGAGGTCGCGACCGTGGTCGGTACGCTCGAATCGTATGCCAATCCGGGCGTCATCCGCTTTGAGCGCGACGGCAAGACACATACACTCCAGGCGCTGATCGAAAAAGGCAGCGAGCCCTACTTCATTATCTTTGCCGATCGCACCAGCGGCAAAGAAACCTATGGCATGGCGCGGTATTTGTACGCAGGCCCGCCCAAAGACGGGCGCATCGAGATCGATTTCAACAGGGCCTATAACCCACCCTGTGTGTTCACGGACTTCGCAACCTGCCCGATGCCGCCAGACGGGAATCGGCTTGACCTCCCGGTACGCGCCGGAGAGCGGATATACCGAAAGTAGCCCGAATTTCGACGAATCCACCGGGGACTTGCCAGGAAAAACGAACCCGGCATGACTTCCGGTCTTTCCCGCGGGCGTTTGGCGCGCTTAGGCTAGAGTCCTTGATGAAGCTGGATCTTGTCATTTGAGTCAAATTTTCTTAGGAGCGGCTTTGGCTTTTGCAGCCCCCTTGAGTCAAGGGGGCGCGCGAAGCGCGGGGTTGTGGCGAGTACGCTGTCGGACGAAGCCAACCATGCTCGGCGGTCTGAGGCGAAGCCTCGCTAGAGAGTCTCACGGAGCCGGATTTCCTCATGTGACGCAAATTGGCAAGCACGCTGTCGAGCGAAGTCAACGGTGTCTGCCGGGTCGAGGCGAAGCCTTGCTGTCAGCTCTTCTGCCATCGAGATCGGCATGCGCCTGATCAGGCCTTTCACGCAGACCCAACTGTTGCGCTTCGCGGGCCTTTTCACCTGGGTCTGTGTTGGGATTTCACTGCCTTTTGTTCCTGTCCTGCGGACACCCGATGGCGACGCGATTGTCGTTTCGGTGACCGCCGCATATTTGGTATTCGGCGCAGCTTACATTTGGCTGACACGCGAAATGGACGGCGCCAACCGCCGGGTCATGTTTATTGCCGCACAACTGCTGATGACCGTCAGCGCACTGCTGTTCGCGTACCTGACGGGAACTGGGATCGGCGCCATCTTGTTGTTGGTTTGCGCCAGTGTGCTGCCTTGGGTCCTGCCGATGGGCCACGGCATCGTCTGGTTGCTGGCGCAGAATCTGGCCCTGTTGCCGGTCTTTCTGTCGCGACCGAACTTCAGCGTTATTGAGGCGGCGTTGCAGGTTGGCTTGTACCTGAGCCTGGCGACGCTGACCTTCATCACGACCTATGTCGCACGTCGCCAAACCGAAGCGCGCGAGGAACTGCGCGTCGTGAACTCCGAGTTGCGGGCGACGCAGCTGTTGCTCGCCGAGAGCGAACGTGCGGCGGAACGGTTGCGCATCAGCCGCGAGTTGCACGATGTGGTTGGACACCACTTGACCGCGTTGACGCTCAATCTGGAAGTCGCCAGCCATTTGGTTCAAGGCAAGGCGTTGCTGCATGTCAAACAAGCGCAGAGCGTCAGCAAACAGCTGCTCACCGATGTTCGCCAGGTTGTGAGCGCGCTGCGTGGCAGTGATGCCATCGATCTCGAATCGACTCTGCAGGAGCTGGTTGCATCGGCGCCGGCGCCCGACGTGCGCCTGACCATGCCGACGCCATTCAAGCTGGACGATGGACGTCGCGCGCAGGTGCTCGTCAGGCTCACGCAGGAAATCCTGACCAACACCATGCGCCATGCGCGTGCGCGGCACCTTTGGCTCAATTTCGAACGCGATGGCGATGTGATCGAGTTGGTCGCGCGCGATGATGGTCGCGGTGCGAGCGAGATAAAGCCCGGCAACGGACTGACAGGCATGCGCGAACGCCTCGAGGTCTTTGGCGGTTCGTTGGACATCGAAACACGCCCAGGATACGGTTTTGTCGTGCTGGCGCGTTTGCCACTGGAGAGCAAGTCATGATTCGAGTTTTTTTGGTCGACGATCAAACCCTGGTCCGTCAGGGCGTGCGCAGCCTTTTGGAACTCTCGGACGCCGTCCAGGTCATCGGCGAAGCGCGCGATGGCGAAGAAGCCATCCTGGAAATCCCTAAGGTCAGGCCTGATGTGGTACTTCTGGACATGCGCATGCCTGGAAAGTCCGGGTTGGATGTTCTGGAGGCATTGTCTCGCGAAGGTACGTTGCCGCCAACGATCATTCTCACGACCTTCGACGAGGACCAGCTGGTGCTCAATGGTCTGCGTGCCGGCGCGCGTGGCTTTCTGCTCAAAGATGTTTCTTTGGAGCAACTGATCAGCGCCATCAAAACCGTTGCGGAAGGCGGCTCGCTGGTGCAACCGGGTCTGACCGAACGCCTTTTGCGTGGTGTATCGACGCTGGAAAACAAGTTTGCCAGCCTGGAAGAGCCAGATCCGCTGACAGAGCGCGAAACCGAGATTCTGCGGTTGATGAGCGGTGGTTATTCGAACAAGGAAATCGCGCGCTCGCTGGATGTTGCCGAAGGCACCGTCAAAAACCACGTCTCCAACATACTGTCCAAACTCGGCGTTCGTGATCGCACGCGCGCAGTGCTCAAGGCCCTGGAGCTCGGGCTGGTTCAGGGCAGCAAAAAATGACTCCCGACTCGGCGCTGCGGAGTGGTTTGAACAACGGCGGTGATCGCTCGATCGTCAGGTCAGCCAAACCGCTCCGTAGACTCGAAGAAGATGTCCCGATAGGCGACATAGATGCTGATCAAAAACATCGGGCCGACCACCAGCCAACCCAGCAGTAGCGGAATCGTCGCCACAATGAGCAGCACCAGCATCACGATGCCGTAGAGCAAGAACGGCAAAATGTTGCGCAAACACGCGGCAAAACTACGCCGCAAAGATTCGACCACGGTGATCGGATGCAGAGCGAGCAAGGTCGACGCAAACCACGCCGCCATGCTGATCGGCAATACCAACGCCAGAACGATCAACGACGCGAGTACGATCTTTTGCAACGTCTCAAGATTCGGCTCGAAGGTTCCAAACCCGTAAAGGGCAGCGAACGTCTCGCCACCGAGAAGCGGAATCATCACCAGCAAACTGATTCCCAATGTCGCCAGTGTCGTGATCAGTCCGAGCAGCAGAATGTTCGGCATTCGCTTGAACAACAGGTCCAGCGCATCCTGCTCGTTGGTCCGCCCGGTGCGGCGCTGACCGTCGAGCAATAACGCGGAGAAAGCCGCGAAGACCGGATAGATCACAGCGCCAAACAGCGGGCCGAGTAGCGGCACCATTTGCACCGCAATCGCCAGCACAATGTAGATGATGATCAGGATGATCCATAAGCCGGGAGAGCGCTTGAACAGCTCGAACGAACTTGAAATCCAGGCGACGCCACGACCGATGGGCCGAGTCAGTGGCTTTTCCAGCAATGCCTCATTGCCCGACTCGATGGGATCGACCACACTGGTCTGCGGCGCCGCATAAGGATTTCGATCCATCCGACTGACTCGAAGTGCAGAGCCCACAGAATAACCCACAACCCTTCGAGACCTGTCGGCGAGCGAATGGCACGCCTCGCCCTCTGCGACCGCACGAAGGGCACCGCGAAATCCCAAGCCCTTTGCAGAATGCACGAGTCGATCGCGGCTATGCTTGGCGGATGGCACTCCCGGTCGCTCTCAACAAACTGGTTGGAAAGGCCCTCGGCGCTTCGTTGGGGATGGTGGTCGGCGGCCCGGTGGGCGCGCTGGTGGGCGCGGGCCTCGGGCACGCGTTCGATGCAGGTTGGTTGAACTGGCGCCTGGATCGCGGCCTGGCTCGCGCCGATGGGCGGCGACAGCACATGGTGTTTTTGTTTCGTTGGCTGGGCCATCTTGCCAAGGCCGATGGCCGTGTCAGTGAACGCGATATCGAAGCGGTCCAGAAGTTGATGCAGCGGTTGAACTTATCGCCTAGGGAGCGCCGGGAGGCGGTGGATGCCTTTCAGTTCGGACGCCACAACGCACCGGATCCAGGAGGCGACGTCCGCGGACTGCGCGCGGCGCTGGGCGAAGCCATCGACGAACAGGAGCTGTTGCGGGGGCTCGTGATGTTTGCGCTGAAGGACGGCAAAGCCACGCTCGCCGAACAAGCGGTGCTGGAGAAGCTCGGGCACGCATTCGGGTGGTCGAAGGATCGTATCGGCGATTTCCTCCTACGGCCAAAAGACGCCGACGCCGGGCAACTGTCCAACGCATACGCGAAGCTTGGTGCAACGGCCGACTGCAGCGATGATGCGTTAACGCGGTGTTATCGACGTTCACTCGCGCAACATCATCCCGATAAACTGCAGGGCGCGGGCGCCACCGAAGCTGTGCTTCTGGCGGCTCAGGCGCAAACGCGAGAACTGCGTGCGGCCTACGAGCGCATCATGGCCGCACGCGCGGCGTTTCGTTTACCACCGCGCTGATTTTCAGCCCTACTTCGTCGGAGAGTGTGCGGCGATTGGCGACCATGCCAAACTCCGAACGCCGCACGCTGCCGATCACTTCGATGGTGCACGCGACAATCGGCCGCTGGCTCAAGCATGCGGGTTTATTGACATCAAAGGTCACCTGGCGTTCTACGCCGCGCAGGCTCAACCAGCCATCGACACGGGCTGTTCCGGCGGTCAACGCAAAGGGCTGGGAACGGAACTCGATCCATGGATGCCGCGCGACATCGAAGTAGTCCGAGGACTTGAGCATGCGCAAGTGCTGGGGATTTTTCATCGTGGCGCTGTCTGCGGCGACACGGGCTTGAATACTCACCATGCCCTCGACGATTTCTGCGCGACCGTCGAGCGCAAGAAACTGCCCGCGGCGTTTGATCATCCATAACAACGCCACATCGAAGTCGACGCGCGAAGCGCTGCTGTCGATGCTAAGGTCAATGTTCGATGGGTTTGCCATGGCGTGACCGCTAAGCAGCAAGCCGATCAAGGCTGGCCACCGCCGATTCACCTATGGCCACCAAAATTCGATCACTTCGGCTGCGCCAGGTTCGAGTGGCGCACCGCTCTGGATCCGCAAACGGGCGATCGCAGCCGTCGGCATACCGCGACCATCGACACTACGGCCGTCGGTGAGCAAACCAACCAAAGATTCGAGGCCCGGATTATGGCCAACCAGCAACAGCGTTGGCATCGGCCGATGGCGCTCGAGAATGTCGATGAGTTCTCCGGGCGTTGCGTCGTAAATGCCCGGTTCGATCTGCTCGGCAATGCCCCACCTTGCCTGCAGGGCACTTAAGGTCTGGCGCGTTCGCAGACTCGGTGAACACAGCACTTTGCCCGGGTGCAACTGCCGTTCGATCAGCCAACGGGTGGCCGCCTCGGCCTGTGCGAAACCCAGGGTCGAAAGCGGTCGGTCGAGATCTCGGCCGCTCGGTGCCTGCGGCTCCGCATGTGCATGCCGCAACAGTATCAGCTCTTCCACGCTCACCCCTCGCGACTCGAATTGCGCCTGAGCATGGCGCCGAAGAGACGCTAGTGCAAGGTGGCGCCAGCCGGTGCGGCATCGTCGAAGGGTCGATCGATCCAATACTGACGCACGTCGGCGAGCAGCGACGGCAGCTGCAACATGCGCTCGTCCCGCTCCTGATCGGAAAGCGGCGCGACGCCCGGATCGGCAATTTCCGCAAAGACGCCGTCCTCAACGCCCAATTCCACGATCGGTGCCAACATCTCGATCAGTGCGTCGTCTTCTGTCATGCGTTGCTCCCAGATGTCGGCGTTCAGATCGACGCCAAGGCTGAAGCCCTGGCACCACCCGCTACAATCCACCTGGCGGTCTTCTTCCTGACCGGTCTCCGCAAAGATCGGTTCGTAGGCGAATACGTCCATGTTTCGATCGATATCGTCGTAGAGCCGAACCAACAGCGCATACAAACGCCGCGCTTTACTCATTTGTTTGGGCCGTGGCTGCCCACCCAGCACGACGGCAAACCACGTATCGGCGGCGATGCGCCGCGGACCGACAGCAATCGCTGTCAGCAGGCCTTGCACACCGTCCAGTTGCAAGCCATCGCCATCGCTCAAGAACTCGAGCAACTGGTCGATCTCTTCGAAATCCTGGTCGTCGAGCGTACTCATGGGGCGAATGTCGCCCACACCGGCGCGTGATCCGAAGGACTATCCCAGGTGCGCGGCTCGCGATCGATGCCAACCGCTTCAAGGCGCTCATCGAGCGCGGCGCTGATCAGAATCAGGTCGATGCGCAAACCGCGGTTTCGGCGAAACGCACCCTGCCGGTAATCCCACCACGAGTAGTGCCCGCCGCCCTGTTCGACGAGCCGGAAGCTGTCTCGCAGGCCAAGGTCGAACAGGGCGCGCAAGCCGTCCCGTTCTGCGGGTGAGCACAACACTTCATCGCCCCAGGCCAGCGGGTCGAACACGTCGCGATCGTCGGGTGCGATGTTGAAGTCGCCCATCACGACCAACTGTTCGTGGCGCGACGTTTCGTCGGCGAGCCAGTCGCGAAGCGCTGCCAGCCAGCTGAGTTTGTAGGCGTACTTGTCGCTTGCAAGGGCCTGACCATTGACCACATACAAATTGATGTAGCGCACCGAATCGATTGTGGCGGCCACCACACGACGCTGCGGATCGTCGAACCCTGGAATATCGCGCAACACGTCCATGGGCTCAGCATCGCGGAATAACAGCGCCACGCCGTTATAGGATTTCTGACCATTCGAGACTGCCCGATAGCCCAGGGCCGCCAACTCAGAGTGCGGGAACTTGTCGTCCGTCAGTTTTAGTTCCTGCAAGCCGACCACATCCGGCTGCTCTGCCTCAAGCCACGTCAGCAGGTGCGGCAGCCGCACATTGAGCGAATTGACATTCCAGGAGGCGATGCGCATGTCGGCGGACGTTACTGTCTCTCGCGTAAAGCAATCGGCTGGTACCTCTGCGACTCCAACTCGCGCTTGGCTGCTTCCAAAGCGCGCGAGTCGGCGAATGGCCCCAGACGCACGCGATGCCATGTGCGGCCATCGATCGTCACTGGTACAACATTGGCTTGTACGCCGGTGAGCGCTAATCGCGCCTTCAGCGCTTCAGCATCCGCGGCATTGCCGAAACTGGACACTTGCAGCATCAATCGCTCGCCAACAGCCGGCGGTGCTGGCGCCGCCTTTTGGTTCTGTTCTTTCAGCTCCGCGTCCGGGATGACAACCTCCATTTCAGGCAGCACCGAATAGAAATCGTACTTCGGCTTCCGCGCAGCGGTGTCGCCAGCCGCCAGTTCCACCAGCGGTTTGTCGCCTTCGGCCGATTGCGCGTTCGGATCAGGCCTGGGGCTGGTCGACGTGGACATGCCGTCCTTCAAGATAAAGAACATTGTCAGACCCACGCCGGCGGCAAAGCCGGCCAGCAACCACACCCAGAACGGCAGTGGTTGTCGCTGATTTCCGCGGACCGCCTGGCGAGCCATTTACATCTTCTCCGGTGCATTGACGCCGATCAGTTTAAGGCCGTTGGCGAGCACTTGCCTGACCGCAAGCGCAAGGTTCATGCGCGCGTTGCGCAAGTCATCGTCATCATTCAGGATTCGCGTATCCGCGCCCTTGAAGTCGTAGTACGAGTGAAAGGCGGCGGCAAGTTCTCGCAAATAGTTCGCGATCATATGCGGAGCACGCGTTTCGCCGGCTTTTTCGACCGCTTCGGGGTAGCGCTGGAGCATGCCCAGCAGATCGAGTTCGGGTTCCAGCGTTAACCGTTGTTTGGCAGCATCGCCTCCGGCTCGATTGTGCGTCAGCCCACGTTCGATGGCTTCGCGGAACACCTTGCAAATGCGCGCATGCGCGTACTGTACGTAATAGACCGGGTTTTCCCGCGAAGTGCTCTTGGCCAGCTCCAGATCGAAATCCAGGTGCTGGTCATTGCTGCGCATGACATAGAAGAAGCGACATGCGTCCGCGCCCACCTCGTTGCGCAACTCGCGCAGAGTGACGAATTGCCCTGAACGGGTGCTCATCTGCACACGCTCGCTGCCGCGGAACAAGATGGCGAACTGAACGAGCAAAATTTCGATTTTCGAAGGATCGAGCCCGAGGCCCTGCGCTGCTGCCTTGAGTCGTGCGATGTAGCCATGGTGGTCAGCGCCAAACACATAGATTGCCCGGCTGAAGCCGCGCTCGAATTTGTTCAGAAGGTAAGCGATATCCGAAGCAAAGTACGTCGGCTGGCCATTCTCGCGCACCACGACGCGGTCCTTTTCATCGCCAAATGTCGTCGCGCGAAACCACAAAGCGCCTTTGTTTTCGTACATGTGGCCCAGGCGCGTGAGCCGATCAACGGCACGCTTGACCGCACCGGAGGTTTCCAGCGAGCGTTCACTGAACCAAGTGTCGTAGCGTACGTTGAATTGCCCAAGATCTTCGCGGATGTCGTCGAGAATCGAGTTCAATCCGGCGTCGAAGACCTGTCGATAATCGGATTCGCCGAGCAACGTCTTGCAGCGCGAAATCAGTGCGTCGATATGCGCCTCTTTGTCGCCGCCCTGGGATTCATCCGGCGGCAAGTCTGCGCCGATTTCGTGCGCCGTCCGCCGCAAGCGGTCGCCGGCACTGCTCTTGAGCGCGCGCGCGATGTCGTAGACGTATTCGCCTTTGTAGGCGTTATCGGGAAAACGCACCGGCGTGCCGGCGAGTTCAAGGTATCGCAGCCAGACACTGGTGGCGAGAATGTCCATCTGCCGACCATTGTCGTTGACGTAGTACTCGCGCTGCACATCAATGCCGCAGGCTTCCAGTACGCTCGCCAGGCTCGCGCCAAACGCGGCGCCGCGGCCATGGCCGACATGCAAAGGTCCGGTGGGGTTGGCGCTGACGAATTCCACCGTCACGCGCTCGCCTTCGACCGGTGCGCTGCGCCCGTACTCGACGCCCCGTTCGAATACCCGCTTGAGCGTGCCGTACAAGCAACTCCTGCTGAGGAAGAAATTGACGAAGCCCGGCCCGGCGATCTCCACTTTGTCGATATGCCGCGAGGGTGGCAGGTGTTGCACGATTTGAGCGGCCAGGTCGCGGGGTTTCATACCCAGCGCTTTGCACAACACCATTGCCGCATTGGTTGTGAAGTCGCCGTGTTCCTTGCTCTTGGTGCGGTCGATCGCAAACGCCGGCTCCGGCGGCAACTCCACCGCCGCTTTGCGCCGTACGTCCAAAAGCGCCTGCATCACAAGTTCGTTCAAATGCTCTTTCACGCGCCACACCGATCCGACAGAACAAGGAATCCGCAAGGATAGCGCGGGACGGCCGGACAGCGCGCTCTTGCACCAGAACCTGTAGCGAGGTTCCGCCTCAGACCGCCGAGCATTGCTGGCTTCGTCCGACAGCGTGCTCGCTACAACCCCGCGCTGAGTATTTCCGGCCCAGCGGCTTTGGCGGTTTAAGCCTCGCAGGCTGGAAGCGGAATTAAACCCGTTGTGAGGGCGACGCGATGCACAACAATCACACAATCGCGCTAGCCTTGGCCCACTCGACAGCTCTGGGGATCATGACCGTGATGCGAACCGTACTCTATTCACTTCTGATGGTGGGACTTGTTGCTTGTGCGTCCAAGCCGGCACCGCCACTCGAGACAGTATCAGCGCCGCAGCAGGCGGCTGCGCCGGCCCCACGGGCTGCCGACAACTTTCAACTGGATATGCTCAACGCCGTGGTCTGGTCGCGCACGTCGGCCGAATCGGAAGCGGTGCACCTGCAAACCTACGAGACGGCGCGGCGCACATTGGACGCTGCGCTTGCCGACAGGACATGGACCGCGGCGACTGAGCAAACCGGAGACTTCAGTCGATTGCCGCCGGCGATCGTCGTCGACGTCGACGATACCGTGCTTGATACGACCGACTACATGGTTGAGCGCGCCCGCGTCGGCGATGCTTTCAGCAAAGCGTCCTGGAACGCATATGTGCAGCTGGAGAACGCCCCGCCGGTGCCAGGGGCGCTGAAGTACCTGCAATACGCCGCAAGCAAGGGCGTGACCGTGTTTTACGTATCCAATCGTGAGGTGCAGGTGCCAGGGTTCAAAGACGAAGTTGAGCCGACACGCAGGAATCTGGCGAAACTGGGTTTTCCGAACACCAGCGATGCCAAGACCATTCTGTTTCGCGACAACGCACGCGGCTGGAAAGACAAGAGCCCGCGCCGCGCGGAAATTGCCAAGACCCATCGCATTGTGCAGATGGTTGGGGACAACCTATACGACCTGATCGACATTCCGAACGCCACGCGAGAGAGCCGCGACACGGCGGTTGAATCACGGCTCGACTGGCTTGGTACGCGCTGGTTCGTTCTGCCCAATCCGATGTACGGCAGCTGGGAATCGGTGATCACGCAAAGTGCCAGCGGCAGCGATGCGCGCCGCCTAAAACTGGAGAGCATCGGCGTGCCGAGCGCGCTGGCCGATGTGATCGCCAATGGCGGGTTCGAACGATGAGCGCGATCCGGGCGTATGCCGCGTTGAGCAAAGGCGGTGAGCTGCAAGCCTTCGAATTCGGTTCGGGCGAACTGGGCGAACATCAGGTCGAGGTTGCGGTCGAACATTGCGGCATCTGCCATTCGGACCTCTCGATGCTCGACAACGATTGGGGTCGGACGGTCTATCCCTTCGTTCCGGGTCACGAGATCGTCGGCCGCGTGGTGGCCGTTGGCGCGCAGGCGCAGCGCGCCAAACTGGGCGATCGCGTCGGCGTCGGCTGGTACTCAGGCGCGTGTATGCAGTGCGCGCAATGTGTCGCTGGGCACCACAATTTATGTTCAAACAATGAGGAGACCTTGATCGGTCGCCACGGCGGTTTTGCCGAGCGGATTCGATGCCATTGGATCTGGGCCACACCGATTCCGGCGGGCCTGGATGCCAGCAGCGCTGGCCCAATGTTCTGTGGCGGCATCACTGTGTTCAACCCGATTGTCGAATGTGGCGTCAAGCCGACCGATCGTGTTGGCGTGATCGGTATCGGTGGACTTGGCCACCTTGCAGTCAAGTTTTTGCGCGCCTGGGGTTGCGAAGTGACCGCGTTCACTTCAACACTCGCCAAGAGCGAGGAAGCCAGGACGATGGGGGCGCATCGCGTTGTCGCCACGGGTGACAAGAAGGCCGTCGCGGCGCTGTCGGGGCAGCTCGACTTCTTGCTGGTCACGGTGAATGTTTCGCTCGATTGGCCAGTGCTGCTGAATACGCTGGCGCCGCACGGGCGCATGCACGTGGTGGGCGCTGTCCTGGAGCCGATGGGCATTCCAGCCTTCAGTCTGATCGGCGCTTCGCGCAGTGTCTCTGGTTCGCCACTGGGTTCACCTGCGGTGACGGCAAAGATGCTGGAATTCAGCGCACGCCATCGTCTGACACCGACCGTCGAGCGCTTCCCATTTTCGCGTGTGAATGAGGCGATCGAACACTTGCGCGCCGGCAAGGCCCGGTATCGGGTCGTATTGGACGCAGACTGGGCTTAGGGCGCTTTGCGAAACCCAAAATCAGCGTTACCCCTACAGCCGCGTCAGAATTTTCTGACAGACGCAATGCAGCACGAGTCTTATGCTGTGCGCTCTCGGTAACCGCTAAGAGGGATCAGATGGACTTTCGCTTGATCGACGAACTCAGCCAGCGTCTCGGTGCCTTGCTGCCGCCGAGCATGAGCGAAGCGCGCGAGGACTTGCAAAAGAACTTCCGAGCAGCGCTGCAGGCGGGGTTGAGCAAACTCGACCTTGTCACTCGCGAGGAGTTTGAAGTTCAGCGCGCCGTTCTCAAGCGCACGCGCGAGAAACTTGAAGCGCTTGAAGCGAAACTCGCGGAATTCGAGCAGCGCGCCTGAGCGTTGCTGCTGAGCCGCCGTTCGGCGGCGCATGGCAGACCAACATCGCGCGCGGGCCACGCCGCCGCTGAATCCACCCGCCAACTCACAAGGAACGGCCATGTCGCTCGCCGTCGCTTACTCTCGCGCTGAAGAAGGGATCGCCGCCCCGCAGGTAACGGTCGAGGTGCATATGTCTGCAGGCCAAAGCGGCATCGGCATTGTTGGTTTGCCGGAGGCCGAAGTGCGCGAAAGCCGCGACCGCGTGCGTGCCGCGCTGATCAATTCGGTCTTCGAGTTCCCCCAGTGGAAGCTGACCGTGAATCTTGCGCCAGCCGATTTGCCAAAAGAGAGCGGGCGCTTCGATCTGCCGATTGCGCTCGGCGTACTGGCGGCGAGCAAACAGATCCCGCCTGAGTCGCTGGCGGATTACGAGTTCATTGGCGAACTGGCGCTATCGGGCGAGCTGCGGGCTGTGCGTGGTGTGCTGCCGGCGGTGCTGCGCGCCCGCGAAGCGGGGCGCGTGCCGATTGTTCCGGCGGCGAATGCAGCGGAGGCGGGTCTGGTGGCGGGCGGTCACGCACTCAGCGCCGCCTCGTTGCTGGACGTGACCGCGCACCTGCGTGGCGTCGCCGCGCTGCCAACCTGCCCACCACGTGTCGAGGATCTGGCTGAGTTTGACGCGGCGGACTTGGCGGACGTGCGTGGTCAGCCCCTCGCACGACGTGCGCTCGAAGTGGCCGCAGCCGGTGGACATAACCTGCTGATGGTTGGCCCGCCGGGCAGCGGCAAAACCATGCTCGCTTCGCGTCTGCCGGGTATCTTGCCGCCGCTGACCGAAGCCGAGGCGTTCGAGGTTGCGGCAATCGCCTCGATTGTCGGCGCGGGTGTCGATCCCAAGCGCTTTCGGCAAAGGCCGTTCCGCGCACCGCACCACACTGCGTCAGGCGTCGCGCTGGCCGGCGGTGGCGGCACGCCGCGGCCCGGCGAAGTGTCGCTGGCGCACCATGGTGTGCTGTTTCTCGATGAGCTGACCGAGTGGAATCGCCAGGTGCTTGAGGTCTTGCGCGAGCCTTTGGAGTCCGGGCGCATCGTGATCTCGCGCGCCGCCCGCCAAAGCGAATTTCCCGCACGCTTCCAGTTGATCGCGGCGATGAACCCCTGCCCTTGCGGCTATCTGGGCGATTCATCCGGACGCTGCCGTTGCTCGCCCGAGGTGGTCGGCCGTTATCGGGGCAAGGTATCCGGGCCGCTGCTCGATCGCATCGACATTCAGATCGACGTGCCGCGCCAGCCGGTCACTCTGCTGACGCGCGGTGGCGAACGCGGTGAAGCCAGCGCCGGGGTGCGCGAGCGCGTGCTCGGCGCCCGGCGTCGGCAATGGCAGCGCAGCCGTTGTGCCAACGCGCATCTGCCAGCGCAAGCGGTGCCGGAGGTGTGCGCCATTGGCCTGGAGGACCAGCGCCTGCTGGAACGGGCGATTGAAAAACTCAGCCTGTCGGCGCGCGCGTACATCCGGATCTTGAAACTCGCAAGAACCATTGCCGATCTCGCCGGCGCAGATCGCATCGACACCGGCCATCTGACTGAGGCCATCGGCTATCGGCGGTTCGAGCGCTGACTCATCTGGGTGGCCGAGAATCTTACCTTGCTCATTGCCAACGCGTCGGGAGAGAATCCGCGCCAGAAAGCACCCCAGGGGAATCGGATGTCCATTCGCATGATGTGCGCCGCGTTGGCGCTGGCTGCGGCAGGTAATGTTGCCGCCGACACCACACCGCACGATCTTAATGCCAGCGACTTCGCCCAGGATTGGACGACGACGACGCAGATCACGACGGACGATGATTGGTCGGGTGTGCCATCGATCATCGGCTATCGCGGCGATGAACTGACCACCACGACTGCTACGGACCCGCAGACCATTCTGGCCGATGGGTCGGCCACCCCCGTGGATGTCAATGCCAATCGCTCCGACCCCAATACCTTCGCCGCCGGCGGCGTGACCGAGTTCGATGGTATCGCCAATCCAGTGGTGGCGCTCAACGGCAGCGGCACCGCCGACGCGCCGCATATCGTGATCCGTCTCAATGCCACCAATCGGGAGAATTTGTTTGTCGCTTACCAGCTTCGCGATCTGGATAGCAGTAGCGACAATGCGGTGATGCCGGTGGCTTTGCAGTATCGCGTCGGCGGCAGCGGCGCCTTCACCAATGTGCCGGCCGGGTTTGTCGCGGACGCAACGTCGGGTCCAAATCAGGCAACGCTGACGACCAATGTCGCCGCGGAGTTGCCGGCAGCCGCCAACGACCAGGCGATCGTCGATGTTCGCATCATCACCGCCAACGCTATCGGCAACGACGAATGGGTCGGCATCGACAATATCGAAGTCTTCAGCGATCTGATTGCGCCCACGCTTGTGGCCAATCCCATCGCTGCCAACGAAGGGAATTCCGGCAACACTACGTTTACGTTTTCGATTACCAAGACCACCAACGCAGCGGTGACCGTGCAGGTAGCGACGACGGATGGGACGGCAACAGGCGGCAGCCCAGGCGCCGGAATCGACTACCTGGAGATTCCGTTCAATGCCGGCCAACTCGTGTCGTTCCCGGCCGGCACCTCCACGCAAACTGTGGACGTCACGGTCTTCGGCGACACCGAAGTCGAGCCGGATGAGACCTTCGATCTGGTCGTTTTTGCACCCGTCGTTGGCATCGCCCGCAGCCCCGAAGGCCTCATCGAATTTGCCCGCGCCACTGCGACCATCAATAACGACGACGGGTTGACGCCTACCGTCTCGATCAGCGATGCAACTGTGACCGAGGGCACCGGCGCGGGCGCCACGACCGCGAACTTTACGGTGACCGTCAGCGCCGCACCTGCGGCCAATGCGACGATCGATTTCGCGAGCGCGAGCGGTACGGCGGTGTCGGGTAGCGACTTCACGGCGACCAGCGGCACGTTGACCTTCACGCCGACTGGTGCACTGACCCAATCGGTCAACGTGCCCATAACCCGCGATGCGATCGATGAAAACGACGAGACATTCGTCGTCAATCTGAGCTCAGCGGTGGGACTGTCCATCCTGGACGGCGCGGGCCAGGGCACGATCCAGGACGACGACACCGCGACGCTGAGCGTGGCGAACGTCACTCAGGCCGAAGGCAACGCCGGGCCGAATAACTTCACGTTCACCGCAAGCTTGAGCACGCCGGCCGATACCGCCCGGACATTCAGAGTGAGCACCAGCGACGGCACCGCGAATGCGCCGGGCGACTACACAGCGATCACGATCGGTCAGAACCAGATCATCACGTTTAATCCGGGCAGTGTCCTTGAGACATTCAATGTCAGCGTCAACGGCGATACCGTGGTTGAAACGGACGAGACCTTCAATGTGCGATTGGACTTCCCACAGCAAGTCGCACCCGAAGGTGGTCCGATCGCATCGGCCGTCGGTACCATATTGAACGACGACCGCGAGCTGTCGATCAACAATGTCACGGTGGTTGAAGGGACCGGCGCAGGCACGACCAATGCGGTATTCACGGTGACCTTGAGCAACGTGCCGGCACCCGGCCAGAACGTCTCGGTCGACTTTGCGACCGCAGGCGCTTCCGCCACGAGCGGCGTCGATTTCACGGCAACGACGGGTACTTTGACCTTCACAATCAACGGCGCACTGAGCCAGACCATTACGGTCCCAATCACGCGGGACAATATCGATGAGCCGAACGAAAATTTCAGTGTGACGTTGAGCAATGCGGTGAATGCGTCAATCTATGACGGCAACGGCGCCGGCCAGATCACCGACGACGACGACCCGCCGACGGTCACGCTCAACAACCGCGCATTGAACGAGGGCAACGGTGGCACAACGACGTTCGATTTCACTGCGACGCTGAGCAACCCGAGCGCTGCGCAAGTGCAATACCGTGTGTACACGCAGAACGGCACCGCTATTGCACCGGGCGATTACACGGCGATTGGTTGTTGCACCGCATTGGTGACCTTCCCGGCGCTCAGTACCACGCAAACTGTCAACGTCAGCGTGGTCGGCGATACGGTGGTTGAGCCCGATGAGACCTTTACGGTTTCGCTCGCTGCGGCCTTGTCGACCAGCCCGGATGGTCAGTTGCCGACGCCGTTGACCACCGGCACCGGCACTATTCTCAACGATGACGTTGCGCGCGAACTGTCGATTGCCAACGCCAGCGTGGTCGAAGGCACCGCTGCAGGAGCAACGAATCTGGTGTTTACGGTGTCGCTCAACAATGCGCCGGCCGTCGGGCAGGATGTGACCGTCGCCTACGCCAGCGCCAGCGGTACGGCGACCAGCGGCACGGATTTCACTGCAACCTCCGGTACGCTGTCTTTCACCAGCAACGGCGGATTGACCCAGACCATTGCCGTGCCGATCACCCGCGACAACATCGACGAGATCGACGAAACGCTGACGATGACGCTCAGCGCTCCAATCAACGCGACGCTGTCTGGCGGCCCAGCCACCGGCACGATCGTCGATGACGATACCTCTGTGCTGTCGATTGCGAATCTGAGCCAGGCCGAGGGCAACGCCGGGACCAGCACGTTTACGGCAACGGCCAACCTGAGCGTACCCAGCAGCAGCACGCTGGTTTATCGCCTGCGCACGATCGACGGCACGGCAACGTCGCCGGGCGACTTTGCCGCGATCACCGCAGGTGCGAATCAGACGATCAGCTTTGCGCCGGGTACCACGAGTCAGACCTTCAATCTCGCCATTGTCGGCGACACCGTTGTTGAGCTGGACGAATCCTTCCAGGTGGGATTGTCGAGCGCGGTGCAGAGCGGTCCCGATGGCGCGAACGAGGTATTGGGCACGATCACCATCCTCAACGACGACACGCCGGTGGCGAGCATTGCCAATGCGCAGGTCGTCGAAGGCACTGGCAGCAACCCGATGTTGAACTTCACCGTCAGTTTGTCGGCGCCCGCCACGGCGCCGATCAGCATCAACTTTGCGACCAGCAACGGCACCGCCACGGCGCCCGCGGACTACATGGCGGCCAGCGGCACGGTGAACTTCACCAGCGGTCAACAAACGCAATCGATTGCGATCACCGTGATCGGCGATAACCTCGTTGAGCCTGATGAGACGTTACTGGTGACGCTGAGTGCGCCCAGCGGTGCTACGCTCGGCACCGCGGTTGCCACTGGCACTATCGTCAACGATGACAATGCGGCGTTATCGATTAACGACATCGCCCTGCCCGAGGGCAATGGCGGCGGCATTACACCGTTTGCATTTACGATCACCAGCAGCACGCCGTCCTCCAGTCCGATCACGGTCAACTACGCCACCAGCAACGGCACGGCGTTGTGCCCGAGCGATTTTGCCGCGACGTCCGGCACCGCCACGCTGGCTGCTGGCGCCACCACAACCACGGTGACGATCAATGTGCTCGCCGACGATCTGCTCGAACCGAACGAGCAATTCACCGTGACGTTGAGTGCGCCCGTGGGTGCAACGCTCGCCGATGCGGTGGGTATCGCGACGATTCTCGGCGATGATCAACAAGTGCCGATTCCCACGCTCGACCGCTGGAGCCTGCTGGTGTTGCTGCTGTCGATCTTGGGCGTTGGGCTTTTCGTCATACGCCGTCGCTGAACCTGTCGCGGCGCGGGAATCGCTCTCGCGCCGCGACCACCCGACGCCTCAAACCCTCGTTTCGGCGATTGCCGGGAACTTTTGCGGGAGGTGGCGTTCGACTCCTCACCACCTACCATGGACCGTTCGAAATGCGCCTCTTACTCTCCTCACTGATGCTGTCGTCGGCGACGCTTTTGCTCGCCAATTCAAGTTTGGCATTGGCCGATGACACCGCAATTCGCGAGGCGGTGAAGAAGCTGGCGCCGGCCGCTTCGATTGACTCGATTAAAGCCGCACCGATGCAGGGATGGTCTGAAGTCGCGCTCGGCACACAAATCGTCTATGTCAGCAATGACGGCAAATTGCTGATCAGCGGCAGCATATATGACACCCATGCGCAGGCGGACCTGACGGAAGCCAGCCAGACCGCGCTGCGTGCAACAACCATCAAGAAATTGCCGGACATCGCCAAGATCAGCTTCTCGCCCGCCAAGCCCACCACGCGTGTGACCGTGTTCACAGCGATCGATTGTGGATTCTGCCGCGAGCTGCACAAACAAATGGACGGCTACCACGAGCGCGGGATCGCGATCGATTACGTGGTGATCCCACGCCACGCGCCGGGGACGCCGATGGACGTCGCTACACGGCAGTTGTACTGCGAGGCCGATGCGCAAAACGCTTTCGCCGCGGCACTGGAGAACCGTATCAAAGACAAGGCGACCTGCAAGGGCGAAGGTTACGACGCCGGTACGGCGATGGCGCAGGCCCTGGGTATCAACAGCACCCCCGTGGCCGTATTCGCCGATGGCTCCCTGGGCTCGGGTTTTTTAAGCCCGGATGAAATGGCAAAGCGGATTGCCGCAATCAAGTAAAGGCGAACACGGCGCCCGTTCTTAGCCGTTTTTTTGCAGCGGCTGTTTGAGAAGGGCGATAACGCGCTCGTCCGTGTGCAGGCCCGCGACGCCGAACCCATCGGCGTCCGGGTGGTAACGAAAGCCGCGGTGACTGGCGAAGCAACGATCCCAGACGCTCAGGCAAAAGCCATAGTTGCTGTTTGTCCGTTCGACATCCGGCGCGTGATGCACACGGTGCATCGCTGGTGTGACGAGAAACCACGACAAGGCGCGTTCGATCCGGATCGGCAAATGCAAGTTGGCGTGCGAGAACAACGCCGTCGCGTTCAAGACGATCTCGAAAATCAACACAGCCAGCGGCGGTGCACCGAGCGCTACGACAATCGCCATCTTGTAGACCATGGACAGCACGATTTCCACCGGGTGAAAACGCAGCGCGGTGCTGGCATCCAGCTGCAGATCGCAGTGATGCACCCGATGCAGGCGCCAGAGCGGCGCCAAAGCGTGCATCGCGCGGTGTTGCCAATAGATCGCAAGATCCAGAGCAATCAGCGCCAATCCGGTCTCGATCCAGCCAGGCCACGCGAGCCCGGCAAACACGCCAAGCGACTGCGATTGTGCCCAGGCAGCCGTCCCTACAGCGCCCAGCGGCAGCAAGACTCGGGTCAACAACGTACCCAGTACCGCGAGCGACAAATGCCGACCTGCCCGCGCAAAGGGCTGCGGATTGTGGGCAAAGGCCAGCGCCCGTTCGGCGATCAGCAGCAGCAGCCAGACGCCGAGAAAAACGCTCAATCGGAGCACACCCTCGCTCATTCGGCCAATCGCCGCCCGCGTTCCACATCGACACCACGCACGACGATCAGGCCAAACACGAAAAACACACCGGTAAACAGCATCGCCGCACGATGGTTGCCGGAGAACACCCACGTCACCAGACCATAACTGACCGGCCCGATGACCGTGGCCAGACGCACCGCAAGGCTCCACAGGCCAAAACACTCCGCAACCCGCGCGCGCGGCGCGAGAAAGCCCACCAACGCGCGCCCGGCGGACTGCGAAGCGCCCATCGCCAACCCGGCGAGATTGGCGGCCACCCAGAACATCGCCCGATCGGTGGCAAAAAACGCCAGCAGCACCATGCCCAGCCAAAGCCACAGCGACAACATCAGCGCACGCCGATGGCCGATTCGATCCTGTACCCAGCCAAACGACAATGCGCCCAGCGCTGCGGTCACGTTCACAGCGAAGATCAGTTGCAAGGTATCGGCGGTATCGAAACCCATCGCCTGTTGCGCATACACGGCGGCCAAGGCCACCACCACGGCGACGCCAGCCTGGTAACCGACGATGGCGATCAACAGACGCCGCAGATCCGGCCACGCACTGCTGTCGATCAGCGTTTGCCGCAATCGCCCAAACGCCAGTTGCAGCAGATGGCCGTCGCTGGCTTGTGGCGCCGCGTGCTCTTTGAGCAGGACAAAACTCGGTAGCGCTGCGAGCAGAAAAAACGCCGCAGTAATGGCCATGCACACCGGCACGAAGTGATTCGCGCCAAGGTCGCGCGCTTGTGCGCTTTGCACATAAGCGATGCACAAACCCAAAGCCAGCAAGCCGCCGCCATACCCGAGCGACCAACCAAAGCCGCTCAATCTGCCCAGCGCCTGCGGTCTGCCGAGCAGCGGCAGCCATGCGGCAATCAGCCCCTCACCCAAACCAAAGCCAATCGCCGACACCACGACCAGAATCATCGCCAGCGTGACATCGCCAGTGCCGACAAAGCACAAACCCGCGGTGCCGAACACGCAGGCCAACGTGCTGGCGTAGAGAAACGGCCGCTTGCGACCGCGCACATCCGCAGCGGCGCCGGCGAGCGGGCCGAGCACCATGACAACCGCAGCGGCAAAGGAGATCGCCAGCGTCCAGGCGAAAGTGGCCCATGGTGCGTTACCCGCCACCGTTGCCACGAAGTACGCGTTGAATACCGCCGTCGACACCACGGTGGTATAGCTGGAGTTAGCGAAGTCGTAAAACGCCCAACTCCAGAACTCACGGCGTTGGACATCGGGTTGCAGAAGTGCACGCAGCCCATGTGGGTTGGCGTCTGGCATCGCGCTAAGGTCCGACAAGAGGACCGCAGCATAGGACGAACTCGATGACGATAGGCGTCTACACCGAAGTCTCGTCAATCTTGCAAATGCCGCCGAAACACGCGATCCAGCGTGTCGTTGTCGATTCTGGCAGCTGAACCGATTGCGCCAGACGCTGCGCTGGCGGCGGCCAACTCGACGGCAAGCCATTGCCGTACCGGCGTTGCGACCCACTGCGACTCATCTTCGCGGGCGATCGTCTTGGCGGCAAGCAGGTCCTGGATCATGGCGCGTTCGGAGCTGTCGACCCATGGTGCGGCGTAAAGCGACGCAAATTCGGTCTGCGGTGGCGTGTGGGCATTGGCGATCCAGCGGCATGCCAGCAAAGGGCGCAGCGCGTAGAACACTTTTTTCAAGCGCACCGCGTCGCCTTGCAGGTGTTCTGCGATCACCCCGCGTGCCATCGACAGATAATGGTGATAAGCCGCAGGTGCGACAAAGGCGCGTGGCAATAGCGCGCGCAACTCGTCGGCCAAACTCTCGCGATCAGCGTAGACGATGGGCGATCCGAGCCACTCGTTGAGCGCTGCGTTGCCGCGCTGAAACAGCCGCAACGTCTTGCGCAACTCCCAGCCGGACAAATCCAGGTCGCCCGGCAACATCGCTTCGATCACATCGCGCGGCTCGCCAATGGTCAGATACCAGTCGCGTCGTTGGACGTAGATAAAGCGCACATCGTAGTCCGAATCAGGCGAAGCGAAACCCCAGGCGCGCGAGCCGGATTCGGCAGCGTATAGGACGCGCACGTCGTGTTTTGCCTCTATCGTCGCGATTGCCTCGGCTATGGCCTGGCTCATCGACATGCGGCTTGCCATTGCAACGTCAATTCGCGCAGCAACTTGTCCACGGCGGATCGATCGGCGACCTCCGGCAGCGGCGCGTGGTCGCGCAGCGCCGCGCAGCGCGCGCGGATATCGTCGGCGATGGCCATCACTTCGCCGTAGCTGAAGGCTCCCGCGCGGATGCGCAGCAACAGTGCCAACGGCTCTCCCTCGAATCGCACGATCGGCGCGCCGTGCGCCAGGATGGCTTCGCCAGACAACAGCAGTCGCACCGTGTGCATCAAATTCTTTGCATCGTAGTCGAGCGTTCCGGATTCTTGCGCCAACCAGCGCGACGCATTACGCTCGCGGCGCCACCTCCAGTAGTTCTGGTGGTCCTCCACGGCTTGTCGCCACGCATGCTCGTTGTACAGCAACAGCCCGGCGAACCTTGTCTCTTCGTCATCGACAGGTATCGACTCCAGCGCCAGTTGATCGCCGCGAAACACGCCTCGAGCGCCCTCTCCATAACGATACAGCCGATACACGCCGCTCGCATGTTCCAGTCGTGCCGCGTGGCATTGCCCAAGCGACGTGTCCCAGTGCGCGAGTTCGATCGGTCGGCACGGCACGCCGCCCGACGTCAGTGCCGGGCGCGGAATCACATAACAGTAGTCTTCCTTGCGCGGCGGTGCCTCGGGCCTTGGTTGGTTGACCCACTTGTTCTGACCCTTGGCTTTCTTGATCTGGCTGTACGCGTAGCCGATGTGCGTATCGGCACACTGTCGCGTGATGAATAAGTCGCGCTGCGCACGAAGGGCAGACATCGCATCGCTATCAACGCGCACACAATCGGTCGGCATGTACAACAGTTCGAGGATGTTCGGATTGGCATTGGCCAACAACTCCAGCGTGCGCCTGAGCGAATAAAAAACTTCATTGTGCCGCGCGTCGGCGATCAGGTCTTCGGGTGGCGCCAGCGCCAGGAACTCAGCTGGCGTCTGCGCGAACACGCCGCGCAAGTCGGTATCGCTGGCATCCGAATGCGTGCCATATGCACGCGAACCGGAAATACACTCGAACAGCAGGCGGCTCGAATCAGCTCGCAGCGCATCCAGAGTGGTGACAGCGTTCGAATTCAATCTGGAAACCTCAGCTCAGTGACGGCCCGCTGCGGCGAGCGCCGGTGGCACGGTAGGATGTTCTGCGGCCCGGCGTGGACGAGCGGCTCGGCCTACGATGGTCTGACGTGGCGTTTCGCCAACCAGGCAGCGACATAACTGCAACTTGCGATGACTTGCCAGCCGTGGGCGTGGGCATAGGCCACGCCGGTCTCGACCAACTGTGCGGCGAGGCCACGCCCGCGTAGCGCGGAGGGCGTGTAGGTATGCGAGAAGTCGATGACGTCATCGGACAGCATGCGATAGTCCAGATGTGCGATCTCGCCGTCCGCCGCCACTTCGAATCGCTGACGAGCAGCGTCATGCAACACCGCACTCATTGAATGCGCCCCAAAATTCCATCGAGCTCATCCAAGCTGTGGTAGCGGATCACCAGCTTGCCACGCCCACCGCGGCCATGCTGGATAGCCACCGGGGCTGACAGGCGCTCGGACAGATCGCGCTCCAGCTGCGCGACGTTGGCATCGCTGCGCGGCGCAGGTTTGTGGACCGGCCCGGCCTGCGCGCGCCGCGCGAGCGCTTCCAGCTCACGCACACTCAAGTTCTGTTCGGCGACTTGTCTGGCCAATTGTATTTGCAGCGCATGCGGCAAAGTCAGCAGTGCGCGCGCATGGCCCATATCGAGCTTGCGCTGATCGACGAGCACCCGCACGTCGGGCGCCAGTTCCAGCAGGCGGAGCAAATTGCTGACCGCCGCGCGCGAACGCCCGACCGCATCGGCTGCGGCCTGATGGGTCAAATCGAATTCATCGATCAGGCGTTTCAGCGCCTGCGCTTCTTCCAGCGGATTCAGGTCTTCGCGCTGAATGTTTTCGATTAAGGCAATCGCGATCGCCGATTGATCCGGAATGTCGCGAATCACCACCGGCACATCGCGCAATCCGGCCTGTTGCGCGGCGCGCCAGCGCCTTTCACCAGCGACGATTTCATAGCGTTCGGCGCCGAGGCGACGCACCACAATCGGCTGCACAATGCCATGAGCCCGAATCGACGCCGCCAATTCGGCCAGCCGTTCCGGATCCATGCCGGTGCGTGGCTGATAGCGGCCAGGCTGCAGTTGTTCGATGGGCAATGCGTTCATCGGCGCCGATACCGCAGCATCGATGTTGGTTTCGCTACTGGCGCCGGTAAAGCCGAGCAGGGCATCGAGGCCGCGGCCCAATCCGCGTTTTTTGGCGGTCATTGGCAGATCCTCATAGCGTCTTCGCGGCGCGCGCCGCTAACTCACGCTCGTGGCGAATGATCTCGCCGGCGAGCCCCAGATAGGCCACCGAACCACGCGACTCGCGATCGTACTGCGTAATCGCCTGGCCGTGGCTTGGCGCTTCGGCAAGGCGCACGTTGCGTGGAACGACAGTACGGAACACCTTGTCGCCAAAATGCTTGAGCAGCTGTCCGGAGACTTCATTGCCCAGGTTATTACGCACATCGAACATGGTGCGCAACAGACCTTCGATCTGCAGATTCGGGTTGACGCTCGCCTTCACCGCTTTAATGGTATCGAGCAGCGCCGTCAGGCCATCGAGCGCATAAAACTCGCATTGGATCGGAATCAACACGCTGTGCGCTGCGGTCAACGCGTTCAACGTGAGCACGCCCAGCGAGGGTGGGCAATCGATCAAGACGTAGTGGTAACGCCCGAGTATCGGCTCCAACAGCTGTTTGAGACGAAGTTCGCGGCCCACC
The DNA here is from genome assembly GCA_022844165.1 of Lysobacterales bacterium. Taxonomy (GTDB): domain Bacteria; phylum Pseudomonadota; class Gammaproteobacteria; order Xanthomonadales; family SZUA-5; genus JALHMH01. The sequence continues at coordinate 60,775 of JALHMH010000025.1, forward strand.
TGCGGCATCAGCCGCACTTCCGCCGCGGTCAGATCCCCGTTGCCAGGCAACAAATCGTAGCCACCATCAACCTTGCGGATCGCGGCGTCGATATTGGCTTCAAGCAGCAACACTTCGCAGCCAGACGGTTTGGCCTCGCGCTTGGGTACGCCCGAGCCCATCGTCGCGTGGCCCTGTGGATCGAAATCGATGAGCAGCACCTTGCGTCGCGCCTCGGCCAGTGCCGCCGCGAGATTCACGCAGGTCGTGGTTTTACCCACCCCGCCCTTCTGATTGGTAACGGCAATGACTTTGGCCATAGCGCGATGCTAACAAGGATCGGGCCGGGCAATCGCTCTTAGGTTACCGCGCCGGCCGCAATCGGCTGACGAGGCCAGCCCGCAGACGGCATCGGGCTAGAAAAACAGCCGCTCCAACTCTGCCCCGGGGTCTGGTGCGCGCATAAAGGCCTCACCGACCAAAAAGGCGTGCACGCCGGCGGCGCGCAAACGCGCGACGTCATCGCGGGTGGCAATGCCACTTTCCGTGACCAGAAGTCGGTTCGCCGGCACGCGGGCTTGCAGTTGCAGCGTGGTGTCCAACGACGTGACGAAGGTGCTCAGGCTGCGGTTGTTGATGCCGATCAGGCTCGCACGCGTTGCCAGCGCTCGCTCGAGCTCTGGCTCGTCGTGTACTTCGAGCAGCACATCCAGACCAATCTCGAACGCCAGTTCGGTGAACTCGCCCAATCGCCCGTCGGGTAAGGCGGCGGCGATCAATAAAACGCAATCGGCGCCGAGATCCCGCGCTTCATAGATCTGGTAGGCATCGATGGTAAAGTCCTTGCGCAGCAGCGGCAACACGCATGCTCCGCGGACTTGTTTCAGATACCGATCATGTCCCTGAAAGAACTGCTCATCGGTCAACACCGACAAACACGCGGCGCCGGCCGCCGCGTAACTCTTGGCGATTTGCGGCGGATGAAAGTCGCTGCGAATCACGCCCTTGCTCGGGCTGGCTTTCTTGATCTCGGCGATGACCCCAGGGTGCCCGGCGCGAATCCGAGCGCGTAACGTCGCCTCGAATCCGCGGACGGTCGGCGAGTCGTTACTGCGCGCTTTGATCTCGCCCAAGGGTCGCGCCGCACGACGGGTGGCAACCTCATCGGCCTTGTGGCTGAGTATTTGTTGCAGGATATCGCTCATCAGAAACTCTGGGTCAAAGCCACATAGTCGTTCAAGCGTTGTAATGCAGCGCCGCTGCGGAGCACGCCCGACGCGCGGGCCACACCATCGGCGAGGCTGGACGCCACATCGGCCGCGTACAAAGCCGCACCGGCGTTGAGCGCCACAATGTCCGCCGCCGATCCGGCTTCGCCGCCAAGCACACGACGCACGACGCTCAGACTCTCGCCCGGTGATCCCACACGTAGTTCGGCCAAATCGGCACGTTTGAAGCCAAAATCCTCGGGGGCGATGGAATACACGCGCACGCTGCCGTTCTGGAGTTCGGCGACCTGACTTGGCGCGGCGATCGATAACTCGTCCAGTCCATCGAGCGCATGAACGACTAACACGTGCCGGCTGCCGAGTTCGCCGAGTACGCGTGCCAGCGACTCGAGCCAGCGGCGATCGAAAACACCCAGCACCTGATGCGGTGCGCAAGCCGGATTGGTCAGCGGCCCGAGTAAATTGAACAGGGTGCGCAGACCCAGCTCACGGCGCACGGGTGCAGCGTACTTCATGGCGCCATGGTGGGCTGGGGCGAACATGAATCCGAAGCCCAGACGTTCGACTGCGATGCGCACCTGCGCTGGCGTCAATTCGAGCTTCGCGCCGGCCGCTTCGAGTAAGTCCGCGCTGCCCGACGAACTCGATACCGAACGGTTGCCGTGTTTAGCGATACGCGCACCGCCCACTGCCGCCACCAGCGCCGCTGCTGTGGAAACATTGAAGGTGCTGGCGTTGTCGCCGCCGGTACCGACGATGTCCGTCAGGTGTTCGTCAGGCAGTTCCACCGGCGTCATCAACGAGCGCATGACACGCGCTGCGGCCCCGATTTCGGCAGGTGTTTCGCCCTTCATACGCAATGCGACAAGAAACGCCGCCATCTGCGCAGCGCCGATTTCGCCGGTCATGATGGCGCGCATCGCGCTTTCGGCCTCAGCCGAATCCAAATCATGTCCGGCGACGAGTTTATTCAAGGTCTGGGTGAGCATGGGCGGTTTGCAGTGAGGGTTGAGGCAGTCGTCGCGCGCTTTGAGCACGGTGGCGGGCTGCGGATTCGGGAAAAGCGGTTGGCGTTGACCGGTTGCAGAACGCAGCATACCGGTTCACAACGAGAGTAAAGCGGCGACCGCCCCGACTTGCACCCCCTTGCCGGCACTGACAGACTCGCGGGTTCGCTTGAGGAATCCGAAAAATCGATGGCAATTACTTCTCTCTCGCTACCGGTACCGATCCGACAACGCCTGTCGGTCGCGCCGCGGGATTTCTATCGCCGCGATCGTGCCGTCGAGTTATTCGAAGACGGCGATGCTCTGGGTGGCGTAATCGAGTCGCTGCGCTATCTGCTGCCCGGCACGACGATCGAGAATCTGAACTCGCCCCTGTGTCTGGTGCAGGGCACAGCACGCGTTCACGTCGCGGTCACCGAGGATGTTTTGACCGTGCGCGCTCATCTGGCGGCGCTGGGCGAGATGCCCTCGACAGCGGCGCTGCGGTTTTTTCTGACGCGGATCTCAGGTACCGGTCAGTTGTACCAGCCGCGGCTGCGTGGCGATCAATTGGTGCTCGAATTCAGCGACCGGTTATCCCTGGTTCATCCATTGAAACTGATCGAACTGATGCAACGCATCGCCATGGAGGCCGACAACAACGATCAGTGGTTGATCGAAGCGTTCGGCGTGGCGATGCCAGATCGCGAGCCGCTCCTGGTGCTCGACGCTGACGAGTTCGATCGCGCCTACGCCATCTGGCAGACGCACTGGGAGGCCGTGGAATCGCTGATGGTCGAGTCGCGCCGCCGACGCCTGGTGCGATTCCTGGATGCGCTCGGCGCCTTTGCCGTCAATCACATGCGTTACTTGCTGCCGATGTTCGGCAGCGTGCGGCAGCGGTTGAACGATGCCGCGGACGCTTTTACCGATCGCGACGAAGACCCGAGCAAGCGCGATGCGGCGTTGTCGAAGTGCATCAAAGAGATGCGCGCGGTCGGTCGCGACGAACTGCGTGGCAATCTGGGCCATGCGCGGTATGCCATGTCGCCGCTGCACGAAGGAACGCCGTCGCTGCTGACCAGCATGCTCGGCAGCGGCAATCGTATGCAGGCCACCGGCGACTTGCGCGCTTCCGGACGCGCCCTGGAGGCCGCACTAGAACTCGTGTCCGATTTTGTCTATCTGCTGGCGCACCACACCTGGAGTGCGCCGATCGAAACGGCGTTGCGCCAGGCCCTGGATGCCGCCAGCGACAAACCCTGGCGTGAATCGTCGGATACGCTGTGGGCTCATGCCAATCAGATTTCACGGACGTTCGGCAGCCATGGAGAAGGCGAAGGCGAGGAGCCGCCGCCGTCAGAACATGATGTGGCTTATCAGGCAACTGTCAATCACCAGCCGCCGTTGTCCGGTGCCCTGTCCGCCCGTTCAGGAGATCGATCATGACCACCCATCTCATCGACGTTGCGCACGACGATATCGAATCGCTGGGCGTCTATCAGGTGTACACCGGCGGTGGCACCGGTACGGGGTTTCTCATCGACGCCGCGCACTTGCTCACCAACTGCCACGTTGTTGCGCCTTATCGTGAAGTTGCCGTAGAAATGCGCGACAAAACGCGCATCGTCGGCACGGTGATGCGCCTGCACCCGCATCGCGATCTGGCGATCGTCAAACTGGCGCGCGACGTCGATGGCGCGTTGATGGCGATCAGCGAAAACGACGAGCTGCGGCCGAAACAGAGCGTGCACATCCTCGGTTTTCCAGTGGGACTCCCGCTGTCGCTGACCGAAGGCGTCATCTCGCACCCCCGGCAATTGCTCGACGAGCAGTACTTCGTGCAAACCGATGCGGCGATCAACCCGGGCAATTCCGGCGGCCCGATCTTGAATGCGGCGCGCGAAATCATCGCGGTGACCACCTGTAAGCTGAACCAGGCCGACGCGGTCGGCTTTGGCATTCCCGCGGCCGATGTGCGCCAGTTCGTTGCCGATTTTCGTGCACAGCAGGCGACGTTCGGCGTGCAATGCCCGGCGTGCGAAGAGCTGATCACGCACAAAACGCGCTATTGCCCGAACTGCGGCACCGATCTGCAGTCGCGGCATGATTTCGACGACTACTTTGAGGCCAGCGACGATCATCCGCTGGTGCAGTTCGTCGAAGGCGCTTTGCGTCAGGCAACGATCGACCCGGTGTTGGCGCGGCACGGTAATCACAATTGGTCGTTCCATGTCGGCAGCGCACCGATCAAGATCTGGTGCTGCTGCTCGGAGCACCTGAATTTCTCCTCGCCTTTGGCACAGACGCCGACACGCGGTCTGGCCGAGTTGTTCCAGTACTTGTTGAGCGATGCGCACTCACCGGTGGCATTCGACCTCACCGGCAGCACCATCCGGATGAATCTGGTGGTGCATACGGCCGATGTTTTTACCGAAAGCGAGCGCGACGAATTGGCAAACCGGGTTGCTGGATTTATTCGCAAAGCCGACGAGACCGACGACTTGCTGATTCGCCAGTTCGGCTGTCAGCCGGCGCCGGAGACGCAGACTGCATTGCTGAAGGAACATGGCTAGCGAGGCTTCGCCTCAGACCGCCGAGCATTGTTGGCTTCGCCAGACACCGAACTTGCCACAACCCGCGCTTCGCGCGCCCCTTAACTTAAGGGGCTGCAAAAGCCAAAGCGGCTCCTAAGAAAATTTGACTCAAATGACAAGATCCAGCTTCATCAAGGACTCTAGTGTGGTGTCCCAAAAGTAAGGTGAACAATTTCCGCGTCTTTCGACCCGAATGCTGCGTTGTTCGTCGTCGCCATAGCGCTGCTATGGCTCCTTCTCTCGCCTTGCCTCGGACCGA
>JALHMH010000026.1 GCA_022844165.1 Lysobacterales bacterium
AGTCCTTCGCGCTCAGGGACGCCGATGCGACCAAGCAGCGAGGCAATCAAGTCGTTGCGAACGTATTGGCGCGATTCCAGCGCATCCACGGTTAGCGTGTTGGCCAGTCCGCCGGGGGAATACAGTTCCAGGCGATCGGGGAAAAGGTGCAAGCGAATATGGCTGCCGCGGATCGAGTAGTCACGATGCACCACGGCATTGACGATCGCCTCGAAAAGGGCCAGGCGGTCGAACTGTGGCGTCTCGCTGCGCCATGGCTTCTTACTCGCGGGTGTGATCATGCGTTTCAGGACCCACGCATAAGCATCGTCGATCTGCTGATCCAAGGGCCCAACGGCGTCGAACGCATCCAGTTGGCCGCCCTCTGCCCGGCTTGTGGCAGGGTAATGCACGCATTGAATGTAGGCGCCGGGAAGGTGCGCCTGCGGGTTGTGCGTACACAATAAAGCAGAGGCCACTGACATTCGATCGTTGCCGTCCTCATCGGTCGCAATCAGCCGCAGTTTGCGATGGGCGGCCGGGTCGCTCGAATCGCGTACGAAGCGCGTGGCAAGCTCCGGGTCCAAATCTGCCGATGTGGTTTGCGGAACGGGGAGTTCGTCGAAGCCTATGCTCCTGGACTGGTTGCGCTGTTGCATCAGGCGCATCAGCTCGTCGGGCTTCATCACGCGCTGGCTGGCACCGAAGCGTTTGCGATAGCCACCGGGCGAATGATGCACGAAGAGCGATTTCGGGACGTCGACCACCAGCACGGGCTTCTGGATTCCTGCGGTATCGGGCACTTCCAACCGCCAGGTTTCGATGTGGACCATCGGATCGACTTTGTCTCTGGCGATTTCGCGCAAAACCTGCTCGACACGATCCAGTTCATTGAGCGCAATGCCTTGCACCATGCGAGATTTGTCTTCGACGCCCAGGATCAGCCTGCCGCCGCGGCCATTGGCAAATGCCGCGAGATCGTCGGCGATGTCGTCGTTACGCGCGAAAACCTGTTTGCCCTGGGCATGCACAGCCTTAAAATCGCAGCCGGTGTCCTCGCCAAGGCGTATGGCTGCAATCACGTCCCGCGTCATGCGCGCGCGCCTGTCCTCACTCACGGGCAGATCTCCCATTCGACAGTGAACAACACATTGACCTCTGGCTTGAACTTCAAACGCATCAGGGCGTCATCCACCAGCGCGTCGACCTGCTGACCAATGCGCTTCTTTTCAGCGTAGAACTCGACCATCGCCTGGTCCCGTTCGGACTCCAGGCGTGCGATCTCGCGCTTGATGGCCACCCGGTCTTCAAACGCCTCTGTGGCACGCATGGCTTTGCGCGCTTCCTTGAGCAGGCGTTCCAGTTCCTTGATCTTGATCTCCCGCGCCGCGTTCTGGTCCTCCCCCCAGCGATCCAACCGATCGCTTTCTTGATCGAACCAATGGCGATTCTGTTCGTCAAGTTTCGCCAATTGGCGCTGTACAAGCTGTTCACTCAACGCCCCTGTGGGTGTGGTGTCCAACCCCGCAGTCGGTGCTGATTCGGCGGGCACCAACAGCATGCGCCGGGCCGTCTCTTCATTGATCGGATCGCCGTCCGACGTACAGGCAGCAACCAGCAGATACTCGCCGGCATCGAAGGTGGAGGCAGTCAGGCGGCGACACTGCAACACACCCGTCTGGCCTTTTAGCGCGTCCAGATCGACGAACTTGTGCTGAAGCTGATTGCAGACCAACTTCAGGCGCTCCGGCGCCGCGGAGTGTTCTCGCCAGCGTTGCAGGGCTTCAACGAACGGCGAGGAGTCGACGCGAATCAGTTCGACTTCGCTGCTCGCAGCGTGCGCCCAGTCGGTGGCGTAGCGATGTCCGTCGATCGCGAGAGTTGGCGCGCCGGCAACGTCTTCGACGCTGGCGCCGAGGGCGCCTTTGGCGAACGCGTGCCAGTGCAACTGGCGCTCGTCCAGGCCCAACGCTGTGTTGTTCCGCCGGTCATGGAGCAGCCTTTGCACGTCGTGATCGAAACCGGTGAGTACCTTTTCGCGGGTCTGCGCCTCGACCGCCTGAATGATCTCGTCGAGTTCTTTACGGAGTTCTTCGAAAGCGATAGCGATCTCGTCTTCACCGCGTCGGCGTTCGAGTATCTCGTTGATACGCCGCTCCAGATCGACACCAGCCTCGATCGCGCCGAGCACCTCGTCGCTGGCGCCGAAGACGCCTTCGAAAAGCCGCAGTTTCTTGGACAGGATCTCAAAAACCAGCCGGTCGACCTGGTTCTCGGTATTGACGAAGTTGACGACGAAGACGTCACACTTCTGCCCGTAGCGGTGCACGCGCCCGATGCGCTGTTCGATGCGCTGCGGATTCCACGGCAGGTCGTAGTTCACCAGAATCTGGCAGAACTGCAGATTGATGCCCTCGGCGCCAGACTCGGTGGCGATCAGGATCTGAGCATCGTCTTTGAAGGCTTCGACGATGGCCGCTTTCATGTCGGCGGTTTGGCTGCCAGAGATCCGGGCGCTACCGCGATGACGATCTTTCCAAGACTGGAAGATCGCTCGCGAAGAAGAGTCGCTGTTTTGTCCATTGAGCAGCACCACCTGCCCGGCGTAGCCGTTTGCCTCGAGAAAAGTCTTCAGGTAGCTCTGCGTGCGAACCGACTCAGTGAAGATGACGGCCTTGTGCGCAGAGCCTGGCAAGGCCTCGTTGCTGGCAAAGGCGCGCTTAAGTGCCGTCAGAAGGGCGTCGCCCTTGGCATTGCGCTCTATTTTCCCAGCCAGTGTCCGGTAATTTTTGATCTCGGCCAGTTCGGCTTGCAATCGCTGTACGTCGTCGACTTGTGCGTTTGTCGCATCATCGCTGTCGCTTTCGGCGTCCACGCCCGCTTCGATCGACACCAGATCCTCGATGGCGATCTGTTCGCGCTTCTCCAGCCGCGCGATGACCGTGTTCAGCGTCTCCTCAATGGCGAAGCTGCTGGATGCAAGAATCTTGCGGATCACGAGCGTCACCAGGTGCCGGCCGTTGCTGGGGAAGGCAACCGAACCCAGGTCCTGCAACCACTCGGATACGCGCCTGTACAGTTCGGCTTCTTCGGGCGTCGGCGAAAAATCCAAGGTCATCGCATAGCGCCGCGTAAACTTGATCTGGCCATCCGCCGCGACTTGCCGACGAAGCATGCGCTGACAGATCGGCTTCATCCGCATGCCAAGGTCAGCCAGCCGTTCGGCGGAGACGTTGCGGCCACGGTATTGCAACTCAAAGGACTTACGGTCGCCGAAGTAGTCCTGGTCGATGAAATGCACCAGGGACCAGAGTTCGACCAGTGAGTTCTGGAACGGTGTTGCGGTCAGCAATATCTTCTGTCGGTGTCCCAGCGCCGCGAGTAGCTGCGTCGCTCGCGCCGCGTCACGATGCAGGCTGCGGAGGCGATGGGCTTCATCGAACACCACCAAGTGCCAATCGATCTCTGCAAGGTCTTTGCTGCGCCGCGCGGCGTACTCGTAGCTGACGATCACGATCGCGTCTTGTTCGAACGGACAGCCGGACATGGTCTTGGCCGTCTGAGCGTCGATCACCTTGCTCGGCAGCAAGAACTTGTCGACCAGCTCCAGTTGCCACTGCTTGCGCAGACTGGCGGGGACTACCAGCAACAGGCGTCTGCGCTTGGCGGCCCAGTGCTGAGCGAGCACCAGGCCTGCTTCGATGGTCTTACCGAGCCCAACCTCGTCCGCGAGCAGCACGCCCTTCGAAAACGCGCTGCTGCGCTCAGTTCCGCGCAGCGCGAACAAGGCCGCCTCAACCTGATGCGGGTTCAGATCAACGCGCGACTGGGCTGCCGTGGTCAAGAGAGCCGCCTCGGCCGGCCCCTGACGCGTCAGCCAATGCGCCAGATAGCTAAGTTGCGGTGCTGTGTACACGAAGGATGATCCTGTGCTCCGGCTTTGAGTCTACCGGTTCTCTATCCTGGCGGATCGGCAAGCGAACCCCCATGAGTGCGGGCCATCGCTCCAAGAAGTGGTTAGACGTTGGCTCAAACAAGCCCGCATCGCGCTCGGGGCAGACATCGACGCAGATTTTGCCGCCGGCAAACTCGCCACCTGCCGCTTCTTCTTCGCCACCGAACTGCCGCAGGTGTGGCATTGGTGCAAGATCGTCGTCAGCGACGACAGCGCACTGGCGATGCGCGATCAGTGGTTCTGATTTGCCGGAATCGATTGGCGACGAGCCACGCCTTACGGGCCCAGTCGCGCCGCCGCCGCAATCGCCAGTCGCGCGATTCGCTGCTGGCGCCAGCGCCATAACCACTGCGCGGTGTCGACGCTGATCGGCTCAAAGCGGATCACGCTACCGGGCGGGCGCTGCGCGAATCGCGCCAGGTCGATGCTGGCCAGATGTGCGATGCGTGGGTATCCGCCGCTGACGCCCGCTTCGCGCAGCAGCACCACGGGCTGCCCGCTCGGCAAACACTGGACCGTGCCAGGCACTACATGTTCGCTGATCAGCGGCGCATGCTCCTTCAACGCGACGCTGGCGCCTTCGAGCAGTGCGGCCATGCGATTGGCGCTGGCGGCGAGACGAAAGTCGCGCCCGAACAGTGCATTGCGCTCGCTCAGCAGCGATTGATGCGTGCCGGCAATCAGCCGCAGCGGCGCTTGTCCGAAGATATCGATCAGCCCCTCGGCGTCCGCCCACCAGGTGCCGATACGCGCGGGCGCGCCACGTGTGGGCACACTGTTCCCGAACGCACGCGGCAGGCGCGAGGGATGAAAATCCAACCGATCTCGGGCTTTGAGTGCGCGCGGGCCAGTACCGTGGACCGTCGCGCTTTGGCATCCGAGCCAGGCTTCACTGGCAATGCCGCCGGCAACGGCGACATAGGCGAATCGTCCGGCACTCGCCGGCCCCACGGCCAAAGTCGAACCTGCGGCGATGAGCAGCGGGCGCCAGGCGGGTACACGTTCGCCATTGCACCGCGCATCAACACGCGCACCCGCCAAGGCGATCAACGTCGCCTCACCGAAGACAATTTCGGAATAACCAAAACCGAGTTCCAGCCCCGCCGCCGTGCGGCGATTGCCGACCAGCACATTCGCCACGGCGTGCGAAAAGTCGTCCATCGGGCCGCTTGCTGGCACACCGGCTGCTCGCCAACCGCGTTCGCCGGCCTGGACGCTGGAGAGCGGAGCAATGCGCTGCACCTCGATGGCGGCTTCGCTCATAGCGGCACAAACCGCACGCGGTCGCCGACGTTGAGTCGCAACGGTGCAACTGCACTGGCATCGAACAAGCGCATTTCGGTGCGTCCCAGAACGCGCCAACCGCCAGGACTGGCCTGCGGATAGATGCCGGCCTGAGCACCCGCGATCGCCACACTGCCCGCCGCCGCGGGGCGAGGCGTTTCCAGTCGAGGTACGTGCAACGCCTCGGGCAGTCCCAACAGGTAGGGAAACCCAGGCAAGAACCCAATCATTGCAACCGTGTATTCGGCGCTCGTATGGCAGTCGATGACCTGCGCCACGCTCAGGCCCGTCAGCTGGGCGACGACGCTCAGGTCCGGGCCGTCGTCGCCGCGGTAGCGCGTCGGCACCTCGATCAGCGCACCGCGCGGCGTCTCCGGCTGTTCTTCGGGAAGCGGATCGATAAGGCCAGCAATCGCCGCTTCGATCCCTTTGACATCCGCACGCATCAGATCCAGTTCGATACACAGCGCCGAATAGCTGGCCGTCACCGACCGCACCCCCGGCAGCCGCGCCGCCGTGAGCACCTCAAACGCCCGCTGCGTAGCGCGCTGTTCCGCCATCCCGATCGAATCGCGCAAGCGCAACAGCAAAGCCTGGTCGCCCAGAGGCCAGAGCGTGTAGTGCATGGTGGTTACCGGCCATCCGCGGAAATCTGGAAGCAACTATTCACTATCCGCCTCGTCGGCACCAAGTGGTTAGGAACAAGATTGGCGCAACCCAGGGGCGAAGGTCCGAGTGTCTATTCGGCAACCGCGGGCTTTCAAGCCCTACCCTTTCGCGCTTACAATCATCGGTTCCCCGCATTTTCCCCGTTTGGCAAGGAGCGCTTGTGGCGCGTATTACTGTTGAAGATTGTTTGGAAGTGGTCGACAACCGCTTCAACCTCGTGCTGATGGCCAGCAAGCGTGCGCGTCAGGTGGCGCGTGGCGCCGAGACGTTGGTGCCGGAAGAGAACGACAAGCCCACGGTCATCGCGCTGCGCGAGATTGCCACGGGCCAGATCACGCCGGAGTTACTGGCTGAGGTCGAAAAACGTGAACGTGAAGCCGCTGAGCGCCAGGCCATGGAATGGGCGGCCGCGGAATTGGACGATGGTTTGGGCAAAGGCGACGACGACCTCTAACGTCCTGGTGTAAGCTCCGACGCCATGAACGCAGCACACTCGCTGTTGGCAGACACCGCGCCATGTGGCGCGGGTTCGGAGTTGTTGCCGCATTACATGCTCGATTTGCGGCAGATGCTCGAAAGTTATTTGACGGCCGATCAGGTGCGCGCCGTGGAGCGTTCTTTTGCCGTCGGCGAACGCGCGCACCGCGGCCAGATGCGCAAGAGCGGCGAGCCGTACATCACGCACCCGGTGGCGGTTGCGCGCATTCTGGCAGAGATGCATCTGGATGCCGAGACGCTCCAGGCCGGTATCCTGCACGACACCATCGAAGACTGCCCTGGCATCACCAAGGAGTCTCTGCGCGCGGAATTTGGCGACAACGTGGCCGATCTCGTCGATGGTGTCACGAAACTCGACAAGGTGCAGTTCGCCACGCGCGAAGCGGCCACGGCCGAGAGTTTCCGCAAGATGCTGTTGGCGATGGCGCGCGATCTACGCGTGATGCTGATCAAACTCGCCGATCGCCTGCACAACATGCGCACACTGGAGGCGCAGTCCGGCCCCTCGCAGCGGCGAATTGCGCGCGAGACGCTGGAGGTGTATGCGCCGATTGCGCAGCGATTGGGAATGAACAAGCTCAAGAGCGAATTGCAGGAGTTGTCGTTCAAAGCGCTTTATCCGCACCGGCATTCGGTCATCGGCGCGCGCATCAAGGCGATGATCGGCAACCGCCGCGAAATCATGAGCAAGATTGAGGCGGCGCTGAGTGCGCGGCTCAAGGAAGATGGTCTGCACGCGCGCGTGGTTGGCCGGGTCAAATCACCCTACAGCATTTATCGCAAGATGCTCGGCGATCACAAGACCTTTGCCGAAGTGATGGATGTGTACGGCCTGCGCATTATCGTCAGCAAAGTGTCGCAGTGTTATCAGGCGCTGGGCACCGCGCACGCGATGTACAAACCGCTCGACAACCGCTTCAAGGATTACATTGCGATTCCGAAGGCCAACGGTTATCAGTCGTTGCATACCGTACTGTTCGGGCCATCTGGCGCGCCCATTGAGGTGCAGATTCGCACCGACGACATGGATGTTGTCGCCGAACGCGGCGTCGCCGCGCACTGGATTTACAAGACCGAATCGACGCCGGCGAACAACGCACAAATGCGCGCCCGCGAGTGGCTGCAAGGATTGCTCGACAGCCAGCGGCAGGCGGGCAGTTCGATCGAGTTTCTGGAGGCGGTGAAAGTCGACCTGTTCCCCGACGAAGTGTACTTGTTCACGCCGAAAGGCCGAATTCTGGCACTGCCGCGTAACGCGTCGGCGATCGATTTTGCGTATGCCGTCCACACCAATGTTGGCGATCACGCCGTGGCGGCGCGTGTCGATCGTCAGCTCAAACCGCTGCGCACGCGGCTCGTGAGCGGGCAGACGGTGGAAATCGTCACCGCTCCAAGCGCCTCGCCACAACCGCAGTGGCTGGAGTTTGTGGTGTCCAGCAAGGCGCGTACGGCCATCCGCCACTATTTGAAGCAACTGCAACACGAAGACGCCATCTCGCTCGGCCACCGTATGCTCAGTCGCGCACTCGCCGATATCGGCGGGGCGCTCGATGCCATACCCGAAGAGCAGCTGCACCGGTTTCTCGAAGAAAACCGGCTGCGGCGACTGGAAGAACTATTGAGCGATATCGCCCTGGGTGCGCGGATGCCGGCATTGGTCGCGCGCCAGTTGTGGGCGAGCGAGGGGCAAAGCGCAGCAGCTCCGCGCGATACCGTGGTCCGCATCTCCGGCGCCGAACGCGGCGTGATGACGTTCGCGCACTGTTGTCACCCGATCCCCGGCGATCCGATCGTCGGCTTTTTGAGCGCCGGTAAAGGCCTTGTGGTGCACCAGACGACATGCCCGAATGTGGTCGAAATGCGCAAACAGCCCGATCGCATCGTGCGCGTCGATTGGGAGCCCGAAGTGCAGGGCGATTTCCGCACGCAACTGAAGATCGAAGTCGCCAACCGCCCCGGCGTGCTCGCCACCGTCGCCGCCGCCATTGCCGATGCCAACTCGAACATCGAAAACGTCGAGTACCTGGAACGCGACAGCCTCAGCGCCTCGTTGTTATTCACCATCGAAGTGCGCCACCGCGAGCACCTGAACGATGTGATGCGCCGAATACGTCGCAGCGATGTGGTGCAGACGGTGCAAAGGCAGAGCGGGTGAGACGCGGCGCCGGAGCAAGGGGCGATCAGCCCCGGTCCTGGCTCAGGCGCTCGTAGTTGCCTCACATCGGCGCTTCGATCTTCAGATCCGGCGCATACGTGATGTCCTGAGTCGTCGTTGACGACTGCCCCATCGCCGTCGCTTTGATCTCCTGACGCACCGGTCTGCCGGTGTCGATCGCGACGTAGAGCTGGGTCACGCTGCTCGATTCGACGCCCATCACGGTCATCGTCTGGTGCACTTCATAGACTTTGGTCGCAACACCAGCAACATCCTTTTGGCCCTTGGCTTCCACCTTGGTCACGCCTGCTTTAGCCTGCGCAATAAAATCCTCGCCCATGAACTGTTTGCTCATCGCGCGCATGCTGTCGGGTGCCGCCATCCATTGCCCGCCCGGCGGTTTCATCCAGGCGCCAGCGGGGGTCAGCACCACATCACCGCCCGGCCCGCCACTCATGCGGAAATGATCAGGGATGATGATGTCGAGATTCTGCTGGTAATTTTGGCCACCGGCTTCGATCTGCATAGCAGCGCGATAGGACTTGGCCTTGATCATCGCATCCCAGGCCGCGAACACCTCGGTCTTGGGATCGGCATGAGCGGTGACGGAAAACAACAGCGCAGCGGCGGCCAATAGGCGCATAGACGTGGTCTCTTCGTTGACGATGGCGCAATGCTACCCGCCACGGCGCGCATTGAGCAGTTGGCCAATCGGCCGAGACCGGACCTGTCGGTCTTTACCAACTTCAGGGCTGCGGAATCCGCACCAGCCTGGCGGTATCGACACCGAAATCTGCAAACCTGGCGATCGCCGCGGCATAACGCGTCGGGTCGATCTGCGGCGTTCGCGAATAGACCCAGGCCAGTTGCGCATCCGGTGTCGCAATCAACGCGAGCTGGCCATCGTCGTCCATGTGGATCACCCAGAACTCAGTACTGAACGGCCAGATGAAGCGCGCGCGATAGCGGGTGCCACTGTCGTCGAGTGGCCACGCAATGCCCTCCCAGCGTTCCTCTGGGGCATCCATCGATTCGCGGAAATAAAACAAATCGTCCAGCTTGCCATCGTCGCGCGCAATGTACTCGACGCGTGTCGCCACTTTGCCCTTTTCCGCGAAGTACGGCACATTGGCGATGATGTGCCAGGTTCCGAGCAGGCGTTCGCGTTCAAGCGCGGCCAAACGAGGCGCACTGCTGGGCGTGCTCGCACATCCGGCAAGCAAGAAGGCTCCGGCAATGACCAGCAGCGCGCTGGCTCTTTGTAGTATCGACGGCATGACAACCCTCCTGCGGACAACTGAGCGAGTGGCAGCTTACGCCAGCGATCGTCAAACAGCGGGTAGTTTTCCGTGAGCGCGATGTCGCCGATCGCGCTGATCCTGCTAATGATGGCGATTGGCTGGCTCGCGCAGCGCGCACCACTACCGGCGTCGGTGCCGCAGCGGCTGCAATGGTTGGTGATCTACATCCTGTTGCCGGCGTTGGTGTGGTTGTCGGCGCAACGGATCGATTGGCGTGGCGACGTTTGGCTGGTGGTGTTGCTGCCATGGTTGTCAGGCATAGGCGCCGCTTTCTTATGTTGGTTGATCGGCCGCGCCGCCGGCTGGCCGCGCGCGACGATTGCCTGCTTGATGTTGTGCAGCGCACTGGGCAATACGGCGTTCCTGGGTTATCCACTGATCCGCTCGCTGCTCGGCAGCGACGCCTTGCCGACCGCGGTGATTTACGATCAGCTCGGCAGCTTTCTGCTGCTGCCCACCCTGGGCCTGTGGGTCACCCGCGTTTATGCCGGCAGCGGCGCAGCGCTGTCCGCTTTGGCGCAAGCGAAAGCGCTGGCCATCGGCATTGTGCGCTTCCCGGCCGTTCACGCATTGTGGATCGGCGTGCTGCCGCTCGCCGCACCTGAGTGGCTGCGCATGGTCGCGGCGACGTTGGCCATGCTGTTGGTGCCGATCGCAATGCTCTCGGTGGGCATGCAAATCAAATTGGTGCCGGCGCGACGGCTGTTGGCGCCAATGACGACCGGGCTGGCAATCAAACTTGGATTGGCACCGTTGATTGCGGCTGCCGTGTTGTGGATCGCACAAGCGCCTGCCCTTCTGGCCGAAACCGCGATCCTGCAAGCCGCGATGCCACCGATGGTGACCGCGGGCGCGATGGCGACCAACGCCAGACTTGATCCTGACCTGGCCGCTGCACTGGTCGGATATGGCATCTTGATCGGCGTACTCTGGATCCCAGTCCTCGCCTGGCTACTTTGAGCGGCGGAGCAGCTGTGGATCCTGGCCGCTCGGCTGCCTCGACGCCAGATCTGACCGCGCTGGCACCGGCGTAAGCGCAATGCCGCTCGGAAGTCTGATGAAACGCCTGCAAAAGCTGCGCTGATCGGGCATCGTCGCAGACGGTGAGATTTCTCTAGGGTCCATTGCACATCACCACAGCCTGATCGACTTTCGATGCTCCAAATCTACCGCTCCAGCCGCTTGGAACATCTGGCCGAACGCTTGAGCGCGCGGCTTTTCCGGCTGCGGCCCGACAACGTACTTGCGCCGCAAACAGTGGTCGTCGGCCACGCCGGGATGCGGCGTTGGCTGCTCTCCTGGTTGGCGAGCCATCCGCTGCCGGGCCTGCCGGCGATTGCCGCAAACATCGATGTGCTGTTGCCAGGGGAATGGACCGAGGTTCTGCTGAAGCGCCAACGGATCGCGCCCAATCGTCCTGGTTATCGGCGCAGTGCCCTGCGCTGGCTGATCGACGCGCAACTGCAGGCCGAGCCTCCCGCCGCGCTTGGCCCCTTTCTCGCCGATGGCGATGCGCGCAAACGCTTCGCGATCGCCGACCGGCTCGCAGCACTGTACGCGCAGTATTTAATCTACCGCAGCGACGTCGTCTCGCGGTGGCAACGAGGACAGGATGGCGATCTGTTCCCATGGCAAGGTGCGCTTTGGCGGCGCTTGCACGGGCGCTTGGGCCGGGGGCATCGCATCGATCAGACACAGACGTTGTTGGCTGCGCTGCCGGCGAAACCGGACGAGCCGGTCGAATTCTTTGGGCTATCGCACCTGCCACCCGACGTGCTTGCGGTGATCCAAGCGTACGCGCAATACAACGATGTGGCGGTGTACTTCTGCGATCCCTGCAGCGAGTTGTGGTCACTGCTGCCAGGAGAGCGCGCACACCTGGCCGGCGAGCTCGATGGCGCGGACTATTGGCACACCAACCACCCACTGCTCGCGGCCTGGGGACGTCTGGGCCAGCACTACGCACTGGCGCTGAATGATATCGGCGCGATCGACGATGCTCGCGATACCGAAGATGCCGAGGAATCGACCACACTGCTCGGCCGCGTGCAGCAATCGGTGCGCACGTTGGCGCCACTCGCTGGCGGCAGCGAGATCGCTGATCCGAGCCTGCGCGTGCACGTGTGCGCAACACGACTTCGGGAGCTGGAGGTGCTCCGCGATGCGCTGCTCGATGCGTTGGCCCGCGATGCGACGCTGAATCCTGCAGACATCGTCGTGATGGCCCCGCTGATGGCCGAATACGCGCCGTTGGTGCGCGCGCTGTGGGGTCCGTCGTGCTGGACATCGGGGCTGCCTTATCACATCGCCGATGCGCCGCTGGCCGGTCAACCGTATTTTGCGGCATTCGCTGCCCTGCTCGACTGGCCGCAACAGCGGTTCACACGCACAGAGGTGCTGGCCTTCTTGCGTCTGCCACCGTGTGGCAGACGCTTCGCTCTGTTGGATACGGCTTCGCTGGAACACTGGATCGAACGCGCCGGCGTGCATTTTGCGTTGGACGCGACGATGCGCCACGAGTTGGGTGCCGGCGCGAGCGCGCAGAACACCTGGGCGTACGGTCTGGCGCGCATGTTTGCCGGCTGGGCGCTTGGCGATGCCGACACGCTGGTCGATGGCGCGTGCCCGGCGCCACCGCCATCAGGGCCGGCGGCCGCCGAGCTGGGCGCATTGACCGAGTTGTTGTCGGCACTCGCGAAGTGGCGCAGCGACTCGCAACGCGCACGGCCCTTGAGCGACTGGGCGCGCGACTTGAGCACGTGGTCTGAGCGGCTGCTGATGGCCGACCCATTCGACACCGACGAACAAGCCGCCAAGGCTGTTGTCGATCGCTGTGTTGCCGATCTGAGCCGCGAGGCAATCGATGCCGGGCACACCGATGCGGTGGCTTTTGCGGCCGTGCGAACCGCGCTGCTCGGCGCACTCGACGAACACGCCAGCGATCCACCCTGGTTCAATGGCGGGGTGCGCTTTTGCGGTCTGGTTCCGCAACGATCGGTGCCGTATCGGATCGTCGCCGTCATCGGCCTCAACGAAGGCGAATTCCCGCGCGTGCGTTCGAGCGCGTTGGACTTGATCGAGGCACGCCCGCGCATCGGCGATCGTCTGCCGGTGCTGGACGACAAATATCTGATGTTGGAAGCGCTGATGAGCGCGCGCCAGATGTTGCACCTGAGTTATCTGGGCAGCGATGCCGGTAGCGGCGGCGCGCGAAACCCGGCGCAGCCGCTGCAGGCGCTCATCGACTTCCTGCCTGCCGATGGCCATTGGCGCGTGGCCCATGCGCTCGCGGCCGATCAACGATATGGCGCCGAACCGCGCCTTCCGCGCCCCAGCGCAGTCGCGGCGCCGTCAACACCGGGCACCTATGCGCTCGGCACCGTATCGACCCTGCACGACGCGACGGGCGATTTCGACCTGGCCGATTTGCGCGCGTTTTATCGCAAGCCGGCACAAACCTATCTGCGGCGCGACTTACGTATCGACTTGCGCGCGCTCGAGATGGAGGACGACGGCGACGACGATCCACTCGAGCCCATGGGACAAGCCGAACGCTTTGCGATCAGCGAATGGGTCGATATCGCTTTGGCGAACGGCGGCGATGCGCAGCTGCCGCCTCGACATTGGCACGACGGCCGTCTGCCACCCGGGCCCGGCGGCGATCGTCTGCTCGACCAGCGGCGCGAGCACGTTGCGGCGGATCTGCTGATGCTGCGCCGCGAACCGTTGCTTCGCGGCCCGGTGCGACGTGCGCCGCGGGATATCGACGTTCGCTTCCGAAAAACACGCGTGCGCGGACGCCTGCGTCACCTGTATCAAAACGACGGACGCGAGTTCTTCTTTATGCGCGCTCTACGTGCGGCGCACTTCGGACACTGGCTGCCACTGCTGCTGGAATGGACTTTGCACGCAGAGATGTGCGGACAAGCTGTGCCGCTGTTGCTCTTCGAGCGTCCCAGGAGCGAACTACAGGCGCCGTCGTTGTTGCAGCATCTGCCGCAATCGAAGACGGCGCGCGAGCGGCGTTTGTGGTGGCTGTTGGCGCATGCCGGCGTGCCCGATGCGCTTGCCGCGCATTTCTTGCCCAGGACCAGTTTTGTGTTTGCTACGCGCGGATGGCGCGCGGCAGAAGCGACCTTGCTCTCGGAGCGCAAATTCGACCCTTACGCAGCGCGACTGGTGTCCGGCGAGATCCTCTTGCAGAACACACCCGCTGCGTCGCGCTTCGAGCGGTTGGCACAGCGCGCGCTGGCGGTGATCGAGGGGAAGGGGCCTTGACGGAATTTGACTGGCGGCACCTGTCCCTGGATGCGCCGGCGCTGATCGAGGCCAGTGCCGGCACGGGCAAGACCTACACCATCGCCCTTTTGTATCTGCGCCTCGTTTGCGAGAGCGAAGTTGCACCGGGCTCGGTACTGGTTTCGACATTTACCGAACTTGCGGCCAGTGAACTGACCGAGCGCATCGGCGCGCGCCTCAAACAAGCGCTCAGGTCACTCGCCGGCGTCGACAACGATGTCGAACTCAGAGCCTACTTATCGACGCTCGACCCAGCCCGCGTGCGCACGCGCCTGGCCCTGGCGCTCAACGGTCTAGAACGAGCGCCGATCGGCACGATCCACGCGTTCTGTCGACGCGTGTTGCGCGACTTTCCCGAGGACACCGGGCGGGGACTGACGCTGGGGCAGGCGGTCTCCGGCACAGCGCTGATCGACGAGTGTGTCGAGGACTTCTGGCGACGCCGTGTGTTGCCCGACGCCGATCCGATGCTGGTGCACGCCGACTTGGGGAAACTCAAGCACAACGTGCGCGAGCTGCTGGCCGCAGGCGATGCGCGAGTCGACGCACCCGCGCTGGGCGATTTTCAGTTTCCGGCCAGGCTGCGCACGCCGAAGGCCATCGCCGTGTTTCGCTCGGTGGCCAGCGATCCGCGCCGCGTTGCCAAAGGCAAGACGCAGATCAGTTCGCGCCTGCGCGAGCTGGCGGCCCGTCTGGAGCGAGGCCAGGAGCCCGATCCGAAATGGTGCGAACAAGCCGCAAAGCAATTCACGCTCGCAAATCTGCGTGCGCAACAGGTGGCGCCGGACGGTTTGACATCGGTGTCCTGGTTCGCTGAACTCCAGGCCTATGCGCACGCGCGCCTGCACCCGGATACGGTGGTGAGCGCGGCCCTGGCGCGCGAGGCCCTGGAGGCGGTCAAACTCGACATCGAGCGGCGCCTGGATGCGCGCGACGCACACACCTTCGATGCGTTGATCGATGGCGTGCTGCGTGCGCTCGATGGCCCCAGGGGCGATATCCTGGCGGAACGTTTGCGCCAGCACTACAGCGCCGCATTGATCGACGAGTTTCAAGACACCGATCCGCGGCAGTGGCGAGTGTTTCAACGCCTGTTCGGTGAGCGCTTCTTGCTGCTGATCGGCGATCCGAAACAGGCGATCTATCGCTTTCGCGGCGGCGACTTGCTGACGTATCTTGCCGCCAAAGAGAATATTCCCGCACAGCGGCAGTTCCACCTGCGGCATAACTTCCGCAGCGATCCGCCGCTGCTGGATGCCCTGAACACGCTCTACGCCGGCGCAGGGCGCGACCCCTTTGGCGGTGCCGGCATTCAGTATGTGCCGTTGTTGGCCGGCCATCCCGAACGCGCGTGTGCTGCCGATCAGGCGCCACTACGAATCCGGCGATTCGGCAGTACCGACGCAAGCAAGGCCTCGCGAGATGCTGCTGCGCTCACAGCGTGCGCCGACGATATCGTCGATTTGCTTAACACGCCCACGCCTGATGCGTACGGTCCCGGAGACATTGCCGTGCTGTTGTCGACCAACCAGCAAATCGCCACACTGAGAACATTGCTCGACGCGCGCGGTGTGCCGGTGGCCGCGACCAGCACCAGCAGCGTCTTTGCCGGCGACGTCGCCAGCGATGTGCAACTGCTGCTGTATGCGCTTTTGCATCTGCACCGGGAAAGCGCCCGGCGCGCGGCACTGGCCACGCGCCTGCTGCGGTTGGACGCGCGGCAACTGGCGCAACTCGATACCGACCCTGTTCTTCAGAATCAATGGGCGCTGTGCTTCTCGCTGTGGCGCCAGGCGTACGACGACGGCGGCATTGCGGCTGTACTAGCCCATCTTGAGCGCGAACACGGACCAACCTGGCGCAGGTCTGACAACGGCGAGCGTATCGCGACCGATGTTCGCCACCTGTTGGAACTTGCGGTCGAGGTGCAGGCGCTTTCCCCGCCGGAGCAATATGCTTGGTGGCAAACGCAGCGCCAACACGCTGCCGACGGGCTGGACAGCGAAGCCGGGCGCGAACGCATGCTGCGTATCGCGAGCGACGGCGAGCGCGTGCAACTCTTGACCGTGCACAAATCCAAGGGACTGGAGTTTCCAGTGGTCTTTGTGCCGATGGCGTGGCGCCCGCCGCGGGACAAGGCGCCGCCCTTGTTACGTGTGGCCGAAGCGGGGGAGCGTATCTATGACCTGGGTGGTCCGCGGTACGACGAACGTAAGCTGCAGCATCAACTGGAGGACGATCAGGAGAATGGCCGTCGGCTGTATGTCGCATTGACGCGCGCGGTGCACCGCCTGGTGATCTATACCGATGCTCAGGATTTTGCGGACAGTCGGCCCGGCGAACTTTCGGCACTGGTTCGATTGGAGCCCATCGTCGCGCCCCATATCGACGATCGCCCAGTGGCGCCGCGTGTGCGAACGCCTCGTTGGCAGGCGCCGCCCGTTTCGGCTGCTGCGCCGACCGCCATTCGGCCGTGGCCAACGCTGCCGGCGCGGATCGCGCAGCTCAGTTTCAGTGCGCTGACCCGGCATCTTGACGCAGCGCCACGCGCTGCCGACGAAGCGCAAGAAATTGCGCCAAGCACGCCCGACGGCAGCGATCCGCATCCCGAATTGCTGGCGATCGATCATCTGCGTGGGCCACGATTCGGCAACGCTGTGCATCGCTTGTTAGAAGAACAGCGCGCGTTCGATGACCTCCATCACATTGGCGAGGCGCTCGAAGCCGAAGGGCAGCCGCCAATCGCGGCGCCTTTGGTCGGGGCGCTGCTGTCGCGAACACGTCAGGCCGACCTCGGCGGTGGCCTGCGCCTGATCGACCTGCGTCCGTCGGCGCAACGAGCCGAACTGGGATTTCAGTTTCGCGTTCGTGCCGGTAGAACCGACGAGTTGTTCGCTTTGGCTGGCCATCGCGGTAGTACCGAATCGTTGCGCGGCGCGATGGTCGGATTCATCGATATGGTCATTCATTGGCAACAGCGATATCACCTGCTTGACTACAAGAGCAATGCGCTGGGTTTACAGGTTGCCGACTACGAAGGCGCATCGTTGCAACGCGCGATGCACCACCACCAGTACGATCTGCAGGCGCTGATCTATGCTGTGGCCCTGCACCGCTACCTCGGCTATCGGCTTGACGACTACGACCCGAATCAGCACCTCGGCGATGTGATCTACCTTTTTGTTCGCGGGATCGGCCTCAAACCCGGCGCCGGCGTGTTTCGCCAATCGATCGACGTGCAGCAGGTGCTGGCCGCGGACCAGCTGCTGGAGGGCGACAGTTCCTCTGAGCGACACGGCTTTGGAGGACCATCGCCATGACCATCAACCTGCGTGCCTTCGATGCGGCCTTTGGCGATTACGTTGCCGCACGCAGCGGCAGCGAGGAACTCGGATCGTTACTGGCGCGCGTCAGTGCCGCCGACGGCGAGGGCCACGCAGCGTTGCCACTGGCGCTCGGCGCTGCAGCGCAGTTGCGGGCTCTGTACAGCACCGGTGACCCACCCTGGATCGGCGACGGCAGCGCTGTGTCCTTTGCGGTCGCCAGAGACGATCGCCTGTATCTGTGGCGCAACTGGCAACATGAGCGAACCATCGCCGCCGCGGTCAGGTCGCGGTTGAATGACCGGCCGCTCCCACCAGCCGACATCGAAGCCGCTTTGGCGAAAATTTCCGGTCCATTAAGCGCCGAACAAAGCGCTGCGATTGCTGCGGCGCCCGGCCGCGGATTGTTCTTGCTCACAGGCGGACCCGGCACGGGCAAAACAACCACCGCACGCGCGCTGGTGCTGTTGTTGCTCGAACTGGCCCACTCCTTAGGCTGGCCCACAGAACCGCGGATCATGCTCGCCGCACCCACCGGCAAAGCCGCGCAACGTTTGAGCGCAGCGATCGGACGACCGGCATTGACTGTCCACAGTTTGCTCAAATATCGCCCCGACACGGCCGGCTTCGAGCATAACCGTCAGGAACCTCTCGCAGCCGATCTGGTGCTGGTCGATGAGGCCTCGATGCTCGATTTGCCGTTAATGCGGGGATTGCTCGAAGCGTTGCCCGCCGCGGCGAGCCTGGTGCTGCTCGGCGATCCGGATCAGCTGCAATCGGTTGCAGCCGGTACGGTGCTCGCCGATCTGGTCGCGGCCTTGGCACCGGGCGGCGCGGTACAGCGCCTGCACACCGGTTTTCGAAACGACGTCGCTCTGCTGCCGCTCATTGAGGCGGTGCGCAACGGCGCCACGGAGCTGCCGCCGGCGCCGCTGGTTTATCGGGGCCCGGCCCAAACGCCGCGCGAGGGGCTGCTGTCGTGGGCACACCAGCAACGCTGGCATGAGCGCGGTCGTTGGCCGCCCGAACAAGCGCTTGCCAGTTTGGGCGACGCGCAAATTCTCTGTGCGCTGCGCGCTGGCCCCGGCGGCAGCGATGCGCTGAGTGCGGCGATCGATCAACACTTGCGGGCACATGAAGGGGCTTTCGACCTGTGGTATCCGGGGCGTGTTGTGATGTTTACGCGGAACGATCCGGCCAGTGGACTGGCCAATGGTGACCTGGGCATTGCCATCGAGATCGAAGGTGCGCTCAGGCTCGTCACCGCGGGCGCGGCGCCCGGTCAGTTCGCTCCGGCGGCACCCGTATTGCGCAACTTGGCAGAACTGCCGGAGCACGTTCCAGCATTCGCACTGACCGTGCACAAAAGCCAAGGGTCGGAATATCGTCGCATCGCTCTGGTTCTGCCCCCGACTGCGGACCACCCGCTATTGACGCGGCAACTGCTTTACACTGCGCTGACACGCGCACGCGAGGCCATCGATGTGTGGGGCGATGAGAGCGGCTTGCTCGCCGCCGCGGCGAGGCCCGCCGTGCGTGTTGGCGGATTGCGCGAACAGCTGATCGGAGGGCAGATGCCATGAAGGTATACGCGTCTAAAGTGGATCGTTGGTTGATCGTTGTTTTTGTTCTGTCGATCGCAGCTTCGCTGGCCGGCCTGGTGATGGTCGTCATGGCCGGGCAGCCGCAGCAGATTGCGCTCTCTGCGCTGCCGATGGTGCTTGGCATCGGCCTGCCGCTTTGGCTGCTTCGTGCAACGCACTATCGCCTCGACGATCGAGAATTGCTGATCGTTTCCGGTCCTTTTCGGTGGCGCATCGCGGTGGTTTCGATTGCCAATGTTGTGCCCACGCGTAGTGCACTTTCGAGCCCGGCACTGTCGCTCGACAGGCTGCGCATCGATTACGGCCAAGGGCGCTCGATCATGGTCTCGCCGCTCGAGCGCGAACGCTTCCTACGCGACCTCGATGCCGTAAGGGCAAAACAGCTGGGCAAAACGGCTCGGTAGACACCCAGCGGCTGGGCCGCAGTGCGCACGGCCACGTTGTAGAGAAACGCACTACCCGTGCGTTTCTCAAATTGCGCGTCAGGCGTATGTCCCGACGCGCACGCCATGGATCAATCACTGAACTGGTCGTTTCATGGGCGAACCATCACTGGTTCGCACCGGCGGGCTGTTCCTCAACAGCCTGCCGGGGGTGGAGATTCACTGTCAAATCAAGCCCATGATGCTCGACCGTCAGCGGCAAAAAACGCATCAGATCAGAGCACCGCGCTTCGGGGGCGCGGGCGGAGCAGGTGGCGCTGGTGGTGCAGGCGGCGATGGCGGTGCCGGCGGCGCCGACATCCAAAAGACTTCATTGCGCTCGGGCAGCCTGACCTTAACCAGCTGCGGGATCCGTTCGCGCTGCACCTTCAGTTCTACCGGTTGTTCACCGCTGTGCCTGCGCAGCTCACGCAGCGCAGCGCGCGGATCATCCACTTTTTGTCCGTCAACTTCCAAAATGACGTCGCCGGCTTTGAGACCCTGATAGCTGGCGTCGACGTCCAGTACCAGCACACCCTCGCTGGTCCCGAAATACGCACCGAGGTCTTTATTCACACCCGATAAGCGCAGGCCGCGAGGATTGCCGATCGTCACCTCCAGACTGCGCGACGGGTCGAGTCCTGCAAGACCCTCCCTGGAGCGCAGCTCAACGATCTGCTCCACCCGTTTGCGCACATCGTCGGACAAATCCGAAACAAAGGGAAATTCGCCGCTTTGGAAGACGAATCCGTTTGGCAACGCGCTGGCAAACACTCGGAAATCGCCCGCGCGTTTCGCGATCACATTAGTCGTCTGGCGCTTGCCGTCGCGCAGATAAGTGAGCGGCACCGTATCACCGTCCTTGAGCCCTTTGAGCGCCTCCCTCAGCGTCTGTGCCGGATCCTCGCCACCGAGTTGCGCGCCGCGCACGGCGACGACTTTATCGCCGGCGCGCAGACCCGCTTTGTCGGCCGGTCCATCGGGCGTTACACCCGTAATGCTGACGCCGTCGCGATCGCTTTCTCCCAGGATGACACCAACCACAGCGCGATCTGGATCGCTCAGGTGGCGAAACACCTGCACATTGGCTTGTTCGCCGCCGATGCGGCCCGAAATCTCCGCGATGCGCTTTGCTGCCTCTGCCAATTCAGCGCGCGCCTCCGCCAGTTCTTTGCGCGCAGCGGCAAGGTCCGTGTCATTGTTTTGCGCTGCCGCTGCGGTACACAGCGCCATCGCTACGGCCGCGGATAGCGGCAAACAGAATGTTTTCATACTCTTGACTCCATAGGGTATCGCGCGGTCGTTTCGATGCGCGGCGTCGATCCTTCGTCGCCGCAACATCCCTTGCTGATCAGTCCACGCTGGCCTGCATCAACAAGGTTCCGGTATCGGTTTGACTGACAGTGCGCAGCTCTTCGAGCAGGCGCACACGTTCGCTCCAGAGCGACTTGTCGGGTATCGGCACGGCCGCCAGACCGGCATCGATCAGCGCCAGTTCGTTCTGAATCGAGGCTTCGACGGCGTAACGAAATTCGTCCACATCGGGCGAGGCTGCCGTTCGGATGTCGCGTTCGAGCGCCTGGGATCGCTCGATCAGCGCCAAAACAGCCGGATCGATCGAGATCAGCCGTGGCGCGGTCGTCGGCGCTGGTTGGCCAAAAAGCAGCACCGCCGCAAGCCCGATGCTGGCCGCGAGTCCAAGCCAGGCGGTGGCATCAAAGCGTCGACGCCTTTCGCGTGGTGCGGCAAGCTCCAGCTGCGCGCGGATCATTTCGAAGCCGTTGCCTGGCGGTGTCGCGAGTGGCAACTCGCGTAACTTCTGGCTCAACACGGTATCGGTGCCGGGTTCCATTTTTCGTCCTCTGCGAGCAGCACACGCAGTCTTGCGCCAGCTCTCGCGACTTGTGATTTGGAAAAACTCACGGTGCGGTCGAAACACTGCGCGACTTCTTCGTGCGTATAGCCCTCGACGTGGTAGAGCCAAAGCACCGCCCGGGACGTACCTGGCAGCTGCTGCAACAACTCGATCAGCTCTGCGTGCGTCGCGTGCTGCAACGGATCTGCAGCGTCGATCTGCGGCGAACTCTCCAGTTCCGCAAACTCGCGCCGCCCACGAACACGCATCAGCGCGACGTTGACTGCGATCTTACGCAACCATGCCCAAAACGGCGCATCGAAACGGTACGAATCCAACTGCTCGTATACCTTCAAGAACGTGTCCTGCAGCGCGTCAAAGGCTTCGCTTTCCTGTCCCAGGATGCGCAACGCGAGGGTGTACACCGGCCGATTGAACTGCCGATACAACTCCTCGAAAGCCCCCAGGTCTCGCCGACGCGCCCTTGCGATCAGTACATCGGGGATGTCGATGGCAAAGGCGCTCATGGCTCGACCGGGTGAGCAACGCAATTCCGAGGAACCTCAGATTGCCCCAGGCGCAGGTCAAAAGGCACACTTTTCAAAGGCACGACCATCCGCATTGCCCATTTTTCAGAGAAAAGATGCAGCAAAGGCCGCCTGGGTCGCACCGCATCCATTGGATTTGCAATACGTTGCGATGCTGTGCCATGCAGCGGCGCGCCGCACGCGCACCAGGACGCCCAGGATCGATCCCATGAACTGCGAAACACCTCACCGGGCGACTCCCGCCGCCGCCGACATGGTGGGATGCGCCTACGAAGGCTTGCGCAGACCCGCTTTCGCCGGGATAGTGTCGGCATTGAGTCCTTGAGGGAACCATCAATGATCTTCCAAAAGCTGTGGTCTTCGTTCCGGGCGCAAATGAACAAGCTTGCCAACTTCTTTTGGGAGGCCGATCCAATTGCTCAGATGCGCTACGAGTACGATCGTTCTGTCGAAGAGCTGAAGCAGGGTCGTGTCGGTTTGGAGCAGTACCGCGCGCTGGTAGAGCGCGTTTCGCGCCAGGTCAAAGAGGGCGAACGCCATGTCGCACAGCTCGAAGCACAAGCCAAGGCGTACCTAAAGGCGGGCGATCGCGCGACCGCGGCCAAGTTCGCGCTGGAAATGGAAAAGGCGAAGAAAGATCTTGCCGCCAACAACGAGCAGTTGGCGATGCACGAGGAGAGCTACAACAACAATCTGAAGAAGATCCAGCACGCCACCAAGAAACTCGGTGAGGTGCGCAGCAAGATTCAGAAATACGACGCCGAGATCAAGATGAGTGAGGCGGAGGCGGAGGTCGCCAAACTGTCCGAGAGCTTCAATTTCAACGTCACAACCGACTTCGGCCAGTTGGAGCAGGTGGTGCAGGAACGCATCGACAAAAACCGCGGCGCCGTGCGCGTTGCCGCCGATCTGTCTGAGCGCGGCGTTGCTGACATCAAGGCCGAAGAAGCGATGGAATCGCAAATGGCCGACGACGCCCTCAAGCGAATGGAAATGAGTCTGGGTCTGGTGACACCAGAGACTACGCAGACGGCGCCCGTACAGAAAGAACTGGGGCCTGCGCAGTAGGCCTCGCCAGCTTTGGCTTTGGTCAAGCTATTCCTATCACCCTTCGATTCGGCGCGGCCGCGCGCGATTCGGGACCCTGGAACGAATAATCGAGAACACATGCCATGAACGGACAACCCAAGCCAGGCTTTTACTTTGTCGTCCTGCTGGTCATCTTAGGGCTCATCGGTTACGCCATGTATCGGCTGAAAGCGCCGTCGGCGGGCGATGAAGGCACCGTGATCAGCCAGCCAGCCGACACCGATGTCGCGTCGCAGGACACGGTCCCGGTCGACGAAAGCGGCGCCGAAGCGCCGGACAGTGCCGGCATTACCACGGTGAAGGAATACGCTTACGTGCCCAGCCAAAAGCTGCCGGACGTCAAGGGCGTATCCAACTACTCGCCGATGCAGGAACGCACCGTGCGTTTTGCGATCAATGTCTGGGCTGGCTGGGCGCCGATCGTCCATGCCAACGGTGGATTCAAGGCCAATAAAACCTGGACCGCGCCGGGTGGTCAGCCGTTCAAGGTGGAACTGGTATTGATCGACGATCCGGTGGCGATGCGCGATGCGTATGCCGCAGGCGATGTCCATATCGGTTGGGCGACCGTCGATATGTTGCCGCTGTTGCTCGAGTCGCTGCAGAAAGATTCGCGCGTGATGCCCCGCGTTTTTCAGCAAGTCGACTGGTCCAACGGTGGCGACGGCATTGTCGTGCGCGAATCGATCAAAACAGCATCGGATCTGCGCGGCAAGACCGTGGTTCTGGCGCAAAACTCGCCCTCGCACTTTTTCGCGTTGAACATGTTGATCAATTCCGGCGTGGAACCGGCCGAAGTCGATTTCCGTTTCACCAACACCGCGTTCGAAGCAGCAGCTGCTTTTAACGCCGACAAAAAAATCGCGGGCGTCGTGTCGTGGGCGCCGGACATCTACAACCTGTCGGACGTCAAGGGCAACAAGCTGCTGGTGTCCACCTCTACAGCCAACAAGCTGATCGCGGATGTCTGGTTTGCGCGTGCCGATTTCGCCAAAGACAACCGCGACATCATGGAAGGTTTGGTGCGCGGCATCTTCGATGCCATGGCCGACTTGGAGAATCAGGAGTCCAAGCAGAAGGTGGCAACGCTTCTGGCCGAGGGCTTTTCGCTGCCGCCAGCCGACGCGCTGGGTATGTTGGCCGATGCTTATTCGACCAATTTTGCCGATAACCGCGAGTTCTTTTTGAACCGCAACAACCCGACCAACTTCGAGCGCACGTTCAACACGGCCTACGTGATGTACCGCAAGATCGGCGCGGTCAGCTCGCGCGTCGGTTTCGATCAAATCGTCGACTTTTCGATCCTGCAAAAACTGCAGAACGAGCCGAAGTACGCCAACCAGACGAGCAACTACGGCATCAATTTCGCGCCGATGAGCGCCAGCGCCATCCAGAGCGAAAGCCCGGAGATTCTGACCAAGACCGTGGTCATTCACTTTTTCCCGAATTCCTGGGACTTGTTCAAGAAGGTCGTGAAGGACAAAAACGGCAAGAGTGTCGAGGAGTTTTATGATCCAAACGTCGATTTTGTGCTTGAGGAGATCGCCAAGCTGGCGGGTTCCTACGGCGCCGCGCGTATCGTGATCGAGGGCCACACCGACGGTTCCATGCGCGGGCAGGTGCCGGATTCGGCGGTCCGGGAGCTGTCCAGCAACCGCGCCAACGCGGTCAAGCAAGAGTTGCTGCGTAAGTTCCCGTCAATGGATCCGAATCAGTTCTCCGCACAAGGAATGGGCTGGGCGCGACCCGCGGATGTCAGCGATAGCGACAACCATGCCAAAAATCGCCGGGTCGAGGTCAAGGTTTATCCGTTGGAGAGCCAATAGGTCGCCGGTGCGCGGGCCTCTTGCCCGCACAGCGACGGTTGGCCGCAATGCGCCCTGACACTGGATTTCTGATCGCCATCGAGGGCATTGATGGCGCAGGCAAATCGACGCAGATCCGCGCGCTTGCAGAGATCCTGCGCGCGCTGGGTCATGAGGTCGTGGTCAGTCGCGAACCCACCTATGGCCAGCACGGCAAACAGCTGCGCGACAGCGCAGCCTCTGGCCGATTGACTGCGAGCGAAGAACACCGCCTGCTATTGCTCGACCGTCGCGAGCACATCGATACGCTGGTGGGCCCGGCGCTCGATCGTGGCGCCATCGTGCTGCTCGATCGCTACTATTTTTCGAGCATCGCTTATCAAGGCGCTGCCGGTCTCGACCCGGAGACCATTCGCCGCGACAACGAAGTCTTCGCGCCGAAACCGAACCTGTTGGTGATCTTCGATCTGCCCGTTCAAGACGGCCTCGAACGCATCGCCGCACGCGGCGAACAGCCAAATGCCTTCGAGGCGACCGCTACCTTGGAACGTTGCCGCGCCCGTTTTCTGGCGATGCTCGATCTGCCATTCGCGCGACGCGTCGATGCCACACAATCCCCCGATCAGGTCCGCGAGCAACTCGTCGCCCTGGTACTCGCCGCCTTGGCCGATCGCCTTGTCGCCAGCGCCCCCCAGGCAACGCATGATTCGCGAGGGAACGCCTGAGCTCGCGAGCAGTATCGCGCCGAGGGCGACTGCAGTGGGCCAGGCGAACATCGTCCCCGAGATTCCCGAGCCTTTGCCAGATGCCGGCGCAACTCTCTGGCGAGCCATCGCAGTGAGACAATCGACGCTCCGGCGCCTCCTGAAATCGGCAATCGGCGAAGGAGGCATCGATGGGCGTCATGACTGCTTTGGATGTTGTGTTGGGGATGTGTTTCATCTTCATGCTGTTCGCACTCATCGCTTCGGCGGTCAACGAGGCGATCGCAGCGCTGCTCGATAGTCGTGCGAAGCACCTGAGGCACGGGCTTGTTCGCCTATTCGCGAACCCGGAGATCGTCAAGGAGCTGAAGGCGAAATCGCGCATTGGATACCTGTTTTCGGACGAAAAGGCGACCTTGCCGCCCAGTTTTCTCCCGGCAAGAGAACTCTTGTCCGCAGTGATCGACTTTTCCAAACCAACGAGTCTCGCGCAGCAAATCGAAGCGCTGCCCGACTCACCAATGAAGCGCACGCTCGTCGAGATCGGCCAGACCACGCAACACGAGTGGTCCAGATTCCAGGCCGCTTTTGAGCTATGGCACCTGAATTTCGAATCGCAAGTGAGAAGTTGGTATCGCCGCAAAACGCATGCGGTGCTGTTCGGCATCTCGCTCGCGATGGCGGTGGCGTTCAACATCGATGCACTGAGCCTGATTGGACACTTGGGCGCAAATCCGGACGCGCGCGCAGCGCTCGTCGCGCGCGCCGTCGCTGTCGATGGTCCCATCGGTGGTGCGGCAGCCGAGCAATTCCGGGCTGCTCAGACCGAATGGGCGGAAGCCAACAGGATCCTGGATCAAGCAAACAATGCATCGGAACGCTCTGCGGCGATCAATGCGCTCGAAGAGAGCGAAACGCGAATGGTCGACGCTGGCAAGGCGCTGCACGAACGCTTCTCGGAAGAATTGGCCTTTGTCGACGCCCACTTGCCGCTCGGCTGGACCCGCGCCGAATGGGTGCGCGTGCGCGGTGACGCCTGTTTGATTTTGGCTAAGTCGCTCGGCTTGCTTTTCAGTGCGTTTGCCATCGCGCTGGGCAGTCCGTTTTGGTTCGACCTGCTAAAGAAAGTCACATCGATCCGCGCTGTCGGTCGATCGCCATCCGATCAGTCCAGGTAATCACAATGCCAACTCCCCGTCCATTGGGCGATGCCGAGATCGACGGACAAGTACCGGTGCCACCGTCAGCTCAACGCAGGGCCAGTGCGCGACCAGCGACCCGAAAGCACCACGAACCGCCAGTTCAGCAACAGCGCTGCAACACTCAACCCGGCGATAAAGCCGATCCACAAACCGGGGCCGCCCAGACCGGTGCCAAAGCCCAGGTACCACGCCAGCGGAAAGCCCACGCCCCAATACGCGAATGCGGTCACGAACATCGGTACGGTGGTGTCTTTGAGGCCACGCAAAGCGCCGGCGCCGACGACCTGGATGCCATCGGACATTTGAAAAATGCCGGCCAGGAACATCAGTTGCACAACCAGCGGAATCAGCTCTGGGGCATCGGGGGCATACAGGCGCGTGATTTGTGCGGCGAAGACGAACATGACGGTCGCCGAGACCAACTGCGTGCCAAACGCCAACGTCAACCCAGACGCCGCAGCGCGGCGCACACCGGCCCGGTCTTCCGCGCCACGCGCGTGACCGACGCGCACCGTGACGGCTTGCGCCAGCCCGAGCGGGATCATGAAGGCGACCGACGCCACGTTGATTGCGATCTGGTGCGCAGCTGCCCAGTCGCCGCCGATACGGCCCATCAACAGCGCGACGACGATGAACAGACCGCCCTCCATCTGCCAGGCAAATGCCATCGGCAGCCCCAGCTTCAGCAACGCCCCGATGGGTTCAGCTTGCGGGCGATCCATCGCGAACACCGTTCCATGCCGGTTGAAGTATTCGGCGCGCGCCACGTAAATCGCCAATCCCAGGGTCTGGAGCCATAACACCAACGCGGTTGCCAGTCCCAACCCGAAGGTGCCGAGCGTCGGCAGTGGCCCCCAGCCGAAGGCCAATGCGGTCGCCAGCGGAATCAGCGCAAGCAAACCAGAGAAGGCCGCGACCATGCCCGGTTTGGTGCGCCCCATGCCGTCGCAAAAGCCGCGCAGCGCGAAAAATCCCGCCAACGCGGGCCCACCGAAACCAACGCCAAACAAGAAGTCGCGCGCATGCGGATACAGCTTGGCGTCGATACCTACCCACTGCAGCAACAAACTCCCGGACCAGCAAATCGCAGTGACCACCAACCCAAGGCCAAGTGCGATCCACCACGCCTGGCGGACACGCGGCGCGATCTCGCCGAAGCGGCGCGCGCCGTAGAGCTGCGCGACCGTGGGCGTGACTGCGCCCAACGTGCCAATGCACAACAGCAGTGCAAAGCTGTAGACGGCTGCACCAACCGCCACACCGCCGAGCTGCGCCGCACCGAGACGTCCGGCGATCAGACTGTCGACGACGTTCATGCCCATCGACGAGAGCTGCCCGATGATCAGCGGCAAAGCCAGTTTCAGCGTGTGGTGCAGGTCGCGGAGTCTGGTCAAGATCTGTCGCCAAATTGTCGAAGTCGCGCGTTTCGGGTAACAACGCCATCAAAACCCATAGCGCAAAAACCCGCCGTCCACGGCGATGGTCTCACCCGTGATGTAACTGGCGGCCGGCAAACACAGAAAAACCGCGGCCGCGGCGACTTCGCCGGGTTCGCCGACGCGACCCAGCGGCGTGCGCTCAAGGACGGCATCAAGGTACTCCGCATCCGCCAGTGCTTCGGCTGTGCGTCGAGTTCGGATATACCACGGCGCGATGGCATTGACGCGTATCCCATCGGCGCCCCATTCGCAGGCAAGGTTACGCGTCAATTGTGTCAGCGCGGCCTTGCTGGCACCGTAAGCCGGGCCGGTGCGCACATGCGTCAAGCCCGACACTGAGCCGATGTTAACGATGCTACTGGCGGCATGCGTGGTCAGCAGAGGATGTAACAACCGGCTCAAAGCAAACGGCGCAATGTAGTTCAATTCCATGACCTGCCGGACGTCGCCATCATCGAGGGCAAGCGTTGGCTTACGCACATTAATGCCGGCGTTGTTGACCAGGATCGACGGCGTTAAGCCGAGATCGTTGATCCAGTCGATGACCTCGAGTCGCTGCTCTGCATCGCCAATATCGCCGGCAAAGGCCAACACTTCGCGGGCGGCGAACGTCTCGGCCAATTCCGCGCGAATATTCTCCAGATGGTCCGCGTCGCGCGCGACCAGCAATACGTCGGCGCCGAGCGCCAACATCTCTTCGGCGCACGCCAGACCGATGCCTCGCGATGCGCCTGTGATCAATGCGATCTGACCGTCCAGGCGCCAGCGGTTCAGCGCCATTTTTCGACCGCCGCAACACCACGCAATGCCTCAATGTCGTTTTCGCGCTGCCGGGCGTCGAAGCGCAAACCTGCTGCTTCGTCCTCGAGATTGCGGCGCTCGGGTGCATCGGCGGCCAGCGCAGCCAGCTTCGCTTCGGCTTCCGTTGCTCTTGCCATCAGCGCATCGCGTTGTGCGATTTGACCCTGCAACAACTGACCGGTCTCGAACGCCCGTCTGGCCTCTTCTTGCGAAACCGCGGGGCAGAGATTGATATCGAACGGACCGCGATCCAGGCCCCGCGCGAATGCGACGGTGCCGCCACAAAGACGCGCCAGCCCCGCTTCACGCCCCGCGCCATAGGCTCGGAGATCTGCGGCATCCAACTCGCAGGTCTGGTTCGGCAAACTGGCCGGCGCCGCGCGCAATGCCTCGTTGCGACCAAAGCTGGCCAAATCCGGCGGACACCCGCTCCGCTCCCTGGGCTGGCAGGCGCCCAGGAGCAACAACAAGAAAATCGATACTCGCATAGTCATCTCGATGGGCTTTGGCCGATGCACGCAAGTGAGCTGGCGCTTGCAGTGACACTGTAGCTTAGCGAATGCTGCGCTTCGGCGTCTGCGGTCCCGATGCCGCATATCGAAATCAGAATCAGGCCACCGCCAATGCGCTTCACCCGCGAAACTCATGCTTTCGGCAACTCAGAGTCGTTGCGTCGATATGAGCTGCGGCTCTTCAACCTGTATCGGCTACTGGTGGCTCTGGCGTTTGCAGTATTGCTCTTGACGCCCATCGCCTCGCGGTATTTCAGTCTGGGCGGCATCATGTTGTTCGCCGGCCAGATTGGCATCGTGCTGTATGTGTTGAGTGCAGCCGCTGTGTTCACGCTGGGGCAGTCGCAACGTTGGTCGATCGAGAGCACGACGATACTCGGCGTCGCCTCCGATTTGATCATCGGTTCGTTGTTGCTGTACGTGTTCGGTGGATTGAGCAGTGGTGTCGGTGTTTTGCTGCTGATTACCGTGGCCATGAGCGCATTGCTGTTACCAGGTCGATTGGCGCTGCTCGCAGCGGCGATCGCGACCGTGGCCTTGCTGTCAGAATCGCTCTATGCACTTTGGGCGCGGTCCGGCAGCGATCGCAATCTGGCGCAGGCGGCGCTGGTTTCGGCGGCATTTTTTGCCACCGTGGCCATCTTCTACTGGCTCGCCCGAACCACACGAGAGAGCCAGGAACTGGCCGAGCGCCAGGGCGTCGATATCGCCAATCTGGCGCAAATCAACGAACTGATCATCCAGCGTATGCGCACCGGCATTCTGGTGGTCGACGGCAAAGCGCTGGTGCAGCGCTTTAACGAGTCCGGCTGGTACTTGCTGGGCACACCGCCCAGTGGCGAGACCGATCTGCGCAAACTTTCGCCGGAGCTCTACGACCGCTGGCGCTATTGGATCACGACCTCAAGACATAACAACGTACCGATTCAAATAGCGCAGGGCGTGCCTGCGATCGTGCCGCGGTTCACACGCCTGGGTGGCGACGACGATGCGGCCACGCTGTGCTTTCTAGAGGACGAAAGCATGGTGTATCGGCGCGCTGAAGAGTTGACGCTGGCGTCGCTGGGGCGATTGTCGGCGAGCATTGCCCACGAAGTGCGCAATCCGCTCGCAGCGATCAGTCACTCGGCGCAGCTGTTGGCCGAGTCCGAAGAACTGCTGGAAGCGGATCGCCGGCTGATCGAAATCATCATGAACCACTGCACACGCGTCAACGGCATCGTCGAAAACGTACTGCAGCTATCGCGAAGGGAGCGCTCGCGTCCTGAATGTGTTCCACTGGCACCCTGGGCACATGGTTTTATCAACGATTTCAAACAGGCGCATCCGCTTGGACAGGATGTGCTCAAGCTCTACCTCGAACACAAAGATGCCCGCGCACTCGTCGATCCCTCGCAGTTGACCCAGGCGGTCTGGAATCTGGTGCGAAATGCGCTTCGTTATGGGCGGCGTCCGGACCATCCTGCGGAAGTCAGTCTGCGCGTCCGGCAACCCAACCCTTCGCAAGGCGCGCTGATCGATGTCGTCGATCGTGGCCCGGGCATTGCGCCGGCGCTGCATCGACAACTGTTCGAACCGTTTTTCACGACACACGCCGATGGCACCGGCCTTGGGCTGTACATTACCAAGCAGCTGCTCGGTGCCAATCAAGCGAGCATCGAATACGTACCGGTACCCGGCGGCGGCAGTTGTTTCCGGATCCAACTCGCCGTTCCACAGCGCGATCTTGTTTGACGAAACCGCTGCGGTCACCGACGTCAGGCATCCCGACGTACGTCTTCCTTTCGTTGCCCGATCACGGCCGGTTCTGCCGTTATCGGCCTGCAGGCACTACGGCGTCGACGCTCGCGCGTGTGATCGGGTGATAACCGGGTCGCGCTTTGGCGTAGACCTGTCTGGCGAATGCCGCGTCTTTCGCGGCCAACGCCGTAAACAGCGGCAGCACGAATTTGCGACGCCCAACGCGCGTCAGGAACGCTTCGATCGCTGGGAACGCAGCGCGGTAGTCCGCCTCGATGGCTTTTTGGTACCAGGCAAAAGCGATCTCGCTATTGCCAGACTGGCTCAACGCAAAGCGCTCATCGAGCGCGGCCAGTCGGGCACCCGGGATGTCGGTCGGCAGGCCCTCGATAAAACGCAGCCATTCCTGTGTCGTCCATTGTTCGGTGCTCAGCGTCTCCGCCTCGCCATCGCGCAACCAGCGGTTGCGCGCCTGATCGACGGCAACGAAGCGCGCAGCCTGCGTTCGGGGCGTGTTGCCTGGCACGCCAGGGCGGTCGATGAACGCCAACATCTCTTCGCGAGTCGCGATGCCAGGGTTCCTGGCCAGGAGCTGCTCTTCCGTGAAAGCCAGAAAGTCGTCCGTCGTCACCGCGCCAAAGGCGTGTTTGTCGAACCAATCGCGCAGGAAGGGATCGAAGCGTTCTCTGCCAAATCGCGTCTCCAGAAATCGCAGCAGCAACATGCCTTTGGTGTACGCCACCTCCGTCATACCGTCGTCCGGATCGCGGCCGCGCAAATCGAGTCGCAAGTGTTGATCCGCAGGTTTCAGATCGAGCAGCTCGCCATCCAGCCCTGACTCCGACAGCTCGCGTTCCATCGCCGCCCGTTCGGCGTCGAACGCTGCTTCAATAATGCGATTCTCAACGTAAGTGGTGAACCCCTCGTTCAGCCAGAAGTGATCCCACGTAGCATTGGTGACGAGGTTACCCGACCACGAATGCGCCAGTTCGTGTGCGATCAGCGAAACCAGACTGCGATCGCCGGCGATGACCGTCGGCGTCAGGAAGGTCAGGCGCGGGTTCTCCATCCCACCGAAAGGAAAGGATGGCGGCAGCACCAGCAGATCGTAGCGGCCCCAGCGATAGGGGCCGTAAAGGCTCTCGGTCAGATCGATCATGCGCTCGGTGTCTGCAAACTCGTGCGCCGCCGCTTCGAGCATTGATGGCTCCGCGTAAATGCCGCTGCGCGCGCCCAGTGGCGCGAACTTAAGATCGCCGACGGCGATCGCCAATAAGTAGCTCGGTATCGGTTGCCGCATCACAAATCGGTAGTCGCCATCGGCGACATCCGTCGAATCGTTCTCCGCGCTCATGCGCGCCAGCAACCCCTTCGGTGTGCGAATCCGCGCTCCATAGGTGAAGCGCACGGCCGGCGAGTCCTGAATCGGCAGCCATGACCGCGCGTGGATCGCTTGCGATTGACTGAACAAAAACGGTTGAACCTTGCCCGCCGTCAGCGCCGGTTCCAGCCACTGCAAGCCCGATGCCTCAGGCCTCGTGCGGTAGTAAATGCGCACGCGTTGGGTGTCGACGGGCAGCGCCAGGCTGAGCTTCTGGCCAAAAATCGGATCGCGCGTGCTCAGTTGCGCGGGAATCTTCCGATACTCACCCGCGACGATGGCATAGGCTTTGTCGATGTCCAGATCGCGCGTATCGAGCAGCAGACGCGACGCGCTGCGATCCAGCGTCAGTTCGACAAATCCCTCGAGGCGGCGCTGCTCGAAATCGACCCTCAAATCCAGTTCGGCGTGGCGCACGCGTACCTCATCGAGGTTGGCATACGAATGTGGGTCGGCGGCGAGCGCGGCGGTCATCAGCAGTGCGGAGAGCATAGTTGGAGATCACATGAGCAAGTATCAGTATGCCCGTGTTCCGCCGAGCTCATGAAATTTGCGGGCTGGAATCCTGGCGAAGCCTCGCTAGAGTCCTTGACGGAGACTGATCTCGACAAATGAGTCAAATCTTCTACGAAGCGGCTTTGGCTTTTGAAGCCTTGTCATTTGAGTCAAATTTTCTTCGGAGCGGCTTTGGCAGCCCCTTAAACTACAAGGGGCGATTGAGCGCGCAGCGCTCGATGGGGGTTGTGGCAAGTACGGTGTCGGGCGAAGCCAACATTGCTCGGCGGTCTGGGACACCACACTGGCAGGCTGTTGAGAAACAGCCTGCGGGCGCGAACCATGGATGGTTCGCACATGGATCGAGCACGTAAGTGCTTGATCCATGGAGAGCGAGTCCGGACATGTGCCGGACTCGCGACTTGAGAAACGCACAGGAAGTGCGTTTCTCAACAAAGTGCTAGAGATCTCGCAAATGTTCATCCTTGGCACCGACACCGGTATTGGCAAGACGTTCGTAACGGCCGGTTTGGTGCGGGCGCTGCGTCGCATGGGCGCGCCAGCGGCAGCAATGAAACCAATCGCCAGTGGCATTGAAGCAACCGGGCTCTATGCCGACATCGAAGCGCTGCGCGCCGCATCTGAGCTCGGCGCAGACCAGATCAATCTCTATCGTTTCGCGCCACCCATCGCGCCGCATCGTGCTGCGCAGCTGGCTGGCGTCGATATCGTGCTTCCGCCCATCGTAGAGCGACATACCGCGCTGGCCGCGCGCTTCCGCCCGTTGCTGGTGGAAGGCGTGGGCGGCGTCGCTGTGCCGTTGTCCAATTCGCTGATGCAACTGGATCTGGTGCGCGCCCTGAAAGTGCCGACGTTGCTGGTGGTTGGGCTGAAATTGGGCTGCATAAATCATGCGTTGCTGAGCGCAGCCGCGATCTCCGCGCACGGTTTGCAACTGGGCGGGTGGATCGGCAATGCGGTCGATCCGCAGATGTTGGAGCGAGACGCCAGCGTAGAGGCAATCGCACGTCGCATTGGCGTCGATTGTCTGGGCACGATCAGCTATCAGCCCGAAGAGACTGAGTTCGATCTCTTGGTTGCGCGCTGGCGCGAGCGATTCGCGCCAGCGCAATAAACTGGATGCTGACGGCGTTCGTCAGTCGCGGTGTTCCCACAAGTACGTCAGGCGATCTTTAGCCCTGAGCTTTTCTTTTTTCAGCGAATGCAGCGTCATGTCGTCCATCGGGCGCATGCCAAGTTCAGCGTCGTGCACCTGCTTGTCCAGATCGCGATGGTGCTGGTACAAACGCTTGAACTCATCGCTGCGGTCGATCATTGCCTGAACATCATCTGGGTTTTGGTTTTCGAACATCACCCACCTCCTAGCTTTGGAAGTCACCGAAAAGACACCGGAGACGCGACCGCCTCTCCAGCGTTGCACCTGGTATGACGCCAATTTTGCGGTTTGCGGCTTGCAGGCGCCCGCGTGCTCGCAGGGAGAGCACAGATTCGTTGGGCACCGCCATTGCCGCCATTGAAGCCCTCTTTCATCGCTCGGGGCGTCCTCAGGAAAGGCACGAAACGATCCACTTTCAGATCATCCGCACCTCTCTTGGAACATTACTCCGATTGCATCCGGTCGGCAACCCGCTTGCGTGACGTGTCAGCCTCGGGCGATTGTTGCCGGCCCAGTCCTTTCCAAGAGCGATCGATGGACGCGCGTCAACAGTTCTTAACTCTGGCATTGGCCAAGAGCGTGCTGCGTTTTGGCCAGTTTACGCTCAAGAGCGGTCGTATCAGTCCGTACTTTTTCAACGCCGGCGAGATCAATTCCGGGTCCGCGCTGGCCGCACTGGGGCGTGGTTATGCGGCGGCGCTCGATGCCTCTGGCATTGCGTACGACATGCTGTTCGGCCCGGCCTACAAGGGCATCGTACTCGCTGCGGCCACCGCCATCGCGCTCGGCGAGCGCGATGTACCGTTCGCCTATAACCGCAAAGAGGTGAAAGATCACGGCGAAGGCGGGCAGATGGTAGGTGCGCCACTCAAGGGCCGCGTGGTCATCGTCGACGATGTCATCAGCGCCGGGACCAGCGTGCGCGAATCGGTGCAGATCATCGAAGCGCATGGTGCCGTCCCCGCCGCCGTCCTGATTGCGCTGGATCGCCAGGAACGCGGTGGCGGTGCGCTCTCGGCGGCGCAGGAGGTTACAGGGCGCTATCGCATCCCGGTGATTGCGCTCGCCGATTTGACGGAGCTGCTGCGGTTCGTCGATGGCACGCCGGCATTGGCACAACACCGGGCGGCGCTGCTCGAGTATCGGGCTCAATACGGCGTATGACTGCCACAGCGCGCGCGCGTTTGTTAAGCTTGCTGCACCGCACAAAAAGGGGGCTGATCATGCCGCGTTCCGTGGTCTTTGAAGCACGCGATCAACGCCTGCGAGAAGATGTCAGCCTGCTGGGGCGGCTGGTCGGAGAGATGCTCACCGATCAGCTCGGCACCAGTTTTTTCTCGCTGCTCGAACAGGTTCGAGCGTGCGCGATTGCCCGGCGCGAAGGCGAAACGGAACGCCTGGGCGAGTTGTCGGCGCTGCTGAGCGCGCTGCCGACGACCACAGCGCTCGACCTGGTCCGCGCCTTCTCCAGCTACTTCCAGCTGGTCAACATTGCCGAACAAGTGCATCGCATCCGTCGCCGCCGCGAGTTCCAGGCGGCAGATGCCGGCCCGCAGCCGGGCAGCATCCTGGAGACGCTGCAACGCATGAAGGCGCAGGGCGTCGATGCCGATGCCTTACGCCGCTGCCTGCGAAAACTGCTCTTAGAACCGGTGTTCACCGCGCATCCCACGGAAGCGACCCGGCGTACGCTGTTGGAAAAAGAGCAGCGCATCGTTCGCAGCCTGATCGAACGATTGGACGCTGGGCAGACGCCACAGGAGGATTGTGCGCGGCTGGCACAGATCCGCATGCATATCACCGCCGCCTGGCAAACGGCCGAGTTCTCCGACGTCCGTCCGACGGTCGAACAAGAGCGGGAACATGTGTTGTTTTACCTCTCGGACGTGCTCTATCGCGCCGTCCCCGCCTGCTACTGGGAATTCGAGCGCTGCCTCGCGGCGACCTACCCGGGTGTCTCCCTGCTCGGTCTGCGCCGCCCACTGGTGCGTTTCGGCACCTGGGTCGGCGGCGACATGGATGGCAATCCGAACGTCGGTGCGAACACGATTCGCGAAGCGCTGGCCGCGCATCGCCGCGTGCTGTTCGCCCGCTATCAGGCGGAGATTAAAGAGCTGGCGCTGATCCTGAGCCAATCAAGCGCCCGCGTTGCGATCGACACTTCCGTCACGGATCGCGTCAAGGTCTACGCGAAATTGCATCGCCGCGCCTTTAGCGCGATCGCCGAACGTTATCGCGACATGCCCTATCGCTGTCTGCTGACATTGATCGGCGCGCGCCTTCAGGCAACGCAAGAGGGCCGTGGCGGTTACGACGGCCCGGCCGAGTTTCTCGCAGATCTCGACATCATTGCGCTGTCGCTGACGCGCAATGGTGGACGCCATGCCGGTCTGCATCCGTTCCAGCGCTTCCAGACACGCGCACACACGTTCGGTTTTCACCTGGCGGCACTCGATGTTCGGCAACACGCCGCCGTGCATCGCGCTGCATTGGCTGCACTCGGTGTCGAGAACTTACATCGCTCCATCAGTGACGGCGTGGACATGGTCGTGGAAGCAGACCGCTCCGCGCACCCTGATGTGCGCGCCGTGCTCGAGGTGTTTGTTGCACTCAAAGAGGCGCGCGAACGCTACGGCTCGGCGGCCCTGGGTGTCTTTATCGTCAGCATGAGCGAGCACGCCGCAGATACACTGAGCGTTTTGGCGCTCGCGCGTATCGCCGGCTGCGATCCGGACCTGCTCGATGTGGCGCCGCTGTTTGAAACCGTGGATGACCTGGCCGCAGCGCCGACGATTCTCCGCGAGCTGCTGGACGATCCGGCCTATCGCGCGCACTTGCGGGCGCGAGGGCATCGTCAGGTCGTGATGCTGGGGTACTCGGACAGCAACAAAGACGGTGGTATCGCCGCTTCGCGTTTCGCGCTGCAAGAGGCCCAGGCGGAACTGACGCAGATCGCAGCAAGCGCCGGCATCGACTTGAGTTTCTTTCATGGCCGCGGCGGCACGGCGTCGCGCGGCGGTGGCCGCACCGAACGCGCCGTCGCGGCATCGCCGGCGGGCAGCGTCAACGGCCATCTGCGACTGACCGAACAAGGCGAAGTGATCCACCGCAAGTACGGTATTCGCGCAATCGCGTTGCGCAATATCGAACAGGCATTCTCCGGACTGCTGATCGCCACCACGCGTACGCTCGTCGATCCACGCGAGGCCGTTTGGCGCCAGGTCATGGCGACCATTGCCGACGCATCCCGGGCGCACTATCGGGCGTTGATTTACGACGATGTCGAGTTTGCCGACTACTTTCGAACGGCGACGCCGATCGACGTCATCGAGCGCATGAAAATCAGTTCGCGCCCAAGTTTGCGCAAAGGCAACGCCTTCCGGATCGAGCAATTGCGCGCCATTCCGTGGGTGTTCGCATGGTCGCAAAGTCGCCATGGACTGCCCGGCTGGTATGGCTTAGGTAGTGGCATCGAACGCGCCATCGCCGACCACGGTGCCGATGTGTTGACCGAAATGACCGCCGACTGGCCGTTCTTCAGGTTGTTACTCGAAGATGTGGAGATGGTGCTCGCCAAGAGCGATAGCGATATTGCGGCGCGCTACTCGGCGCTATCGCCGCTGCACGGCCGCTACTGGCCGAGCATCGAATCCGAGTGGCAACGCACGGAGCGGCTGATCCTGGCGCTCAAAGGCGAAAATCAGTTACTCAATTACGATCGTCGATTGCAGCGCACGATCCGCCTGCGTAACCCATACGTCGATCCGATCAGCGTGTTACAGATCGACCTGTTGCTCCGTTGGCGTGCGGCAGAACGCCAGGACGATGCCTTATTCGAAGCGCTCGTCAGCACCGTCAACGGCATCGCGCGTGGTCTGCAGAACACCGGATAGCGAGCGCCGAACGCGCTTGGCCGCAGCGCGTTTTTGTGTGAGCCTGTCAGCGAGCCACCCGCAAAGACAGAAAAGTCGACCAACCCTATGCCTCAACCTGAAGCCTTGCCTAGTCTTTAAGGAAAGACAATTTCCGTCCGGCCGGTCCGTCAAAAAATGAAATGCAAACTCGCCGTAGTCCTCGGTCTTCTCGCCCCCGCCGCGGCAGCGGACGTTTCTGGTTACGTGGAAGTGGGCGCCACCTCGACCAACGCGGAACGCGTCTGGCCGGAAGGTGGCGTTGGTGCCATCGGTCGTGGCAACGGCCTTTACGGCGAGGCGCGGCTGAGCGTCGAGCAACGCACCTTCGATGATCGCGTGTTCGCCTTCGCATCGGTGCTGGCGCGCAGTGACGACGGCGGCCGACACGTCGGGCTCATCGAAGCCTTCGTCGATGTCGGGCGTTTGAATCAGGAAGAATATCGACTGCGCGTCGGGCAATTCTTCGCCAGCACCAGTCGCGAAAACGTCGAGGCGTTCTGGCAAACGCCCTACACGCTGAGCTTGTCGGCCGTGAACGCCTGGATCGGCGAGGAGTTTCGGCCGATCGGCGCTGAGTTCGTCAAACGCTGGCGGCTCGATGGTGCAGCGGCGCTCGATCTTGGCGTGAGCGCCTATGTCGGCAACGACACCGGGCCGGCGGCGCTGGCCTGGCGCGGGTTTGCGCTGCACAATCGTTTGTCGGTGTATGGCGAGGCACTACCGCTGTTACCGCTGCCCTCGCTTCGCGATCCGCGGCGCTTCGGTGCCCAGCGCAGCGATGGAACGCAGCCGTTTGGGCCCGATCTCGATCGTCGGCTCGGATATGCGGTGCGCGGACGCTATGACACTGGATCGGGGTTTCGGCTCTCCGCCTTTTACACCGACAATCGCGGCGATCAGGATCTGCACAACGGCGACGAATACGCCTGGAACACCACGTTCGCGCTGCTGGGTTTCGACTGGTCGATCGACGAGCAATGGACCCTGCTCGGCGAAGTCCTCCACGGCGATACATTGATGGGATTTCCGCCGGGACCGAACGTCGATTTCGATTTCAATGCAGCGTATTTGCTGCTCAGCTTCCAAGAAGGCGCGTGGACGTATTCTGCTCGAATCGACACCTTCCACATCAGCGAAATCGACCGTTCATTCGGTGAATTGAACAGACAGAACGGCAATGCGCTGACGCTCGCGGTGCTGCGCGAGTGGCGAGACTGGCGGTTTGGCGCTGAGTTGCTCTACGGTGATATCACGCGTCCCGGCAACGTCGAATTCCTGGGCGAGATCGATCAGGGTGGCGTGCAGGCGATGGTGCTGGCGCGACGCTATTTCTGACACACCGAGTTGTACCGGTCTTCGTTGCGCTCTACCATGCACGCGGCGAGCATTCGGAGGCGCGCGATGATCAACGACGGCTTGGCGTTCGGCTTACTCGATCCAGGCGCTGGCGATGCCTAAGCCAGTTCTGCTGCCGACCGGCCGGCCGCGGCGCCGTCGAAAATGGCCCAGGCGCCTCGCCATCGGCCTTTGTATTCTTCTGGCGCCAATCGTT
Organism: Lysobacterales bacterium; assembly: GCA_022844165.1. Lineage (GTDB taxonomy): Bacteria > Pseudomonadota > Gammaproteobacteria > Xanthomonadales > SZUA-5 > JALHMH01. Next base: position 39,704 of record JALHMH010000026.1, read on the forward strand.
GCGCTGGTGATTTACAACCGGATCGACGAGGCGCCGAGTGCCCTGGCGCTGCAATACGCGCAGCCGACCCAATCGGTAGCCGACGAAGACAACGCCTGGTTGGCGCTGGTGGCACTCGGCGCGGCAGTGGATCAGGCGCCGCTCGAGTGGGCGCATCAGTGGGTCGCCGCGCATAACAATGGCGATGTGCCGACGATACCGCTGCCGCATCAGGCGCCCGACGATGCGTTGCATAACGTCGCCGAGCATTGCCCACAGCGAATGGTTCCGTGTTTGGAATGGGCCGAATGGAACAAACATGGCATCGAGAAACTGGCGAGTGCCAATGCACTAAGGTTGGAGCGCTACGAGCGCGTGCTGACGTTGGCCGGCTGGCGAGATTTGTTGGCGCCTCGCCTGGATTCGCCGACGCCCGATGGCTACCAAACGGCCCGGCTGTACCTTGACGTACAAGCATCGGCACTGCTACGCGCAATTCAAGTAGACGACGCGGTCGCGCTCAACAGCACCATCGGACGCATCCACGCACACGCGCGGTTTTGGTCCAGTGTCGCCGGGCAAGCCGACTCGATGATTTCGGCCATGGTGGCTGCTGCGCATATCAGCCAGGCACAGCGCCTCGGCGCCGAGTTGGCCGACCGGTTGCGGCCCGACCAGCTTGCCCTCATTGACGGAACGCTTAGCGCGCTGCTCGCGATCGACCCCACCGCCATCGATTGGCAAGGCGCCATGGGTGGCGAACACCGGTTGTTCACCGGTACCGTCGACGCCAGTGTTGGCTTTTGGTCGGCGCTGTCGAAAGGCGAATTCAGCGAGGCACTGATGGGTTTGTTTTACGCCCCACAGGCAACGCGGAATCTGCACGCGCATCTGACCCATCTGATTTCGCAGCACCTGGCAGCGCCATTGCCGCAGCGCGAAGCGGCGCTGGAGCCGTTGTCTCGCTTCAGCGAATCGCTGATGCCGCCGCTTTCCGAGGCCGGGCAGATCCCAGGGTACTTCTCCCACAACGCGGTCGGAAAAATACTGACGGCAATTGCTGTACCGGCTTGGAAGAACTACGGCGATCGCGTCTGGGACTACGAAGCCATCCGGCGTGCCTCGAAGCTGAAGGTGCGCGCGATCTTGAACAACGTCGATCCCGACGAAATGCCCGCGTTTATGGGCGCCCAGCAGCTTGTCGACCCTTGGACACAACGACCGTTCGACTGGAATCCGCTGCGCCGCGAAATCTCTTTTGCACCACGCAGCAACCATGCCCAAAACTCCCATGCTGTAGTGCCCTACCGCGCTGTTTCGCCACCGGGTGTGTACGCGTGCCCACAACAATGGGGTGTCGCGCTGACCCTTGGCGAGGGCGAACCGGTGTTCTATCGCAGCTGCGGGGATGGCTTGGAAGCGGTGCGCATGGTAGCGGCCGACGGCCCGGATCTGAGCGCCGATGACGATGAAGACGAGACTGTCACTGTCGTTCGCTTGCGCGGCGAGCAGGATCGAATCTGGGTCGAGATTTGGCGTCGCAACGAGGCAGGCGAGTGGCGTCTCTATGGCGCTGAGATTCAGGCCGGTGGTGAACCCACGCCGCTGCAACCTATCGGCCACGACGCCGCGCTCGACCTCGTCGTCAGTGGACTTGCGCCCCGCCAGGATCGATGGCTCAGCGTGCATCAGCCAAACTCGGCGCCAGTGGCAGAACTCGCCCTAGCGTTCGCGAGTGCACTGCAAATCTCAACGGCAGGAATCGAGCATCTGGCTGCAGAGCGCGTTTCTTTTCGAATGCAAGCTCCGGCGGGCGAGCTGTATCCGTTACTCGCTGAGGTTGGCGAGGTCGACTTCAGCGAGCCTTCCTCGTTGCGGGTGGTATTCAGCAAGCGGCGCTGAAATACGATGAGAACCGGCTGGCATTCTTGCCGCGCAAGTCTGCGCTAGGATGCCCCCGGTTCTGGCGGCAGGAATTGGCCCATGTGGCGCACGGTTGGACTCGCTGCGGTTCTCTCGTTGCCGCTGGCGGCATTTGCCCAAGAACGAGTACTCGTCTACAGCCAGACCACCGGCTTTCGTCATGCATCGATCGCCGATGGCATCACCATGCTGCGCCGAATCGCCGCCAGCAGCGGCATCGCGCTTGACTTCAGCGAGAGCGGCGCGGATTTCACAGCCGCCAACCTGGCGCAGTTCCGTGCCGTGGTGTGGCTCAGCACCACCGGCAATTTGCTGGATGCGAGTCAACGCCAGGCCTATCAGGCCTGGCTGGAGGCCGGCGGCGGTTATGTCGGCATCCACGCCGCTGCCGACTGTTCCTATGACTGGCCATGGTATGGCGATCAGGTGCTCGGCAACGGCGCCTGGTTTCGCGCGCATCCGGCGATTCAGAACGCCACGGTGATTCGCGAAGATGCTGTCGATTTATCGACACGACATATGCCACCGAGCTTTGTGTTCAACGAGGAGTGGTACAACTTTCGCGCCAATCCCCGCCCGGTCGCACAAGTGCTGTTGCGGCTTGATGAGACCAGCTACTCCCCCGGCACCGGCGCGATGGGCGACGATCACCCGATCAGTTGGAAGCGCAGCGTCGGACAGGGCCGCAGCTGGTACACCGGTCTCGGGCATCGCAGCCAAACCTACAGTGATCCACTGTTCATCTCGCACGTCCGCGGCGGTTTGCTGTGGGCGGCGAAGCTGGAAGACATCGTATCGCGAAGTGACTTTGAGGCGTTTTGATACGCTCGTACATGCTGGGTTAGCAAGCGGTCGCGCGAGTCGGTCTACCATTCATAGCAGTCGCATCCACGTGAGTCTGCTTCCATGCGTGCACCGGGCAAAATGGCTGGGCTCTTGATCGGGCTCCTGATCGGCTATGCGTGCGGCGCGCGCGCGACCGACAGCGAGCTCACGCCTGACACCTATGCTGCCGCCGCCGAGTTGGTCCGACTCGATGGCAATCGGGCGATAAATCTGCGCTGCAGTGGCGAGGGCCAACCTGTGGTGATCCTGGAGGCCGGCGGTAATGCGGATTCGAGCACCTGGTATCGGGTACAGCCGCGGTTGGCTGGCCTCACCCGGGTCTGCGCCTATGACCGTGCTGGTTATGGCTTCAGCGATGAAGGCCCGATGCCCGGCAATCTCGATGCTAGAGTCGATGACCTGCGCGCGCTGATGGATGCGGCTGATATCCCGACACCGGTGCTGCTTGTCGGGCATTCCCTGGGCAGCAACATCGTGCGCAACTATGCGCGACGGTATCCCAGGGAGGTTGCCGGACTGGTGCTTGTTGACCCACCAGGGCAGGGCTCAGACGAAGACATGCCAAAGGACTGGCGCGAACAGATCGCAGCGCAAACGGCGCATCGCGAAGAGATTCTCGACCAATGCCAGCGCGCCGCCGAATCGGGCGATCACGACACCCTTCGAGAACGCTGCCTGCGCCCACCGCCCACGTGGATGAGTGAAGCTGTCGGGTCGGCGATGACTCAGAACAAGTCCAAACCCACCTACTGGCGAACACTGCGCGCCGAGATCGCAGGCAACACCGTTGTCTTCGACATGCCGGTACCGGTCGATGAATCCTATGGATCGATCCCGCTGGCCTTACTGCGCGCGCCGGAGGAGGGCGAAGACGCGCCCAAAGAAGTGCTTGCGGTGATGAGGGCCGCACGCAGTCAGACCCATGAGCGAATTCTTGCCGCGTCCACGCGCGGCATCGCCATCGATGTCCCGGACACATCTCATGACATCCAACTCGAGCAGCCACAGGCGATTGTTGCGGCGATCGAGCAGATGCTTGGCCGCATCAGCGAAAGCGATCCAGACAACGGGAACCGCAAGGACCTCTCCCCGGCGCCGCAATAATCGACGCTTGAGGTCTCGGCGAACTCAGTCCGACAGCTGCGCGCGTTCGATCTCCTGAAGCGAACCGCCATGCAGCCGCAGTTCGACCAGCTGGTCGGCGCTGAGCGCAAAGATGCGCTCGCCGACGAAAAACACACGGGCGTTGCCATACCAGTCGTAACAGCTCAACTCGCAGTCTCGCGCCGGTTGTGCTCGCGATGCCATATCGACCACACCCAGTTGGCGTAAGCGCTGCTCACTCATGTCGACCAACAACACATCTGATACCGCTTCGGTCTGATCCAGATCTTTCCCAACACGCTGGTTGGATACCACGGGCAGTCCGAACACGGCGCGTCCCAGGTGGGGACGGCCGGCGTTGAACGCATGGCTGCGCGACTCGGCCTGCCGGTAACCAACGACGTCGATCTGATCGTACAGACGCGGCTTGGGATGGTCTGGCAACAGCGCAAAACGCATGCCGCCGCTTGACGCCCCGACCAACACCATGTGGTTCAGGGCAGGCTCCAATCGCTGCGGCCAGAAATCCAGGGCTACCTCGGACATGTCATCGCTGTGCAGGTCCAGCGCGATCAAGGCCGCGCTGCGCTCCTCGTCGTCGTCGGTCCCGCGCACCAGATAGGCCGCGCGGTTCGTCATACGAACGTTCGATTCCGCAATACCTGGAAGCGAGCGATGTGGCGTAACGAAGTTGCCCGCAGCGGAAAAAGCGCCAGGCTCGATTCGATACACGAGCAGCGAACGCTCCTTTCCCTGGCCGGCGTTTGCCAGCGCATGCAGCCGTTCATCCAGCTGTTTCAGCGAAAACTGGTTGCGAATCTCGCCGCGAATTCGGACCATCGTTGGCCCGTTGGATTCACCGAGCGGGAAGCGCACCAGCCAGGTCTGGCGACTGGCCGCCAATTGTCGATCGCTACGGCGTGGGCTCCATCCCCAGGCGCTGAATTCTGGATCCAGATACAGTTCATCGTCCCAGGCGGGCAGCGCCAGATACGCGGCTGACGGACCAACATAGAGTTCCGAGGGGCCATCGCTCAGGACGCCGCGCGCATCGCATTCGAAATGCCCGGCGTCCAAGGCCGACAGCGCACAGCTCAACAGCAGATGCAGCGTCGGGCGGTCGGATACGAGCCCAGGCATCAACAATTGCGGCACCTCCACCAACGGGCGACCCGCCGATCTATGTTCGGCGGCCCGGCGCCACGTCGGCCAGACCACGCGCTGCCCGAATTCGAGTGTCAGCGACTGTTTGAAGACCAGCCGATCGCCATGCAGCCGCATGCCGTAGTTCTCGCCGCTGAAATAATCGTCGCTCGTCAGCGTGTAGTGCCAGTCGCGGTGCAAGCGACCGGCGGCATCCAGGCGAAAACCGATCAGTTGGCTGCCGCCGCCATATCCGAGCAGTACGATGCGCCCGTCCAGTGCCAGGATTTCGTCGTACCACACGCCGAAACCCGAGTCATCCGTGGCGGCCAGTTGTTGATCGACGACCCGCAAACCGCTGTGCCCGGCGCCGCTCAGCGCAATGCTGTACAACGTTCCTTTGCGCAGCACGATCAGAAAGTCGCCCGACTTCTTGACGATGCCGCCTTCGTCGATTCCGGCTTCCTGATTGTTCGTGACCACATCCGCCGCGGCAATCCGGCTACCGGTCACGACGATGTTGTCCAGATCCCGTTGCTCCGCCAAACACCGCGAGCGATCGGGGTGAGCAACGCATTTCGCTTCGTCGTTCGCAAACTTGCGCGCCATCGCCAAACGTTGCAGGGCCGTCAACCGCTGCTGCAGGGCAGCGCTGGATTGAATGACCGGCTCCCCGCCGCGAGCTTCCCGCCACGCGCGTTCGATGGCCTGATCCTGCGGCGTGCGATGAACGCACGCACTCAGCAGCAGGATCAACAGCATCGGTACAATCCTGGCGGTGTGCATCTTGGTACCCTCGGTGGCCACGGTTTGGTCGATGATCAAAACTCAGGTTGATCCATCATTCGATTCGCCTGACGTCATCGGTCGGCATCAAATTCTTCCAGCGTTGTTGTCAGATCGGACCTGAGCTGCAATGTGGTCGAAATTTCCCAGTCCAGCTCGCGCGCAATGGACTGTGGCGACGAGTCCGGGGGAAGTTTGGCCAATCGCCCGAGTGCATTGACAACACGCGCCTGGCGGTCCTGCACCAATTCCTGAAGCTCGTAGGCGCGCGCCGCGCGTATTCGCCAGTCCAGCTCGATGCTGGCGGCCGCACTTGAACCCTGCATCACGTCATACGCTGCACTTGATAACAACGCCAGGTTGAAGCCCAGTTCCAACTCGCTACCTTCGCTCGCAGCGTTGACGAGGGAACGGATTTGCGCCAACGCTTTCGACAACGACGCCTGCGAACGCGCAAGCTCTTCGCGGTTGGCCTGCATCTCGGCCAGCACGGCCGCGCGCAAGGTCTCCGATTCCAGACGTTGATTGCGCTCCGCGCGCCACGCATCCACGGCAAAGGCGAGCAATACCGCGCCGACAATCGACACCACCTCGACCAGCAACTCTGGCCAACGCTCAGCCAAACGACCAACAAAGGTGCGGAATGGTCGACGGGCGGGTGCCGAGGGAAATCCTTCGGACATCGATCAGATTCCAGTGCAGAGGGCAAACACGCGATACTCAGCGCGATAAAGGCGCGACTTTCGGCGCTCCGCACTAGCATGCCTCAACCGGTCGACTTCGGCGAAAAGGCCAGGCCATTTTCGCGGAGCGTTCAGACGCGATCCGCTCTTCGACAACGTCGGCGCGACCCAACCGATGCGCCTGAGCGCTCCGTCTATGTAAAGTTTTGAACATTCCGCCGAAGTCGTGAGATAGTCGTCGACCTTCGTCCGCGTCTGGACGTGGGCCGCTCGACAGGGGGAGCGATGAGGTATTCAAGGCAGTGGGCGAGCGGCTTCTTGGCGTCCTTTTTCCTGGCCTTGGCTGGTCCGGCGGCCGGGCTTGACGTATCCGGGGCAATTTCCAGCAATGCCACATGGCGCTTAACCGATTCGCCGATTCGCGTTGTCGGCGATGTCGAAGTGATCGGAAATGCGCGATTGACGATCGAAGCGGGCGTGCGCGTCGAATTTTTGCCAAACACACGCTTGGACATTCGCCGGGGCGCGTTGATTGCCGTTGGTACCGTGGTGGCTCGAATCGAAATGACGAGCGCTTCGACGAACCCGGTGCCGGGCGATTGGGGGCCGTTGAAGTTTCATGAACTCACATTCGATGATGTTGCGCAGCTCGCTTTTGTCGATGTTCGTTATGGTAACGGAATTGCGATTGAGCGCTCCTCGCCACGGATCAGTCACACGCACCTGAGCCATCACGCGGGCCCGGCGATCTCGATCGACCTTGAGTCCTCCCCCGTCGGGATCGGGTTGACCGCAACGGACAATGGGCTGAATGGCATTCTTGTTCCAGCCGGCACGATCGTCGGCTCGGTGCGTTGGGGCCTCGTTGGGATCCCCTATGTGGTTCAACAGGGAGCGGTGATCGTTGGATTGCCGCCGCTGACGTTAACGCCGCCAACGGCTGACGTTCGCGTCGGCGCGACGCGGACCTATACCGTTGGATTGGCTAAAGCGGCGCCAGCAGGTGGCTGGACCTTCGATGTGGTCTCATCTGCACCGAGCACCGCCAGCGTGCCAGCGATGGTGACCATTCCGGCTGGAGCCACAAGCACGACGTTCGACGCGACAGGTGTAGACGCAGGCCAGGCGACGATCGCCGTCAGTCGCCTCGAACTGGGCGCGGCGGCATCATCATTAACGGTGCTTCCACCGATCGCATTGAGGATCGATCCGCCAGACCGCGCGGTCGGTGTCGGCGAGGAGGCGTTTGTGACAGTGCGCAGCGATGCGCCGATCTCAGGCGCACCGGTGGAAGTGGCGATCGAATCATCAGTACCGGGCATCGTGGATGTGCCGGCCTCGGTGATCCTGTTCACCAACCAGTCGTCGGCATCGATACCGGTCACCGGTATTGCACTTGGTACCACGACATTGACTGTCTCAGCGCCGGGGTTCGTTGCCGGTACGAGCACGATTTCCGTGCAGTCGCGGTTCCTTCGTTTCGGCCCGCTTGGAATTGTCCGGCCGGGTCAAACAGCGCAGATCGAAGTGCAGTCCAGCGAGGCAGCGCCTGCGGGCGGCTTGCCGGTGACACTGACCAGTGCTTCGCCGTCGGTAGCGACCATCGCGCCGCTGGTGACCATCGCCGAAGGGACGAGCAGCACCTTTGCAACGGTGCAGGGTATTGCGCGCGGTCAAAGTACTGTGACGGCGAGTTCTCCGGGCTTCCAACCTGGCAGCGCGTCAATTGTGGTTGATGATCTGGCGCTTGGCTTCGAACCCACCGGGCCAGTCACGATTCCCCGTGGCCTGGGTCGTGACGTCCTGGTCCGCATCAATCGCCCTGCGCCCGCCGGCGGGCTCACGGTCACGGTCTCGGCGTCCTCCAGCAACGCCACGGTAGCGCCTTCTATCGTCACGATTCCAGAAGGTACGTTGGCGGCATCCAACGTCGTTCGACTCACGGGCGCAATCGACGGCCCATCGCTGATCCGCGCAACTGCGGCCGGCGCGCTCGATGGGAATTTGAGTGTTACCGTGAGCACTCAACCGCAGTTGGTAGTCAACGGACCGAATCCGATCCGCGTTGCGCGCGGATTCGCGTTCGAGATTGGTGTGACGCGCTCTGGCAATAGTGGGCCGCTCGCCTACGCTGAGCCGGTTGTGGTGACTCTTTCGGCCACCGGAGCCTCGCGTGTGTCCTTCCCGGCGGTGGTAACGATTCCTGCGGGCCAGTCGGAGGCTCGTTTCCGACTCGTGGGGGTTGTCGTCGGCGCCGCAACACTCACCGCGTCGGCGACCGGCTATACGCCGTCTTCTGCAAGGGCCATCGAAGTTGGCGAACCACGCCTTTTCCTTTCGTCTCTGGATACGCAACGGATCGTCGGCGCTGCCCGCGATGATTTTAGCGTGCGCCTCGACGTCGCAAATGGCTTCGGGCAACTTGCTCCCGTCGATATCGACATCGGTGTTGCGACGTCCGCTGCGAACCCGCCGAATGTGATCGAGGGCATTTTTCCCGCAATCAGTGGCGGAAATCTCATCAACACGGTGCGCGTGCGCACCGGCACTCAGATTTCGACGGCCGCATTTGTCGGCTCACCGACCGCCGCAGGAACCTATCAGATTGCTGCCAATCTGCCATCGGCGCCATCGGTGTTCTCCGACACACAGACGGTTGTGGCGTCTGCGCCAAGACTGGAGTTCGACTCCGAACAAACGAGCATTTCGGTGGGTCGCGGTCTGCGGCGCAAAGTGCCTTTGTACCTTCGACACGCCGGAGTCCCAGTGGCCCTGGCCAACGATCTGCCGATCTCCTTGCAGTCGAGCACAGCGGATGTGACGGTACCCAGTGTCGTCATTCTGCCCGCGGGCGAATCGAGCATCGAAATTCCGATCGACGGTGTTGCCCTGGGCGCTGCCGAGGTGAGTGCGAGTGCGCCGGATGTCGATCCAACGGAGCAGGCGCTCAATGTCGAAGTCGTCGAGGCCAGTCTCAGGTTTGATCAGTTCTTTGCCACCAGTCAGATCATCGGCACACCCAGAGTGCCCGTCAGTCTGATTTTTGACGATGGGGTCTCGAACCAGGATCGGTCGGTGATGATCGAGTTGATCGAGCGCGATCCCGAAAACGTCGTTCCGGGTCTGTTTGCGGAAGCAACGGGGGCGACTGCGCTCGGACCCTGGCAGTTGTCCGAAGATAGTCCGCAACCGACGAACAGTGCAGGCGGACCTTACTTCTACGTCGGCTCCGCCAATGAACCGGGTAGCTATCGCCTGCGTGTGTCGATACCCGGGATTGGGCAATGGACATCAGAACTCGTTGAGGTGTCGGGCGACGAGTTTGGGTTCAATGGGGGAACACCACTGGTCATTGGGCGTGACCTGACCTCGACGGCAATGTTGGTGAGTCGTATCGGGTTGCCGTTGGAACAAGCGCTGACGATTGTGCTCACCAACCCGAACCCTGCCGCACTTTCCATGCCGGCAACCGTGACCTTGCCGGCACATCAGAGTGCGGTAACGGTGCCGATTCGCGGACTCGCGGCCAGTGACTGGTCGACAGTCGAGTTCACCACCGTTGAACGCCCGGATTTGAGCTCGTCGTTCGACGTGCAAGTGATCGAACCGGTGTTTGCGGTGGAGGAGCTGGCGGATACGCGAGGCGTCGCTGGCGAACGCGATAGTGTGTACGTGCGCTGGCATGTGCCGGGATCCTATGACCAACAGCAGTTCAGCGACACGCCCGTGAATGTGCAATTGGCGCTGGTGGATCGAACACCAGCAGGTATCGTCGACGGCATCTTCAGCTCGATCAACGGCGCTGCGCAAGACGCTCAATTGACGATACCCGCGGGTCAAGCCAGCTCGCTGGTTGCAGGCGGCGGCCGTCGTTACATCGGATCGCCACAGGCGACCGGCAGCTATCGCGTGCGCTCATCTGCGGCTGGCATAGCCCCTGCCGATTCGGTGCTGCAGTCGGTCGTGATGCCGGCGTATCAATTTTCCGACTCTGTCGCATTTGTTGGGCGGCGACTGCGTGCTGAAGTTCCGATCCGTCGAATCGTTGCAGGCAGATTCGAACCTGCCGGTTCCGCAGTTGAACTGTCGCTTTCGACAACGGCGTCAGGCTTGATCGATGTGCCCAGCAGTGTGACGCTGCTTCCCGGCCACGCATCGGTTGCCGTGCCGACGGACGGCGTGACGCTCGGCGCTCTGTTGCTCAGGGCGACCGCGCCTGGCTTCGATGCTGCCGAGACCGAAGTTCGTGTCGTTACACCTCGATTGATGATCGGCAACGTGCCCGCAAGTCTCTCGGTCGGTCAGGCGCAGAGCATCAGCGTGCGCCTGGAGGTTCCGATCAGCGCAACTCTGGCGCTGGAGAACCAGCGCCCAAGCGCACCCTTGACCGTCGACCTGACGAGCGCTGTCCCAAGTGTTGCCACGATTGTCCCACAATTGGTGATTCCACCGACTGCCAGCGGCGTCGATGGCGCAACACTCAACGGACTTGCGCCGGGGTTTACGACCATCAGTGTCAGCGCGACCGGACTGGATGGCCAGACGAGCGGTGATATCGCGGTGAGCCGCCATGATTAATCTTGGTGCGATGGCGTTACGTCAAGACACTCCCGGCTACGCTGAAGCGTTCGGCAGGAAGTACCTGACGTCGGCGACGCTCCCTGTGTCGCGCAGCGGCTGTATCTGCGCCGGTTTGCCGCGAGGTCGCGCCAGGCTCTGGCCCGCAGTGTTGTTGTGTATACCGATTTTCGCGCAGGCGGCGGACCTGACGCTGAGCGACGGCGTTGTCGTCAAGTTCGGCGGCGATGCCGAGCTGATTTCGCGCGATACATTGCGCACCGAGGGGCAGGTGGTGTTCACCAGCCTGCACGATTCGACTGTCGGTGGTGCGACGTTGGTCAACGGGCCGGCACCCCAGCCCGGCGACTGGAAAGGCATCGAACTGGCTCCCGGCGCCCTGGTCGCCGACACGCGTCTCGACAATGCCGAGATACGTTATGCCGGTGCGGGTCAAGCCGGTGGCGGATTGCGTTTCTCGCGCCTCGCGTACACCTTCGAGAACCTGAGGCTGTGGCGCAACACCATCGGCATTCGCGCCAGTCTCGGCGGAGTAGCGGCGATCGCGGAGAGTCGATTTGCCGAAAACGGTATTGGCGTGATCGCTGATACAGGGGCTACCCCACACATTGTGGCCTCCGAACTATTCACCAACACCACTCTTGGCGTGCAGAACCTGGCGCCCGTCAATGTGCTTCTGGCGCGCGGCAATTGGTGGGGGCATCCCAGCGGCCCGGCCGATCCGATCGCCAATCCCGCGGGCCAGGGCGATGCTGTCACCGCTGGCGTCGACTACGGCCAATTCCTGACCGCACCGCCTCTGCTGCGCTGCACAGTGCGTGCAGCGGACCATGTCTACAACGTTATTCGGCGAACCGTGACGGTGGCTCTGGCATGCCGCAACGCGATCGAGTACCGGCTCTCGGAAAGTACCGCCTTCAGCGAGCCGTTTGCGCCCATGGCAAGCACGGGCACGTTCAGATTGTCGCCATCGCCCGGGAGCAAAACGGTCTACGCGGAGTATCGCGGCGCATTGGGGCAAACGCGCGTCGTGCAGATACCGCAGCCCTTTGTCTATACGCCGACGACGCCGCTGGTGACGTTTCAGGCACCGGCAGCCAATGCGGCACTCTCCGAAAACACAACCATCCGTGTCACGGCGACCGATCCCCTTGGCATCGTCGGTGTCGAATTTCGCGCCAACGATTGGGTTCTGGGCAGCGATAACGAGGCACCGTACGAGTGGCCTTGGGACATCTCCGCGATCCCGGACGGACCGTACACGCTGACGGCGATCGCCACCAACAGCGACGAACGCAGCGGTCAGACCTCGCGCCAGGTACGCATCGAACGTCTGGAACCACAGCCCGACAGCTATACCTTCCCCGAAGGCGAGGTGCTGTTCGTCGGCGCGCCAGGCCTGTTGGCGAACGACCAGACAGGTACCGGTGCGACCATTGAAGTGACGCAACAACCCAGTTGGGGCGTGCTCAATGTCGCCAACGATGGCAGTTTCGTGTATCGCCCGGACACGACGGACCGCAATGGCACAACGACGTTTCGTTATCGCCTGCGCTTAGGCGCACAAGCGTCGCCAGCGGTCGCCGTGACTTTGAACGTCACGGCGGTCAACGATTCTCCTGAGGCCAGGGACGATCTATACCTGACCGATGAAAACGTCGGTCTGGATATCGCCGCCCCCGGCGTTTTGGAGAACGACACAGATGTGGACAGCGCCGGACTGATCGCCGAGTTGGTGGTGGGTCCAACGCGCGGCACGCTGCTGTTGCGTGCCAATGGCTCGTTCAACTATGTGCCAGAGGTCAATTTCGTCGGCCAGGACGAGTTCTTTTACCGTGTGCGCGATCCGGAAGGCGCAATCGCGCAAGCCACTGTCATTCTCAATGTCACCCAGCCGCCGACCGCGACCAACGACGTCTATTTGTTGGATGTCAATCAGTTTCTTGAGGTGCTCGATGCGCAACAGGGGATCATTGCGAACGATCTCGATCCGCCCGAAGACGACCCGCTGACGGCGCTGCTGGTGACGCCACCGGCCAATGGCACTTTGATCCTGCAGACCAACGGCACCTTCACCTATCGACCCAACAGCGATTTCCAAGGCCTCGATCCCTTTACCTATCGGGTGACCGATGGCCGCTCAAGCTCGAATCTGGCGACGGTCACCCTGGCCGTTGGCGTCACCGGCCTGCCACGTGGCGTCAATGACGCCTACCAAGGCACAGAAGATCAGGAACTGGTGGTCAATGCGGCCAACGGTGTGCTCGCCAACGACACCGATGCCGACACGCCGCGTGAGGAACTCGAAGTGTTCCTGGTGGCCTATGACAGCAGTTTCCCGGATGGCGCGTTTACCGACCGTAATCAAATCACACTGAATCTCGACGGCAGCTTCAGCGTCCGGCCGCGTGCCAACTTTAACGGCCCCACCTGGTTTTTGTACGAAATATATGACGGCACCAGTCGCAGCAACGCCACGCGGGTCGACCTCGACATCCAACGGGTTAACGACGGGGTGATGGCCGAAGATGATGTGTACGGCACGCGGCGGAATGAACTGCTGCGCGTGCCGTCTGCCGGGCGCAATCACATCAATCGCAATGATCGCTACGACGATGATTTTGCAGTGGCTTACGAAACGGTCGGCACGCCGCCGATCGGCACCGTGACCTGGGGTGCCGGCGGCAGTTTCACCTATGCACCGCCGCAGGATTTTGCGGGATTCGATGAGTTTACCTATCGCGTGTATCAAGTCGAAACGGGCATCGCCGATACCGCACTGGTGCGTATCCGGACGAATGCACCACCAGTGGGTGTTGCCGACGTGTACACCGTCGATGAAGACACTGTCACCATCGTGACGCCGTCGGTATTGACCAACGACAGCGACCCGGATGGCGATCCGATTCGCACGACCAGCCTGGGTGTGGGCGGGCGCGACAGCTTTTACGCCCAGGTGTCATGGAACGACGCCGCCAATCCCACACAGACCCGGATCGAGACCCGCTTCCATTTCTACGGAACGCTGCAAGCGATGTGGTACTCCGTGACCGATGGTATCGATACGACCCTGGTGCCTGTCACGGTGCAAGTACGTCCGATACCGGATGCGCCGATCGCGGCAGCAGACAATTACCTGACGCAACGCAACACCACCTTGACCATCAGCGATCCTGCCCAGGGGATTTTTCGCAACGACCACGATCCTGATGCGCGATCCGGTCCGTCAGCAGCACCGTGGGTCGGCGTGCAGCCAATCGATCTTTTGCCCTGGACCATGCGGCTGCTGCAAACCACGGCACACGGCACGTTGACATTGAACAACGATGGCACCTTCGCCTACGTCCCGAAAACCGGTTACTCCGGCATCGACGAGTTTCGCTATGAGCTGACCGATGCCACCGGCCTGACCAGCACGCCAGCTGTTGTACGCATTCGCGTCAACACACCGCCGACAACGGCAACCGACAATTATTCGCTCGACGAGGACACAGTGCTCGTCGTGCCCGCGGCGCAAGGCGTGCTGGTCAATGACGCCGATATCGATGGCGACACGCTGTTTGCATCAGCACGAATCATCCAACCCTGCGCTCCTTGCCGCGGGCGGGTGACCGTTCGCTTCGATGGCGGATTTACCTATACGCCGGACGCCAACGATTTTGGTTCCGACAGTTTCGGCTATTGGGCGACCGACCCTTTCCAGACTTCCTCCACTGGCCATGTCAATCTGACCATCCTGCCAGTCAACGACGCACCGATTAGCGAACCCGATAGTTACCGCATCGACGAAGACACCGTGCTGCTCGCCGCCGCAGCGCTCGGTGTGCTGCGCAACGACGAGGAAGTCGACGGTGAAGATCTGATCAACGCCACCCTGGTGCGTGCGCCGCAGCATGGCGCAGTGGTGCTCGAGAACGATGGTGGATTGAGCTATACACCGAATGAAAATTACAACGGCATCGACACCTTCCGCTACCGCGTTTACGACGAATCGAATCTTTGGGACGAAAGCGACGTGACCATCATCATCGATCCGGTCAACGACGCGCCGATAGCGGTTGATGACAGCTACAACGTCGATCAAGATCGGACGCTCACCGTCTCCGCAGCGCAGGGCGTTTTGGTCAACGATCGCGATGTCGATGGTCCTGGCCTGACGGCGGCCCTGACCACGCCGCCGCAACATGGCAGCGTCTCGTTGGCTGCATCCGGCGGCTTCACCTATCAGCCGAATGGTGTGTTTTCCGGCATCGATCGATTTCAGTATCAGGTCAGCGATGGCTTGGATGGAGTTTCATCGGCGACGGTCGTGATCAACGTGCGCAACGTGACCAGCCCGGTTGAGATCACTGTGGTTGATGATGTGTACACTGTCGACGGCGCCAGTTTTGTTGCCGCAGCACCCGGCGTACTGGCGAACGATAGCGTCACCAACGGGCCACCGTTGACGGCAGCGCTTGTCAGCGCACCCGATCGCGGCACGGTCACACTGAACGCGGACGGCGCTTTTGAGTATGCAGCACCAGCGAATTATCAAGGTACGACCACTTTCACCTATGCGGCAAGCTCGGATGGCGTATCCGAGTTGGGCCTTGTCACATTGCACGTCGACAACCTCGGCAACCAACCTCCTGTTGCGGTGGGCGAGCAGTTTGGCGTGCTCGAAGACCAGGTGCTCGATTCGCGTTCGGCGGGCGGTTTGCTGGGCAACGACGACGATCCCGAGGGTGCGCCGCTGCGCTTTGTCTTGGTGCAGAGCCCGGTGCACGGCGTACTCGAGGCTGAGGTCGATGGCGAGTTCAGCTATACGCCGGCGCCGAACTTTCACGGCACCGATCCGTTTCGCTACCGCGTGTCGGATGGCGAACTGCTATCGAATACCGTCGTCGCTGCGATCACCGTGTTCCCGCAGAACGACGCGCCGGTGGCGATCGACGACAGCTATCAGGTGCAACGCGATCAAACTCTCAGCGTACCGGCGCCAGGCGTGCTCGGCAACGACAGCGATGTCGATGGCGATGCGCTCAGCGTGGAACTGGTCGATGCGCCGCTGCATGGGCAATTACAGATGGCCGCCAACGGCGGCTTTAGCTATCAGCCGCTGCCGGGATTTACCGGTGCCGATCGTTTCCGCTACGCCGTCACCGATGGCAGCGCGCGCGATGTGAGTCAAGTGACGGTGCAGGTGACGGCGCCCGGCAATCGTCCGCCGTTAGCCGTTGGCGAGAGCTACACGCTCTCCGAAGACGCCCCGCTCGCCAGCGGTGGCGCGGTGCCTGGGTTGCTGGCAAACGACAGCGATCCCGATGGCGATTTGTTGCAGGTGCAAATCGTGACTCCGCCGACGCATGGCGAACTGCTGATCGATGGCGCCAACTTCCGCTACACGCCGGACGCCGATTATTTTGGCAGCGACCAGTTCAGTTACCGCGTTTACGATGGCGCGTTGCACAGCGAAGCGGTGGTCACAACACTGACTATTCTGTCGGTCAACGATGCGCCTTTAGCGGAAACGGACCTGTACCTGACCACACAAGGTACGGCGCTCAATGTCTCCGCAGCGCAAGGTGTGCTCGCCAACGACAGCGACGCCGAGGGCGACCCGCTGAGTGCCAGCATGGCGACGGAACCGGCACATGGGCAGGTAAACCTGGCTGCATCCGGTGCTTTCATTTACACACCCAACGCCAGCTTCTTCGGTCGCGACGAGTTCGAATATCGCGTATCCGACGGCAACGCCCACGCCATCGGCCGCGTCGCCATCGACGTCACACGCGCCGCCAATCAACGACCGATCGCCGTCGGCGAGAGTTTTGTGCTTCCCGAAGATACCGTGCTCGATACCACACAATTGGAGAGCCTGCTGGCGAACGATTCTGATCCGGAAGGCCAGGCGCTGAGCCTGCGCGTGTTGCAACCGCCGGCGCGCGGCACGTTGACGCAACTGCCGGGTGGCCATGTCCGGTATGTGCCGCAACGCGACGATACGGGCATTGTTCACTTCGACTATGTGGTCCACGATGGCGAGTTGGATTCGCTGCCGGCGCGAGTGCAGATACAACTGATGTCGGTCAACGATCCGCCGCAGGCCAACCCGGATGTCTACCAGTTGCCGGCGAACGAGCCGGTGCTGATTCGCGACACCAGTCAGGGCTTGCTCGCCAACGATGTCGATCCCGACGGCGACACTTTGGTCGCAACGGTCACCACACCGCCGGCGAGCGGCGTGCTGCAACTGAGTCTCGATGGCTCTTTCAGCTACACACCTGCCATGCCGCGACCGGCGAGTGTCAGTTTTGTCTACCGGGTGCGCGATCCTGCGGGGCTGGAGTCCAGCGCAACCGTAACCATCGTACTCGGCGGCACGCCTGCTGATGAGTTGTTCCGCAATGGCTTTGAGGAGCCGCGCTGATGCGACATTGGAGTTTATTGCTGATCCTGATCTGCTGGCTGGCGGCGCCAGCGCAGGCGAACGTCGGTGCGGCCATCGCCTGGCTGGATGCGCGCGAAAACGCGGCAGAGGGCGTGCATCGCAGCGACGATCTTGCCAATCGCGTCGATACCAACGCCGAAGCGCTGCTGACCGCGCAGCGGCTGTCGCTGGCGGCGCAGTTTCCGCTGGTCGCCGAACGTGCGATCAACGATGTCGGCGTTGGCAGCTACGCATTGGCACGTCAGGCGCGTTTGCGCCTCGATCGCGGTCAATCGGCAGCGGCGCAGATCGCAGCGCTGCTCGCACAGCAGAACGCCGATGGCGGTTTTCCGCCGGCCCCGGGATTGCAAAGTGAAGCCGTCACCAGTGCCTACGCCATCCTCGCGCTGGAACGGGCCGGGCAAGGTGGCGGTACACCGGTGGCGCGCGCGGTGGGCTATTTGATTGCGTCGCAGCAAACCGACGGCGGATTTCTCTCGGCGCCCGGCAATACCGGTAGTGTGTTCGCCACGGCCGACGTTGCGATGGCTTTCGCACAAATTCGGGACCGATTCAACCTGACCGTTCCAGTGACGCGATCGATCGCGTTCCTGTTGGGCCGTCAGCGGCCCGACCAGAGCTTTGGGGCGGCATTCGAGTCGGGCCTGGCGATCGACGCACTGTTGGCGCTGCGCGCCGATCGCACGCCATTGCTCGGTGCGGTGCAAGCATTGACCGCACGGCAACGAGCCGATGGCAGTTTCGACGGCGATGCGTTTGTGACCGCGATTGTGGCGCGCGCGCTGTGGCAATACGGCCAGCCCGATGTCCCACCCAGCAGCGCCGGGCTGAGCGGTCGAGTCCTGGCCGCAGCCACCGATTTGCCGATTCAGGGCGCGACGCTGGCGTTGACGGGTACCGCCAACGTCAACCTCACGAGCAACAACCAGGGGCGTTTGCAATCCACGACGTTGAGCCCGGGGCCCTATCAGGCAAGGCTGAGCTTTCCGGGCATGCGCGATGTGCTGTTCGCACTCACCATTCAGCCGTCGCGCGTTTTGGACTTGGGCGATCTACGGATGACGCAGGGCACCACGCCGCAGGACGACTTCGCGATTATTCGCGGTACGGTGACCTCCAGCGAAAGTGGCGCACCGATTGCGGCTGCGCAGCTGCGAATACTGGCACCGAGCAGCAGCGTCGCCAGCGACGCCGACGGACGTTATCAGTTCTTACAGGTCGCGCCGGGCGACATCACGATCGCCGTCAGTGCCGAAGGTTATTCGAGCCAACAGTCCACCCTGAACGTGGTCGCGCGTGGGTTAGTCGATTTGTCGTTTGCATTGACGCCACAGGCCAGCACAATCAACGGCGCGCTGATTCGTGGCACAGTGCTGCACGGCCAGACCAGTGCGCCGCTGGCCGGCGTGGAAATCGCCGTGACCGCTGGTGCGCCACCGGTGGCAACGCTGACCGGCGCCGATGGCAGCTACAGTCTGGCCACAGCGGCTGGCGCCCTGGTCTCGATTCGCGCCACCAAGGCCGAATTCGACACGGTCACGGCGCAGACGCCGCTGATCGACAACCAGCAGCTGGTATTTTCCCCACGGCTTTACCCGACGGGGACGACGCCCGCCGATGGCAATACGGCGCGCATCAGCGGCCGCATCGTCAATCAGGGCAATCGACGGCCGATCCGAAACGCGTCGATCAGCGCCACTTACCCTGGTGGACAACGCATTGTCGTCAGCGAGAGCAACGGCAGCTTCGTTTTGTCGGGCGTCAATGGTCCGACAGTGCAACTGGCGATCACGGCCGATGCCCATGAGCCGGCAACGCTGTTGGTTCCGATTCTGCCGTTGCAGCAGCGCGACTTGGGCAATATCGGCTTGAAGCCCACCACGGTCGACTATTACTTACCGGATATGCGTATCGTCGCATCGACGTTGGCCTCCAGCGATCCCGATACCTTTGCGCTCAACAGCCAGTTCACCGTTGAGGTGGCCAACAGCGGCAATGCCGTGGTCACGCAGGACTTCACCCTGCTCGCGTTCATCGACGCGAACGGCAACGGTGTTTTCGACCCGGCCTCCGAACCTGAGGTCGGTCGGGTCCGCGTTGACGACGACGTCACCATTGGCGGCAGCGTCGAGGTCGACATCGCGGTCAATGCCCAGCTGAATTTCCGCGATGCGCCGGTAGCGTTCTGGGTCGACGCCGAAAACGAAGTGATTGAAATCGACAACGACAACAACGTCGGTTCGAGCTTGCTCGGTTGCCGGAAGACGCCGGTACCCGTGTCGCAAAGCGCAGTGCGCGAAAAGTGGCACTGGCGAGGATTGTCCAGCAACCCAGAGATCAACTCCTTGCAGCAGGCAATTTCGGTGGCGCAGCTGACCGATGACAATGGCGATGGCGTGATCGACGAACACGACATCCCGGATGTCGTGTTCACGGCCGGGGAACGATTGGTTTTCGAGCCGGTCCGCATGGCCCTGGTCGCATTGAACGGCGACACCGGTAGCGAAATCTGGTCGCGAACCGATTTCCGCTTCTCGAATTCTTCCGCGACCGCGATTGGCGACATCGACAACGACGGCATCGCCGAGATCATCGCGATCACCGACTATCGCAATGAAATCCTCGCCTTCGAGCACGACGGCACGCTCAAGTGGCGCCGGCTCATCGGCGGCCCGGCAGTGCCCGATCCCCGGCCGCTCTCACCGCGATTCACCGCTGATGCACCGATCATCGTCAATCTCGATGGCGATCAAGAGGCGGAGATCATCCTCGGACGTAAGGCCTTTCGTGGTCTGACCGGTGAGTTGTTGTGGGAAGGACAACACGATGCGGGCGGCGATGGTGGGCTGCCAACAGGGCTGCCGCTACAGGTGGCGTTTGGCGTGGCATCGATTGCCGCTGACGTTAACCTCGATGGGGTGATGGAGGTCATTGCCGGGCGCACCTTATACGATTTCGAAGGCAATACGATCTGGCATCGCGGCGATATCAATCCCGAGAACTTCGTGATTGGACCCAGCCCACCACAGGCGCAATCAGGCTATGTAGCTGTGGGTAACTTCGATACCGATAATTTCGCCGAAATCGTGCTCGCTTCGGGCAACGAGCTGTGGCTGCTCGAGCATACCGGCGCGACCATCTGGGGGCCGCGACTTGCTCCGGATGGCGCCTTCCTGGGTCAGCCGGTGATTGCCGATATCGACGATGACGGCCTGCCGGAGATCGTCGTCGGCAGTCGCGAACAATTGACGGTCTTCGAATCCGATGGCACGGTCAAATCGACCAGCGAAGTGGAAGACGGTTTCGGTGCGCTCGGCTCAACTTTGTTTGATCTCCAGAACGATGGTTTGTACGAGTTGATCGGCAGCGATGAAACGCAAATGCAGATCTTCGATGCGCTGGGTGGTACCCGCCTTTACTTCACGCTCAACTCGTCGCAGACCATCAGCGAGTTTCCCATCGTAGTCGATGTCGATGGCGATCAAGAAGCCGAGATCATCATCGGTGGCGATCACTACCGCTCCTTAGGCGCGGCCACACCCGGCGTGCGCGTTTTCGAAGCCGCGGGCGGCGCATGGGCCGATGCCGGCTCCGTGTGGAGTTCGCATGCATTCCATATCGATAACGTCCGCGAAGACGGCACCATTCCCTTATTGGAAACGCCGTCCTGGCTGACGCACAACACCTACCGCGTGCAACGCAGCCCGTTGCCCGATCCACTCGGCATGCCGGACTTCAGCGTCGGCGATTTGCGGCTCATCGATCAGGGCCCAGGGTTGCCGCCGATCGTGCGCGTGCGCGTGGGCAACGCCGGCCCGGTTGATGCGCATTCGCCTGCGGCACTCACGCTGTATCGCGGCGACCCGGCTGCCGGCGGTGCCGTGCTGCGCGAAATCCGGCTCGACACGCTGCGGCCGGCGCGCTTTCAGATCATCGACTTTGGATCGATTCCGCTCAGCGGCAGTGGCCAGCTGTTTGCGGTTGTCGATCCAGACGATGCCGCGCGCGAATGCCGCGAGGGCAACAATCAACGCACGATCGCATTCAGTGCAACCAATGGCCTGGGCGATCTTCAGATCAGCACCGACAAGCTCAACTATCGCCCCGGCGAAACGGTGCAAGTCAGCGCCGCTGTGCAAAACCAGGGTGGATTGCCAGCGAACTTCAGCGTTGCCTGGCTGATTCGCGACAGCCAGAACCGCACTACCGCAACATTGACCGATGAGGTCTTCGCCGACGTGCCGGCCGGTGAAATACGTTCGCGTACGCAGGCCTGGCCGAGCACCGGGACCTTGGCCGGATCGTATGTGGTGTTTGCGCAGTTGCGCAATGCGGAGGGCATCGTGATCGACAGCGCCACCGTGAGCTTTGCGATCAGCGGCGACGCCAACGGCCCTGCCGGCGGCATCTCTGTTCGAGCCTCACGGGCCGAATACGGTGCTGCGGAGGTGCCGCAACTCTTGTACCGTGCGCAGAATTTGTCGGCGGGCGAAATCATTCGCGCACCGGAAATCCAGATCACGATTGCCGGACCTGGCGGCTTTAACCAGGAGCGCACATTCACGCCGAGCGATTTGTTCCCCGGCATGGCGGTCGATGGCGAACTGAGCGTGGATGGCGCCACTGCCAGCGGCGTTTACAACGTGACAGCACGGCTGCGCTCGCGGCTCACCAATGTGGTCTACGCCACCGATTTTACGAGTTTCGGCAAGAATGTGACGCCAACCCAGTTGATCGAGGGTTTCGTGAACGTCGCCCGCGCCAGTCTGCCATTGGGCGAAACACAAACCTGTTTGTTTACCGCGCGCAATCGCGGCAGCTCAGCGCTGCTCGGCGCAAACCTGCGCCGCCGCGTGGTCGAGATCGACAGCGGTGTCGAGAAGTTGAGTGTGCCCTTTGCGGTCGATTTGGCCCCAGGTACTGACTTTGTCACCAGCCAGGCATTCGCCACGCTCGGTTTTACTGCGCTCGAACACGCCTGTTTACTGGAAATCGGTGAGGGCACCGCCTGGCGCGTGCTCGATGCCGAACCGTTCGCGATCGAAGGGCTGCCGATGCCAGGCGTGATCGTGAACCCAACGCAAGGGTTGACGACCAGCGAGACTGGCAGCAGCGCAAACTTCACGGTGCGACTGGCGACAGCGCCGAGTGCCGACGTCACGGTGCCGCTGACCAATACCGACACCACAGAATTCAGCATCGCGCCGACGCAACTGCTATTCACAAGTGCCAATTGGAACATCGAACGCACCGTCACCATCACCGGCGTCGACGACGATCTGGTTGATGGCGATCAACTGGGGACCATCCGTGTCGAACCGGCGCAGAGCAGCGATGCGAGCTACAACGGTCTGGATGGTCCGGACGTTGCGGTCACCAATCTCGACAACGACACCTTCGCAATCCGTGTCAGCCCGGGCGCGATCGATGTGTCCGAGGATGGCTCCACGGCTACGGTGAGTTTCAGCGCGAATGCAGCACCCACCAGCATCGTGAGCGTGCCCGTCAGCAGCAGCGATCCAACGGAATTTTCGATCAGTGCAAGTAGCATCCGCATCACGCCGGAGAACTGGCAAACGCCGCAGTCGCTGGTGGTCACCGGCGTCGACGACGAGTTGCTCGACGGCCTGCAAACCGGCGCGATCGTCACCGCGCCTGCGGAGTCCAGCGACGCTCGGTTCAACGGCATCGACCCCATCGACGTGGTCGCGCGCAATGCCGACAACGAGAGCCCGGCCATCATCGTCACACCGCAGAGCGTGGTCACCTCCGAACGCGGAGCGCCGCAGAGTTTCGTGGTGCGATTGAACGCCGAGCCGACGGCGCCAGTGCGCATTCCGCTCGGCGCCGTGGACGCAAGCGAGTGGCAGGTGTTGGATTTGGCGATCGTACTCGACGCGAGCAATTGGCAGCAGGGGCGCAGCGTCATCGTCAGTCCGGTGGACGATACGCAAATCGACGGCGACCAGACGGGCACCTTGGTGTTGCAGAGCGCCACCAGCAGCGATACGCGTTTCAGTGGTGTCGATCCGAGCGATGTGGCGTTAACCAATCTCGACGACGACGGCCCGCAAATCCTGGTCGAACCCACGAACTTGATTGTCAGCGAGACCGGCACCAGCGCCAATTTCACGGTTCGCCTGACGGTTGCGCCAACGGCCCCGGTGCAAGTCACTCTGAGCAGCAGCGACGCCACGGAGTTCGCTGTGACGCCAGTGGAGTTGACCTTCACGCCGGGCAACTTCGGCGCCCAAACCGTGACGGTCACCGGCATCGACGACAGCGAGGTCGACGGCAATATCGTCGGCCAGGTCGTCACAGATGCGGCGGTGAGCAGCGATTCGCGCTACCACGGCATCAACCCACCGAATGTGGTCGTGACCAATCTCGACGACGAAACGGCGCAGGTATTGGTCAGCCCGCCTGGCAGCATCGAGACCAGCGAAGATGGCAGTAGCGCAATCATCAGCGTGCAGTTGAGCACGCCACCGAACGCACCGGTGCGTATTGCCATGGGCAATGACGATGCCGGCGAATGGTCGCTGGATCGAACGGAATTGGTGTTCCCTGCCGGTATCGCCGCCAGCCAGACGTTGACCGTTACCGGCGTCAACGACTTCGATATCGACGGCGATATCCTCGGTGTGATTCGCCTCGCGCCCGCCGTCAGCGACGACGTGCGGTATCGCGGCATCGATCCGCCCGACGTGCCGGCGATCAATCGCGATAACGACGCACCTGCCGCGATTCTGGTTTCGCCAGACGGCGTGTTAGAGACAACCGAATCCGGCAGTAGCGCCACCTTTGAAGTGCGGTTGTCCACCGAGCCGATGGCATCGGTACGCATCTTGCTGAGCAATCCCGACACCACGGAGTGGTCGCTCGACCGTAGCGAGGTGCTGTTCGAGCCGGCGACCTGGCGACAGCCGCGCGCCGTTGTCGTCACCGGCGTCGACGATACGATCATCGATCCGGATATCGAGGGTTTGATCGGCTTGCTACCGGCCGTGAGCAGCGACGGGCGCTTCAACGGCATCGATGCGCGCGATGTGCCGGTGATCAATCGCAACAACGACTTCATTGCACCCGCCGAGTTGCGCGTGACGGCGGTCGACTTGAGCACCAGCGAAGCCGGCGACACCGGCCGGTTGGACATCGTGCTTAATCGCGCACCAACCGGCGCCGTGCCCGTGCGCATTGCAATCGAAACAGCCGATCCGGGCGAAGTCCGGCCTGCGCCGGAGGTGCTGGAGTTCACGGCGGCCAACGCCACGACGATGCAGAGCGTCACGCTGCGCGGGATGGATGACTTCATCGACGATGGCGACCAGAACGTCGAACTCATCGTGCGCGTCATGCCAGGCAGCGATCCCGACTTCGTGGCGCTGCCTGCGCAGCGCTATACGGCTATCAACGTGGACAACGACAGCGCCGCCGTCATGCTCAGTTTGTCCGGCCCTGGCAGTGTCGTCGAGGGTGAATCAACCACTTTAGGTTTGCGCCTCGCTTCCGAACCCTCGGCGCCGGTGCGCATCGATCTGCAAGCGCTGCTGCGCGCGCCTGGCCGGCCAGGCGATGTCGACTACACCCTGGAACCACTCAGCGTGACCATCGCGCCAACGGAATGGAACAACGTCCAAGCGCTGCGCTTGAGCACACGCGACAACCGCAGCGTGAACGGCGATCAGATCATCAATGTCCGCATCGAGCGCGTGATCAGCGACGATCCTGTTTACCCGCCGCTCACCGCGCCGGACGTTGCTGTGCGCGTCATCGATGTGGGACTCACCGGTCTGCAAGCCATCCCGGTCAATCGTGGTTCATGGCTGCTGATTCTGCTGATGGGCTTAATCGGACTTGCACAATTCGCGTCACTGAGGCGCCCATGAGCCAGTTCCAACCCACCTCACTGCACGTGGGTCGCGCTATAGCGCGCCGCTCTTGTCTGTTCCTATCCGTCCACCAGCCGCCGGACGAGAGCACACGCCAACGACAAGACAAAACCAACCCGGTGGGTCGCGCTATAGCGCGACGCTCCTGTCTGTTCCCATCGTCCCACCAGCCGCCGGACGAAGCATCGCCGGGAAGCCGCGTCAGCGATCGCGAACAAGACAAGAACGCGCTATCCGTTCTCACATGTCAGCTCGGCATCGCGCCGTCCCGCCACCAGCCTCCCAACCGGAGCTTCGCATGACCGCTGATGTTTTCCATCTCCCTGCCCGCCTGCTGCACCGCGTGCACCACTGCGCGCTGGCGCTGGGCACCGCGGCGATACTGATCGTGGGTGCGTGGCCGGGTGAGCCGCTGCGGGCACAGGTGTCGCCGCGGGAGGCGG
>JALHMH010000027.1 GCA_022844165.1 Lysobacterales bacterium
GATGTCGCGACGACACCCTCCAAAAGCTATTTCCTTGGGCGCGACAGACGCCACGCAGGGGCTCGTCCAACAAACGCTTCAGATCGCGGCTGCGCGCGATCTAAGCTTATTCGTTAGGCAACAGTGCCGGAAAGCAACGCTCTCACCTCCATGAGAGCAAAGCCTAGTAAGTTTTCACCTTCCCACTGATCAGGCGAGTTTGCAGATGGCGATTTTGCGTCCATGCCAATTCCCCATATTCTGTCATTTGGACTCGCCTCTACAAGAATTTTATCCGCAGTTGAAAGGAGGTACTTTCGCAACCGCGGGTTCTGACTAAACTTCAGGACGTTTCCATCCACCACAATCTTCCAGCGATGTTTTAACCAGACGTCTTCATCAAATCTTTCAACCCTGCGACCCAAGGATTTAGCCCTTCCTGGATCCTCGACGCCAATTATTCTCTTTGCCAGCTCTGGTTGGCCAAACAATTCAGCCTTACGAGCCATCATGAAATGTTCGGCTGTGCGATAGACGATTTCATCATCACGGAAGGGCGCAATGAACCACTGGCTGAAGCACGAATTTGTAATAGCTCCGTTTGGACTTGGTCGATGACCCCAAAAGTGAAGGTACTCGAATCTTTCCCCACCGGAAATTCTCTCAATTAGTTTATCTTTGTCTCGAACGTCCATAGGCTTCCCAATGATGCCTAACTAAAATTAGACGACACCAAGGCTACGCCCAGTCGTCGCCCATTCGCGAGACTGGGCTTCAGTGCAAGCTCTCGCCATTGCGTTCCGCGATAGGCAAACCTAAAATTGTGCCGATGAATGACCCGCCGAAACTTCTGGACCAGGTTCGCGATGCGATCCGCGTGCGCCACTACAGCTTGCGCACCGAGATGGCTTATGTGGACTGGATTCGCCGCTTCCTCCTGTTTCACAAGAAGCGCCATCCGCGGGAGATGGGCGCCGATGACGTCGCTGCATTCTTGACCCACCTGGCGGTGGAGCGGCGGGTGTCGGCGTCGACGCAGAATCAGGCGAAGAGTGCGCTTTTGTTTTTGTACAAGGCGGTGCTCGATATCCAGTTGCCCTGGCTTGATGAGGTGGTCAACGCCAAACGTGGTGATCGTTTGCCGGTGGTGCTGACGCCGCGGGAAGTTCGGGAGGTTCTGCAGCATGTGTCTGGCACACCGGGTTTGGTGTGCAGCCTGCTCTACGGCACTGGTATGCGCCTGCTCGAAGCGTTGCGATTGCGTGTGACGGACGTGGAGTTTGCGCGGCGCGAGATCGTCATTCGCGAGGGCAAAGGTAACAAGGATCGTGTGACGGTGTTACCAGAAACGCTGATAGGGCCGCTGCAGGCGCAGATCGCGAAAGCCAAACGCTTGCACGACAAGGACCTCGAACAGGGTTTCGGCGAGGTGTTTCTCCCGGATGCGCTGGACGTGAAGTATCGGAGCGCTGCGAAAAGCTGGGGCTGGCAATGGGTGTTTCCCTCGAACGTGCGCTCCATCGATCCGCGCAGTGGCGTGGAACGTCGGCACCATCTTTATCCAGAGAGCATTCAACGCGCGGTGCGCGATGCGGTGGCGCAAACCGACATTGCCAAGCCGGTGTCGCCGCATGTGTTTCGCCACAGCTTCGCGACGCATTTGTTGCAGGCTGGGTACGACATCCGCACCGTCCAGGAATTGCTCGGACATAGCCACGTCAACACCACCATGATCTACACGCACGTGTTGAACAAGGGCGGGCGCGGTGTTTTGAGTCCGATTGATGCGTTGTAGCTTGCGGCGGCGCCAATCCCGACATCTCTGCTTTTTGCAACACGCTGGCCGCTGCGGCGGGCGATGCGAATGACGTCACCATGGGCTTCTTGAGCGCCCAACGAAAACGTGTGCAAACCGACGACCGCACCTCGTAGTGTTGCCCACGAGATGCAGTCGCTCAGCAAAGCGCCCCTCAGCACGCAAAGACAACTCGCCGGTTCGGCAACGTTGATGTTGAATGCGCAGCGCGAGTCGGCGCAGACAGGAGACAAGGACAGCCATTTGGCAAAGCGGGAAAATGAGCCGGCGCCCGTTTGCTGTCAGATTGGTCCGACAGAAGTCACAGACCTGCTGCATGTGAAGAGGGATCGTGTCGGAACCTGGGAGAACCAGCCTTCGGATCAAGGGCGACCGCTGACGATGAAGGTCAAACGCATGCAGGATTTGCCACGAGGATCGTGCGTGCGCTCCCAGAGGTACGACGCAAGTCGCAACCTGTACCGCACATTGTGGCCGGAGTTGCGCGACAATGCGCACCGCTGTCTCGGGGAATCGACCATGATCAAACTGTTGGATCGCGACACGAATGTCCAATCTGCCGAGTTGAGCGACGAAGATCTGGCACAAGTAATCGCCGCGCTGGAGGAACAGTCCAGCAACGATCAAGACTATTACATTGATACCGCCACGCTGGCGTTTCTGGCCGAATCCAGCGTGCGCCGCGATTTGCTCACGTGAGGGCATGGAGGTGGTATGGGAACGCAATCGATCATAGGGCTGAGTCTGTTGGCGTCGTCGACTGCCATGGCTGGGTTGAACCCTACGGGTTGCAGTGATGTGACAGGGATCTCGCCTTTTACGCAATTTCGCTACGATCAGATTCAGAGCTTTTTTGATGTTTTGATCGATCCTAAGGACCCACTGTCGTCGCAGTGCACGCGTTGTCATGAAGGTGAGATCGGTGCGGCAGGAATGGGGCTGTCGGCGGGTACAAGTTACGGCAATTTGGTAGGTGTGCCGAGTGTGTTGACGCCGCTGCTGCGCGTGGCGCCAGGTCTGCCCGACCAAAGTTGGTTCTATCTCAAGATCAATTGCGACTCACCCGGTGTCGGTTCACGCATGCCACAGGATTCGGCGGCGTTATCGGTCACACAACAACGCTTCATCTTCGACTGGATCCGCCTGGGCGCGCCGCTGAGCAAGAACGGCTTCGAAGACCGCTGATGCAGCGCATTGTCATTGATCGACCGGGCGGATATGAGCGTCTGCGGCTGGTCGAGAGCGATGATCCGATGCCGGGTCCGGGTCAGGTGCGCATTCGGGTTGCGGCGGCGGGGGTGAACTACGCCGATGGCATCATTCGTATGGGCCTGTACGAATCAGCAAAGCGCCTGCATGGTTATCCGATTACGCCCGGCTTCGAGGTGGCCGGCGAAATCGACGCGTCAGGCGACGGTGTTGTCGGCTTCGCTGTAGGTGACCGTGTTCTCGCGCTGACATTGTTCGGCGGCTACACCAGCCATATCGTGCTTGATGTCGATCGTGTATTCGCCTGCCCGCCAAATCTGTCTCTGGAACAAGCCAGCGCACTGCCGACGGTGTTCCTGACCGCATGGTGGATGGTGCATGAGCAACAGCGCGTGCGCGAGAACGAGCGATGGCTGGTGCACTCTGCGGCGGGTGGTGTTGGCAGCGCGCTGCTGCAAATGGGGCGACTGGCATCGGCGCACGTCGTCGGCGTCGTCGGTGCATCGCACAAAATTGCAGCGGCAGAGAAACTGGGTTGCAATGTGGTGCTCGACAAGTCGACAACGCCGTGGATTGCTGCCGCGCGAGCTGCGGCGCCGGATGGCTATCACGCGATTTTTGATGCCAACGGTGTGGCTACGCTGGCAGACAGCTATCGCCTGTTGGCGCCGACCGGGCGGCTTTGCATTTACGGGTTCGCGTCGATGTTGCCACGCAATGGGCGACTGAACTGGCTCGCGTTGGCGCGCGATTGGTTGCGTACGCCGCGTTTCAATCCTTTGAACATGACGCGCGACAATAAGAGTGTGTTGGCGTGCAATCTGAGTTTTTTGGCCAGCGAAAAGTCGCGTCTGATCGAGGCGATGCATTGGCTGCTTGAGCGATTCGCCGACGGCCGTCTGCAGCCGCTGCCCGTGACGACATTTCCGCTGGCAAGCGCGAGCGATGCCCAGCGGGCTATCGAAAGTGGGACAACGGTCGGGAAACTGGTTCTGGTTCCTTGACGGCAGGCGGAACGATTTGATCGCAGAATCGCCGCCTGATTTGAGCGCAAATTCCCGAGAAATTTGGTTGCGACATCCGCCCCGTGCGAGCATGCGCTTGTCGACACAACCGGAGCGCGGGATGGGCGAGTTATCGGGTAAGGACTATCGCAATCTGCTGGAGCCATTGGCCGAAGAGTTGAACGCCATGCATCGCTGGTTGCAGCACAAGGGCCATCGACTGGTGATTCTGTTCGAAGGACGCGATACCGCAGGGAAGGGTGGTGCCATCGAAGCCTTCACCGACTGCCTGAATCCACGTTCGTGCCGTGTGGTTGCGCTGACCAAGCCGACAGAGCGCGAGCGCACGCAGTGGTATTTCCAACGGTACATCGAGCATTTGCCCGCCGCGGGCGAGATCGCGCTATTCGATCGCAGTTGGTACAACCGCGCGGGTGTCGAGCGCGTCATGGGGTTTTGTACCGAAGACGAGTATCAGCAGTTTTTGGTCGATTGTCCGGCGTTCGAACGGATGTTGGTCAAGAGCGGCATTCTGCTCTACAAATACTGGTTCGGCTGCGACCAGAAATTGCAGGAAGAGCGACTGGCCGAGCGTATCGATGATCCGGTCAAACGCTGGAAAATCTCGCCGATCGATCTGGCGGCCCGAGAGAAGTATCGCGAATACACGCTGGCGCGCGATGAGATGTTCAAACACACGCATATCTCGGAAGCGCCGTGGACTATGGTTGATATGAACCATCAGAAACGTGGCCGGTTGAATATGGTGCGGCACCTGCTTGATGCCTTGCCCGATCACGAAATTGCCCTTGAATCGATGCAACTGCAGGCTCTGAAGTCCGCACCCAAAAAAGAGAGCTATCCCAAGAGCATTCCGGTGGCAAAGGCGCGCTATTGATGGCCCACGTTGAGTCACTGGCGGTCTATCCGATCAAGTCGTGTGCCGGCAATTGGCTGCAGGTCGCTCGCGTTGAGCGGCGTGGCCTGCTCGGCGATCGGCAGTGGATGCTGGTCGATGAAAAACAACGCTTCATCACGGGCCGACTGCTGCCCCAGCTGGTTGGCGTTATTGCGACGCCCTCGACCGATGGCTTGAGGATCAGTGCGCCCGGTATGTCGTCGCTGGACGTTTCGGCGCCTACGGATGCACCGCGGCAAACCGTCAGCATCTGGTCCGATAGCGTTTCGGCAATGGACGCGGGCGACGCAGCGGCCACGTGGTTCAGCACGCTGTGCGCCAAATCCGTGCGCCTGATGTACGCCGATGAACGCATGCACCGGCCCGTCAACGCGAACTATGCGGTTGGCGCACACGATGAGGTGGCTTTTCCGGATGGATTTCCGATCTTGCTGTTGTCGCGTACCGCTGTGACGGTCTTGTCCGAAAAAGTGGGTCGGGCGATGGATGTACGTCGATTCCGGCCCAATATCGTCATCGCCGACAGCGCGGCGCACGCTGAAGATCAGTGGCGGCGAATTCGTATTGGCGAAGTGGAGCTGGCTGTCGTCAAACCCTGTGTGCGATGCGTGTTCACGACCGTAGATCCTGATCTGGCAACGCGCGATGCGGATGGTGAACCGCTGGCGACGTTGAAAACCTATCGCAACATCGACAAAGGTGTGATTTTCGGGATGAACGCGATTGCGCTGAACGTTGGGGATGTCCGAGTCGGCGATCGCATTGAAGTGTTGTCATGACACGATCGCATCTGTTCGCTTCCCTGCCCATCGACCGCGATGAAGCATGGCGCGAACGCGCTGGTGCCGGGGAATTTCCAATTGCATCGGCGAAGCGCATGTACATCAGTTCGGCCGGCGAAGTTCTACTCGGCGACATTGACATCGATATCGAACCGACGCTGCGCCTGTGGCTTGGCAGCATCGACGCGCAGCCGGTGGTGGTCGATGTGATTGATCTGGCGCGCGACGCGGCATTGGGCGACGCGACGTGGGTCGACTTGCGACTCGCTGCGCGATCTTTGGACGAGCGCGACGCTGGTATTGCCGCTTACGGGCGTGCGTTGATGCACTGGCATGAAAAACACCGTTTCTGCGGTGTCTGCGGCGCTCCGACCGACATTCTTGCGGGTGGGCACCGTCGGCATTGCGCTGCCTGCGGTACGCTGCAGTTCCCACGCATTGATCCGGCCATCATCACGCTTGTGGAATATGAAGGGCGATGCCTCCTGGGCCGCCAATCGAGCTGGCCGGACAAACGGTATTCGGTGCTCGCCGGTTTTGTCGAACCCGGCGAAAGTCTGGAGGATGCGGTGCGTCGGGAGGTGTTCGAGGAGGCGGGAGTGCGCGTCGATGCGTGCAGCTATCACTCCTCACAGCCCTGGCCGTTTCCATCCAGTCTGATGCTCGGGTTCACTGCAACCACGTCTTCAGCAGAACTTCGGATCGGAGAAGAATTGCAGCACGCACTTTGGGTGTCACCGGAGGAACTGGATGTGGCAGTGCGGGCTGGCGAAATCAAGCTTCCACCGCGGGTGTCGTTATCCAACGCACTCATTGCAGATTGGTTCGAAGCACGAACGGGTCACCCGCTTCCTACTTGAGTTCGCCGGCGTGGTCGGCGAGGCGTGCCTGCGACCAGAGCTCTTCCTGCATCTCCAGGCCTAGTTCGCCGAACACCAGGCCACGTTCCGCCGCAAGCGCTTCCATGCGCCGGAATCGGCGTTCGAATTTGGCGTTGGTCGCGCGCAGTGCCGTCGACACATCGACCTTCAGTTTGCGCGCAAGATTGCAGGCAACGAACAGCACATCGCCGAGTTCATCCGTGAGTTTGTCGATGCCGGCATTGGCGGAGATTTCCGCCTCCAGTTCCGCCAGCTCCTCGCGCAGCTTGGCGAGCACCGGGGTGGCGCCCGGCCAGTCGAAACCCACGCCAGCGGCGCGACTTTGCAGCTTGGTGGCGCGCTGCCATTCCGGCATGCCACGGGAGATGCCAGCGAGCACGCTCGAGTCATTGCCCGCGCGCTCGGCGCGTTTCATGGTCTCCCAGGCGCGGGTCTGCGCATCGGCATCGGCATCGGCGATCGTCGCATCGGCAAATACGTGCGGATGGCGACGCACCATCTTCTCAGCGATCGATTGCACAACGCCTTGAAAACCAAACGCTCCGATCTCGTGTGCCATCTGCGCGTGGAACACAACCTGCATCAGCAGATCGCCGAGTTCGTCGCGCAGATCGGGAAGGTTGTTGCGGTCGATGGCGTCCGCAACTTCGTAGGCCTCTTCGATGGTGTACGGTGCGATCGACGCAAAACTCTGTTTGACGTCCCTGGGGCAGCCGCGCTCCGGGTCGCGCAAGCGGGCCATGATGGTCAACAGATCATCGAGGTTGTAAGTCGATGCCACGCAATGCCTCGTGCCAGTTGATCGTGTGATCGCCGAAACACAGAAAGTTCTGGACGATCAGCGTGTCGCGCTGGTTGTAGCGCCAGCGTCTGCCATGTTCGTCGACCACCTGGCCGCCGGCGGCTTCGACAACGCATTGGCCGGCAGCAACGTCCCACTCCGAGCATCGCGATGCAAGGCGCGCGTAAATGTCCATCTCGCCGTTGGCGATTCGCGCGAATTTGATCGCACTGCCTTGCGGAATTCGCTGCACATTTCCCAGGGCCAGCAGGTACGACTCGACAGCCGAATTGCCGTGCGAGCGACTCGCTGCCGCTCGCGGCGGAGAGGCACAACTGGACACGACAATCGGCGTGCGCTGGCCGTCGATCTCGGTCCAGGCGCCGGCGCCGCGCACGGCGCCCCAGGATCGGCCAGACGGCGGATGCCAAAGCAGCCCGAGTACCACTTCGCCTGCATCGACAAGCGCGATGTTGATGCAGAACTCGCCGTTGCGCTTGACGAATTCGCGTGTGCCGTCCAGAGGATCGACCAGCCAGATCTGTTTTGCCTCGTGGCGCCGGGCGAAGCGCTCCGGTGAGGCCTCTTCGCTGAGCACCAGTGCACTGGGATCGAGTTGATCCAGGCCGTCTTCGAGGCGACGATGCGAGGCCAGGTCCGCCGCCGTCACGGGTGTTGCATCGGCTTTATCTTCAACGTCGAAGCGACTGGCGTACACCGCCATGATGTCCTGAGCCGCGAGCTGCGCAATGCCTTGTGCAGCGTCCAGCAGCTCGTGCAAATCAGCAAGCGAATAGCGGCTCATTGGCCTGCCTCGCGACGCAACCACTCGCGCGCGAGAAACAACGCTGCGATCGATCGCGAGGAGCTGAAGATATCGATATCCAGGAGCTGCTCCAGGTCTTCGATCGGGAACGGCTCGACACCAATCTCCTCCGGCTCATCGCCTTTCAGCCGTTCCTCGTAAAGGCTGCGTGCGAGTACCAAATGTGAGGTATGGCTCATGAAGGTCGGCGCCATCGACAGGGTTTTGATCACGCGCAAATCGCGCGCGCCGAAACCTATTTCTTCTTTGAGCTCGCGATTGGCGCCTTCGAGCAGGGTTTCGCCAGGATCGATGCGACCGCTGGGCAGGCCCAGTTCATAGCGATGCAAACCTGCTGCGTACTCGCGCGCCAGCAGAACGGTTTGCGCATCGAGCATTGGCACAATCACCACAACTTCGCGCCCAGAGCCGTGGATACGCTCATAGGTACGCCGCTCGCCGTTGGCGAATTCAAGATCCAACTGTTCGATCTTGTATCGAGGCGCGACAAGACGCGCCTCGAGAATCTTTGGAAGTTCATTCATGGCGCCGATTCTAAATCGGCGAGAGTGCGCAGTGCGTGTCGATGTGCGGGCGATCCGGCTGCCAGGACGCTGCGCGTGGCCAGCGACAGTTCCTGGCCGTCGAGATCGGTAAAGATCCCGCCGGCTTCGCGAACGACGACAGCCAAGGCGGCGATATCGAGAATGTTGACGTCGCTTTCGATCACACAATCCACCGCGCCGGTTGCGAGCAAATGGTAATGATAAAAATCGCCATAACCGCGCGTGCGGTTGGCCGTCGCCGCGAGCTGGGCAAGGCGCGACCAGCGACGTTCGTCTTGCGCCAAGGACTTCAGGTTGCCAGTAGATAGGGCGACGGCCGACCACTCCTGAGCGATCGGCATTCGACAGCGCCTGCCATTCAAAAAAGCGCCGCCGCCTCGGGTGGCCCAGGCCATTTGACCAAAGACCCCCGCGTAGCTCACACCCAGCAACAGCTCGCCGCGCACCATCAATGCGATCTGCGTCGAGAACACGGGGTAGCCTCGGACAAATGCTTTGGTGCCATCGATTGGGTCGACCAGCCACATGAACTCACTGTCGCCCTCGACTCCGCCTTCTTCGCCGTAGATCGCGTGGTCCGGATACGCACGCTTCAAAACTGCCCGAATGGCGGCTTCAGATTCTTCGTCCGCGCGCGTCACCGGTGTGCGGTCATCCTTGATTCTGAGGCCAACATCCGCTGTGCGAAAGTACCGATCGACGACCACGCCAGCCGCCAGCGCCGCCGACTGCGCTACTGGCAGCGCACGTTCCAGCAGGACTTGAATCGCCGCATCCATCTCAGGGCACCTTATTTGCGGCGCACGCCTCGTTTGTCGGCAAAGTCAGGCTACGCACCGGCACAGTGCCGTTGCCAAAACTCGATGTGTAGGTGAACGTGCCAGCATCGCAGCTGGTGAAGCGGATCGTGATCCGGCCCCAACCGGTGTTCGTGGTGACTTGATTGGGATTGAATGCCGCACCGAATTGACCACCGGTACTGATCTGCATCGGTACTTCAACGCTACTGGCGCCGAAAGGAAACGACGCGATGCCGTTCATCCAGATCTGCCGGCCCTCGTGGAAGTCGTACCAGGCCACCAGCATTTGAGGATTTCCCTCGACGCCGTCCACACGAGCGACTTCGAGCAAAAAGCCCTTTCCAGAGTTGGCTGGGTCGAACCACGCGCCTGTATGCAAAGGCAATATCGGGAATTCGCCGGGCGCAACGCGCGCCATACGTCGCACGAATGGAATCCGAATTGGTTGCTCGGTACCGCCGATGATTGTCAGGGCATTAATGTCGGCCAGCGTCTTGGTACCAAACACCATGCGACCGAACACCGTGAAGTTAGGGTTCAAGCTCGCGTTGGTGCCGGTATTGATGAAGAAATCGGTCGTCGCGCTATTGACGTTGGGCGGACTTCCAGACAGCGCCATCGCAATCGTGCCTGGGGTATTGAGCAGGCCGTTGTTGCGTTCGCTCGCAATCGCAGCTCGGCGCACGATTGCAGCGCCGTTCTCCCGGAACCCACCACCTTGCACCACAAAGTTCGGTACTACGCGGTGCAATAACGTGCTGTTGTAGGTGCCGTCTTCGACATAGGACAGGAAGTTGTTTACAGTGTTCGGTGCCCGCGTCTGGTCAAGCTCGACCAGGATCGGGCCGCGGTCGGTGTCCATCAGAACCCGCGGGTTTTGTGCTGCCAACTTACCTGCCGCCGCCAGTGCGACAACCGCAAACCATAGACGCATTAGGATTGCCCATCCTTGGAAAGCCGCCGAGCATACGGCGTGCACGGCCATTCGCGAACCCGAAGATGGCCCACGTCAGGACGAATCCTGCCACAGAGTCAGCAGCAAGCAGGTTAGTCGACTAGACTTGAGGCTCGCTTGCTACCGGACTGTCCGCCATGAGCACCCAGCCAAAGCTCGCCGTCGTCAACCCGGCAATCGACCATTCGACGCCGCTGCGTTTTGTCACAGCGGCCAGTTTGTTCGATGGGCACGACGCCGCAATCAACATCATGCGACGTCTGATCCAGGCACAGGGTGCGGAAGTCATCCACCTGGGACATAACCGCTCCGTGGAAGATGTCGTTCGTGCGGCGCTGCAGGAAGATGCCGACGGCATCGCACTGTCCAGCTACCAAGGTGGCCACAACGAGTACTTCCGCTACATGGTCGACATGCTTCGCGAGCGCGGCGCGGGTCATATCCGGGTGTTCGGCGGTGGCGGCGGCACGATCACGCCCGAAGAGATCTCGGCGCTGCACGACTACGGCGTAGAGCGCATCTACCATCCGAACGACGGCATGCAGCTTGGTCTGGTAGCGATGATCGAAGATCTGATTCGCCGCACCTGGCGATCGCGCCACGCGCGTTCGC
Organism: Lysobacterales bacterium; assembly: GCA_022844165.1. Taxonomy (GTDB): domain Bacteria; phylum Pseudomonadota; class Gammaproteobacteria; order Xanthomonadales; family SZUA-5; genus JALHMH01. Next base: position 11,110 of record JALHMH010000027.1, read on the forward strand.
GGGATGTCGATCCCAAAGGACGCGAGATTGCGATAGGGCGCGTATTGTCCGACATCGAATCGGGAAACATCGCTGACGGCGAACTGATCAGCCTGCGCAAACAGTGGCAGTTGGCAGGCGGGCGAGTTCCCGTGGTAGGCCTCACGGGCACCGGTGGCGCCGGCAAGTCCAGCGTCACGGACGAGCTGCTGAATCGTTTCCTGGCGTACTTCCCCACCATGACCATCGCAGTGATTTCGGTCGATCCGACACGCCGCCGCAGTGGCGGTGCCTTGCTCGGCGATCGCATTCGCATGAACAGCCTGCGCAACTCGCGGGTGTACATGCGTTCAATGGCGACGCGGCGGCAGAACGTGGCAACCAATGCGGTTCTGAAAGACTGTATCGGGTATTTGAAAAGCCTGAGTTTCGACCTGGTGCTGGTCGAGACGGCCGGTATCGGTCAGAGCGACTCGGAGATCGTCGATCTGGTGGATTTCCCGATGTACGTCATGACCAGCGACTACGGCGCGCCGAGCCAGCTTGAGAAGATCGATATGATCGATTTTGCCGAGTTGATCGTGCTCAACAAGTACGACAAACGGGGTGCCGAAGACGCGCTGCGCGACGTACGTAAACAGTGGAAGCGGAATCGAACGCAGTTTCAATTGAAAGACGACGAAGTGCCGGTGTATCCGACGATTGCCAGTCAGTTCAACGATCCCGGTGTCAGCTGGATGTTCGTCAATTTGTGTCGACTGCTGAAGGGCAAGCTGGCTGGAATCGGCAATGCCCGCTGCGACTTCGCACCGAGTCTCGACACCAGCTTGCGCGAGCCGCGAGCCACCGTGCTGATTCCGGGCGCGCGCGTACGCTATTTGTCGGAAATTTCAGAACAAGGCCGCGGCATCAACCGGCGCATCGAAGCGCAAGTGCGGGCCGTGGCCAGGGTCGAGGGTTACTATCGAGTCCTGAGTGAAATGGACGAAGAGCGGCGGCCTGAGCCACTTCAGCTCTACGATGAAAACGACTTGTTGATGCCTGAGGTTGCCAAGGCCGAAACGCAGACGGTGCGCGCCGATCGCAGTAGTTATGTACTGTCGGATGAGGAACTGGACAATCTGTCGAATGCGCGCGCGGTGAGAGTCATGCGCCAGCGCTACAACGACGCGCTGCGAGCGCTCGACTCGGAGGCGGTGCAGCTACTTCAATCCTGGCCCAAACGTTTGAAGTCGATCGTCGACGATCAAACTGAATACCGGGTTCGAGATACGCGAATTGCCGTCGAGAACTATCGTGAGTCCCTTTCGCATCAGCGAATCCCGAAAATCGCGGCGCCGACGTTCGGAGATTGGGGCAGTTTGTTGCGGTTCTTGATGAAGGAGAACCTGCCCGGCGGTTACCCTTACACAGCCGGAGTGTTTCCGTATCGGCGCAGCGGCGAGGACCCGACGCGCATGTTTGCCGGCGAGGGCACGCCTGAGCGCACCAATCGGCGTTTCCACTACCTCTCGCAGGGCCAGCCGGCCGCCCGGCTGTCGACGGCCTTTGACTCCGTCACGCTATACGGCGAAGACCCGGCGATTCGCCCGGATATCTTTGGCAAGATCGGCAACTCTGGCGTATCGGTCGCGACGCTCGACGATATGAAGAAACTCTACTCGGGTTTCGATTTGTGCGATCCGGCGACCTCGGTGTCGATGACCATCAATGGTCCGGCACCGATCATCCTCGCGATGTTCATGAACACCGCGATCGATCAACAGGTCGAAAAACATCTGCGCGAGGACGGCAAACGTTGGGAAGCGGCGCGGTCCCGGCTCGACGCTTGGTTCGATGGGAAAGCGCGCCCGCAGTACGCCGGGCTGTTGCCCGATGGAAACGATGGTTTGGGTCTGGGTTTGCTTGGCGTAACGGGCGATCAAGTTGTCGACGCCGAAACCTACGCGAGAATCAAAGAGGCCACGCTGCAGCAGGTTCGCGGCACCGTACAGGCCGACATCTTGAAGGAAGACCAGGCGCAGAACACTTGCATTTTTTCGACCGAATTTGCGCTCAAGATGATGGGCGATATCCAACAGACCTTCGTCGAAAAGAAGGTTCGCAACTTCTATTCGGTCTCGATTTCCGGGTACCACATCGCCGAGGCTGGCGCGAATCCGATTTCGCAGTTGGCATTCACCCTCAGCAATGGCTTCACGATCGTCGAGTACTACCTGGCCCGAGGAATGAGCGTCGATGATTTCGCGCCCAACCTGTCGTTCTTTTTCAGCAACGGTATGGACCCGGAGTACACCGTCATCGGCCGCGTTGCGCGGCGCATTTGGGCGCGCGCCATGCGCGAACGATACGGCGCGAGCCCGCGCAGCCAGATGCTCAAGTACCATATTCAAACCTCCGGTCGTTCGCTGCACGCGCAAGAGATTCAGTTCAACGACATTCGCACGACGCTGCAGGCGCTGTATGCGCTGTTCGACAACTGCAACTCGTTGCATACCAACGCCTACGACGAAGCCATCACCACGCCGACAGAAGAGAGTGTGCGCCGTGCGGTGGCGATCCAGCTGATCATCAACCGAGAACTCGGACTGAACTTCTGTGAGAACCCGTGGCAGGGCAGTTTCATCGTCGATTACCTGACGGATATGGTCGAAGAGGCAGTGTACAAAGAGTTCGATGCGATCAGCGAACGCGGGGGAGTACTTGGTGCGATGGACACCATGTATCAGCGCGGCAAGATCCAAGAGGAGTCGCTGTACTACGAGCACAAAAAACACGACGGTTCGCTGCCGCTGATCGGCGTCAATACCTACTTGCCGAAGGACCATGCAGGCGAAGTGGCGACAACCATCGAGTTGATTCGTTCGACTGACGCCGAAAAGCAACAGCAAATCGACAATGTCGGTGCCTATCAAGCGGCGCGAAATAGTGTTGCCGCGGAGGCAATGAAGCGCTTGCAGAACGCGGCACGCGCTCGGCAAAACGTTTTCGCCGAGCTATTGGAGGCGGTCAAGACTCATAGCCTTGGGCAAATCAGCCACGCACTTTACGACGTGGGCGGCGAGTACCGACGGAATATGTAGGTGAGTTGCTGCAGGCGCTCGTCAACAACCCACGTCGCACTCAGGATTTGGAAGACATTCGCAACCTGATGCGCACTCATGGTCCATCTTTGGATCATTCAGCATTGCGCAGCTACTTTAGGTTATTCGAGAAAGAATCGCTGTTGTGAGCAACTCCTCGCAGATTGACGTGCCGATTGTGGTGTCGGGTGGTATCGCCAGTGCGCCCGAGTACGACGATCCGATGGAAGCGCTGTTCGATCTGATGGATTTGGTGAACGAGCTCGCGCCGTCAATGCCACAAAAGCCGCCGACGCTCGGCGATCACTTCCGGTTGTGACGCGGTCGTCAGCCGAACTCTTGTTCCAGGTACTTGCGGATTTCTTGCTCGATCGCAGACTTGATCGGCAGCAGCAAGAACGAGATGTTTGCCGATACCTTGACTTCGTCATCGGTAACCGCGATTTCGCCCTCGACGCCGGGACGGGAGAACTCAAGTGTGTTCTTTTGCCATTGCGCCTGGACTTCAAAACGTTCCTGAATTTTCTTTGCGACCTTGTCGACAGCCTTCTTCGCTTTCGCAGCGCCAAGGTTGTGATCGCGCTGAATGCGAATGCTGGCCATAGAACCTCGCTACTTTTGCCCGAGACGCGATTATGATCAAAGACCTGGCGAAATGGGGAGCGGTCGATGCGAACAATCTGCGCGTTTTGTCTGGCCTTGCTCGTGTGGGATGCCTTTGCGCAATCCGTGGATGCCAGGTCGCCGCCGAAGGACGACGAAATATCGACGGTTGGCTTCGATCGCACCGGCACGCACGAACCTGCCGCCGATCCGTTGGCTCGCATTGCAGATTCGAACCCAGCACCAGTCGCGCCGGAAACCGTAGATGTTCCGCCCGCGGCCCCGGCCTCGAAGCGGCGTGTATCGAGTATCGAAACGGCGACTTCGATTGCGCAACCGAAGGCCGGGCAGGCGGCCATCGGGGTGATCGAGCCCGCTGCGCCGGCAAGGCCTGAGAAGCTCGCCGAACCGGTGCCTTCGGAATCAGAAGTTGCGCCCGCGGTCAGCGCTCCCGCTGCATTGCAGCCGAAAGCTGAGCCGTCGACCACGAGGCCCGTAAACCCGACGCCAGTAAGTCAGGAGAATCCGACAAAGTCCGTATCGAAAGCGATACAAGCCGTCGTGGCACCGAAGCCGACAGCAAGCGCGACGGCGGTTTCGAACGCCGAAACTGGTACGGCGCCAGGCGCATCTGCGACACCCGTCAAGCCGGTAGCACCACCGAAACCACCGCCACCACCGCTGACCACCATCCGCGGGCAATTGGCGTTGACCACGGGTGGAAGGCCGTTAAGGCCTCAGGAAGCAGTGGATGCCGTGGTCTATTTCCGCTCGTCGATATCGATGCCGGTCGTTGCGCCGCAGCAACCGTATGTGATGCTTACCGAACGCAAAGCATTTATGCCTCGCGTGTTGCCGGTACCTGTTGGTGCGACAGTCCGTTTTCCGAACAACGATCCGATCCTGCACAACGTGTTCTCGACAGCGAAAGAGGCTAATTTCGATCTGGGCTTGTATGGGCGCGGCGACGGCGAGTCGCATACGTTTACGCAAGCGGGTGTGATTCGCGTGTTTTGCAATGTACACCACGCGATGGTTGCCCATGTGCTGGTGATGGACACGCCGTATTTCGTGAAGCCCGATGCCCAAGGTCGGTTTCGGTTGAGCAACGTGCCGGAAGGCTCCGGAGAGTTGTTCGTTTGGCACGAGCGCTCGCAATTGTGGCGTCGGGCCTATGTTGCGGGCAAAGACGGCGACGTGACCGTGCCGTTGGAACTGTCAAAGCGTAAAATCCCGCCGCATTTGAATAAGTTCGGACAGCCGTATCGTCGAAGCCGGCCGGACGAGTACTAGAGAGGCGGTCTGCCAGGGCGAACCATGTTCGTCCAGGGGTCGAGCATGAAAGTGTTTGATCCATGTGGAGCGAGTCCGGACCTGCGCCGGACCAGTGACGTTCAGAAGGTGCAGGAAAGCACTTTCTCAACATCGGACTGGCGTTCTTGACGGAGCGGGAATTGGAGTTGAGTTTTTACCAAGGGGCTTTGGTATAGCAGGCTGTTGAGAAACAGCCTGCGGGCGCGAACCATGGATGGTTCGCACATGGGTCGAGCACGTAAGTGCTTGATCCGTGGAGAGCGAGTCCGGACATGTGCCGGACTCGCGATTTGAGAAACGCACAGGAAGTGCGTTTCTCAACAACGTGATAGAGCCCTTGATTTAGCGGGCGAGGACCGGCGCTGAGACACTGCCAGGCGTGTGCCGCGACTTGCCTGGGCCGGGCAGGTTGGGATGGGGTTAGGATAGACTGGGTTCTCCGCAGGATCATGGCCGCACAACTTTCGTTTTTTGCGGGTGGCTTTCAGCGAAACGAGTTCACTGATTGGGAGCAGTAACGAACCATGAAATCGGCCGGGTTCAAGATTCCATTGGCGGCGCGGATATTTCTCGCGAGTGCGTTGCTTGTGGCGATTGCGGTCGCTCTTGCGGCCGTTGTCACGCTGCAGCAAGGCAAACGCAGCGGCGATCGCGCGGTTTCCGAGAACTTGATCGGCGCCGGGCAAACGCAGGCATTGCTGGAGCTAAGTGTATTCAACCAACTCGACGTGATCGCGCTTTCGCTCTCGAAAGACGCCGATTTCGCTCGCTACCTGGCGGCTGCAACCGACGATGGGCTGGGGCTGGGTCAGAACGACGAACCACCCGGTCTCGACGATCCGCCCAGTCTCGACGATCCGTCCGACAGTTCTGAAACGCAGACCGAGCCCGAAAGTGAGCCGGCGCCGCAGCCAGCGCCAGCGATCGACAGTGGATCAGTGTCCGACCTTCTCAAAGAAATGAGCGAAGCGTTTGGCTTCAGGTTCGGCATGGTGCTCGATTCCGCTGGGTTCGTTGTTGCGCGTACCGACGAGCGCGAGGCATTCCAGGATAGTTTTGCCGATGACCCGTTGTTTGCTACCGTGATCAGCGATCTGGCTGGCGTCACCGGCTATTGGCGCGATGGCGTCAGTTTGTACCAGGTTTCGGTGCGTCCAATCGGGTTGCAGGATGAACTGGTGGGTTTCATCATCGTTGGCAAACCCGTAGATGCCAGCGTCGCGACCGAAGTCAAAGGAGCGTCGCGCGCCGATGTTGCCTATTGGTTGTTGGACGGCGAAGAACTCCGCGCTGTTGCCAGTTCGCTGTCGGCCGATGGCGAGGCCAGTCTCAGGCAATCTTTGGTTCCGCTCAAGCCACAAGCCAAAGCGATGCTCGACAGCGGGGTTGGTATCGATCGCCTCGATGTCTCGATCGCTGGCCAGAAATATGCTGGCGCATTAGCACCAGTATTCGGTCAGCCGGGCCAGGCCGTTGGTGGTGTGCTGACGCTGACATCCGTTGACGAAGCAATGGCGCCGTTCGTGAGTATCCAGAATGCCGTGATGATCGGTGGTTTGATTGCCTTGGCGCTAGCGCTTGCAGTGTCCTGGTGGCTGGCACGGCGAGTGCTGCGTCCGGTTGCCGATTTGACAGATGTGGTGGAACAAGCCGCCGGCGGCAACTACTCGCAAGAGCTCGATATCGCAGGTAACGACGAAGTCGCGCGCCTCGGGCGTGCGTTTGGCCTGCTTTTGAGCGATCTGCGCGAAAAGAAAGACATGGAAGGTTATGTAGGCCATGTGTCGCGGTTCTTGCCTGACCCGATCAGTGAGGAACCCGCTGCGCCAGCGCGGCCTGCCGCGAAGCCGGCGACGCGCCGCGATGCCGTTCTGGTGGGATTGGAGTTGCGCCGTTTCTTAAAGTCGCCGACCAAAGGCGAAGAGGCGATTACTCTGACCGCACTTGGGCAGTTGGTGGAAGAGGCACTGACAAGAGCCAGTCTTGCGGGAGGCGAGTTACTTGAGCAGGAGGGACCGCGCCTGCTTTTCGCGTTTAGCGGCGAGGCACCCGAACTTAGGGCTCTGGCGACGGTGCACTTTTGGATGGATGGTCGCCTGGGTGTCGCCGAAAATGGCGCAGCGGCGGCAATTGCCGCGGGTGAGATCGTGCACGGATCGCTGCCGTCGCGCCCCGAGTCGACAGCGACGATTGGTTTGCCCGTGCTGCAGGTAGAACGGCTTCTGGCAGAAACGCCAATGGGCTCAACGCTGCTGGCGCCTGCGCTCGGCGAAAAGCTCAAGGCCATTGGGCAAATGGGTGTGTTGAATGTGGCCAATGGTCAATCGAGTGGCAAACGGTTTCTGGCCATCGAACGCGAGGGACTGGCGGTACTGGCGAAAATCGCACCGGGCTTGTCGCAGCCAACGCAGGCGGCGGGCTCGATGCTGAATGCGACGCTGATTCCGGGCGCAACGGTCGGTTCGCCGAGCGATCACGCCTCAACGCGTCTTGCCACTGGCATGCGCTTCGCGGGACGCTACGAAATCCTCGCCATTCTCGGGGCCGGTGGCATGGGCATGGTGTACAAGGCCCGCGATGTCGAGTTGTCGGACATCGTGGCATTAAAGATGTTGCGTCCCGGAATGTTGGTCGATGCCGAACAGTTGGATCGTTTGAAGAGCGAACTGAAACTCGCTCGCAAGATTACCCACCCGAATGTGCTACGGACTTACGACTTCGGAGACTTTCAAGGCGTACCCTACATCTCGATGGAGTATGTTCGCGGTCTGACGTTGCGCCATTTGTTGCAGCAGGCTGGCAAGCTGCCGTTCTCAGCAGCGCTCCGAATCGCGCGTCAGTTGTGCATGGGGCTGGACGCGGCGCATCAGGTGGGCGTCATCCACCGAGATATCAAACCCGAGAACATCATCATCGAACAAAGCGGCAATGCCAAGTTGATGGACTTTGGCATCGCTCGGCCGGCACGTCGAGCCGATCCGGGTCACACGCAACCTGGCACTTTCCTGGGCACGCCGAATTACGCCTCGCCGGAGCAGTTATCCGGGATGGATCTTGATCAGCGCTCGGATATCTATTCGACCGGTGTCATGTTGTGCGAGATGTTCTGCGGCAAGCTGCCGTTCACCGGCGGCAATACAATGGAGTTGTATGTGGCCCATCTTCAGCAGCCGCCGATCAAGCCCTCGGAGCTGTGGACCGATATTCCCAAGCCGCTTGAGGAGATCATCCTCAAGTGCCTGGAGAAGAAACCGTCTGATCGTTATGCAGCCGCGTCCGACTTGCTCGTTGGACTATCGGTGTTAAGAGCGTGACGGACGCCATGACGTGCGCCGATTCGCAGCGGCGAGTCAATCTGTGGGTAAGCGGCAAATTGCAGACGGTCATTGGGATCAATCTCGGGGAGCCCAAATGAGGAAGGCGATCGCGATATCGTTAACGCTGTTGGCCACTGGCGCATCAGCTCAGGATGGCAGTTGGAACTACTACGGCGACCTGCGGCTGCGCGCTGAGCGCACGCAAGATATCCCGGCGCGCAGTGACGATATCGAGCGCCTGCGGTCGTTCCTGCGGGCAGGTGCTCGTTACAGCAACGACAGCGGGTTCGAGTTCGCTGCCGCAGGCAAACTGGGGCTTGGCAGCGATGATAACGACGACAACGTGCGCAATCTGGACAATGAGCGATCGGATTCGGGAAGTATCGATGAGTTGTACGTGGCGTGGCAGGCCAGCGAATCGACGCGCGTGCAACTGGGCAAGGCGCGCAACCCTTTTGTCACGACCGCGCTGACCTGGGATCGCGATCTGCGGCCGATTGGCGCGTCAATCGAGTATCAACGATCGGTGCGTGATTTCGACGCCTTCTATTTCACCGGCGGCTATTTTGCGGGCGATCATTTGTATAGCGACGACTCGAAATTCGCCGGGCTGCAGATTGGCTATGGCTGGATGGAAGGCGCCGAGACCGGATTCTCGACGTTTCTTGGCTATTTTGACTACAGCGATCTGGAAACTGCTGCACGCAATGGCTTAGGACGCACCAACCGGCGCACTGGCGGTTTGTTCGTGTCCGATTTCGACCTCCTGAACTGGCAGTTGACAGGCCGGACGCCGCTGGCGGAGAAGCCACTCGTGGCGCGCATCGATCTGGTGCGAAATCTGGGTGCCGATGACCAGCGCGATGGTGCTCGCTTCTCGGCTGTTTGGGGGGATGCTGAAGGTATCGGCGGTTGGGAGCTCGGTTATTCGTATCAGCGGCCGCAGCGCGATGCAGTTTTGGCCTATTTTGCTGAGGACGATTGGTGGTTCCACAGCTTTGCGCGCGGATACATGCCTTGGGTTGCATACGGCTTCGAACGTGGGATCAGCTTGCAACTGTCGGCATTTGTCGAGCGCCGCGATGGAATCGATGAAGAAACCACGCGTTTGCTCTTCGATGTGCGCAAGCGCTGGTAGTCTTCGTTCTCATGAAGCTTTCTTTTCCGGGCAATGAACACAAGGACATCATATCGGGCGACGGCGTGGTGCGCGTCGGGTCCGCGCCCGATTGCCGCGTGGTGTTGCCTGCTGGGAAGGACATCGGTGCTCATCATGCGGACATAGAGATCGATCAGAAGCGCGGCCTGACGTTGATCGTTGCCGATGCGGCTGTGTCCGTCCATGTGAATGCGCGACCCATCAAACAGAAAGCGATACTGCGTCTGGGCGATATGGTGACAGTCGGACAGGTCCGGATGGTGTTGAGACCAGACCAAGACCGCACGGAAAAGCCGCCCAAAGCCTCCAGTGCCGCGCAACCCATGCGCCAGGCGCCGCCCCGTGTCGTGCTGCGCGGCGTTTCCGGGGCCTACTTCGGGAAGGTGATTTCGCTGCGCGCGACAACGACGATCGGCTCCGGCCCGGACTGCGATCTGGTGCTGACCGAACCGGGACTTAGCGCCAGGCAGGTGTCGATCGAAAACACGCCGAACGGACTGTATCTCAGGAGCATCGGGCAAGCGTCTGGCGCCTATGTCAACGGCACACAAGTTCGCGAGCTCGTGTTGAAGCCCGGCGATCAGCTTGCATTCGACCAAAACCGATTCTTGATCGAAGCGCCGGGCTATCTGCTCGAATACAACACTGGCGATGAGCCAATCACTGGCGTCATCACCCAGGTGCAGCGTCCCCTTCAAATGCCTGCGCCTGCGACAGCGCCGAAGCAGACACCGACCAGCCAGGAAAACGACACTGTCGATTGGATCATCATGGGTGCGGCAGTGGTCACCTTGGTCGCGCTGGCTGTGCTTGTGTATCTTGAGTTCGGGCAAGTGTCTTGACAGGCGGCATGCGGCACGTACGGTCCGCTGTTTCCAGACGTATTGATGTACGCAATACCTGAACGCTGCTACACTCGGGCCAACTGCATTGATGTCCGAGCGGGACTGTGGAACAGCTTGCCGCGGCGGCTTGGTGTATGAGATTTCCAACAAAGAAGAGGACGACCGATGTCCCGAGGCCATTCGTTGCAAGACCCGTTTTTGAATGCATTGCGCCGTGAACGCATTCCCGTGTCGATCTACCTGGTGAATGGGATTAAGCTGCAAGGGCAGGTTGAATCCTTTGATCAATTTGTCGTTTTGCTCCGGAATACCGTCAGTCAGATGGTGTACAAACATGCGATCTCGACGATTGTGCCAGCGCGCAACGTGCGAATTGCAGATCCCAACGAAGACGGCACCGATGCGCCGGCCTGAACCTTCGCCTGACGCATCGTTGTCAATGAACACCCGCATCCAATGACGGAATCCCGGTTGAATGTTTGAGCGCGAGAAGCGCGGCGAACGTGCGCTGTTGATACACCCCAAAGCGCGCGGCATCGACGAAGAATCGGCGGCATCAGAATTCCGCGAGCTGGTCATTTCTGCTGGCGCAGAAGTGGTGGGCGAGTTGAGCGCTCGTGTCGATCCGCCGAACGCCGCGCATTACATCGGTACCGGAAAGTTGGACGAGGCCGTCGCTGCCAAGCAAGCCCTGGATGCCGACGTGGTGCTGGTCAATCACCAGCTTTCGCCGGTGCAAGAACGCAATTTGGAGCGTGCCTTGCAGTGCCGGGTGGTCGATCGGACTGGCGTGATCCTGGATATTTTTGCCCAGCGCGCGCGCAGCCATGAAGGTAAGCTGCAAGTAGAGCTTGCACAGCTCAAACACATGTCGACGCGTCTGGTGCGCGGTTGGACCCACCTGGAGCGCCAACGCGGCGGCAGTATTGGCCTTCGCGGCCCAGGCGAAACCCAGCTTGAAACCGATCGGCGTTTGTTGGCCGAGCGCGTCAAAGTGCTCACCGAACGACTCAAGGTGGCCGTCAAGCAGCGCGAGCAGGGGCGCAAAGCGCGCGAGCGTTCCGCTCTGCCTTCGTTGGCGCTGGTCGGTTACACCAATGCCGGAAAGTCGACGCTGTTCAACGCTCTCACCGGCGGTTCGGTGTACGCCGCCGATCAGTTGTTCGCCACGTTGGATCCCACGGTGCGCCGGCTCGATGGATTCTCGTTCGGCTCCATTACTTTGGCCGATACGGTAGGTTTTGTGCGCGATTTACCGCACGATCTGGTGGCCGCTTTCAAGAGCACGCTCACCGAGGCCCGCGAGGCGGACGTGCTGCTGCACATCATTGATGGTGCTGACCCACAGATGCCCGAGCGCATCGCTCAAGTCGACGCGGTCCTGGCCGAAATCGGCGCTGGAGAGGTGCCGCAGATCCAAGTTGTGAACAAGATCGACGCGCTCGGCATCGAGCCCAGGCTCGACACACTGGAAGGCCGTGTTTGCGCGCGCGTGTACCTTTCGGCAAAGACTGGCGCCGGTTTGCCCGAATTGCGCCTCGCCATCGAGCAGGTGTTTGCCGATGAATGGATCGAAAAAACGCTGCTTCTGGGATTCGAGCACGGCGCTTTGCGCTCGCGGCTGATGCAACTGGGCGTTATCACCGCCGAGCGCGATGCGGTCGGCACCGGCTGGAACGTTGACGTGCGCCTGCCTGTGCGCCTGGCTCAGCAACTGGCGAGTTTGCCGAGCGGGCAGGGCGATGTCGTCAGGCGGCAGTTGCTGGCGGGGCACGGCGGCAATTCTCCCGCATAGAGAGGTTCTGGCCCTCAAGTCGCCCAACTGCGATGCGGTTCAGTAAATCGACGGTGCGATGCGAATGCGTGCTTTGGTCAGCTCGGTTTTATCGTTGTGGCTTTCAACGACCGCGCTGGATGCGACGTCCTTGCCGAACACAGAGAAAAGGTTGAGGTCGAAACGTATGGACTCGGCGCCGCCCTCGCGTCCGCGGCGATACAGTCGCAAGTAGGCGACCACACATCAGCATGAGCCACGCTCCCGGTAGAGGCGCCAGAGAGCGAAGAGCAATCGATTCCGTTGTTCGTCGCGCGCCCTGACGCTGAAAGAACATCAGTACGGGAGATCCTCGCCGAAACTGCGTGGAGTGCTATTCCATCTCCAGTTGGTCTACGAAGCGCTTGGGAACGCAGAGGAATCAGTTCACCGGCCTTTCGCTGAGTAATATCGGGCCAGATGGTGCTGTGCTCCTCGGCACCATAACGCTGCTTTGACTTCTCCTCGCGCCTCGGACATTTCTTCCAATAATCTTCGGGACACTGCACCAGGACAACAAGCTTACCAATCATCCGCACTTAGCGCCGCGACCTGCGGCCTTCCGCGTTTGCGCAAATGCTGGACCAGAGCGAAACCACCGAGTAACAGTATGGCTCCGGGACCGAACCACAGAAGCCAGGTACTCTGTTTGACCGGCGGGTTGTACAGTACAAACTCGCCGTAGCGTTCGACGAGAAAGGCTTTGATGTCTTCGTTGCTCTTGCCTGCCTGCATTTGCCGATGGATTTCCTGGCGCAAGCCGCCAGCGACGTTGGCTGGCGAATCTGCCAGGCTTTGGTTCTGGCACTGCAGGCAGCGCAGCTCTCGAAGCAGCTTTTGAAAGCGGACTTCTTCGGCGCGTCCGGAAAACTCCAGCGGTTCGATCGCGTAGATCGGGCTGATCATGGCCAACAGGAACAGCGCAACGATCGCTTTCATGGTGACCCGCCCTGGATCAGCGGCATGACTTTGTTCTGCATGTCATCCTCGGTCAAAGCACCGATATGTTTGTAGAGCACCACGCCGTCTGCGCCAATCACAAAGCTCTCGGGTGCCGCGGTAACGCCAAAGTCGATACCGATCCGGCCGCTCGGGTCGTAGAGAATGTCGGCGTAAGGGTCGCCGAAGCGCTGCAACCACTGCAGGGCTGCGGCGGATTCGTCCTTCCAGTTCAGCCCAACCAGCCGCAGGCCGTTTTCGCGGGCGTAGCGTGCCAGGATCGGATGCTCAACTCTGCAGGTTGGACACCAGCTGGCGAATACGTTGAGCAGATACGGCTTGCCGGTCAGCGAAGCGTTGTTGTGCGTGCGGTTTGGATCGCGCAACTCTGGTGCCGAAAAGGCCGGCGCCGGTTGACCGATCAGCTGTGACTCCAGGATGCGCGGGTCTTTGCCAATGCCGCTCCAGAGCACAAGGCCGATCAGCACAAATACGGCCAGCGGAATGAGTGCGCGCAACATCAGTTCACGACCGCAGCGCCTGCCGGCAAGGGCGATTCTTCACGTACGGTCTGGCGCAGCCTGCGTTCTGTCGCTGCGATGAAAGCACCGAACATCATCAACAACGCTCCCAGCCAAATCCACCGGATCATCGGTTTGTAGTACAGGCGCACAGCCCAGGCGTTTCCGCCGTCGATAGGTTCGCCTAAAGCGATGTAGAAGTCGGCGAAAAATCCAGCGTCGATCGCCGCTTCGGTCATGACCTGGCCACGCAGATACTGACGCTTTTGCGGGTGTTGTTCGCTCAGGACCACGCCGTTCTTCATGATTTCGAACACACCTTCGTCGGCATGAAAGTTGGGTCCGTCATAAGGACGCAATTTCACAAATCGAACCTGGTAGCCGGCAACTTCCACGGTATCGCCCGGCGTCATGCGCACGTCGCGTTCGACGTTCAAGGATTCGGTGACAGCGACACCAACAACGAACATCCCAACGCCGATATGGGCGAGAGTCATGCCGAGCATTTCTGCGCTCAGCCGTTGGCCGCGGGCGGCAGTCTTCCAGCGCCGACGCAGGAACGCCGCGGTGCCGAAAACAACCCACGCGCCGGCCGCAATCGCCAGCACAGCCTTGATCGGCAGCTCGCGTTGGGCTACCCAGGCAATTGCCGCGGCAACAGCCGCCAGTGCCGCGGCGCTGCGCAGCCACAACCAGACATTCGGCAGAGAATCGCTCTGCCATCGTGTCAGAGCGCCAAGTGGGATCAGCCACACCAAAGGCGCCATCAGCACAAAAAACATCAGCCCAAAATAGGGTGGGCCGACTGACACTTTGCCCCAGCCCATGGCCTCGGCAACCAGCGGATACAAGGTGCCGAGAAGAACCATGGCGCAAGCCACGGTCAGCAAGATGTTGTTTGCGAGCAGCAAGGATTCTCTCGAGAACAGACCGACAGGCGGACCGCCGATGAGTTTGGGCGCTCGGATGGCGTACAGGATGAGCGCACCGCCGGTGACGATGACCAGGAACGTCAGAATAAACATGCCGCGCTCTGGATCGCTGGCAAACGCATGCACGCTCGTCACCACGCCCGAGCGCACCAAAAAAGCGCCCAGCAAGCTCAGGCTGAACGCGCTGATGGCGAGCAGCAATGTCCACGCGCCGAAAGTGCCGCGTTTTTCGGTGACCGCCTGACTGTGGATCAACGCGGCCCCGACCAGCCACGGCATAAATGATGCGTTCTCAACCGGGTCCCAGAACCACCAGCCGCCCCAGCCCAATTCGTAATAGGCCCACCAACTGCCTAGCGCGATTCCAACCGTCAAGAAGCCCCAGGCGACGTTCGTCCAAGGCCGCGACCAGCGCACCCATTGACGATCAATGCGACCATCGAGCAGCGCGGCAACGGCGAACGCGAACGCCACCGCGAATCCGACGTAGCCCATGTACAACATGGGTGGATGCACGATCAGGCCAAAATCCTGCAGTAGCGGATTCAGATCGTTGCCATCAGCCAACGCCGGCACGTGGCGTAGGAAGGGATTACTGGAAATCGCGGTAAAGCTGACAAAGCCGACGGAGATGATGCCCATTGTGCCGAGCGCGCGAGCAACGAATGGCAGCGGGAGTGCTTTGGAGAAAAGCGCAAGTGCGACAGTCCAGCCGCTCAGCATCAAAACCCAAAGCAGCAGCGAACCCTCATGTGCCCCCCACACTGCGCTGACCCGGTAGTGCATCGGAAGCTGCAGATTGGAGTTCTGCGCCACGTAGGCAATCGAGAAATCCTGGGTCACAAAGCCCTCGACCAGAATCGCAAAAGCGAACAGCAAAAATGCGAATTGGCCATATGCTGCAGGGCGCGCCAGCAGCATCAGCGGCTCGCGATTGAGCTGCGCGCCGACCAGTGGAATCACGGCCTGGATCACTGCCAGCAGCAGCGCGAGAATGAGTGCAACCTGGCCGATTTCGGGGAGCATGGTGAGTCGTCTTGCAGTCGAGGGATTAGTACGATTTCGGTTCGGCGGTTTGCCCGGCTTGGGCCTTGCCTTTGGCGATCGCGTCGGCGACTTCCGCGGGCATATAGTTCTCGTCGTGTTTGGCGAGCACTTCGTGCGCTACGAAGACGCCGTTCTGATCGAGCTGTCCGGTGGCGATGACACTCTGGCCCTCCTTAAACAGGTCAGGCAAGATGCCTTCGTAATGTACTTTGACTTCCTTGAAGCGATCGGTGACGGCAAATGACGCGAGCAACGAGCTGCCATCGCGCTTGCTGCTGCCCTCGAGAACGACGCCGCCGAGTCGGAAATTGCGCGCAGTCGGAGCTTCGCCAGCTAACACCGCGCTCGGACTATAAAAGTGATTGACGTTGTCGCTGAGCGCTGTCAGCGCCAGCGCGGTGGCGCTGCCAATTCCCAGCAGCAACAGACCAACCAATACCAGACGACGTTTGCGTAAGGGGTTCATGATTCTGATCCTCGCGATTGAGCGCGTTTCGCCTGTGCGCGAATGTCTTTCAAAAGTTGCCGATGCCTGATCCAGGGAGGCACGAGATCGAACAGCAGTAACACCGCGGCGGCCGCAAGTGACGCGCTGATGAAACCCCAATGCCCCGAAGCCTCAATCCAGCCTAGCATCAGCGCGCCCCCAAGGCCAGTTCGCGAGCCCAGCTTTTACCACGCTCCTGCTCCAGCAACAGCGTTCGGGCGCGCTGCAGCAGGGCGAAAAGAAAATAGAACTTACTGGCCGCGGCCACCAGCAGCAACGGCCATAACATCGAAGCATGGATCGTACTCTTGCCGATAATCTGCACACTCTCACCTTGATGAAGTGTGTTCCACCATTGCACCGAAAAATGGATGATCGGCACGTTGACGACACCCACCAATGCCAGTACAGCGGCGGCACGCGCGCCCTGACGAAGATCATCATACGCATTGGCTAGACCGAGCACGCCGAAGTAGAGAAACAGCAGAACCAGTTCGGAGGTCATCCGCGCATCCCACTCCCAGTAAGTGCCCCAGGTCGGTTTGCCCCACAACATGCCCGTGATCAGCGTAACGGCTGTGAACATCGCCCCGATCGGCGCTGCGGCCATCATCAGGATCTCGCACAGTTTGATCCGCCAGATCAGCGCAATAGCACCGTAGATCGCCATCAGGACGTAAATGAACAAGCTCATCCAGGCACTGGGAACGTGCAGGTAGATGATTCGAAAGCTCTCGCCTTGCAGGTAGTCGGCCGGGGCGCGAAACAGGCCGAAATACAGCCCGATCGCACCCAGAACCAAGGCCGCAAAGCCGGTCCAGGGTATCCAGCGCGTCGCAAACCGATAGAAGGTCGGTGGCGAACCTAAGGAGTGGAACCAGCGCAACAGTGGATTCATGGCGGTTGGTCTGAGCCTATACGCAAGCTTGCGGCCGCTGCGAGCGGCGCCAGCGTCGTGAGCAAAGTTGTTTGAGCGGCCAGGAGCAGCAATGCACTACGAGCAGACAAGCCGGCTTGCACTGCATCGACTGCCCCGCTGCCGAAGATTAACAGCGGCAGAAACAGCGGCAGGACGATTAAGGCCAACAAGATACCACCGCGGCGTAGGCGCGCTGTCAAAGCAGACGCAACGAGCCCGATCTGCGTGGCGCCGAACGTACCCATCGCAATACTGACCAGCAGCACCGGCAACAGGCTCACGTCCAACGACAGGAGCATCGCAAGAACAGGCGTGGCCAGCAGCAAGCTAAGCCCGTACACCAGCCAGTGCGCAAGCGCCTTACCAAAGCACAATGCCGACATATGTACGGCACTGGACAGCCACTGATCGAGCGTGCCATCCGCTGCGTCTTCGCGAAAGAACTGATCGAAACTGAGAAAGTTGGCCAACAGCACCGTAACCCAGATGATCGGCGCAGCCATGGCAGAGAGCCTTGCGCGGTCTCCTCCGAGCGTAATGGCAAAGAGCAAGACCACTAGCACGGCAAATGCAAGTGGCTGCAAAACATCACTGCGTCGATGCCAGGCGAGGGTCAAGTCGCGGAACAGGAGCGAGCTGGTGGCGGAAAAGTCGCTCACGGCGAAACCAGGGTCAGTCGATGACTGGGCGCGGCGAGCTGCGCATCGCCATGGCTGGCAATCACAGCAGATCCTCCTCGCGTCAGGTGAGTTTGCAACAGGCGATGAACCAGCGTTATGCCACGTGTGTCGAGGTTGGCGAACGGCTCGTCCAGTAGCCACAACTTGGCAGACGACGCGATCAGCGGGAGCAAGGCGACGCGTTTTTTCTGACCCGCAGACAGAGTGCGAACGGGTGAGTCCTCGTAGCCGGTCAGGCCAACCAATGCGCACAAGGCGTGCGGATCGCTCTCAATGACTCTGCCTGCGATGCCCAACGCATAACGCAGGTTTTCGATCACCGACAATTCTCGCTTGATCGCCAAGGCGTGGCCGAGCCAACGTGTATGCGCTAACAGAGGGCCGCGATCGCCGAGAACGTCCACACCAGCAAAGTTCATACTTCGTGCATTGAGCGGATACAGGCCCACCAATGCACGTAACAGCGTGCTCTTGCCGATACCATTGGCGCCTTCGAGCAACAGCCATTCGCCCTCCCCGAGGTCGATATCGACCGCCCGAAACAGCAGCTCTGCGTCGCGCTCGCAGCTTGCATGCTCTAGTTGGAATAGCGACATGCTCGGAACTCGTATTTCGCGGCAATGCACGGCACTCTGGAAGGCAATGGCGCTTGATCAAAAGGGAACCTGCGCGACGTCTTCTCCGGAAAGTGGCCGCAAAGTGCCGACTTCACCATGTGTCGGAGGAATGGCAGCGCCACGCGACTTATGCCGTACCGCCGACCGTGAGGCCATCGATTCGCAGCGTCGGCTGGCCTACGCCGACCGGCACGCTTTGTCCCTCCTTTCCGCAAACGCCCATGCCTTGATCAAGTTCCAGATCGTCGCCCACCATCGACACGCGTGTCAGGACATCGGGTCCGTTGCCGATGAGTGTCGCGCCTTTGACTGGAGCAGTGATCTTGCCATCTTCGATCAGATACGCTTCGCTTGCCGAAAACACAAACTTGCCGCTGGTGATATCGACCTGGCCGCCGCCAAAGTTGACTGCGTACAAGCCCTTCCTGACGCTGCGAATGATCTCTTCGCGCTGGTGCGGCCCGGGCTGCATGTAGGTGTTGGTCATGCGCGGCATTGGCAAATGCGCAAAGGACTCACGTCTTCCGTTGCCGGTGCTGGATACCTTCATCAGCCGGGCATTGAGTTTGTCGAAGAGGTAGCCTTTCAGCACACCATTTTCGATGAGCGTCGTGCATTGACTGGGCGTGCCTTCGTCGTCGATCGACAACGATCCACGTCGGCGCGGTAACGTTCCATCGTCTACCACCGTGATCAGTTTCGACGCAACGGTGTCACCCATGCGGCCTGAAAACGCGCTGGTTCCCTTGCGATTGAAGTCGCCTTCGAGACCATGCCCGATGGCTTCATGCAACAAAATTCCCGGCCATCCGGATCCGAGCACGACGGTCATGGAGCCCGCCGGTGCCGGCACCGATTCGAGGTTCACCAGAGCTTGTCGAACGGCTTCGGCGGCATGCCAACGGACTTTCTCGCCAGCAAGCCACTCGCCGAACGCGAGGCGGCCGCCGCCGCCGGAGAATCCCGATTCGCGCCGTCCGTTCGCGGCAGCGATGACTTGTACGCGGAACTGGACGAGCGGACGCACGTCCGCAGCGTACGTCCCATCGGTTTGAGCAATCAACACAGTATCAATCTCAGCCGAAAGGCTGACCATGACCTGTTGCACTCTAGGGTCCAGACTGCGCGCATACGCGTCAACGTCTTTAAGCAGGCGAACCTTGGACTCCGAATCAAGACTTTCGATAGGGTCCTGCGCGGTATACATCGCGGTCCCAAAACTCGGCTTGACGGCATGCGCAGTCACCTCATGACCGCCCCGCGCGATCGCCCGCGCACTGCCGGCTGCTTCAAGCAGCGACGGGCCGTCAATTTCGTCCGAATAGGAGAATCCCACCTTTTCACCGGCGACAGCACGTACGCCTACGCCTTGTTCGATGTGGTGTGTGCCGTCCTTGACGATGCCATCCTCAAGCGCCCAGGATTCGGCGCGCGAATGCTGGAAGTAGAGATCTGCGCTATCGACGCCTGGCCTGAGCAGCGCGTTGAGCGTGCGCTCAATCGTCGACGGGCCAACGTCGCCGGACAAAAAGCGCTGCTCGGCAACGGCCATGACTGAATTCATTGTAGAGTTCTCGTTATGCAAATGCGAGCGCAGTCTAAGCGTTTCGCAATGAACACGTGCTCGTTCCAATTTGCAAGCACTCTTGTGAACGCCACGCGGCTCGGCGGTCTGAGGCGAAGCCTCGCTAGTGTGGTGTTCCGTCATTAAGTTGAACACTATTTCCGATGGATTTCGGCGTCAGGCAAGGCGCGACGAGGGTGAAAGTCGGTGGCTTTCGCGGCATGCCGCGAGCCGACTTGAACGACCGGCGGCTGCGCCGCCGGGCCGGACGACATAGCTCTTCTATGGCGACGAGAAGCAACGCTGCATGGGGTCGAAAGACGCGGAAATCGTTCAAGGTCATTGCGGAACAGCACACTAGAGTCCTTGATGGAGCTGGATCTTGTTAGTTGAGTCGAATTTCTTCGGAGCGGCTTTGGCTGTTGAAGCCCCCCTTAAACTAAGGGGGCGATTGAGCGCGCAGCGCTCAATGGGTTGTGGAAAGTACGGTGTCTGGCGAAGCCAACAATGCTCGGCGGTCTGAGGCGAAGCCTCGCTAGTGGTTTGAGTTTGGCTTTTTCGGGGCGGATTTGGCGCTTGCCGCCAACTTGGATCAACAGGGGCGATCGAGCGCGCGTCGTCCGAAGGGGAAAACGGCTTATGCGCTGTCAGACGAAGCCAACAACGCTCGGTGGTCCGAGGCGAAGCTTCGCCAGAGGGTTGTCGTCATGCGGCTAGTGCTGGCCTCGGCGTCACCACGGCGATTGGAGTTGCTCAAACACCTTGGCCTGGAGCCAGATGTCATTGTGTCGGACATCGAGGAAGTGCGGTTCGCCGGTGAGACACCGCAGGCTTATAGCCAGCGCATTGCGACGGAAAAAGGGCTTATGGTCGCGGCGCAATTCGGACAAGCGCCGGTGCGGGTACTGAGCGCAGATACGGAAGTGGTCCTGGGCAAAGATGTCTTTGGCAAGCCGCGGGATGCCGCCGATGCGGCAAGAATGTTGCGCCGTCTTTCCGGAATTGAACATCTGGTGCTCAGTAGCGTGTGCATGATCGATTGTTCAGCAATCGCTGTCACACCGCGCGTGCTGACACAGTCTACCCGCGTCTACTTTCGCTCTCTCTCTGAGGCCGAAATTGATCACTACGTTGCCAGCGGCGAACCGATGGGCAAAGCGGGCGCTTATGCAATACAGGGATTGGCATCGGCCTACATCGCACGCATCGACGGTAGTTACTCGTCGGTCATGGGTTTGCCGCTTTACGAGACGGCACAATTGCTCGGCATGTGACGAAGGCTCTTCTAAGGCTCGTTGTTGCGCTGCTATAAGCGCGATCGATTCCACGCAATGAGCGCTCGCTTTGTCTGAAGAGATCTTGATCAACGTTACGCCCCGCGAGACTCGCGTGGCATTGGTGGAAAACGGCATGCTGCAGGAGGTGTACGTCGAGCGTGCGCGCAAGCGCGGTTACGTCGGCAACATCTACAAGGGCCGCATTTCGCGTGTCATGCCCGGTATGCAGGCCGCGTTTGTGGAAATTGGTCTGGATCGAACCGCATTTTTGCATGTCAATGACATTGTGCGGCTACCGCAGGATGGCGATCCAATCGAAAACGGCAACGCTCCAATACCGCCAATTTTCGATCTTGTCCGCGAAGGGCAGGAGATCATCGTTCAGGTCGTTAAAGACCCTATTGGCAGCAAAGGCGCGCGACTCACAACACACCTGTCGATTCCGTCGCGGTACCTGGTGCTTCTGCCTTACGCGCGCACACTCGGTGTGTCGGTTCGCATCGAAGACGAGACCGAACGCGGACGCCTGAAAGAAGCACTGACCCAACTTGCGGGTGAGCGAACGCAGGGCTTTATCGTTCGGACCAACGCAGAGGGAGTGCCTTGCGAACCGCTTGCCGCCGACATGGCGTTCCTGGACCGCCTGTGGGCATCAATCGTCGACGCAATTCGTGGCTCACAGGTCGGCGATCGGATCTATGAAGAGTTGCCTCTCTCGCTGAAAGCGATTCGTGATTTTCTCAAGCCACATGTGGAAAAGGTCCGCATCGATTCGCGTGAGACGTTAGAGCGTGCCGTTCGTTTTTGTGATGAGTTCATACCCGAGTTCAGGGAACGGCTGGAACACTATCCTGGCGAGCGGCCAATCTTCGACCTATACGGCGTTGAGGATGAAATCCAACGCGCACTGCGTAAAGAGTCGCCGCTGAAATCAGGGGGCTATTTGATCATCGATCAAACCGAGGCGATGACGACGATCGACGTGAACACGGGTGGATTCGTCGGCCATCGCAACCTGGAAGAGACCGTCTACAAGACCAATCTCGAGGCAGCCCAGGCAATTGCGCGGCAATTGCGGTTGAGAAACCTGGGCGGCATCATCATTCTTGACTTCATTGACATGAACGATGAAGAGCACAAGCGTCAGGTGTTGCGCATGCTCGAGAAGTCGCTCGGTCGCGACCATGCAAAGAGCACCGTATACGACATGAGTCCGCTCGGACTCGTCGAAATGACGCGAAAGCGAACCACCGAGAGCCTCGAACGACAGCTTTGCGAACCTTGTGCAGCCTGTGGCGGTCGCGGGCGCGTGAAGAGTGCCGAAACGGTCAGTTACGAGATCTTTCGAGAAATCACACGTGCGGTTCGGCAGTTTGAAACTCGGAGTGTTCTGGTCTTGGCGTCACCCACAGTGGTGCAAAGAGTCGTCGACGAGGAATCCGCGGCGCTGGCAGAACTGGAAGCGTTCATCGGGAAACCGATACGCTTCCAGCCTGAGGAGCAATATTCCCCAGAGCAATATGATGTGGTGGTCCTCTAAAGTCCTTGACGGAGCAGGATCTTGGCACTTGAGTCAAATTTTCTTCAGCGCGGCTTTGATCTTTTCGGCACCGCTGAGCCGGAGGCGCTGGAAACGGTTTCGATCAAGGGCTGCGCTCTCCGATGATGGCAGCTGCGCCGCGGCGTTGGCATCGTCTGCGTCGGTTGACGTTGCTCGCTATTGCGATCGTGATTGTGCTGGCAGCAACACTTCAAGCACTGGCCAGGCTCGCGGTTCCCTGGCTCCTGAGTTCTCCGGAACGAGTGGCGCACTGGCTGAGCGATACGGTTGGTCAGCAAGTCGAGATCGATCAAGTGAGCGCTGTCTGGATTGGCCGCGGTCCCTGGCTTGACGCGTCAGGCGTACGCGTGGCCGCGTACAATGGACAAACGGCGGTCGAACTGGGTCGGGTTCGGATTGGCATCGACACTTACGCCCTCCTGTTTCGCCATCGCCCCCTGATTGAGTCATTTGTGTTGGTCGATGCGAAAGTGGAACTGGAGCGCAGCGCAGATGGTCGCATCGCACTGCGTGGTATCCAGCAAAGACAAGCCGTTTCGGATCTGCGGGCGTTGGCGGAAATTGGTCAGTTTGGCGTCAGCGACGGCACGGTCCGTTTACAGCTCGGTGAGCAAACACTGGAAATTGCTGGCGTCGAATTGCGCATAGAGCACCAGGCGGGATCGTGGCGCGGGGCTTTGTTAAAACGTTCCGAGGGTGGCTATTTGCGCGTGGTCGCGAGCGCCGACCAAGAGGGTTTGCGAGAGCTTTATCTGGAAGCCGACGGATTTCCGCTGCAATCGGTCAACGGTCTGAGCAGGCCCTTTGATCTGGAGGCGATATCGGGTGAGTTGAATGGGCGAGGCTGGTGGCACGCAGTCACCGGCGAGGGGAGTGGCGCATTCGAGTTGCAAGGTGGTGTGTTCAGTGCACCCGCTTTCGTATGGTCAGATGGCGCTGGTTTGGCGCCGCACGTTCGCTTGCCGGATGGCGAACTGGGGATTTCGATCCAACGGGACGGTGCCCAGACGACAGCAGACCTGACGACGAAGTCTCAGGATGGAATCAGCCACGTGAGTGTGCGTCTTGCAGATCGCGAGCTGACACTTGTGGCGGATCGGCTGTCTGCCGCGACGCTTGCGGACATCGCGGTCTTGGTGCCAACTTTGCCTGAGCGCGTTCGATCCATGCTCTACGACGCTCGCGCCGCTGGCGATGTTTCGCAACTGTATGCGGTGATCGGCCCGAAATGGCAGGTGCACGCGTCACTCAGCGATCTCACTGCGAGCGCGCGATTGGCAGGTCAGCAGTTGAACGTGCGTGGGTTGACAGGCGAGATTGCTGCTGACGCGGAAGGTGCTGTGTTGTACGCGGAAGACGACCAGGTGGAATTCTCCGCCTCGCCGATGTTAGCCGGACCCATAACCCCGAGGTTGGAGGCTCTGGTTGGTCTGCGCGAAATGCCCGAGTTAGCTTACATACGCCTGCATGGCAGTGGTTACGATATTGCCGCAGACGGTGCCTTGACGCGGGACAGCGAGGGTCGAGTTGGCCTCGATCTTCGTGCCAGGGTGCCGAAGGCAGACATCCAGGCCGCTCCCGCATTTTGGATTCTCCACAAGATGCCGCCGAAAACCGTAGCGTGGCTCAATCGCGCCCTGAGTACTGGCCGGGTCGACGATGGGCGAGTCGTTTTTCGTGGCGCCTTCTCCGATTGGCCATTCGCGACGCAGGAAGGACGATTTGTAGCGAGTTTTCTGGCAGAAGACGCACCGCTCGATTATCACGAGCAATGGCCATCGGCCCATGTCGACCGAGCCGACGTCTCCTTCCTCAATAACGCCATGGTCGTGCATGCGCTCGATGCACACATTTTTGGCGCAAGAATCAATGGTTCCGCGGCGATCTCGAATCTGAAAACTCCGGTCATGGAACTGCGTCTTGCCGCCAGCGGTGATGGCAGCGATTGGCTCAAGTTTCTGGAAGCGAGCCCGCTTCGTCGCGAACACGGCGATGTGTTGTTTGGCATGGCACTCTCTGGACCCTCACGCGTAACGACTGAGCTGAGCATTCCACTGAAATCGACGCTTGGGCAGCCGATGGTTCGCGGCAGCGCGCTCGCTGAAGGACTGCATTTTAAGGATGCCAAATGGCATCTCGATTTCGCCGACGTTCGCGGTCGCATCGACTTTACGCAGCGCGGCTTTGCGGCAGATCAGTTGCGTATGCTGATCGACGATCGCCCAGCTGAGCTCCAGATCGCCGTTGGCGAGTTTGTGCCTGAGGCCGATCGCGCTGTTGAGCTGAGCGTTGTGGCGAATACGTCGTTGCAGACACTCTTTGGTCACCACGCTGCGTTGACTCCGGTTCTCGACGTGACACGCGGCGCGGCTTCATTTCACGTCGATGTGTCGATCGGCCGTGCCGAGGGGCACTCGGTGATTCGCTACCGGTCCGATCTGAAAGGCATCGCCATCGGATTTCCAGCACCCATCGGCAAGGCTGGCGATGAGTCCCGCTCGTTCGATCTGGTGGTGCCGCTGCCAACGGATCGTGGCGTTCCGCTAACGCTTGGGCTTGGTGACGATTTGCGCCTGATGGCGCGTATTGCCAATGCACAACAGCCTTTTGCGGGCGAACTGCAGTTCGGCGAGCGAAGAGCGCCTGCATTGCCGGCACGAGGACTTCGTGTCAGTGGCGATGCGCCAGATGTCGATGTTGCGGGTTGGGCAGGTTGGATATTGCGTTCGACTGGCGATGATGATCCTCTGCTCGCAGAGCTGGACGTCTATGCGGGAAGCGGCGTGGAGAAGCATCGCCTGCAGCTGGCCAGGACAGAGGGTATTTGGACGCTTGGCATTAGTGGCGAGCAGCAACAAGGCCAGGTACGCTTCGATCGTCAGAATGGCCAGGCCCTGATCGACGCTGAGTTCGAGCGCTTGTACGTGCCCGATCCGGGTGGGACGGTCGCACGAAAACTTCCACTTTCGCCAAGCATGGTGCCAACACTGCACCTTCGCGCGCGATCCCTGCGTCTGGGTGCTGCGTCTTTGGGCGAGGTGCGACTTGAGGCTTACCCGCAAGACGGCGGATTGCGTTTTGCGCAAGTCGAGGCGAAATCGCCCAGTATGGAACTTCGCGCACAGGGCCGCTGGACTCAACAGGGGCTCACAGATACGTCCGAGTTCAGCATCCAGATGACGTGCGAAGACCTAGGCCGAATGCTCGCTGACCTTGGCTATGAAGGGGTCATCGCGGGTGGTCAGACATTGGCCAATTTCGAAGCGAACTGGTCCGGTGCGCCGCATCAGTTCGCGCTTGAACGTCTGCGCGGCACAATGGATCTGAGTGTTGGTCAAGGGCGGTTTCTTGATATCGATCCCGGTGCAGGGCGCATCTTTGGTCTACTGAGTTTGCGTGAATTGCCAAGGCGGATAACGCTGGATTTTCGTGATTTCTTTGAAAGCGGCATGAGTTTCGATCGGATTTCTGGGCGTTTCGAGTTTGCCGACGGCAACGCATGGACGGATGGCATCAGTGTTCGCGGACCTGCCGCGGATCTGTTGATCATTGGCCGAACGGGTCTGGCATCCCGAGACTATGATCAGCAAGTAATGGTAGCGCCGCGCCTGACAGGCGTTTTGCCCGTGATCGGTGGATTGGCAGCCGGCCCCGTCGGTGCCGCCGCGGGTTTTCTGGCCCAGGGCATCGTGGCTCCAGGCAACAACATCGAGTCGGCAACTCAAGTGCATTACAGTATCGGCGGTTCCTGGGAAAAGCCTCTGGTCGAGAGGCTAAGTCCGTCGCGCGAGGCACGCCCCCGCTCCGGATAGCGTTCTGGCTATCGCGGCAGTAGATTTCTCATTCCATAGCGCGTCGTAGATAATCGTGCTGTTTCAGTCCTGCTTTAAGGTGAGCTTGCATGAAGTTGAAGTTAGCGCTTTTGGCGATAGCGGCGTTGGTCCTGGCGGCATGCGCGGGCGATGGCCTGCGTGACGTGCGCGAAGGTCGCGCCAAAATGGTCGAAACGACGGATTCGCTTGGGCCGCCTGACACCACGAAGCCCGACGGTACTTACGAGGGCATCAGCGACTATCGACTCGGACCGCAGGACGTGATCAGCATTGAAGTGTTTAACTTGAATGAGCTCAATCGCACCGTCCGTGTCAACTCCAAGGGCATGATTTCGTTGCCATTGTTGGGGCCAATTCGCGCGGCAGGCAAGACGGTTCCCGAGCTTGAGTCCGAAGTGACAGCGATGCTCGAAAAGGACTTCTTGCAAAATCCACAGGTGACGATGTTCGTCAGCCAGTACACGAGTCAGCGCGTCACTATCGAAGGAGCCGTACGAAATCCGGGGATTTTTCCGTTGAGCGGAAAGACGACATTGCTTCAGGCGATCGTCGTGGCAGGTGGCGTCAATGAGTTCGCGAATCCTCGCGGTATTATCGTGTTCCGCGTGATCGACGGCAAACGCATGGCCGCCGTGTTTGATTTGCGCCTGATTCGAGGCGGCAATGCGGAGGATCCGCAGATTTTCGGTGATGATTTGATTGTCGTCGATGAGTCCGGGTCAAAATCGGCATTCCGTGACGTGTTGCGTACCATGCCCGTTCTCGGACTGTTTACCGCGTTTTGATGGATGAAATGGCGCCGTGTGGTGCTTTGCAATCAACATTGCTCACGGACTTATTGAAAGCCGTTTTGGCTGACAGGGATAGAAGATGCAGGACGCAGCAGAGAACTTCGACCGCGATCGCGTTGTGACCAACTTGCCGAGTGCGACACAGCGCTCGACGCAATTGGCGCCAGTCGACCCGCGCCTTCAAGCGCTGTCGACCTTGGTTCGAAGTGGCGAATCCGAGTCCACTGAAAAAGAAATCGACCTTGTCCAGTATTGGCGGGTCATCGTCAAACGCAAATGGACCGTTATTGGCGCTTTTGCGATCGTGTTTCTGACCGGCTTGATGGCAACGCTGCTCACAACACCCATCTTCCGCGCGACCGCAACGGTGCAAATCGAACGGCAATCGATGCGTGTCGTGAATGTCCCTGGTGTCGAGCCCATCGAAGACCCATACGATATGGAGTTCTACGAGACCCAGTTTCAGTTGCTCCAGTCGCGTTCTATGGCGGAGAAGGTCGCGGCGCAACTGGATCCCAATGAGCCAGTGTTCGCAGTCATGAGCGCCCCATCGCCGTGGGTCAAGCTCAAACAAATGGTGCTTGGCAAACCAGAGATCCAACAGCAGCAGGTGGATCCAAAGGCGCAAAGGGCGCAGTTGGTCGGATTGGTTCGTAGCGGGTTGATCATTGAGCCTGTCGCTCGCTCGCGCCTGGCCAGAATCCACTTCGATAGCCCAAACGGCGCCCTCTCTGCTCGTGTCGCCAATGCGATTGCCAATGGGTTTATCGAATCGAACATGGAGCGACGAATCGACACCAGTTCGTACGCGAAGGAATTTCTTGAGGATCGGCTGGAACAGGTCAAGCTCAAGTTGCAGGATTCCGAGAAGGCCCTGGCAGACTTTGCCGAAAGCGAGCAGATCGTCAACATCGGTGATCGCACGTCGTTGCTTAGCAGCGACCTGGCGTCGCTAAACGGTGCGCTGACCATGGCGAAACAGCAGCGAATCGCAGCAGAGGCGAAAATGTCTCAGGGCCGGGGCGCCAATGCCATGTCGCACCCGCTGATGCTGGAGAATGAAGGTGTGCAGGCCCTGCGCGCTACTCGGGCCAAGTTGGAGGCGGAGTATCAGGAGAAGCTGCTGGTTTACAAGCCCGCTTATCCTTTGATGCAGCAAATCCGCAATCAGATCGAAAACATCGATAAGCAGCTTGCAGGCGAAATGCAATTGGTGCGTAACAACCTGGGTTCCACCTTAGAGGCCGCGCGCGAGATGGAGTCCCGTTTGCAGCAGCAAGTAGACGAGCTGCGCGGTCAAGTGCTCAGCCTGCAAAGCCGGAGCACCGATTTCACAGTACTGGAACGCGAAGTCGAAACCAATCGCCAGCTGTATGACGCCCTTCTGCAGCGATACAAGGAAATTGGCATCACATCCAACGTCGATGCGAACAACGTCAGCGTCGTGGATAGCGCACTGGTGCCGGGTGCGCCGTACAAACCCGACTTGCGTCGTAACCTGATGCTGGCGAGCGCCCTGGGGTTGATTCTGGGCATACTCCTGGCCTTCCTGTTCGAGTTCCTCGACGATACGCTCAAACGACCCGATGAAATCGAACGACACCTGGGCCTGGGCGTCCTGGGTGTGATACCCAAGCTGGACAAAGACACCCCGGAAGAAGCGCTGCTCGATCCACGGTCTGCGTTCTCCGAGGCCTACCGATCGGTACGTACGTCGCTACAGTTTTCGACCGACGATGGTGTGCCCAAGTGCTTGTTGGTGACCAGTCCTTCAGCGTCCGAAGGCAAATCAACGACTGCACTGACACTCGCCCGAAACTTCGCGCAACTAGGTCGCCGGGTGCTTTTGATCGATGCCGATTTGCGCAATCCTTCGCTGCATCGAACGCTGGGCACCGACAATTCGGTTGGATTGAGCAACTACCTGGCCGGCAGTATTAAACCTGCGGCTGCGATTAAACCGACGAAGACCTTGAGATTGACGTTCATCCCATGCGGTCCTCTGCCACCGAATCCTGCAGAGTTGTTGGCTGGCCCCAAGATGCTGTCGTTATTGGCGCTCGCGGCCGAAAAATTCGATCAGGTGATCATCGATGGGCCGCCGGTGATGGGACTGGCCGATTCGCCGATTCTCGCAAACATGTCTTCCGGTACGTTACTTGTCATCGAAGCTGGCAGTTCGCGGATCGCGACGGCGAAATCGGCCTACAAGCGCCTTCTGGGTGCACGGGCGCATGTCATTGGCGCGCTGCTGACGAAGTTCAACGCCAAAGAGGCAGGTTATGGATACGGCGGCGAATACAGCGGGTATCAGTACTATTCCTATGGCGGTTCGCGTAGTTCCAGCGGCACGAACTTGACGACATGAGCGCGCAGACTCTCGAGTTGGCGTTGGCGACCTTTCGCGAGCCTTCGCGCTTGAGTGATTTTCGCGATCGCCCTTTGCCTGAGGTACTGGAGGTGATCAAGGCGGCAGCGGGCGAATCCGCCACGTTGCAGGCCGCTGCCCAGCAGTTCGATGTCACGCAAGATACTATGCAAGAGGCAGCTGTGTTCTTTCTTCAGCAATTGCTTTTCGCGCCGGGCACTGATTCGTATCGGGTGCTCGGTTCCGCTGCCGATGCCACTCAGGATCGCCTGCGCGAGAACTACCGATGGCTGATGAAGTGGTTGCATCCCGATCGTAATCAGGATGGTTGGGAAGTCGTCTATGCGGATCGGGTCAACGCGGCGTGGCAGGATTTAAAGACACTGGACCGGCGCGCGGAATACGACCGTCGGGCACCGATGGCGCCGGCACCGCAAAACTTCGCCCCACGACCGGCTCCAATCAGATCCGCCAAGGCCAGTGGTCCAATCCTGTCTGGCTCTACTGTGCGTCGACTTCCGGCGCTGATCTTCGGGTCCCTGGCTACACTGGCGGTTGCAACACTGGCGCTGATGTACTGGGCGCATCGCGACAATGAGCGCGAATTGGCGCGATTGTTGGTTGCAAACGATGGGGCTGGACAGCCCGCAGACGGTATGGAGCCGGACTCGGCGATCGCCGATGAATTGCCTCTCACAGACAACGACTATGGAAGGCGCACAAATGCACTCGCCGACCCCGCCGCTGTGGCCCACGCTGTGCCGGCCGATACCCCGGTCGAAGCAGATCCGGTTGCGATCCCGGTTCGCTCCGACGTTCAGGATGCTTCCCGGATTGCGAATTCGGCTACCGTGTCTGAGCCGGGTTCGTCATTCCCGGCGGCGGGAACTGAACCGGGCATGGAGGCGCCAGCAATTGCACAGTCTGTGTCGAAATCGGCCCTCGCCGATTCGCCGCCGCAGGCGACTGACGTGCCAGCAGAGACTTCCCTAAACGAGCGGGTTGCCGCGTTGGAAGAGGTGAACCCATCGGTTACTGCTGATGCCTCGTCTGCGCAGCTTGCTGTACCGGCCGCCGCCCTGGAGCCAGCGGCAACCGCAGTTGCTACGGCCGACGCGGCGTTGGTGAATCGGCGTGATTCCAAACCAGGGCAAGTCATTGCCGCGGAGCCATCGGAAGCGTCTGAACCAGTTTCGTCGCGGGTTACGCTGGAAAGCACTGGCTCGCCTGCCGCGCCAGCGCCTGAGTTGAAGCCCGAGCCTGTCGTTGTCGCGCGAATTCCGGTTGTCCGGGAACGCCTCGATCCAGCGTTGCAGCAGAGCGTTGCGCCGCCCCCGTCTGCCGCACCCACGTCTGGTCCGGTACCGCGCATTCCGGACATTGCGGCAGTTGAGTCGCCTGAAGCTGGCAAAGCTGCTCCTCCCACTGCAACGTCAGTTCGAATGACGCTAAAGGAGTTTGCGTCAGCATATTCGGCAGGCAATCGGCAGAGATTCGATCGCTTGCTGACCGGCAGTGTTGCCAATGCTGCGCCGTTGCGTGCTATGCGTGATCGTATGGCCATGGCGGAAATGCGATTCCTTGAAATCGGCGCGGTTGATGTTGCTGTGCAGGAGGAGCAAGTCATTGCGTCCGTCAAATTTCGCGATACCTATGTGCCCAGCGGGCAGAAAAAGGCGGTTACAGAATCAGGTCAGATGCGTCTTGCGTTTGCGGTCGATGGCGAATCGACGTTGATCGTCCAGTTCAGTCGCGGCGGACTTTAGCGATTCGCGGTGGGTACTTTGATCAACCGCTTCCGCAGTCCACTGTTGGCGGGTCTGACTGTTGTGCTTTTGTGGGTTGTTCTGGTTCGAGGCTACGCAGACTACCTGGCGCAGGTGTCGCCGACGCGGGCGGAGGCGGTTTACGCCGGGCAGCCGACCGCCTTAAGCGTGCTTGCCGAAGAACAACTTCGTGCTGGCGACGCAGCAGCCGCGCAGAGGCTGGCTGAACGGGCAATTCTGTCAAGTGCCTTCAGCGGCGAAGCGTGGCGAGTGCTCGGAGCGGTCGCAGAGCGCAACGGCGAAGATCAGGTTGCGCTTGAACGGATGCGTCATGCAGCTGCCCTTGCGCCTCGCGATAGCGCCGCACAGTTCTGGCTTGCAATTCACGCGTTGCGGGATAAACGAATCGATGAAGCGGTTGACCGCCTGGACCGGCTCATGCGCTTTCAGCCGGAAACGCACAATGACGTCTTCCCCATTATGGCAACAATCGCGACAAATCGTGCGGGCGCTAATAGTGTCGCAGCGCGTTTGGCGGACAACCCCGTCTGGCGCTCGGACTTCACGGTGCGGCTATTTCGGGAAATGCCCAGCAGTGACGTTGCGCGCAATTTCCTGCGAGCATTGCGACGTGCGGGTGCAGAGTTAACCGTTGCTGAGGTCAATGCCTACAGCGATCGGCTGGCGAATCAAGATCCCCTTGCGCTTCGAGATTGGCTAAAGGAATTCGATAAAGACCCAGCTTTACTGAACAATGGCGGATTCGACAGCATTGGGCCTTACAAATTTCTCGATTGGCAGGTTGAGCACGTCGCTGGTGCCGATATCCAGCTGCCAAAAATCGAGGCCGGAAAATCAGTTCTCCGGGTGGAATTCTACAATCAACGTGTTCGATTCGATGGTGTTCGTCAAAGCCTGCTGTTACGTCCCGGGCGCTACAGCCTCGCCGGGCAGGTGCGGTCAGATATTCGTGCTGCGCAAGGTTTGCGGTGGACCTTTATCTGTCCTGAGAGCCAGCAGGTAAGTCAGTCGATTGTTGGTTCCACGCCATGGCAATCATTCGAAATGAGTTTCTCTGTCGACGATAGTTGTACCCTCGGGTTGTTGCGGTTGGAGGTGCATGCCCGAATTGCGGCCGAGCGGCACTTGGATGGCTGGGTTGAGTTCGATGAATTTTCGTTGACACCCGTCGCGCAGTGACGACTGAAGAGGTAAAACAACCGCGGGTTATCGGTTTGTATGAGCGGGTAAGGCAAGGCGGACGGTGGGCGGTCATCTGCCTGCGCAGTCGTTTATTCAAGCTGCTCCTGAGTAGACCGTCTCTTGAGATTGATAACCTTGCTGCTGTAGTCTTGCCAGAGCTGCAATTTAGAGGGGAAATGCTATGGGTTTCGTGAAGCAAAGCTTGTGCGCACTGGCGGTGTCGGCAGCGCTATCGAGTGGTGCGCTGGCGCAAGACAAAGACGACGAAATCATCGGCACTCTTCAGGATGTTGTCGGGACCGTGTTGTTGAAAAATGGCGAGGAGTCGCTGCCAGTTGTCGAGGGCCAGCAGGTGAAGGCCAACCAGGAGGTGTTAGTGACGGAAGGCGCGAAAGCGCTACTGGTTTTCAATGACGGTTGCGATATCGCGCTCGATGCGGAAGAGCTGTATTCGATTCCAGGAAACTCACCCTGTTCCACGCTTTGGTGGTCTGGGCCAGCCGCGGCTGGTGTTGCCTGTGGGGCCGCTCATGCGGATAAGTCAGATAACTCGCGCACATTGGCCGCCGTTGGTTTGGCAGTCGGTGCGGGTTTAGTGTCCGTAGGCCACAACCGCGAGACTGACTACGCCGAACTTCACGCGGCCATTGAGAGAGGCGAGGGCGAAATTACCAGTGCTGGCGAAGTGTTGCGCCCTGGCACCCGGCTGAGTGCGGGGCAAGAAATCGAGCTGAGGGACGGCGCCAAAATGCTCGTGCGTTTCGACGATGGTTGCACGCACGAAGTCGAATCGAAAGATGGCAAAACGTACACGGTACCACACAATTCCCCATGTTTCAGGCCAGGTATGTGGTGGGCGGCAACCGCCGCGGCCGCCGGTCTTTGTGTGACGGCTGAAAACCGCAGACGCGACATACCGAGCCCGTGACCTCAAGGCAAATGGAATACGCCGATGGGCCGCGCAAAGCGGCCCATCGCATTTCCCGGCCTGTGGGTGCGTTTGGCGTATCGGCATTTTGGTTGCTGGCTTTGGCTTCTTTGTTGTTCGGAGGCGGCACCAAGAACGATCTGTTCAGCGATCTTGCGCTTCAGTTTTTCGCCATCGTTGTGCTCATCTACGCCTTGTCGCGATTGCAGTTGGCGAACCTGCAGTTGATGCAGCGCCAGGCCTTTTGGGTGGCATGCGCTGTTGCTTTCGTACCGATCGCCCAGACGATTCCTATGCCGTATTTTTTCTGGAGCGGATTGCCCGGCCGTTCGGAGATTTTTGCTGGGCAATCGATGGCCGGCGCGCACGCATTCTGGCGCCCTTTTTCACTCGAACCGTCTGCAACGCTTGCGGGATTTCGGGCTCTGCTCCCGTCGCTCGCCATATTGGCCCTTGGCCTGCAGCTTTCCGCCCGACAGTTGCGCCAATTGGGACTTCTCGTCGTGATGGCGGCCTTGCTGATGGTTCCAGTCGGCATCGCTCAGGTCGCTGGTGGTCCACACAGTCCTTTGCGACCGTATTCGCCAACGAATCCGCATGACGCTGTGGGTTTGTTCGCCAATCGAAATCACTATGCAGCACTCATGGTAGTAGGGTTAGTTCTCGTAATGACGTACGCACGGGCGCCTCTGGTTCCGTTTCGTCGTTCGATCGAACTGCACTTGTGGATTGGCGCCTGTCTGGTGGCAGGCAGCATTTTGTTGCTCGGAATTGTCTTGTCCAGGTCGCGCGCCGGATTTGTGCTGGCCGGGTTGGCAATTGTTGCGGTGATGATGATGGTTTTCATTCAACGCCGCGAGCAGAGAGCACAGTGGCGGTGGCTGCTGGGATTCTCTTCGCTTGCGTCTCTGTTGGCATTCCAATTCGGCTTCTTGGCGATTGCGGATCGCTTGCGGACCTTCACTGGTGAGGACCTGCGTTGGAACATTGCCCCGGTTTCGCTCGATCTCGCCGCACACTACGGGCTCTTAGGCACGGGTATTGGAAGCTATCCAGCGGCGTTTGCGGCTTACGAACCCCTGGATCGGGTGACTTCGCTCTACGTCAACCATGCACATAACGATTACCTTGAATTGCTGGTTGAAGTCGGCATCTTGTACTTGTTGGTGCTGAGCAGCTTTGCGCTGTGGTTGTGGCGAACTGCAATGTCGGTCGAATGGCGGCGTTATCAGCCCAAACAGGTCTTTCGTGCAGGCGTGCTGGTGGCGCTGTTGATCCTGTTGATACACAGCTTCTTTGACTATCCGCTGCGCACAACTACGCTGTCGGTCGTCTTCGCCTGGGCGGCGGCGCTGCTGGCGGCGCCGGATGGCGTCGATGAGCCGTCTTCAAGAACGGCCGTGTAACATCGGCTGGTGCTATACCACGGCGAATTCGAGAAAAGCGTCGATAATTTGCTGCCCTGTTTGTCCCGGCGCAGGGCCGTTTGGAAACTGCTCGCGCATGCGCTTGGATTGTTCTCGAACCCGTGCTTCGTTGCCTTGTTTGGCCGTACCGAAAACGTCGTTGCCGAGCGCCGAGACGAAGCGATGCAGATCGAAGAAGTAGCGATCCTGGCCATCGGTCAGGAATTCGAACACGGGTAATGCCGATTCTGTGGCACTGAGCGCACGGCCAGCGCGCTTTTCTCGCTCTTGCACTAACCGAACGGCGCTGCCAGCCAGCGATGCGAATGGTTCGCCGACGTTGGCGGTATCAAGGTCAGCAGCAATCAGCATCAGCTGCGTACGTCGATACACTGTCGGATCTTCCGATTCGTCGTTGGAGACCAGCTTGGCGACCAATTTCGGTGCCAGCGAGCCGCCAGAAGAGGCCACCTCGGCGGTGTTGAACGGATTGAGAGCAGCGGGTCTTGCGTCGAAAGTGGACCCGGCAATCATCAATCCCAGCGTCAGGTAAAAATCGCGATCCTGTTCGCGCGAGAATCCTACGCTATCCAAAATTCGAAATGCCTCGGCGATGCTGGCTCGCTCGTTTGCGCCAATCTCGTGCCAAAAGGCCACCGATTCGCGCTGGCGCAGATCGTGGCAAGTCGCGAACAGTGCCAGCAGCAGCCAGTCGCGCGCACCAAGTGCTTTCCATCCAAGCTGCAATCGAATACGAGCTAACCGCCCATTCAACAGCTCCAGGGTGTGATGCTCGTTGTGGTACTCATGCAGATCGTCGCCCCAGGTTCCATGGCGCGACGCCATGCGAACGAAACTGAGGGCCAAAGCGTCAAGCGTGCGCTGCAACAGGACCTCGTACTCTCCACCGAATGCGTCCAGATACGCTTGACCGATTTCGTTCATCACCGCAAAAAGATCCGGGCGACGCTCACGCAACTGGCTCACTGCGTTGCCCAGCGAGGCGCACGACTGCTCGCAGGCATCCGGTGGGAACTCTGCGTCTAGCGAGAAAAATTCTGCAGCAAAGTCGACGGCCATGGAGATCTTCGAGCAAGTACGCGATCGTTCAACGAGATAATGAAGTGCTGGGGGCTGCTTGTCGATTATAGGGTGGTCGGTGATCGGGCGCTGAATGCAAAAATGAAAGTTGTGCAGTCAGGATCGTCGCGGTAGAACCCGCTTTTCCTAACCCTGCCCAACCCGTCCGGTCCGGCGGCAAGCCTCTGGGCGTTCGCAGTCGCGGTCTGCCGGTCAATCGCGCCTGATTCACCGCCGAACATGGGGTGGGAGCAACTTCCGAATTCGACATGGGATGTTGCTTCAAAGCAGCCCGCTTTCGGCAAAAGAGTATGGGTCGCCGCCACCGACGATGACGTGATCGAGCAAGCGGATATCAACGAGCGCCAGTGCTGCACGGAGGCGTCTTGTCAGTTCCACATCGGACTCACTGGGCTCTGCGATACCTGATGGATGGTTGTGCGCTACGATCATGGCCGAAGCTTTGACCGCAAGCGCTCGCTTGACGACTTCTCCAACGTATACCGATGCTTGCGCAGCACCGCCGCGAAATAGATCTTCTTGGGCGAGGATTTGATGGCGCGCGTCGAGGTAGATGGCAGTGAAGACTTCGTGATCCAGTCCAGACAAGTGAGCGCGGAGCGCTTGTTGCGCGTCGCCCGGTGTTCGCAAGGGGCGGCCCCGCCGCATGGCCGATGTCTCTAAGCGACGGCCTAGTTCAAGGGCCGCTTGAACAGTGGCCCACTTTGCAGGGCCAATGCCGATATCTGTTGGCAAGAGATGCAGTGGGCGAGTCAATGCTTCGCGGAGGTCTCCCGACGATAGCCAGCGGCGGGCGCATTCGACGGCACTCCGGCCTCTGGTTCCAGTGCCGACCAGCAGCGCCAACAGCTCCGCGTCGGTCAGTCGCGCGGCGCCAAGCGCCAGAAGCCGTTCGCGGGGTCGTTCGTCTTGCGGCCAATCGTGAATCGGGCAATGAGTAGACATTTGCGACGCACCTTTGTTTGAGTCATTGCGAAAGCCTAGTCGCTGTGAGCCAGATCTCTGAGAGAAACACACGCTTTTTACGGTAGTCTTTACACGCATTCGGTTGTCGGAAAATTCTGACAAATGCGCTTATTACTCGGTATTGGCGGGGGCATCGCTGCATACAAGGCCGTGGAGCTCGCGCGGCGCGCAACGCAACGCGGTTTCGAGGTGCGCTGTGTGCTAACGGATGCGGCGCGCCAGTTTGTCTCGGCGACGAGTTTGCAAGCTGTTTGCCGCTACCCAGTACGAGATTCGCTTTGGGATCAGGCAGCTGAAGCCGCAATGGGACATATCGAGCTGGCGCGGTGGGCTGAACACGTGCTGATTGCACCGGCGACGGCTAACCTTGTTGCACGCCTCGCACACGGGTTCGCTAACGACTTGCTTACCACACTGGTACTGGCGAGCCCGGCGCCATTGACGTTGGCGCCGGCAATGAACCAGGCGATGTGGCGCCATCCGGCGACGCAGCAGAACCTTGCGGTGCTGCGTAGTCGCAATGTACGCATCATTGGCCCTGATGTTGGCGATCAAGCCTGCGGCGATGTAGGTCCTGGACGAATGGTCGATGTAGACGATCTGATTGCCTCTCTGTCACCGAACGGGCCGCTGACCGGACAGCGTTGGGTTGTCAGTGCCGGGCCGACTTTCGAGGACATCGATCCTGTGCGCTTTGTGGGCAACCGGAGCAGTGGAAAAATGGGCTTTGCGATCGCTTCTGCTGCTGCTGCGATGGGGGCTGGCGTTACTCTGGTGTGCGGGCCGGTTACGTTGCAGACGCCAAATGGCATTTCACGTATCGATGTGCGCAGCGCGACGCAAATGCTCGATGCGGTGCTCTCAGCTTGCAAGGGTGCGCACGTCTACGTTGGTGCAGCAGCGGTTGCCGACTATCGACCGTCGAGTGTCGCGGACCAGAAGCTCAAGAAATCCGCCGATGTATTGGAATTGCGGCTAATCAAGAACCCTGACATTCTCGCGACCGTCGCCGCTTTGCCTGATCGCCCTTTCGTCGTCGGTTTTGCCGCTGAAACTCGAGAGCTTTTGGAATACGCCCGGAGAAAACGTGAAGCAAAAGGCGCCGATGTGATCCTGGCTAACGACGTCAGCGAGCCTGTGTTCGACCACGACGAAAGTGCCCTGGTGGCGATCGCAGCGCAAGAGGAACAACTTTTCCCGCGCCAATCCAAGATCGACTTGGCACGATCCGTCATTCAATGGCTCATGCCGAGAATTGCGGGGTCAAGTGCTTAGTCGACTGAAATTGCGGGTTCTGGATCCGCGGATTGGCACCGAATGGCCGCTGCCGAACTATGCCACCGGCCAGTCGGCCGGGATGGACCTGCGTGCCTGCCTCATGGAACCGCTCTTGTTGGCGGCGGGCGAAAGCCAAATGGTATCGAGCGGGATCGCAATCCACATCGGCGATCCGACCGTTGCTGCGATCGTTTTGCCCAGATCGGGACTCGGTAGCAAGCACGGCATTGTGCTCGGCAATCTGGTGGGTCTGATCGACGCGGACTACCAGGGGCCACTAATGTTATGTTGTTGGAATCGCTCCTCTGTTGTGTATAGGATCGAGCCTGGCGAGCGAATCGCGCAGCTCGTGTTGATGCCAATCTGGCGCCCGTCTCTCGAAATTGTTGACAGTTTCGACCAAAGCGAGCGCGGGGCGGGTGGATTCGGCCATACTGGCAAACAATAAAGCGCGGCAATTGCGCAAAGGGTAGCGGGGCAGACGCGTGCAAGACCTGATCAAGCGATTGATAGGCAAGAAATCGCCGTCGGGCGACGAGAGCAAAGCCGCAAGCTCGTCTCGTGGGCGCGGCACGCCCTTGGACATTCGCAAACTTGTCGCGCCGCTGGCGCTGGCAGGGACGATCGCCGTCGCCGCACTGTTCGGCTTTCAGACGGTCCAGGCTTTTCTGACAAACCGCGCCAGTGCGAATATTGACTCGGTTTCGACTGCACTGAAGCAACAGTTGGCGGGCTACATCAGCGAGCAACAACAAGCTCTGGCCGAAGCACTGGTCCACCCCGAAATCGAACGCTATTTCGGCAGCCCAGATGCGGGCGACGCCGCCCGCGCGTTGAGCGCAGTTCAAGAGAAAATGCCTCAGGTCCAAGATATCCGGTTCGTGGGTGCTGACGTTTTGGGCGAGATCGGGTTAGATATTGGTAGTTTCGGCTACGCCAACGCCGAAATGCTGTTGAATGCCGCGCGACTGGGCGCGCCAGCGCCCGCGCAGGTTCATGGGGTTCGCAGCACCCAGCGAGAGTTGGTTTTGGTCAACCCCGTGACGATCGATGGACGAATTGCCGGATTTGCACTGGCAAAACTTCCTTATCTTCCGGTTCGTGAGGTGTTTTTAGGTCCCTCGCATGGGGGATTGAAAATTGCGTTGGTGCAGGGCGAGTCCCGTGGGGCTGAAGCTGTCATCGAAGGCTCGATGCAGACTGGCATGACCTCGACAGCGGTACCAGGTACGATGATGCGCATTGCTGTTGCGCCAGCGACGCCGTTGATCGTTCTTGGTCCATCGGGTGTTATCAGCAACGGGTTGCTCACGGCGATGGCACTGGCGATCGCAGTGCTGATTACGCTCTGGCGTAAGAACCCTGAATTGTTGGAGCGGCTGCTGCATCGTCAATCGGAGGCCTCGGTTGGCACAGTTGCCGAACGTGCGGTTGAAGAAGCGAAACTGGCAGCACAAAAAGCCGTGAACAAAGCGGCGGGTGCGGGCCGGCCTGCGGCGCCTCCACAGCAAACACCGGAGCCGCGGGTTCCGCAACGTACGGTCGCTGTGGACCACAGCATCTTCCGAGCCTACGATATTCGCGGCATCGTCGGTCAGACGCTCAACGAGGCGATCGCAAAACTGTTGGGTCAGGCAATCGGATCGGAGAATCGCGCACGCGGACATAAGACGATCCTGGTTGGCCGCGACGGCCGGCTGAGTGGACCTTCACTCAGCGACGCATTAATCAGCGGATTGGTTGAGTCGGGCTGCGATGTAATCGATATCGGCATCGTAGCGACTCCCGTCTTGTATTTCGGGACGTACGACCTTAGCGCCGGTTCTGGTGTGATGGTCACCGGGAGCCACAATCCGCCAGAGTACAACGGATTCAAGATCATGCTGGGTGGCGAGACCCTTGCGGAGCAAGACATCCAGGCGTTGTACGCGCGTATCGCAGAACAACGACTCGATAGCGGGCAGGGTGCGTTGACGCAAATGGACATCGTCGAGAACTACATTGAGCGGATTTCGAGCGATATCCAGTTAGAAACGCCGCTCAAAGTGGTCATCGATTGCGGTAACGGATCTCCGGGGGCAATTGCAACTCGGTTGTTCGAATCGATCGGCTGTGAAGTTGTTCCGCTCTATTGCGATGTCGACGGTACCTTCCCTAATCATCATCCTGACCCGAGCGACCCGCATAACCTCCAGGACTTGATCGTATCGGTCAAACAACTGAAGGCCGATATCGGCCTCGCCTTCGATGGCGATGGGGACCGGCTCGGTGTGGTCACACCATCAGGGAACATCATTTATCCAGACCGTCTGCTGATGGCATTCGCTCGCGATGTTCTTGTGCGCGCGCCCGGCGCAACGGTCATCTACGATGTCAAGTGCACCGGACACTTGGCGGGCGTGATTCTTGGGCACGGTGGCAGCCCGATTATGTGGAAGACCGGCCATTCTTTGATCAAGCGAAAGATGAAAGAAACGCAAGCCGAATTGGCGGGCGAGATGAGCGGTCACTTTTTCTTCAAGGAGCGTTGGTACGGCTTCGACGATGGCATGTATGCCGGGTGCCGTTTGTTGGAGATCTTATCGGGCGATGGCAGAGATGCCGATGAGTTTTTTGCAGAGCTTCCGCAAGGTGTCAGCACTCCCGAGTTGAAGGTTCCGATGGCCGAGGGCGATCACTATCGATTCATGGATCGATTTCGCGACCGGTGCAAGTTCGATGGTGCACGAATCACCACGATCGATGGCGTGCGAGCAGACTGGCCAGATGGATGGGGATTGCTTCGATGTTCGAATACGACACCCAGTCTGGTGATGCGATTCGATGCGGACAACAACGAAGCCCTGATCAGAATCCAAAGTCTGTTCAAGAGCCAGATCCTCGCCCTCGACGCGAAGTTGTTATTGCCATTCTAAGGACGCCGCAAGATGCAACTGAGCGACCTCTATCGTCAACACGTTGCGGAGATGGGGCGACGTACGATCAATGCGCTGGAGCACACCGGATACGAACACTTGTTGATCGCCAGCGGCGTGGAGACGTGCAGTTTTTTGGACGATCGTAGTTACCCGTTTCGCGCGAACCCACATTTTTTATCCTGGGCGCCACTCGACCATCATCCGTCGTCCTGGATTGTGGTGACGCCTGGCAATAAGCCGATCCTCATCTACTTTCAACCAACCGATTACTGGCACGCACCACCCGCCGCACCGAGCGGCGATTGGACAGAGTGTTTTGATGTTCGGGTCATCCGTGAAGCGGCCCACGCAGCAGCGCA
The DNA here is from genome assembly GCA_022844165.1 of Lysobacterales bacterium. Classification (GTDB taxonomy): domain Bacteria; phylum Pseudomonadota; class Gammaproteobacteria; order Xanthomonadales; family SZUA-5; genus JALHMH01. Next base: position 52,684 of record JALHMH010000027.1, read on the forward strand.
TTTTCCGCAGAAGTTGAGCAACGCAGCCATCATTGGCGATGTCAGCGCAGCGCTTGATGGGGTGGTTCCGAATAACCCTACGCCGCTTTTGAATCGCTTGCATATGGCGCGTACACGCAAAACGCCCTATGAACTGGCGTTGCTGCGACACGCTTCCGCACGTGGCGTGCGTGGACACCGTGCTGCGGAAGCGGCTTTTCGAAGTGGTGCCTCTGAACACCAAATTCATCTTGCCTATTGCTCCGCGACGGATCACACAGATGCGCAATTGCCCTACGAGAACATCGTCGCGTTGAACGCAAACAGCGCCGTGCTTCACTATCACCACACACCAGGTCCTTCGCCGGAGCACCTTCTCAGTTTCCTGATCGATGCCGGTGCGCAAGTGAGTGGTTACGCCTGCGATATCACGCGCACCTATTCAGCGCATTCTGGTGCCTTTGCTGAGTTGATCCATGCAGTCGACGAAAAACAGCGGCTCTTAGTTGATCAGATGCGCGCGGGCACTGATTACCGTGATCTGCATCTGAACTGTCACCATTACATCGGGCAAGTGCTTCATGCGACTGGCCTTGTCGATATGTCGCCAGAAGGGCAGGTCGAAAGGGAAATTACGAGCGTTTTTTTCCCTCACGGTCTGGGCCATTTTTTGGGTATCCAGGTCCACGATGTCGCCGGTTTGCAGCGCGATGAAGATGGCGGCGCAATTCCTCGTCCGCCCGGCCATCCCTTCCTGCGGCTGACGCGACGTCTGGAAGCCGGCAATGTGGTCACTGTCGAGCCAGGTCTCTACTTCATTCCGATGTTGCTCGAAAAACTGCGAGCCGGGAAAGATGCTCGCTGCATCAATTGGGGCGCCGTCGATGCGCTTTCGCCCTATGGCGGCATTCGCATCGAAGATGATGTGCTCGTCACGGACAGTGCCCCGGAAAATTTGACCCGAAATGCCTTTGCCGAGGCTTGAACGATGCTAAAAGCGCTCGATGCATGGCAATGCCGCATCGAAGCTCGCTACGATCTGAGCGTGTCAGTGCGCGTTTCGGATCATGTTTTTTCTGATCAAGCAACGCGTAAGCAATGGACCGCGTGCGATGTGCGCGAACAACTGCTGATTCTCCAGGAGGCGGATGGCATCGCGTTGTCGCTGTTTCTGGACGAGCGCCTCGCAGACGCTGCTGTCGATTCGTTGGATGCACAGGCAGCCATCGTCGAGGGCGTTTCGCACTTCGTTTGTGTCGCCTGGCGCGCGGAGCGCGACACCAGCTGCACAGCACTCGAACTGGAATTGCAGGCGGAAATCGACAAGTTCGTATTGTTGCTTTCCACCCATGGGCCGCCGGAGCGGCTGTTCACGGCGCTCTTCGAGAAGGTCCGTTTCAGCAGCGCGCTTAACGCCAACGATCGCCAGCGGTACATCTTTGCCAACAGGCTTGCGGCGCAGGCATGCCAATGGTTGCTCTATCGTTTCGAAGGCCGTTTGGAACACCCCAATGCCGTGGCTTGGTTGCGCCGCTTCTATCGCATGCCAGCGCAGCAAAAGTACAGGTTGTTGGAGCACGGGCAATGATTGACGAAGCGGTCATTCCTGTCGGTGCAGCGGTCAAGGCAGACGGATTTATCGGTAACTTCAAGACCCATTCTGGATCCGCTACGGTGGGCACGTCGTCCGCAACGACCAGGTGGTTGACGAACAAGCGTCTGGAGCGTGCTCGATTTGCGTCGCTTCCCAGCGGTACGCTGAGCGATGTTGAGCTGCGTTTGGTGCTCGACGTCGTGGATTTGTCGGTACGTGAGATTTGCGCCGGTGCGCGGGTGCGTGTGGCATGAACAAGGTATGGCTTCTTGCTGGCAATCTGCTGATTTTGCTCGCTTACTGTCTATCCCGGTTCCCAGCGTAGACGTTCGTTCTCCAGTTTCGGCGTGTCACTGCCAAGCGACAACGTAGGCCAGCCAGAGCTCCTTCTCGCGCAGCGCATTTACCGGGCCAAGTTCAACGTGCGTGCGCCCGTCGCGTTGCTCGGCAGTGTGGCGCCAGACCTCGGCACGCGCAAACCCGCTTTCGAGCAAACCTTCGCACAATTCCGGCAGGGTCCACAGCCGCCAGTCGTAGCGAAACGCGTTGCGGCGCTGGCGCCGCCCGCCGCGCGCGGCGGTGTCTGGCCATTCGAAGTGGATGCGGCAATCGATGCGCGCTGTGGCTGCGTCGAAACTGCGGTATTCAAACAAGTAATCGAACGGTGCCAGCGGCGGTTGTCCGGGTTCTACGCCCGGCGTCACCGGATATCGATCGATTCGGTGACGCATGCATGCGGGGCCGCCGAAGGTGTTGACGATCACGATTCCTTCAGCAGCAATACAACGACGTGCATGTTTGAAATAGCTGAGCAACGCGCTGCGATCATGCCAATAGCCGATGCTGAAGTTGAGCGCGGCGAGCACATCGACCGGGTCCACAGCCGGTGGCGCCAAACGGAGCACATTGGCCCGGTGGAAATCGATACGTGCAACATCGCCGCCGAGCAGGCAGCCCGCGCGGGTTCGGGCATGTGTCAGTGTAGGCGCATGACGATCGACGGCAATGGCTCGGCGCGCTGACGAAGCTGCAACAAAGGCGACTGAATCGGCAGCATTGCCCGCGAAGTCCTCGCGCAGCAACAATGGCTCGCGGCCGCGAACTCGCTGGTAGACCGCCGCCAATAATGCGGCCTGGGCAGCAGGGTCCTGCGTTGCCCAGCGATATCGATACAAGAGTTCATCGTCCATTGACGGCTCCTGGACTGCCTGGTTGTCGTACCTGAGTTGGCACGCGCAAAGAAAGTCGTGGTGTCGTTTTGACTGCGCTACTACGTCTCTATTACTGACCCGATCACCGGGCCGAATTCCCCGTTGATGGGCGATTCGAGACGCAAATTCATTGCCGCGCGTCCCGGCGTGCTCGAGGAGTATCGAATGAACACGGAACAAAAGGAACACGAAGCGAATCAAGACCCTGTACCTGCAGATATGGCGCCGGAATCCGACCCCAAAGGTGGTCTGATTGGTTTGCTGCTCCCAGCAGTGCAAAAGGTGCGCGAGGCTGCCAGACGCGGAACGAGTTGATGGTTTGCGCGGCGGGAGGTGCGGAGTTTCGCGCTTCCCTGCCGCAAGATCGGGTTCGCGTTATGAACTTCAGGCGCGCTTGATCGCAGAAGATGGTCCCATGTGTCGCGAATTCTCGTAGTACTCATCGACCCGGGTGTCCGGGTCGAGCAGCCAGGCAGGCTGGCTTCGAGACGCAGACCAATGCCGAGCGTCTCCGGCCGATGGAGGAGAGTTTATGAACACGGACCAGACAAATCAGCAATCGAAGCCGCAGGAAGTGCCAGCGGATCTGGCACCTGAGGTGGACCCAAAGGGCGGTGTGGTGCCGATTCCGGGTCACACGATTCTGCAAAAAGTACGCGAGATCGCGATTCGACCGGGAACGTGATCTGCGCTATCGCGGTTGCAATTGTGTGGTGGTTCAGCGCGCTTTCCTTCTAGACAACAGGGGTCTGAACAAGCCCATCTTGGGCTTGTCAGGCCCAGGCAATTCGGGCTCACGCCCAGCCTCGAATTCGCCAAACCAACTGCTGCGGCGCTTGAACTGCCAGACAGCTGTCCATGCGCTGTGATCGCACGAGTTGGTTTCCACGCTAACAAATTCACACCAAAGACAACCGTGAACGCAAAAACTGATCTGGCGAGTGCGGTAAGAAGCGACCCGCGGGAGCCGAAGGACTCCAAGCCGGTCGATGGCTTGGTTCATTTGCCAGCCGCGCAAAAAGTGCGCGACGCTGCGTTTCGAATTGAATACTAAGGGCACCACGGCGGAGCTGTTCGTGCAACCGATGTTCGCCATCGGTGGCCAAACGACAACACTTGCCGACGTTGTCATGGCAGTGAATACGCTGCAATTGCCCGTAACCAAGGCGCGCGGCGAGTTCGCCTCAGCGTTGCGCGCCTTCCGCTATCGCCACGGGTTGGTCAGCGCCGACGATTGCCAACGCTGGTTAGCCAAACGTCGGGTCACCTATGAAGTCCTATGCGCCAGCATCAGGCGTCAAACCTCCGACCACGCCGCCACGACCGAGTACGAAGCAATCGTGGATCTTCTGCTCGCCGACAGTTGGGACCAGGTCCTGCGCTCGGTCGCGGCACGCGTGGCCGCAAATGTGTCAGGGAGTGCGCACCTTGGTAGCGAATGCGACTGGAGCATCATCGATCGGCGCTATGCACAGAAGCTGGCGAAAAATCGCACGGTCGAAACGCGCGCGCGGTTGTTGCGGCAGACACGCCAGAGCTTGCGCCGTCTGGAGATCGTGCAGCTGGAGTTCGACAACGCAGACGCGGCAAACGAGGCCTGGTGCTGCGTGACTGTCGATGGATCGGATCCGGAACTGGTGGCCCGCGAAGCACGGCTGCCGATCACCATGGCTGTCCGTTGGTTCGACAGCTTGAAAGACGAAGAGCGCCGTGCGCTGGGCGCGCTCAAACCCGGTCAACTGTCCCGACCGATCGATGCCGGCGGGCGATGGTTGTTGCTCGGGCTGCGGCGGATCATCGAAGCGGCGCTGGGCGATGTCGATGTCGATCGCCGTCTGGATGGCGCTTGCGACGAGGAGACGATCGAGGAGCTGTTGCGCGACGTTGTCTGGAGCCTGTCATGAGCGCGGCATTGCGCGAGAGTTTAGCGATCGACGAGGCGCTGTCGTCGCCCCTGTTGCGGTTCGTGCCTCCTGAGTTCCACGCTGATCTGCGCGCCAGATGTTTGGTCGAAAACTACGCCTTCGGCGACTGGATCGTACGCGAGGGCGACCTGGCAGATGCGTTCTACTTGCTGCTCAGTGGTCGCGCGCGTGTGGTCAAAGCTGGCGCCGACGGCCGCGAAGTGCCGCTCAATCGGCTCGTGGCAGGCGATGCTTTCGGCGAGTCGGCATTGATTGCAGGCGGCGTGCGCGTGGCCGGCGTGCGCGCCAGCACCAGTGTCAGCGTCGTGCGTCTGTCGCGCGCTCACGTGCTCGATCTGGTTGCTGCGTGCCCCGAGCTCAAAGATGGACTTGAGCGCCTCGCGCGTTGGCGCACCGTGCACGGTTTTTTGAAGTCGCACGCGGTCTTCGCTGCGTTACCGGAGGCGGCGCTCGACGCTCTGATCGGCGAGTTTCGTCCGCAGCGTGCGGCGGCTGGAGACTCGATCATTGTCGAAGGTGCGCCGCCAGGCCCAATGTACTGTCTTCGCGAGGGCCGGGCGCGGGCATTCACGGGCGCGCCGGATCTGGGCGAACACCGCGCGTTCTATCGCGCTGGCGATCTTTTCGGCGAAATCTCACTGATCTGCGACACGCCGCGAGCCACGAGCGTTCAAGCCGTGAGCGACTGCGAACTGCTGGTACTGGACGAACTGGCGTTCGCGCGTTTGCGTCAGCGCGAACCCGCCTTCGAGCGCCTCTTGCACCAGCGGCGCGAGATGTATCGTGCCGATTCGTTGGCGCGCGTTCCACTGGACTTTGCCGAGGAATTACTGCCCGCCGATGCGCGCGCGCCGATCGTCGCGCCGCAGGAATCGATGCCAGAGCAGGAGCCGCGTCGAACACTGCGGCGCATTCCTTTCGTTGCCCAGATCGACGAAATGGACTGCGGCGCCGCCGCGTTTGCGATGGTATGCCGCCATTTCGGGCGCAACCTGAGTCTGTCGCGCATTCGCGAGTTGTGCCACACCGCTCACGATGGCACGAGTTTGCGCGGATTGATCGGAGCTGCAAACGAGGTCGGATTGGCGGCGCGTGCCCTCAAAGTGTCGCCGCAGCACATGACGCAAATGCCTTTGCCAGCCATCTGTCACGTGGAGGGCAACCATTGGGTCGTTGTTTACCGCATCGACCGACGCCACGTTTATTTTGCCGACCCGGCGACGTCTCACGAACGCCAGACGCACGACGAGTTTCGCGCACGCTTCAGCGGCTACGCGGCGCTGTTCGACTACGTGCAAGGGCCGGCGCCCGAACTTCCGGCACCGCAAGGGTTGGCGTGGTTACGCCCCTTCGTAACGCAGAATTCGAGTTCACTTGCGCTGGCGGCGGCGCTTGCCTTTATCGCCGCGACGCTCGGGTTGTTGTTCCCGATCCTGACCCAGTTCGTCGTCGATCGGGTGATCGTCGATCATGATCTGGAGCTGCTTGCCGTTCTTGTGCCAAGCATGCTTGGCGCACTGGCTTTACTCGTCGCCGCGCAGTGGATACAGCATTACTTGATGAGTTACGTCGCAGTCCGTGTCGATAGCGCCGCGCTCGACTTTTTGACGCGCCGATTGTTGTCCCTGCCCATGACATATTTTCTGAGTCGTCGTACCGGCGACATCCAGCGCCGGCTCGATGGCGCCCGAGTGCTGCGTCAGTTCGTCGTCGAACAAGGCTTGGACGGCGCTCTGGCGTTGCTGCAGCTGATGGGCTGTTTGGCGTTGATGCTGCTTTATTCTGCAAAGCTTGCTGCACTGTACCTGCTGTTGGCACCCTTATACGTAGTGCTCATGGTTTACTCGCGGCATGTGCTCAGGCCGTTGTACGCAGAGCTGGAAACGGCTTACGGACGCTACGCCTCTCAGCAAATCGACGCGATCAAAGGCATCGAAGCGGTAAAAGCCGCTGCGGCAGAGCAGCGCTTTCGCGACACCATCCTTAGCCAGTTCTTGAAAGTCTCCAGACAACAGTTTCGCGGCAATCTGGCGGTGCTCGGTTTTCAGAGTGCGCTTCAGGCCCTGGGCCTTCTGGGTACCGTACTGTTTCTTTGGTTGGGCGCGCGAGCGGTTGTCGCGGGCGATTTGACGGTTGGCGCGTTCGTCGCATTCAGCAGTCTGATGGCGATGGCGAGTGGAGCCATTCTGCGCGCACTTGGCACCTGGGACGGCCTCCAGTTTGTGTCGGTACTTCTGGAACGGCTGAACGATGTGGTCGAACCAGAGCCGGAACAGGGGCGCGATCGCAGCGGGCTAAAGGCGGTGCCTACGCTGGAGGGCCGTATCGAATTGCGCAACGTCAGCCTGCGTTATGGCGGCCCCGAATCGGCTCAGGTCTTGAGCGATGTTTCCCTGGATATTCCAACCGGAGAAACCATTGCACTGGTCGGGCGAAGCGGCTGCGGCAAGACCTCCCTGGCCAAACTGATCGCCGGCCTGATTTCGCCAACGGCTGGCGAGATCCATTTCGATAGAACCGATCACCGCAAATTGAATCATCGCGAGCTGCGGCAACGCATGGGTATCGTATTGCAAGAGAACCACCTGTTCGACGACACCATTGCGCGCAATATCGATTTTGGCAGCGTCGAGCCGGACATGGACCGCGTGCGGTGGGCCGCGCGAATGGCCAATGCCGATGGTTTCATCGAACGGTTGCCGCTCGGTTATGAAACGCGCGTGGGCGAAACCGGTTTGTTGCTTTCCGGCGGGCAGCGACAGCGCATCGCGATGGCTCGCGCGATTTATCCGGATCCACCGGTGTTGATCTTCGACGAGGCAACCAGTGCGCTCGATAGCGAGAGCGAACGCGTCATTCAGCGCAATCTGCGTGAGCTGACCCGAGGACGAACCTGCATCGTCATCGCACACCGGCTCAGCACGATTCGCGATGCCGATCGCATTGTGGTTCTGGAAGGCGGTCGTATTGCAGAGAGCGGCACGCACGACGAGCTGCTCGCCTTGCGCGGTTTGTACTTTTACCTATCCAGTCAACAGATGGGCGATGCTGCATGAACCCTTTCGACTCAGCGTCGGGGTTGCTGCCAACGGATCCGCCGGCTCTTGCAGTCCGTTTGGTCGCCGTCTTACTCCTGGTAATGGCGTTGGCGGCTTTGCTTTTCGCAATCCTCGTACCTCTGCCAGAGACCGCACGCGCGCCGTTCGTACTCGAGCCCATGGACGCGGCGGCAAGCGTGCAAGCGCCAGTCGCTGGGCGCGTAGAGCAGGTGTGGATTCGTGATGGCGATGTGACGCGGCCTGGGCAGCCGCTGTTCGACGTCCGCAGCGATGAACTGCGCGATGCCGATACGCAGTTGCAAACACTGACGTTGGATCAACGTCGATTACAAGTTGAACGCGAGCAAGTTGATCTTAGCCACGCACAAGCGCTGGCAGCTATCGATGCGGAAGCCGAATTGGTTGATCGCGAATTGGCGCTGCGCAAGGCGCACGATGCCGATGTACGTGCACTGTTGGCGCGCAAAGAGAAAGCCGTCGCAGATGGACTGCTGGCAGGCATCACTGTATTGGAAGACCGCCTGCGTGCGGCAGATTCGGCGCAAATGCGCGTGCAAGCCGAGCAGCGACTGCAGCGCCTCGGCGCCGAGCGCAACTTGTTGGTGTCGCGTCACGCGCAACAATCAGGTGCCGAGCAGAGTGAGCTTGCGAAATTGGCGTCCCGCATCGCTGCGCTGCGCGCGCAAATTGGCCCTGCGAGCGCCGATCGTCGTGTCGTACGTGCCACGCGCGACGCCGTGGTCGTAGGCGTCCGGGTTTCGCCCGGCGACGAATTGGCGCGCGGCGACGAACTCGCGAGGCTGGTTGCCGTGGACGCACCGTTGCAGGCGCGCCTGCAACTGGCTGAACGCGACCTCGAGCGACTGAGAACTGAGCTGCCGACGCGGCTTTTTCTGAGCGCCTTCCCGCACGAACGTCACGGCACAGTGGCGGCCACGATTCGATGGCTAAGCCCGGCGAGCGACGAAGATTCGTTTCAGGCACTAGCCACGCTGGGTGTGGTGCCGACAGATATGCAATTGCGCCCCGGAATGCGCGGCGAAGCACGCGTCTTGCTGGGCCGCAAGACGCTCATGCAGCGCTTTCTCGATAGCGCGCGCGGCTTGCGTGAACGCTGGTGGATAGAGCCCAGCGCATTGGCGAAGCCCGACCACTCGACCGGATCGCCTCTATGATGACAAATCCAAACCCGAGCAAACCACGCACTCGCGTGTGACATGAATGCGGCAGGCTCCACTGTAGTTTCCCCCTCTCTAACCGAACGAGAGCCAGCTTTCTCGCCGAATAGCTGTCCGTCCCGTTCGTCGTGCGTTTGACGGCAATTGGGGTGGTTGGTCCCCTCTGTGTCAACATACCTCCAACGCTTTTGCTGTAGCTTTTTATCTTTAAGATAAAGAGGGCTTTCAGAGGAGGTTTGCAATGTCCCCGTCGTTGGAAGTGAAACCTGATCCAAGGCTGGAGAAGCGCACCAGACACCGCTTCAGTGGCACAGAGAAACAGAAGCTGCTGACGGAGTATGAATCGCTTGGCCATGGCGAGAAAGGGGCGGAAGGTGTCAACCTTTTTCCAACGTTTTTCGTCAATTATTAAGATGAACAATTGGGATGTCAGGTAGCTCCGTAGGTGGTGGTTGAGAAGCAAAGCTGCCGCTGGCCTCGGAATGTGTCAACCTTTTTCCAACGTTTTTCGTCAATTATTAAGATGAACAATCGGGATGTCAGATGGCTCGGTTGGTGGTGGTTGAGAAGCAAAGCTGCCGCTGGCCTCGATGAGC